>NZ_NHSQ01000164.1 GCF_016653465.1 Thiocystis minor | reverse complement strand
GTTGCTCTGCCTGGGCCTTGACGGTCGCGAGCTTCGCGCGCACCGGGATGTTCTGCGAATGCAGTCCGGGCTCCTGTCCGCGCAGGTCAAAGTCCAGTTCGACGCCGGGTCTGAACATCAGTACATGAGTGGAGCCGCCGAAATGGAACATGCCAAGTTCGTCGCCCTTGCGTACGTGTTGCCCCTCATAGACGGTGATTTCATTTGACGAGACCTCGGCCATGCCAACGAACATCACGCCCATCAGACCAAATCGCGGCAACATCATGATTCTGCTAATGGCTATCCGCTCTACTGCTGTTCCGGATAGATACAATTGATACAGTCATGGCAATGCTGATGGCAAGACCGACAATTAAAGCCATTTCAAAACCATGATTAAGCACGGAAGGATGGACGCCAGAGTGATGCAACGAAACGGCGTCAAGCGATATTTTTTCCGGAATAAACATTGAGAAAGTTGTTTCAAATACAACGACGCCCAAAGTCAGTCCCAGACTGCGCATC
This sequence comes from Thiocystis minor, assembly GCF_016653465.1. Taxonomy (GTDB): domain Bacteria; phylum Pseudomonadota; class Gammaproteobacteria; order Chromatiales; family Chromatiaceae; genus Chromatium; species Chromatium minus. The sequence goes on along the minus strand of NZ_NHSQ01000164.1, from coordinate 9,936 downwards.
AGAGAAGTAATGCTGGCCGCCGTTGACTTGAGTTCAGCCGGTACGCTTGACATGATAAGTTGTATATTTGGCGCTCGGTTGAGCCCCTGCGACACTCCGAAAAGTGTCATCGCCATGATTACCCACCATAACGGTTCTCCAAAATCCATAAAAACAAACATCACAAACGCAACAAGTCCAAGCACAACCCCCCAAAGAGTCACTTTACGGTAACCCAGTCGGTCTCCGAGTTGTCCGGCAAACGGACCCATGAACTGACCCAGGGCAATAATGCTCATGATCAGTCCGATGACATTGACTTCGAGAGCACGAATATCCTGCAGGTAAAACGGCATCAGAAAAAGAATACCTCCCATCACCATCATGGAAAGACAAAAGTTAAATGTTGCCAGAAAGGTGTTTCGGTTGCGAAAAAGACGCAGATCAAGAATTGGATACGCAACACTCAGTTCCCGGTGAATAAAAAGCACTGCAAAAAGCAGACTCGCTCCCAGTGTCGAAGCAATTACGGGAGAATGCCAGCCGAATTCATGAAACTGGTTAACGGAGAAAACAAAACACAGCAAAAACATTGTTTGATAGAAGGCACCCAAACCATCGAAACGTTTGTCCCGAGCCGGTGGATGCAATTTGGGTAGCACATGGAAACCAATTATTGTTGCAATAAGACCAAGCGGAACATTTATGAAAAATATGTGACGCCACCCCATGTAATGGGTGATAAATCCTCCAACCGTCGGGCCAACGGCTATACCCAATGCCGCCGACATTGTGGCAAGCCCCATCGCGCGTCCGCGTTTTTCGGGCGGCAGGTAAAGCGCGACAAATGTCAGCATTACGGAGAAAATCATCGCACCGCCGATGCCTTGGATTGCCCGAAACAACACCAGCATCCAAAGTGATGAGGTCAATCCGCAGCCCAGTGAACTCAAGGTAAACAACATAAAACCTGACAAAAAAACCCGGCGTGAACCGAACAGGTCGCCCAGTTTTCCAAATGCCATCAATGGCCCGGTCTCGAACAGCAGGTAGGCCAAGACTATCAATGACGCCGCGCTCGGGGACAAATTCATCTCGCGCGCGATTGTCGGCAGACTGACATTCACAATCGTGCCATCCATGTTTCCCATGAACGCCCCGAAACACACCACCAGCAGCATCACCTTTTGACGCCGTTGCTCAGCTATTACGTAGTTATCCATTCGGTAGTGCCCTTCATCAGTGCCGCGCGTCAGGCTTCCAGGGTCTTCTGATCCGATGGCCGCCATTTACCGATCTGGTAGGGCGAGGCCGGGCCAGCGCTGGCGCCAGAACTCTGGGCTCCCGCCAGCGGCGCGAAGCCGGGCTGGTCCCGCCAGAGTTCGGCGGACCCAATGACCGCCGCTCCACCGTTGAAGCCAGAGCGCCAGCTCTCGCTGATCCGGGCCTCGGCAAAGCCCCAGGCCAGTCCGCTGTCGTCCTCGGCGTTGAGCGCGCGACTGTTGACCGCGCTGCCAAGTATCAGTTCAAGGTGGCTAGCGTGCTGGGGAGGAGGCTGGCCGCCAACCGGCGGAAGGCCAGTCCCAGTCGCGTCCGCCGCGATGGCACCGACGAGCAGGCCAAGCCCGAGCCCGATCCCGGGCGGCACGCGCGCGCGGCGCGGGCGCCCTGGCCTGGCGGACTCGGTGTTGGCGGACATCATCCGGCGCGCGTCAGTCGGAGACTGAGGCGCCTGGCGTTGCTTGTGCCTGGGCCTTGACGGTCGCGAGCTTCGCGCGCACCGGGATGTTCTGCGAATGCAGTCCGGGCTCCTGTCCGCGCAGGTCAAAGTCCAGTTCGACGCCGGGTCTGAACATCAGTACATGCGTGGAGCCGCCGAAATGGAACATGCCAAGTTCGTCGCCCTTGCCTACGTGTTGCCCCTCATAGACGGTGATTTCATTCGAGGAGACCTCGGCCATGCCAACGAACATCACGCCCATCAGACCAATGTCCGGGTTGTCGGCTTCGATGAACACCAGCGCTCGGGACGCCACTTGCGTGATATAGCCCTGGGACTCATTTGGGCCAGCCGGGTCGAAGCCCTCGGCCAGATTCTCAGCGTAATAGGAGCCGTCGATCACGCGCGTTTTGACGATGCGCCCACTGACCGGGCTATGCCAGCGATGGTAGCTGAGCGCACTGAGAAACGCCTGGTAGAGAGTTCCGCCCGTAAATTCGCTCGCGAGTGGGTCGCCAGCGAGCATGTGCGTCAGTGAATAGGGCTGGGCCTTGATCCAGAACTGATCGCGTTCCCGCACATTGGTGGCGATGCGGTATGGAGCCGATTCGCAGGCATTGGCAATCACGCTGTCATCCTCGGGCGCGACCACCGGGCGGCGGCCATCGCGGAAGCGGCGGGTAAAAAAATCGTCCCAGGACTGAAATCCGTGATAAGGCAGACTTGGGTTGCAGATAAAGTCCTCGACAAAGGTCGGCATGGCGGCCATGGCATCGCGCCCAAACCAGCCGGTGTGCGGATCCTCACCGAGCACATGGCGCGAGTCTGGCGAATTGAGAAACAGCGCCCACTGATTCAGAATCTTTTTTAACTGCCGATTGACCTTGTCATTGAGAAAAACGGTCGTGCCCGCAGGCGTGCCCATGGGCCAGTCGAGGATGGCATTGATCGGAAAGCCAACCAGTCCGGTGTGATTGAACTCCGGCGCTTGGGTCAGAACGCGGTTCATCAGGCGCAGCATGTGCGGATAATCCCGCACCTGCGAGGTGCCCGTGGGATCGCTCAGATACGGGGGCTTGCGCGGAACCTGCTCGAACATCTGTGTAAACAGCATGAAGAGCTCGGGGTCTTGCTCGATTAAGTCCTTAAAGTCCTGAATCACCGGCAGGAGCGGAGCATCCCCAGGCAGCGCGTCGGTATCGCGGATCAGCTCCGCGCGCCAGGCATCCAGGGTCTTCTGATCCGAGGGCAGCCATTTGCCAACCTGATAAGGCGAGGCCGGGCCAGCGCTCGCGCCAGAACTCTCGGCTTCGGCCATTGGCACGACGCCGGGCAGTAACGACAGAATCAAGAGCAGGGCAGCGGTGCGACGTCGCAAGGCGGGACGGTTCATCTGGGGATGTGCTCCTGATGGTGGTGGTGATGACGGATTATGGTTCGGTGGTGCCGAGTTGCCCGCCACTATAATCCTGTGCCCAACAAGCGCAAGTCCGCGCGTCGGGACGCGGTGCGCGAGTGCCCGCATCGGTATTGCTGTTGTTTTCGCCCCATGAGCCAATATGTTTTTAGGCTTAACTTAATGGCAGTGGGGTGCCGGGTGCCATCAACCCATGACAACGCTAATGCGGCGACGGACGTTTCTTGCGCTACCTTGGGCCTTGGTCGGCGCGAGCCTGAGTAAAAATATCCCTGCCGTCACCGGTGACAGCGGTGATTCGGGAGCCGGTCTGGAAACCTTGATGCAAGCGCTGGTTGGCATTGATGATCCGCGACTGAGCCTGTCCGCGAGCCTGGAACCCGCCATCCTCGTTTGGCTGCGGCCGCTGCTGACCTATGTCGATCAGCAGTATGCGCCCGCCGGCGTCGCGGATCTTGCGCCTTTGCTGGCCGATCTTGACGAACCGCGGCTGAACGGGCTGGAGGGCAGCCTGGTCTTCCTGGCGCGGAGGCTGCTTGTCATCGCCCTCAAGGCTTATTACAGCCACCCGAGTAGCTGGACGCAGGTCGGGTACCAGGGGCCGCAGCTGCGGATCCTTGACGACCGCGATGGGGATGCCGGCTGATGCCGGCCGACGAGACCGTCGCAATGGATGCCGAGGCGATTGTGGTTGGTTCCGGTGCCGGCGGGGGAACCCTCGCCCATGCCCTGGTCATGGCCGGTCATCGGGTGCTGCTGCTCGAGCGCGGGCCGCGCTTCGAGCCAGCGCGGGATTACTTCGGACATCTGCCGGACTGGGAATTCCGGGATGCCTTTGCGTCCCATGTGCCAGATGACGATCTGGTGACCCCGCAGCGGCTGACTGCGGAGGATCGGGATCTGGCCAGCAGCCTGCTGCGGCACCAGCTCAGGGACGAGCGCCACTTCCGTTATATCCGTGCCTGCGGTCTTGGCGGGTCGACCCTGCGCTATCAGGGCGAGGCCCATCGTTTTCCGGCGCACGCCTTGCGGATGCGGAGCGACTTTGGCCTGGCCGTGGACTGGCCGCTCTCCACCGAGGATCTGGCACCCTACTATGACCGCATCGAGCAACTGCTCGGCGTCGCCGGCGCGGCGCATCCGGCCTTTCCGCAGGGGACTCCCTATCCGAACCCGCCGCACCGCCTGAGCCGCGCCAGCGCTCTAATCGCGGCCGCTGGTCGCGGGCTGGGCCTGAATCTGGCGCCCAATCCGCTGGCGATTCTGAGCCAGCCAATGGCCGACCGACCGGCCTGCATCCGCTGCAAGCAGTGCGCCTTTGGCTGCATGATCGGGGACAAATCGAGCGTCGATGTCGCCCTGCTGCCGGCTGCCGAGCGCACTGGCCGTCTGCGTATCCAGACCGGACGTATCGCGGTCCGGGTGCTGCTGGGGGCCGATGGGCGCGCGGCCGGGGTGGAGACCATCGATGCCGCCAGCGCTCGCCGCGAGCGATTCCATGCGCCCGTGGTCGTCCTGGCGGCGGGCGCGTTGGAAACGCCACGACTATTGCTGCTGTCGGCCAGCCCGGCGCATCCACAAGGTCTACTGAACCAGCATGGGCTGGTCGGGCGCTATTTGATGGAAAACCTCGACGCCGGGCTGCTGCTCTTGTTCCCGCAGCGGCTTAAGTCCTACCGGGGCGTTGCGCTGGACAGTCGCGCATGGGATTTCGCGCGCCCGCAGGCGGACGGCTGCAACGCCTATAGCCTGGCCTCCTGGGGAGCGCCGGATGGCCTGATCAGCCCGGCCAGCGTTGCGGTGCATGTCGCCCCCGGCGTCGGTACCAACCATCGGCGCTTCATGGAGCGTCACTATGGCGCCCATGCGGCCATCGTCGCCAGCGCCGAGCAACTGCCGCGAGCGGACAATCGGCTGAACCTGGAGCCGGAGCAGCGCGACGCCCATGGCATGCCCAAGGCGCGCGTGACCATGACGCTCGACGCGCGCGATCTGCGTACCCTGCGTGCCATGCTCGCCCGGTGCCGGGCGCTGGCCGTGGCCAGCGGCGCGATTCAGACATTGGGACAATGGACGAGCTGGGATCGCTCCGCAGCGACGCACTTCTGCGGCGGTGCGCGCATGGGTCGCGGCGCGGCGGATTCGGTGGTGAATGCCCATGGTCAGAGTCATGGCCTTGATAATCTGTTCATCGCCGATGCCAGCGTGCTGCCCACCCAGGGCTGCAGTGCTTCGCCGTCGCTGACCATTCAGGCACTCGCCCTGCGCACGGCTGACTTTATCGCGCGAAATCGCTTGCGTTGAACGGCTGATCCCATGACTCTATCGCTGCCGACGGAGGCCCGCTCGGCCCTGGTTGTTCTGCTCTTCCAACGAGGTTCTTGAGCAATGAAAATGTCCCTATCCGCCCTTGCCTGGGCGCTGCCGCTAGCTTTCTCCACCACCGCAAGTGCGGGGTTTTTCGGCTTGTCCGGGGCTCAGGATGTCCCCGAGGGAAGCCTGTGCTGCATCCATCAGACCTGTCTGCTCGCGCAATCCGAAGCCGACTGTAAGACCGCCGGTGGTCAGACGGTCCCGGACTGCGCGACCTGCACGGGCAAGCCGGCTGAGTCACCCGCATCCGCAGCCGCGCCCGCCGATGCGTCGGCACCGGCCGCGGACTGACGGGGTGGCGGCGACATCCTGTCGCCGCGCGAGGTGCCGGACCGATGAGCGGTTGCACGCTGCCGCTACCAGGGCGTCTCGGTGAGACGCCGGGGGTCGGTCAAGGTCGGCCTCTGCTCGATACACGGGGGCTGACCGGCGTTGTCCGCCGCGCGAGTCTGGCAAAGCCGGCGCGACTCGGCCCAGGTGGCGGCGGCGGCCTGATCGAAAGCCGCCCGCAGGGTCGCGGGCCGCTCCTTCAGCGCCGTGGCCAGCATTTGGGTAAAGAGCCCATGGCGACCGCTCACGTCGGTCAGCGCGAGCTGATCCGCGCGCGCCGCCGCCAGCAGCGCGGCCTGGCCTTGGTCGTAATGGGTTGGCGCGCCTCCAAGATCAAATCCGTGGATCGCCGCCTCACCATGACAGGTATCCATGATCAGGATCTGGTACTGGGTGGGCAGCGCGCGCAACAGGGCCGCAAGGCGATCGTCGCTCATCCAGGTCTGGGTCCATAGCGCCGCCTGCCGGCTGAAGGGCGGGTGCGCCGACCACAGGCAGAGAATCTCATCGAGACCATCCGCCTCATCGCCATTGTCGTCCCCGCTCAGCACGCCATGACCGTTGTAGTAGAATATCACCCGGTCCGCCGGCGTGACCGACGCCCTGAGCCAGGCGAAGGCGTCCACCACCCCCTGATAGCGGGCGGCGGAGCCGACCAGGGTGCGCAGGTGCTGCTCATCGAGCCCAAGCGTCTCCGTCAGGGTCGCCGCCATCAGGGCGACATTCTGTTCGCAGACCGCCGCCGCCGGCGAGGCCCAGGGTACGCAGACACCGATCAGCAGCGCATAGGTCGTGCCGGTCCGCGCCCCCTTTGGCCCAGTGGCCATGAGCGCGGCACGCGCCGCCTCGGCAGCGGCGCGATCCTGTTCACTGACGAATTCCGGTGTCTCGGTCAGCGCCGAGTAGTCGCCCTGCAGGGTGCGCGCCAGTGCGTTGTCGGGATTGGTCAATTCCGCGAAGCGGCGCCCGGCGTAGCCGAGTCCGCGGGCCAGGGAGCCGGCGGGGACGTATTCGCGCACCTGGTAGCCAAGCGTGACCAAGGCCTGTTTGATTGGTTCGCCCATGCCATAGAGCATCTGAAATTCGATCTGCTCGGGTCGGTATCCGCGCGCGGCCGCCAAGGCCATCACCCGCGCCTGGGTGCTCATGTTATGAGTGGCAAAGCGGGTGTCGAAGCGCTCGGGATGCCGCAACAGGTAGTCGGCGAGCATCAGATAGCTCGCATCGGTGGAGGCCTTGAAATCCCACACCGGCGATGGGCGGTGCTGGTTCCGGGCCAGGGTTTTTTCATCGTCGGCATAGGCACCCTTGACTAGGCGCACAGGAATGCGCACACCGCGCGCTTCGCCCCAGGTCGCGAGGCTCGCAAGATCGCGCGCCGAATCGCGCAGATAAGCCTGGATCACCACTCCGATGCGGCTCTGACCGGTCGCGTCCATGGCCAGCTCCGGCGCGGTCTCGATCAACTCGCGAAAGAGCGCGAGCGTCAGGTCTTTGTAGGCATACTCTTCCATATCCACGCGGATGAAGACCGCCGCCGGCGCTCCGTCGGCGGAAGGGCCGAGCAGCGCGCGCAAGGCATTGAGGATCTCCGCGCGCTTGGTCGTGCCCGCCGCACCGAGGGCCGCGGGCAGGTCATCGACCAGCGCCGAGAGCTTGAGCGAGACGGAGAGTGGCGGCGGCATCCCGCCACCGTCGGCTGCCAGAATCAGCCGCCGGTAGAAATCCCGATAAGCCGCCGCCTTGGCCGCGGAGTGCGAGGCATCGCCGACATTGTCAAGGGTGACACGGATGCCGACCGCGGCGCGGGCGTCGATCAGGGCTTGCAGACGCGCCGCCGGGTCGGCATCGGCCGGCAGCGGGTACAGAAAAGGCTCGCTCATCCAGCCAACCAGGGGCATCAGCCAGAACAGTGTCTTCTGCAGTGCCGGGCGCTGACCCAGCGCGATCAGGGTGCGCTGGGTGAGGGGCGCGAGCGGCCCCGACATCGACAGGCGCATGGCGGCGGTGCGCAAATTCTCGGCGAAGGCACCGGATTGCCGCTGGTCGGCGCGGCGCTGGGCGTCGACCGCCGCTTCCAGGCGCGTGAGTTGGGTGGCAAAATCCCCTGAGGCGTCGGCGGGGGCTTGCGCCTCGCCAGCGGCGGGTCGCGTTGACAGCGCAGGAGCGGCGACCGGCCAATGCAGCGCCAGTCCGGCACCGAGTCCCAGACCCAGCAGCACGACCAGCGCGGCCGCTATCCTAAAGAGTGCGCGCATCTCGGATGCTCTATGAGGAGAGAGTGAAAAGAAGAGAGTATAGAGTTGGAGGGAGCCAAATTCCCGGATTGACGGAGCAACTCACTTCTTACTTCTCGCTCCTCTCCGCTCACTCTTCATTCTTTCCTCTCAAGCCCCATGAAAGTGATAGGCGGTTTCGATCTCCTGGGTCATCCGGGTGTAGTCAGCGTTGGTCAGGTCTTCCATGTCGAGTTGCTTCGCGAGCGTGCCGGTCAGCCGTTCTAGCATCCGACGCTGCCGCGCGAGCATCTCGTCGGTGAAATNTCGATCTCCTGGATCATCCGGGTGTAGTCAGCGTTGGTCAGGTCTTCCATGTCGAGTTGCTTCGCGAGCGTGCCGGTCAGCCGTTCTAGCATCCGACGCTGCCGCGCGAGCATCTCGTCGGTGAAATGTTGAATCAGCGCCTTGGCCGCGGCCGGGTCTTGCTCATAGGTGGCCAGATAGCCTTGCTCCATCCTCGCCTGCCGGCGCGCGTTGTCCTGCTCGAACGCGGCGATGGCCTGCTGAACCCTGCGAATCCCACACAACATGAATTGATGACACGCCCTAGAAAAAGTGCGGTTCGCGAAAACCCCCTTGGGCGCCGAAAAACCCTTTTTTCATCCCGCGGGGGTTTTTGCTTGACGGCACGCCATTCGATTGACATGGTAAACATTTTTGTTTACTATAAACACACTTCAAACAACCAACGGAGGTGCGGTGAAGCAGCGTGAGTTCCGGCGCTGGCTGGAGTCTCAAGGGGTCGTGACGAAGGATGGCGCAAACCATCTGAAGCTCTCTACCGGCAAGGAAGGCAATCGACGATGCCGCGCCATCCCGGAAAGGAAATCCACGAGCAGCTCCGCAAGGCCATCATCAAGCAACTTGGCTTATAGGCGGAACCCAGCCCCGCGCGGGGCAGGGAACTCACGACAGGCGACACCGAGACAAACCATGTACCCAGTGACGATCGAACCGGATGGTGACGGCTGGATGGCCAGCTTCCCGGACATCCCGGAAGCCTTGACGGGGGGCGATACCCGCGAGGAGGCGCTGATCAATGCGCGCGACGCGCTGGTGACGGCGTTCGAGTTCTACTTTGAGGACGCGCGCCCGGTGCCGCTGCCCTCCGTGATCGAGGGTGCGGAGCTGGTGGCGGTGCCGTTGAGTGTTTGGGGCAAGGTGCTGCTGTTGAACGCGATGCTCGAACAGCGTCTGCCGCAAGCCGAATTGGCGCGACGGATGGGGACGCGCAAGCAGGAAGTGCAGCGGCTGGTCGATCTGCGCCATCCCACCAAGATCGACACCCTAGCGCAGGCGATGGCGGCGATGGGGAAGCAGCTTGTGTTGTCGGCGAGCGCGCTTCCTGGCCGGGCGCCTTGACGCGGATGGCGCCACGACGGCGCCATCCCTGGCCACGCGCGGGCGCTACTGCATGGTGGCGCGGCGCGTGTTTTCCTTCAGTCATGGAAGACCACGGAACCGATCTCGCTCAGGCCCACGGGCACCGCCGCCACCAGGCCATACTTTCCAGTATCGATGATGAAATAGCCGCGCCGATCGTTCTCGAAGGCGCTGAAGTCCGCGCCGGGGCGGCCCACGTTGCCGCCGGGCGGAACAAAGGCGGGAAAATCCTCCATGCCAATCAGGGCGCCGTCCACCAGAGCGGTCTCGATCACCGAGCCAGCCACCGGGGAATGGTAACGATGATAGGTGTTGGGCATGAGAATGCAGGAGAGCGCCGTACCGCCCACGAACCGCTCCCAGTGCTTGGAACCGGCCAGCAACTGCTGGATGTTCAGTTCCTGGGTGCCCTTGGTGCGCAGCCTGGTACTGAGGCATCGGGATCCGGGAGCAGG
>NZ_NHSQ01000163.1 GCF_016653465.1 Thiocystis minor | reverse complement strand
CGCCTGCAGTAAGGGAAATTCGTAGGAAAAATGCCTTTTTGGCCGAAAAAAGGCTATTTTCGAGGAAAATAGCCTCTTGATTGTCTTTTTCAGCCAATCCGAACGCTCAAGTCCGACAGGCTGCTAGACTTAAGGCGATTTCCGGGAGAGCCCACCTTAAAGAAGCGTTTCCTACACGCGTCGAAGCCATCTTCGTTCATCGGATTGACTGGTCGTTTAGAAGTCCTGAAGCATCCATTTGGAACAAGAAGCGTAATGGATAAGCCTGAGTGCGACAGTCCCTGCGGCGGCGCGATCGATGTGTCACGACCGCCCAATGACATACGCAAAGCGGATCACGCCATACTGAAGCCATGCGTTGGCAGGTGCGTCGATTCGGGTATGTTGCCAATGCAGCATACGGCCTGGGTGTTGACTGCCGCCGAATATTTGGGGTCAAAGCAGGACATTGTGACGTTCGATGTTGACGACTCGCACGTCGGGCAACGCATGCCAATGACACGTATTGGGATCCACCCGAAAAGGTTAAGCCTCGTGGGTGCGCAGGAAACTGGCGAGCCGGGCGATCTGGTATGGGAGAGCAATGCGGGGCTGGAGAGGCTTGCGTGCCGTCTCGCCCACCAGTCGCTTGCGATCGTGCTGCCCCGCGTGCCGGCGAACTCGCCCAGCATCGTTGCGCTAAAACGTGCCTTCATCGGACGCGGCCTTGTCGTTGTGAGAAAGGCTGAGGGAACGCCGTTTATCGATCTGGATGCGAGCTGGAAAAATCCGCGATCGAAGTTCAATGCTGGGCGTCGTTCCGATTTCCGCCGGGCGGAGCGCCATGCCGAAAAGAGTGGTGGATTGACGTTTGAAATCCACGAGAACCTGAGTGAGTCAGCGCTCGACAGCCTGCTGGACGAGGCGTATGCCGTCGAGGCGCGAAGCTGGAAAGGCGAAAGCGGTACGGCGTTGACCGGCGACCAGATCCTCGGATCTTTCTTTCGTGAGTATGCCCGTGCGGCCATGCGTCAGGGAACCCTGCGACTGGCCTTGATGCGCGTCGGTGGCGTTGCTATCGGCATGCAAATTGCTGTCCAGTGCCAAAAAAGATTCTGGTTGTTGAAAATCGGTTATGACCCGAGCTATGCGCGCTGCTCGCCGGGCAATTTGTTGATGCTGCATACCATCGGCTATGCGGCTCAATTCGGACTTCGTTCCTATGAGTTTCTGGGGAGTCCCGCACCATGGACGACCCAATGGACAACCATGCTCCGGCCTTATTTGCGTGTCCACGCGTATCCGGCTTCACTCCAGGGAGCGTTGGCATTGGTGCAGGATCTTTTGGGCGCGTTAAGGAAGCGCCTGATACGCGGGGTAACCACATGATGAAAGCGTCGCTACGTCGGTTGTTGTCTGTCGTCGGGGATCCAATTCTGCGCATCGCCAGCCGGGCCTACGTGCCGGGTCCGCACCTGCGCGATGCAATGAAATGGGTCCGTCGCATGGAGACAAATGATGTCGCCTGTACCCTTGGCTATTTTAATTCCGATGACGATGTCTCGAGCGTGATCGTGCGCGAGTGCTGCGCGGCGGTCGAAGCGCTCTCCGAGGTAAGGCCGAAAGGCTATGTTTCCATTAAGGTTCCGGCACTCGGTTACGCGCGGGACGACTTGCTCGAAATCGCCGATTGCGCAAGGCGTCATGATCAACTGATGCATTTCGATTCCCACGGCCCCGAGACGGCAACGCCGACGCTTGAGGCGTTGGAGGCGTTGCGAGGACAGTATCCGAAGCTGGGGCTGACCGTGCCCGGCCGATGGAAACGCAGCCCCGATGATGCCGACTGGGCCACTTCTCGGGGTATCCGCGTGCGTGTCGTCAAGGGGCAATGGGCTTGTCAGGAGCGACCCGATACCGATCCTGGAGACGGATTTCTGTCCGTGATCGATCGTCTGGCCGGTCGGGCATCCATCGTCGCAGTCGCAACGCACGACGCCCCCTTGGCTCGCGAGGCGTTGAGCCGCCTGCTGCATGCGGGTACGGACTGCGAACTGGAGTTGCTGTGCGGGCTTCCGCGCCGCGCCTCGATGGCCGTGGCGCGCGAATTCGGCGTACCGGTCCGCCTCTACATACCCTTTGGCACTGCGTGGCTCCCCTACGCATTGGGGCAGGTGGCGCGCAATCCGAAGATGTTCTCGTGGGTGATGCGGGACACCTTCAATGCGCTGTTTAAAGCGTGATTTGCGATTCAACCGCTCTTTAAGGTTTAACGGCGAGCAGTGCCGCCTGCGTCGCCTGGGGCACCACGGAGACATCGCCATGGGCCAGCTCGCGACCCTGATCGAGCACCAGCACCTGATCGACCCAGTCCAACCCGGCCGGACGGTGGGTAATCAGCAGGACCGTGCGCCCGACCATCAGCCGGTCGAGCGCCTGCATCAGATCGCGCTCGGTGGCGGCGTCCAGCCCCTCGGTGGGTTCGTCGAGCAGCAGAATGGGCGCGTCCTTGAGCAGCGCGCGCGCCACGGCGATCCGTCGCCCCTGACCCCCGGACATCCGCACCCCGGTTTCGCCGACCCAGGTGTCGTAGCCTTCGGGAAGTTCGGCGATGAAGTCATGGATCTGGGCCACCCGGCACGCCTGTTCGATGGCGCCCTGGGAGGCATCGGGATTGGCGATCAGCAAATTTTCCCGGATAGTCGCGTCGAACAGATGGGTGTGCTGGCTGACCACGGCGATATGACGGCGTAGATCGTCGCCATGAAAGTCCGCGATGTCCTGTCCGCCGATCCGAATCGCCCCGCTGTCAGGCGCCCAGAAACGCAGTAGCAGATTGAACAGCGTGCTCTTGCCCGAGCCGGTGGCGCCGATGACGGCGGCTCGCGTCCCTTCGGGAATGTGCAGGACGATGTCGGCGACGGCCGGGCGCGCGGCCTTGGGATAGCCGAAGGTGACGCGGTCGAAGGCGATGTCGAAGCCCTTGGGCTGGGGCGAGAGACCCGGCGGCTCGCGCACCGCCGGTTCGGTGTCGACGATGTCGAAGAGCCGGCGCGCGGCGGCGAGCGTGCGACCAAGCAATTGAAAGGCTTGCGGCAGCGGCGCGACCGCCTCGAAACTGGCAAGCGTGAACAGGGCCAGCATGGCGAGCAGGGGCGGCATGAGCTGACCGTCGCGCACCAGCGGAATCGCCAGCCAGAGCAGCACCCAGAGACTCAGACTGGCGCAGAGGCCGACCGCCGCCAGGGTCAGCCCGTGGTCGCTGCTCAGTCGTGCCTGATCGGCGACCAGGCGGCGACTCAGGTCGTCGATGCGGTGGGCCTGCCGTTCCGTCACGCCGTAGACAGTGAGTTCGGCCATCCCCTGAATGCCGTCAATGACGGCGGTCCGCAGCTCGCTCTCGTCCTCGGTGATCCGCCGTCCTGGCGCCTGTCCGCGCGACTGGGACCAGAGCGGTAGGGCGACGCCCGCGAGCAATAGAAAGATCAGTCCGGTCAGGGCCAGAACCGGGGCAAAGAGAAAGAGGAAGACACCGAAGATCAGGGTGCTTGCGAGGGCGACGACGACCGGCACCAGCACCCGTACATAGAGGTTGTCGAGCGCGTCGATGTCGGCGCGGATGCGGCTGAGCAGATCGCCGCTGTGATACTGCTGGAGCCGCGCGGGCGCGAGCGGTTCCAGGTGGCTGTAGAACCAGACCCGCAGGCTGGCGATCAGACGGAAGGTCGCCTCGTGATTGACCAGCCGCTCGGCATAGCGTCCGCCGGTGCGCAGCATGGCGCTGCCCCGGATCATGGCCGCCGGGGTGAAATAGTTCATGGCAACGCCGGCGGCGCCGGCCGTCGCCATCGCGGCGAGGAACCAGCCGGAGGCGGCCATCAGCATGACGTTGGCGATCAGGGTGAGGATCGCGGCCAGGGTGCCGAGCAGCATCCAGCCCCGATAGGGCCGGAAAAGGTCCAATAGACGCAGAATGTCCTTCATGAGCCTTTACTCCTGTCCTGAAGGTCGGCAACCCCTTGGCCGGCATCTCCATAGGCCGCGATCATGCGGGCGTAGAGTCCGTGCGCCGCGGCCAGCGTGGCATGGTCGCCCTGTTCGACGATGCGGCCCTGGTCCAGCACCAGGATGCGATCGGCCCGGCGCACCGTCGCCAGCCGGTGAGCGACCACCAGCAGGGTGCGGTCGCGGGCGAGATCGTCGATGCCTTCCTGGACGAGACGCTCGCTCTCCGGGTCGAGATTGGCCGTTGCCTCGTCGAGGATGACGAGCGGCGCGTCCCGCAGAAAAGCGCGCGCCAGGGCGATGCGCTGGATCTGTCCGCCGGACAGCCCCGCGCCGCGCTCGCCGACCCGGCTGTCGTAGCCGTCGGGCGGCGCCTCGATGAACTGGTCCGCGCGCGCGCGCCGCGCCGACTCGCGCACGGCGTCCAGACTCGCCTCCGGCGCACCGAGGCGGATATTGTCGGCGATCGATCCCTGGAACAGACGCGGCTGTTGGGGCACCCAGGCCAGATGCCGGCGCCAGTCGTCGAGATCGATGCGCGACAGTTCCTGCTCGCCGATCAGAATGCGCCCCCCGGTCGGTGTCAGGAAACCGAGCAGCAGGTTCACGACCGTGGTCTTGCCCGCGCCGCTGGTGCCGACCAGTGCGATTCGCTGCCCCGGCGGAATCTCGATATCCAGCCCTTGGAGCGCGTCCCGGCCTTCCTCATAGCTGAAGCGCACCGACTCGAACCGCACCCCGAGCGGGCGCCCGGCGGCCAGCGGTTCGGTGCCGGGGACGGATTGCGCGGGTTCGGCCTCCAGCACCTGAATCAGTTGCTCGGCGGCGGCCACCGCCGCCAGACGGGCGTGATACTGAGTGCCCAGATTGCGCAGCGGCGCATAGAACTCCGGGGCCAGCATGAGGACGAATAGACCTTGTAGAAAGGTGACATCGGGCACCGCCAGCCAGGGCGGGACGGGCAGGGCCAGGCCATAGAGTCGGAAGCCGATGAAGACGGCCACGATGGCGATACCGACGGTGGCGAAAAACTCCAGCACCGCCGAGGACAGGAAGGCGATCCGCAGCACCTGCATGGTGCTGACCCGATAGTCGTCCGAGATTTGCGCGACCACCTTGACCTCGCGCCGGCTGGCCCCAAACAGCTTGAGCGTGGTCAGACCCTGGATGACGTCCAGGAAATGCGCGCTCATGCGGGCCAGTTGTTTCCACTGGCGCTGGTTGCGGGCCTCGGCGCCGGAGCCGATGAGGATCATGAAGAGCGGAATCATGGGCGCCGTCACCATCAGCACCAGACCGGCCAGCCAGTCCATGGGCAGCACGGCGGTCAGGATGGCGAGCGGCAGGATCATCGTCAGGGTCATGGCCGGCAGGAAGCGGGCGTAGTAGCCTTCCAGGTCGTCGATGCCCTTGGTCAGGGTCTCCACCAGCGCGCCGCTGCGCTGGTTGGCGAGATAACCGGGACCGAGCCGTTGCAGATGCCGATAGACCCGATCGCGCAGCGCCACCCGCACGCCGGCCGCGGCGCCGAACGCGGTGCGTTCGGCGAACCAGACGACCGCCGCGCGCAGCGCGAACAGACCGAGCAGCGACCACAGCCAGGGCTGGATTTCCGTCAAGCCGGCGCCGGCGAAGATGACGGCGTTGAGGATGACCGCCAGACACCAAGCCTGGACGATGGCGAGCAGGCCATTCGCCGTATTTAGCCAGACGGTGAACGCCAGCGCGTTTCCGGCCAGCGGACGTTGGGATTTGAGCCAGTTGTTGACGGACATGCGCGTTGGTTCCGAGGGTGACTCCGGCGACATCGGAACGGCGAGGATACGGAACCGGTCGATGCTGGGCAATGCCGATTCGTTAAACGCGACCCGCGAGGAATCCGAGTTCGCATCCGTCTATACTCGGCTGCATCGAGTTGAGTCGACCTGACTGAAGTGAAATCAACACGGAGTCGCCCGGATGTCGCTGCAACCGCAAGCCGCTTACAGCTTTGATGACTATCTCGCGGTCGAGCGCGAGGCCATCGACGCGAAGCACGAGTATGTCGCGGGTCATCTCTATGCGATGACTGGCGCGAGCTACAACCACAACCTCATTACACTGAACCTGGCGAGCGAACTGCGCGCGGCGCTCAAGTCCGGTCCCAGCACGGTGCTTTCTAACGACATGCGCATCCGCGTCGATGCCGCCGATGCCAGCACCTACCCGGATGTCGTCGCGCTCTGCGACGAACCGGCCTTCCACGACGAACGCAGCGACGTTCTGACCAATCCGATCCTGCTGATCGAGGTGCTGTCGCCGTCGACCGAGGGCTATGATCGGGGCGGGAAATTCGCCATTTATCGCGCGTTGCCGAGCCTGCGGCAGTATGTCCTGGTCGCCCAGGATCGCTATTCGGTCGATGTGTTCACCCGTCGGGACGATGATCGCTGGGTGTTGACCGCCTATTCCGACCCAGACGATCTGATCCGCTTCGACGCCATCGAGTGCGTCGTGCCGATGGCTGAGATCTACGCCAGGGTACAGTTCGATAGGGTGCGGTTTGAGCTAGAGGAGACGCGCGGCCATGCCGGATGATCTGACGCCGCACCGCCAAACCCCGCCCGCCAGACCGTCGCTGGGCGCGCGGATTCTTGGTGTGGTGCTGCTTCTCTCCAGCGTCTGGCTGGTCTCCTGTCAGGCGCTGTTATGGTGAGCGCATCGCCCGTGCGCGCGT
Source organism: Thiocystis minor (assembly GCF_016653465.1). Classification (GTDB taxonomy): domain Bacteria; phylum Pseudomonadota; class Gammaproteobacteria; order Chromatiales; family Chromatiaceae; genus Chromatium; species Chromatium minus. The sequence goes on along the minus strand of NZ_NHSQ01000163.1, from coordinate 11,883 downwards.
ACCGGCCCTGCCCGCGGACTGGATTCCCGGAGCGCAGATGTCACGGTTGAAAGGCGCGCTCCTCTTCCTGCTGCCGCTGCCGCTCTTGTTTGGCGCGTTGATCGGGCTGGGCACGGGTCGGCTCGATGCCTTTCTAGGCGACGGCGCCGGCTTTGTCCTCTTCATGGCCGCCGCCTCTCTGACCCGTCGTGGCATCCTGTCCGTCCAGGCGCAACAGACCCTGCGCTTCGCCCGTCTGGAGCGGATCCCGCTCAAGACCATCGGCGGACTGCTCACGGGGTTCGCCACGGGCCTGACCGCCTTTATCGCGGTCGGTCATGGGTTTGCGCTCAGTCTGGCCTTCGCGGCGGTGGCGTTGCTCGGGTTTCATCTGGTCTATGGTCTCGAACCGCTGGGCCGGCCGCGTCCCTTCGATCTCAGCGATGAGCGGGCCAGAAAGGTTGCCGATGCGCTCGCCGAGGCGGAACGCAAACTCATCGAACTGGAGCGCGCGGCGACGACCATCGCCAATCCCGAACTGAAACTTCGGCTGCAACGCATTGGCCGTCAGGGGCGCGTCATCCTCAACCAGATCGCGGATCGCCCGACCGATCTGTTTCGCGCGCGCAAGTTTCTGAACGTCTATCTGGAGGGGGTGCAGCAGGTCGCCGACGGCTATGCCCGCACGCACCGTCTGGCCGATTCACGCGAACTGGAGCAGAATTTCCGCACGGTCCTAGCGACCGTCGAGGAGGTCTTCGACGAACAGCATCGGCGTCTGCTGAAAACCGACCTGATGGATCTCGATGTTCAGATCGAGGTGTTGAAGAAGCAATTGACGCAACTTTAGAATGGATTGGAGGATCGCGATGGTGGATGAGCATGAGAGTCGAAAAGGCGTTTCCCGCGACACGCCCGAGGCGTCCGCCTCGGCGCCGGACATGGAGTTACCCGTGGTGGCTCCAGCCAGCGTCCAGCCGCCGATGACCCTCGACGAGCACCCCGTGGCGCCCGCCGCGGATCCCGAGGTCGCGGGCCTGCTTCAGGAACTGAATCTGGCCGATTCGCATTCGATCCTCTTCTTCGGCGCCAAGGCCCAGGAACGGCTTACCGAGATTTCGGATCAGATGCTGGAGGGCGTGCGCGCGAAGGATGTCGGCCCGGCGGGCGCGGCGCTGAGCGAGATGGTCACGACTCTCAAGGGATTCGATGTCGAGGATCTCAATCCCAATCGCAAGCCGGGGTTTCTGTCCCGGCTGATGGGCAAGAGCCGGCCCGTGGTCAGGTTCCTTCAGGAATACGAGGTGGTGCGCGATCAGATCGAGGAGATCTCCAGAACGCTGGAGCGTCATCAGACCAAACTGCTGACGGACGTGACCGCGCTGGACCGGCTTTATGCCGCGAATCTCGATTATTTCCGCGCACTGGAGCGCTACATCGCCGCTGGCGAACGCAAGCTGACTGAACTCGACGAGACGACGATTCCGGCCCTGGTTGCCCAAGTGGAGGCGAGCAAGGACATGGTCGAGGTGCAAAAGCTCAAGGATCTGCGCGGCGTCCGCGATGAGCTGGAGCGTCGGGTCCATGATCTGAAACTGACCCGACAGGTCTCGATGCAGGGTCTGCCGAGCATTCGGCTGGTGCAGGAGAACGACAAGGGTCTGATCAACAAGATTAATTCGACTCTGGTCAATACCGTTCCGCTGTGGCGCCAGCAACTGGCCCAGGCCGTGACTATCTATCGCTCCGCCGAGGCCGCCGACACCCTCAAGGCGGCGACCGATCTGACCAACGATCTGCTGCGCGCCAATGCCGGGAATCTCAAGTCGGCCAATGCCGAGGCGCGGCGTCAGATCGAGCGCGGCGTTTTCGATATCGAGGTGGTCAAGCAGGCCAACCGGACCCTGATCGAGACCATCGAGGAGAGCCTCGCGATCGCCGACGAGGGCAAGCGCGCCCGTGCCGCAGCCAGTCGCGAGTTGGAGCAGTTGGAAGCGGATCTGCGCCGGACGCTCACGTCGGCCAGCGCGCGCGGCGGGGCGGTGAGCGCTGGTCGGTCATCCTGAGACGATTCCACGCTTCCATTTTTCGTCAGATTCTGTATATTTGCGCGTTTACCTGCGGGGCTATCCCGCAACGCCCACACGTCTGATCCAGGACAGTACATGGTCACAATTCGCTTATCTCGGGGTGGTTCCAAGAAAAACCCCTTCTACCAGATCGTTGTCGCCGATATTCGCGCCAAGCGCGACGGCCGTTATATCGAGCGGCTTGGATTCTTTAATCCCAACGCAAGGGGCGGCGAAATTCCGCTGCGCGTCGATCGCGAACGCGCCGATTACTGGATTCGTCAGGGCGCCCAGCCGACCGATCGTGCCAAGCAGTTGCTGAAGCAGGCGGCGCGCGAGGCGGCGGCGATCGCGGCCTGAGCCTTTACGCGTCCTCCCGATGACCGTCACGGCTCCACGAACCGATCCGTCGCGCATCGTCGTTGGACGCATCGCGGGCGTTTACGGTCTCAAGGGTTGGGTGAAAGTCGTCTCGGAAACCGATCCGCGCGACGGCATTCTCGGCTACGTGCCCTGGCTGATTGGCCCGGAAGCGACGCCACGCAAGCTCTCCGAGCGCAAGTTGCACGGGAAGGGCATGATCGTGAGGCTCGATGGCTGCGAAGATCGCGACGCGGCCGCGCAATTGGTCGGTCAGGAGATCGCGGTGACCCGCGAGCAATTGCCCCCGCCGCGTCCGGACGAGTTTTACTGGTTCGACCTGGAAGGGCTCGCGGTCGTCACCGTCGCCGGTGTCGATCTCGGTCGGGTGGACCATCTTTTTTCGACCGGCGTCAACGACGTGCTGGTGGTCAAGGGCGAGCGCGAGCGTCTGCTGCCGTTTGCCTGGGGCGACGTGGTGAAGGATGTGGATTTCGCGCGCGGCCGGATCGAGGTCGATTGGGATCCTGATTTTTAACCGCAACGCGTCTCGGGCGGCTCACGATTTCAGCTATGCGCTTCGATGTCGTCACCCTATTTCCTGATCTGTTCCGCATTCTGTCGGATCAGGGCGTCACCGGACGGGCCATGACCCGCGGTCTGGCCGAACTGCATCTCTGGAATCCGCGGGATTACACCCAGGATGTCCATCGCACCGTCGATGACCGGCCCTATGGTGGCGGTCCCGGTATGGTGATGAAGGTCGAGCCGCTCCGCGATGCCATCGCCGACGCGCGCTCGGCCGCCCCGACCAGCCGGGTCGCCTATCTGTCCCCTCAGGGGCGGTTGCTCGATCAGGTCGCAATCGGCGAGATTGCCGCACAACCCGGATGGATTCTGGTGGCCGGTCGCTACGAAGGGATCGACGAGCGCCTGATCGCGGCGCAGGTGGACGAGGAATGGTCGATCGGCGACTACGTCCTGAGCGGCGGCGAACTGCCGGCCATGGTGGTGATGGACGCCGCGATCCGGCTCTTGCCGGGCGCGCTCGGACATGCCGATTCCGCCCGTCAGGACTCCTATATGGATGGGCTGCTGGATTGCCCGCATTACACCCGCCCGGAACGGATCGACGGCTGTTCGGTTCCGTCCGTGCTGATCGGCGGCGATCATGCCGCGATCGAACGTTGGCGGCTGCGTCAGGCGCTGGGCCGGACCTGGTTGCGGCGCCCGGAATTGCTGAAGCGGCGCGGGCTGAGCCCGGCCGAGCAGGCGTTACTCGATGAATTTATCCTGGCCCATCATCAAGATGACGCCGGCTGAGAACAGGAGCTAAGGAAAACCATGAGCAACATTATTCAAGCGCTCGAACAAGAGCAAATGACCCGTGAAATTCCCGACTTTGCCCCCGGCGATACCGTCGTCGTGCAGGTGAAGGTCAAGGAAGCCAACCGCGAACGTCTCCAGGCCTTCGAGGGCGTGGTGATCGCCATTCGCAAGCGCGGTCTGAATTCCGCCTTCACGGTGCGGAAAATCTCGCACGGCGAGGGCGTGGAGCGGGTCTTCCAGACCTATAGCCCGGCCATCGGCGGGATCGAGGTCAAGCGCAAGGGCGACGTGCGTCGCGCCAAGCTCTACTATCTGCGCGGACTCACCGGCAAGGCTGCCCGGATTCGGGAAAAGCTCTAGGCTTGTCGCAAACCTTCTACTGGCACGATTACGAAACCTGGGGCGCCGACCCCCGTCGTGATCGTGCCTGTCAGTTTGCCGGTCTGCGCACCGATACCGATCTGAACGAGGTCGGCGATCCGCTGCTGCTTTTCTGTCGCCCCGCGACGGATCTGCTGCCCCAGCCGGAGGCCTGTCTCATTACCGGCATCACGCCGCAACTCGCCGCGCGCGAGGGTCTGATTGAGGCCGAATTCGCCGCAAACATCCAGGCCGCGCTGAGCAAACCCGGCACCTGCGGGGTTGGCTACAACAGTCTCCGTTTCGACGACGAAGTCACCCGCCATCTGCTATACCGCAATCTCTACGACCCCTATGCGCGCGAATGGCGCACCGGCAATTCGCGCTGGGATCTCATCGATACCCTGCGGCTGGCCCATGCCCTGCGCCCCGAGGGTCTGGAGTGGCCGACCCACGAGGATGGCACCGTCTCGTTCAAGCTGGAGCAACTGACCGCCGCCAATGGCATCGGCCATGCTCAGGCGCACGACGCGCTCGCCGACGTGCGCGCCACGCTCGCGCTCGCGCGCCGGCTGCGCCAGGTCCAGCCCCGGTTGTTCGACTATGCGCTAACCCTGCGCGACAAGCGGCGCGTGCGCGATCTGCTCGCCAAGGGTGAGCCGCTGCTGCATGTCTCGGCCCGCTATCCCGCCGCCTTGGGATGTCTCGCGCCGGTGTTTCCGGTGGCGCAACACCCGACGAACAGCAATGGCGTGATCTGCTTCGACCTGCGCGCCGATCCGGCCCAACTCCTCGATCTGTCCGTCGAGGACATCCGCGCCCGACTCTTTACCCCGACCGCGCAGTTACCCGAGGGGGTGGAGCGCATCCCACTGAAGACCGTTCATGTCAATCGCGCCCCGGTACTGGCCACGCTGAAAACCCTGACCGCCCAGACCGCCGAGCGCTGGCGGATCGATCCCGATCAGGTCGTCGCACGGGCGCGCTGGATTTCGGCATCCGCCGCCGACATCCAGCGTCGCGTGCAGGCCGCGCATCAACTGCCAGAAGGGCCAGCCGAGACCGACCCCGACCTGATGCTCTACTCCGGCGGCTTTTTCTCCGACCAGGACCGGCGGATCCTGGATGGGATGCACCGTCTCTCGCCGGCTGAACTGGCGCAAGCGTCGCCGGTTTTCGAGGATGCGCGTCTGCCCCGAATGCTGTTTCGCTATCGCGCCCGCAATTGGCCCGAGAGTCTGACCTCCGAGGAACGCGAGGATTGGGACGCCGAGCGACTGACCCGACTCACCGATCCGGACGGTGGCGGGAGCATCCAGATCGACCACTATGAACAGCGTCTGATGGAATTGACCGAGATCCATGCCGCCGATCCGGGGAAGCTCAAGATCCTGGAGGCGCTCTCGGGCTGGGCCGAACAGGTGCTTGACGCCGCGATCTAGAGCATCGTCAGGAAACTCTCGGAAAGTCACCGCGCGAGTTCCAACGCCGCGAGCGGGTCAACGCCGATCACCTTGATCTCGCGGTCATCGATACGCCAGCGAATATTGAGATCGTAAAGCTGGATTCCGAATTCGCGGCGCTCCGGGTAACGATCCATGTAGCCGGGGCGGGGATCCTGGGCCAGAATCTGTGCGATCAACTCGAACAGTTTGCGTTGGCCGTTGGGATCCGCCAACTCCACGTCCCGGCGAGCGCTTTCCGAAAACGCGACGGGCAGCGCGGTGACCCGAGGCGGTGTTGCGAATCCGCTCGATGCCTGGGGGAGCGCATCGGCGTAAGGCACATAGGGTTTGATGTCGAGCACGGGCGTGCCGTCGAGCAGATCGACCCCGCGCAGTTTGAGCGCCAGCCCCCGCGTATCGCGCTCCAGTCCCAGATGCTCCACCGCCGAGATTCCGATGGGGTTTGGCCGATAGGGAGCCCGGCTGGCGAAAACCCCAACCGTCTCGCGGCCGCCCAGGCGCGGCGGCCGCACGGTCGGGCGCCAGCCGGCATGCAGGCAATCCTGATGGAAAACAAAGAGAATCCACACATGTGAGAAGCCGTCGAGCCCCTTGAATGCCTCCTCGCGCGCGAAAGGCGGCAGGAGTTCCAGTCGCGCCTCCGCGGCTGTCACCAGTCCGGGTTGGCGCGGGATGCCGAACTTATCGGTATAGGGCGAGCGGATGAAGCCGATGGGCTCGAAGTTCATGGGTAAAAGGATCCGGTGGAGATTCGGTGCGCGGCGCCGATGATCGTATCGTAACGGCTAGACCATCTTCCAATCCGAATGAAGGACATCTGTGTCAAGAAAACGCAAACCACTTCCACAGGAGCCCGTCGAGGCCGACATCGAATCGCTGACCCACGAGGGCAGGGGACTCGCGCACATCGACGGCAAGGCGGTCTTCGTCGACGGCGCGCTTGCGGGCGAGCGGGTGCGCTTCCGCTACACGCGTTTGCAACGCCGCTTCGATGAGGGGACGGTCGTCGAGGTGCTGCGCGCGGCCCCCGAGCGGGTCGAACCGAAGTGCCCGCATTTTGGCGTCTGCGGCGGTTGCAGTCTGCAACACATGGACGCGACGGCTCAGATCCGGATGAAACAGGCGAGTCTGGCGGATGTCTTCGCGCGCATCGGCAAGGTTGACCCGGAGCGCTGGCTGGATCCCCTGGTCGCCGGTCACTGGGGCTACCGGCGTAAGGCGCGGCTCGGGGTGCGTCATGTTCTCAAGAAAGGTCGGACCCTGGTCGGTTTTCGCGAGCGCGGCAACGCCTATCTCGCCGATCTGACCCGCTGCGAGGTGCTGCATCCAGCGGTCGGCGAGCGTCTCCGGATCCTCGCTGAGACGGTCGACGGCTTGAGCATCCGCGATCAGGTGCCGCAGATCGAGGTCTCCATGGGCGACGGTCCCTGCGTGCTGGTGTTCCGGGCGATGGCGCCGCCGAGCGCGGAGGATGTCGAGGCGCTCCTGTCGCTGGCCGGGCGCGAGGGGTTTCATGTCTACCTTCAGGAGGGCGGCGTCGAAACCATCCGTCCGCTGCCGGGCCAAGGTATTGACCTTCACTACAGGCTGCCGCGCCATGAGATCCAGATCGAGTTCCAGCCAAACGATTTCACCCAGGTCAATCTGGAGCTGAACCGGCTGATGGTGGATCGCGCGCTCGCACTGCTGGACGTGCAACCGGACGACTCCGTGCTGGATCTGTTCTGCGGACTGGGGAATTTCACCCTGCCGCTGGCGCGTCGGGCGGCGTCGGTGGTCGGCGTCGAGGGCGAGGTCGGACTGGTGGCGCGGGCGGAGTCCAACGCAGCGCGCAACGGGATCGGCAACGCGCGGTTTTATACCGCCAATCTCGATGGCGAACTGGATCTTCAGCCCTGGATGCGCGAACGCTTTACCCGCGCGCTGCTGGACCCCCCGCGCAGCGGCGCCTTGCAGGTGCTGGACTGTCTGCCGCGCCTGGGCGTCGAGCGCATCCTCTATGTCTCCTGCAACCCCGCGACCCTGGCGCGGGATGCTGATCGGCTGGTCAATGGACTTGGTTACAAGCTGCGGGCGGCGGGCGTGATGGATATGTTTCCGCACACCGCGCATGTGGAATCCATGGCGCTGTTCGAGCGTTGAAGAATCCGGCGGAGCCAGGACTGAAAACGCGGTCGAGGACTTTGCAGGTCGTCGTTATCGTTGTCGTTGTCGTTATCGAAAATCCGCCTGACTACGACGACGATTACGACAACGACAACGAAATATGTTCGAGAGATAGGACAGCGACGCTTTTCGGTTCATACCCGCTCAGCTCGGATCCCCCTGGATATGAACGTAGTCTTAAACCGCGCCACCTCCGACAGTCGTTGAGGCTGCCGAGATTGATCCAATCCAATAACATCGCAAACACGCTGGGCGCGGTTTAAATGGGCACTGAAATCGAACGCAAATTTCTGGTGAAGGACGATTCCTGGCGGGCTAGCGCGGACGCCGGAACACGCATCCTGCAAGGCTACCTGGCCAGCGACGCGAAAATCACGGTTCGGGTCCGAATTCGGGGCGAAGCTGCCTTTCTGACCATCAAAGGTGCCACCGCCGGGATCCTGCGATCAGAATTCGAGTATCCGATCCCCGTTGACGATGCCGAGTCCATGCTGCGCGAGATGGCCGTGTCGCCGGTGATCGAGAAGATTCGTTACCGGCTGCCGTGCGGGGCGCATGTCTGGGATCTGGATGTCTTTGGCGGCGACAATGCCGGGCTGGTGCTGGCCGAGGTGGAACTGGATGCCGAGGAGGCCGCCTTCGAGATGCCCGACTGGGCAGGGCAAGAGGTCTCGGACGATCCGCGTTATTACAACGTCAACCTTGCCCGATCCCCCTTCCGTCATTGGTCAAGCGATGGATAGACGCCTCCTCGTCGAGATTGCCCGCCAAACCCTGACGCGCTGGGAGGGCGGCCGTGCCGTGGCCCGCTATGCAGTCTCGACCGGGCGCAATGGCGCCGGCGAACGGAACGGCAGCGGCTGTACCCCGCGCGGTCTGCATCGGGTGCGGATGCGCATCGGCGAGGGTTGTCCAGTCGGGACCGTCTTCCGGGGGCGCCGTCCGACGGGCGAGATCCTCGATGACGCACTGGCCGCCGCCTACCCGGAACGGGACTGGATCCTGACCCGCATCCTCTGGCTCACGGGCTGCGAACCGGGTATCAATCGGGGCGGTTGCGTGGATACGCTGCGCCGCTATATCTACATCCATGGCTGTCCGGATGCGGCGCCCATGGGCGAGCCCTGTTCGCACGGCTGCATCCGGATGCGCAATCGGGATCTGATCGAACTGTTCGATCAGACTCCGATCGGGATGCTGGTAGAGATTCGCGCCTGAATTGAAAGGGTTATTCGGCGTAGCCTCCGCGGCCCGACCCCCGATTGTCGCGCGCGAAATAGTTGACGCGGCCCATGGGGATGACCGTCACGCCGCCCTCGCTGACGTGGAAGCGCTGGCGATCCTTGACCGCATCGAATCCGATCCGGTCGCCGGCCTCGATGATATTGTGGCGGTCCACGATCACCTTGCGCAGCCGCGCGCCGCGCCCGATGCGCGCATAGTCCATGACGATACAATCCTCCAGCACCACGTCCTCCTCGATCACCGTCTCGCGGCGGATGATCGAATTGCTGATTTTCGCGCCCTCGTGGATCATGGTCGCCGCGCCGAGCAGACTGTTGCGGATCTCTCCGCCGAGGATGCGGGCCACCGGCCCCTGATAGCCACTGGAAAAGATCGGCCAGTCGGGATTGAACATATCGAAGACGGGTTCATGCCCCAGCACATCCTGATGGGCCTCGAAATAGGCGTCGATGGTCCCCAGGTCGCGCCAGTAGACGCGGTTCTCGTAGGGCAGGATTCCGGGAACCTCGTTGGTCGCGAAGTCGTAGGCGAACAGCCGGTGGGTGCGCAGCAGCCGGGGCAGCACATGCTGTCCGAAATCCGTTTCTCCGGCCTCCTGGGTCTCTTTGAGGGCCTTCACCAGTACGTTGGCATCGAAGATGTAGTTCCCCATGGAGGCATAGGCTTGCGTCGGGTCCGAGGCCAGCGGGGTCGGGTGGGCGGGCTTTTCCTCGAAGGCCTGGATGCGTCCATCCGTGTCGGCGGCGATCACCCCGAAACCTTGCGCGTCGCGCAGCGGGACGGGCAGAGCGGCGATGGTGACATCGGCCTTGCGTTCCTTGTGGAACTCCACCATCTGGCGGATATCCATCCGATAGATATGATCCGCGCCAAAGACCACGACCAGATCGGGACGATGTTCCTCGATCAGGTTGATGTTCTGGTTGATCGCATCCGCGGTGCCCTGGAACCAGTGCTCGCCGGTCATCATCTGCGGCGGCACCACGGTGACGAACTGACTCTGAAGCAGGGGCGAGATGGTCCACGCCTTACGGACATGCTCGATCAGTGCCTGGGATTTGTACTGGACGAGCAGATAAATGGTCTGGATCTGCGAATTGACCAGATTGCTCAGGACGAAATCGACGATCCGATAGCGGGCACCGAAGGGCACCGAGGGCTTGGAACGTCCAGTCGTCAGGGGTTGCAGCCTGGCGCCTTGGCCGCCGGCCATGACGAAGGCAATGATTCGATCGGTTTGCATAACTCCTCCGCGGGCCCGTGGTGAGGGCACTCTCTCGTTGTGTGTCGGTCTTGACCCGCGAATCATAAACCTGTCATCTGGAGGTTTCTCGATTATCGGAACGCCAAGGGTAGGGTTCGCTGTGCGGACCTGAAGCCAAGTGTAAGGTCCGCTGTGCGGGCCAGTCGTCGGATTGGTTGGCGCGGAGTCCGATCCGCACAGCGAACCCTACCCGGCTATCATCGGCGGGCGTGAAAGACAGGCCAAAACGCCACGACGAGCCCGCAACCAGAGGTCCAGCCCTGCTTCGTCCAGAGACGAACCAGTGATTCTTTCCCGAGTTTCCCCTGTTTATGTCTGGTTTTTTTATGCTATCTTTTTTCCTTCGCGCGCCGATGAAAGAGCCAAACCTGTCGTAAGGCAGGGACGGAATGTCACGGATCCTGAGCGAACCGCTCCAGGAAAGCCGGACTGCCGACGGCGACCCGCGTCAGGGTCACGGAAGGGAGTCCGGCTTTTTGTTGCGCACAGGGCGGGTTTCAGCGAGCCATCGTCGATCACAGAGCGTCAGGATTTCTTGCGGAGTTGCGCATGACTACCCAATCACCCATCCGGGTTCGCCCAGCCGAGTCCGCTCCCCACTGGATCGCCGCGCGCTTTGTCCCACCCGGTGCGCGCGGGATGTCGCCGTGGGGCCGTGTTCCCGACTTGGAGGGCCGCGCTACCAGACACGGGGGAGCCGTCGGCCAGCGCGGGCAAGCCCGCGCCCACGGTGTCGCTGATCCAGGTTTGGAGCACTGCCCGCCGCAGCTTTCCGGGAGCGCCATCGCGGCGGCCCTTGTCCTGCTCGCCCTCTCGAGCGGCGCGCTGGCCGCCCAGGTCTGCAAGTACGACAGCATCCGCGCCACCGCCCCTGCGAGCCGCTTCACGGACAACGGCGACGGCACCGTGACCGACAGCGTCACCGACCTGCAATGGGCGCGCTGCAGCGAGGGGCAGACCGGTCCGGCGGCACCTGCACCGGCACGGCGGCCACCTATAACTGGTCGCAGGCCCTGCAGCGCGCCGACCAGTCGACGCTGACCAGCCAAGGCGACTGGCGTCTGCCCAACCTCAAGGAATTGTCCTCGATCGTCGAACGGGCGTGCCATGACACGTCCGTCGACCTGGGAGTTTTTCCGTCAACGCCGTCGAATTACTTCTGGTCCTCCTCGCCCCATGCTCACTATCCCGACTATGCCTGGGTCGTCGCTTTCGTCGACGGCCACGGCGCGGGCACGGGCGACAGCGGCCATGTCCGATTGGTGCGGGGCGGACAGTAATTTGCTTTTTGCATGCCCGACGATGGCGTTGAGTCTGGCGGGTGCCGGTTCGCGGGCGCGCCGATTGTTTGTGGGAGCGGACTTGCCCGCGCTCAGCGGCCGTGCTGTCCTGGTCTGGTTGAACCAAACCGACGTCCTGTGGCGCCGCTCGGCGCGACCTTCGCGCGGGCGTCAGCGCGGGCGAGCCCGCGCCTAGTGTGCCCGGCATGGGCCAAGACTTGCGACCTGCAAAGAGGTTGCCGGAGAGAGTGACGACAACCGTAGTGAAGCGCAAGGCGGACGCCGCGAGGCCAAGCTGAAAGAAGCGTGGATCAAAGGCACGACCGTAGGAACACGAACAAGCAGTGAGGCCGGATGCGGGCGAT
>NZ_NHSQ01000162.1 GCF_016653465.1 Thiocystis minor | reverse complement strand
AAGGCGACCCGCGCCGAGCCGGCGCAGCTGGCGATCATCCAGGCGCTGGGCAGCGATCCCAGCCCGGGAGGGATACAGAAAATGATTGTCTGAATCGTCCGGTTTCACAAAATTTCACGAATGTAGTGCCACTGAGCGATTTTTTCCGCTGTAAGCGGATGATCTTAAAAGAGAAATAATCTGAGGCGTTAAACTTGGGCTAGACTGATGGTGACGTGGCGCTGGGCGCATGGAAACGCATGGGCGTCCACCGCGCTCCGCAAGCGCTCGGCGAGCGTCACCGCCTCCTCAAGCTGGGTCTCGGGCAGGATGACCAAAAATTCCTCGCCGCCCAGCGTCCGACATGATCCATCTGGCGCAGGATGTTTTTCAGGAGTTTGGCCAGTTCGACCAGCACCTGATCGCCGCACTGATGTCCGTGCGTGTCATTGACGCGCTTGAAGAAATCGACATCGCACAGCAGGATGGAAAAGGGCGCGCCGTAGCGTTGCGCCCGCTGAATCTGTTCGCCGAAAATCGCGTCCAGCTTGCTCCGGTTGCTGACCTTGGTCAGCCAGTCGGTGGTGGACAGCGCTTCGAGCTGACGATTTTTTTCCTCCAGTTCGCGCGTGCGCTTCGCTGTCATCGTGAATCAGGCTGATCTGATTCTGCAATGGCCCCCGGGCGGCCTCGGTGACGATCGCCAGTTGCGCCTTGAGATCCTGGTGCAAACGCTGTTCGGCCTGTTCGATGTCGGCGCGCAAGGTCTCGCGCCGCGATCTGCGCGTCGCGGTGCTGATACAGTTGCTCCCTGGCGAGTTGAATGGTGATGACGTTGCCTATGGATAAAGATCACCAGCAGAATGCCAAAAAAGCTGGCGACGAGCCGGAAGTTCAGCGAGCGCGGCGACAGAGGCGACAAGGGGCGAAACGGCATGGACAGCTTACCGCGACCAGTGCGCGCGTTGCCGGATCAGGCGCAGATCGGCCTCCAGCTTGTTCAGGGCGGTGTCGGTCTCGACCTCGCCGGAGAGGATCGCGTGCACGGCGGTTTGGAAGGTTTTCGAGACCTTGGGGTAGGTCACGCCACGTGACCGTGGAGGGACGCGCCACGCCATTGAGCAGCACGTCCTTGAAGGCGAGCATGAAGGCCCGATCCTTGACCAGCCCCAGCGCGTCATAGAGATCGACGATCGTCGGACTGAAGGAGGCGTCCGTGGCGTACCGCCATTGGGCGCGTCGATCGGTCAGCGACGCGACCAGTCGGATCGCCTCGGGAATCTGGTCGGAGTAGCGCGAGACGGCCAGACTCATAATCCCCCAGCGTGCCGGAGTGCTTGCCGTCCGATCCGCCCTTGGGAATGGGCACGATGCCCACTCGTCCCCTGACCGCTGAGTCAGCGGACTCCACATCCTTCCAGTATTCCATCCAGTGGCGCATGAAGATGGCCTGACCCGCGACGAACTGCCGCGCGGCTTCCATTTCGGTGTAGGCCAGCACCGCGCGCGGGGAGATGTCGCCGATCCAGGCGCGCGCCTGGCCCGCGGATTGTTGATGGTGATTTCGCCCCGGTCGTCGATGATGGTCCCGCCTCGGTACGAATCGATCCATTCCAGCGCGTTACAGGTCAGCCCCTCGTAGCCATAGCCCTGCCAGACGAAGCCGGCGAGTTGGGGATCGGCCTCGCGCTCCAGGATGGCGCGCGCGATCCGCTCCAGCTCGGACCAGGTCGCGGGCGGCGCGAAGCCATACTTGTCGAGCAGATCCTGGCGGTAATAGAGCAGCCCGGCATCGGTATACAGCGGCATCCCCACGAGACGCCCCTCGCCATCGGTCAGGTTGTCGATGAGCGGACGGAAATGCTGATCGATGCTGCGTGCCGGCAGGTGCCGCCGCAGATCGACGAGATGTTCGCCGAGCACGCCCGGCCAGATCGTGTCGATCAGCAGAATATCGAGCTCCTGGCTGTGCGCGCTCAAGGCTTGCCGATAGAGCGCAAGCTGGTTATCGGCCATCCGCCCGACCTCATAGGGGATCAACCGATGCCCGTGCTCGCGCGCCCAGACCTCCGCCCGCTCCTGAAAGGCTTGAAATCCCCAGAGGCTGGAACTGAAACGGAGATCCGCCGCCCGCGCCAGCGCGCCGAACAGCATGAGCAGCACGAGCACGCCAGCCATCCATGACGAGCCCGCGGCACGCGGTTTCGACTCGACTTCGATCGCCAGCGATACCCGATACAGTCGAGGACTTCAACGCCAAGATGCTCGGACACTGTTTTGGCTTCCTGACAAATCAGATCCGCCGTCTTCATGAGCCGTCCAGGTTCTCCATGTCGCCGTCGAGCGCCCGAGCCAGACTCGGGGTTGTTCTTGCGGGCTTCAACGGCAAATCGATGACAACCGCCATCGATCGCCGCCCTTGATCGATCATTTTCGGCGCAAAAAAAAGGGCTTCGCGTGTGGCGCAAGCCCTTGATTCTTATTGGCGCTCCCTAGGGGGTTCGAACCCCTGTTGCCGACGTGAGAGTGCGGTAACCGCCATCTAGGCCAATTTCTAACCGTCCGTAAGTGTCTTGATTCTATTGCAAGACTGTCTCTATCCGCCTATTCTTGTCTGCACGAATCCATAGTCGAACTTCCGGAAAATTTCCGGTTGCAGAGGCTGGAGGCATGGCAGTCAACCCGATCAACACCACCAGGAAGCGGAGCGCGCTGAAATCGCGGAAAGAACCTTATTGGTTCAACTTCAAGCGAGGCGCGGCGGTCGGCCTCTACGTGGGCGAGTCCAAAAGCGAGTGGTGCGCACGAGCACGCGACCCGATTGGTGGGGCAAAGTACAAGTACGCCACCTTCGGCGAGGGCAACGAACTGAGCTATGAGGACGCGGAAGCCAAAGCGCGCGCGTTCGCTGACCGTGTTGCCCAGGTCGAACGTCCGGACTACACCGTTCGTGATGCGTGCGCCGACTACGTGCAGGACGCGCGGGTTCGCAATAGCGAGTCGAGCGCAAAGGGGATCGAGCAGCGATTGGCCCATAGCGTCCCTTCGACACTGGCGAGCAAACGCCTGACCGATCTGCGCACGATTGACTTGAACCGGTGGCGCGATGGCTTGGTCCGCACCTCGGACGACGCGGAGGATGTGCGTCGATCCAAGGATGGCGCGAACCGACTCCTGGCGATTCTCAAGGCCGCGCTGAATCTCGCCTTCCGTTCCGGCCTCGCTGCATCCGATGCCGAGTGGCGCCGAGTCCAAGCGTTCCGCGACGTGGACGCGGCACGAACCCTCTTCCTCGATCCCGAGCAGGTCAAAGCCCTCTTGGCTGCCGCTGACGGCTGCTTCCGCAACCTCCTGCACGCTGCCGTGCTCACTGGCGCGCGCTATGGCGAGTTGGCCGATGCCGTGGTTAAAGACTTCGACGCCCAGGGCGGGACGCTGCACCTCGACGGCAAGACCGGACCACGAACCTGCTACCTAAGCGGCGATGGTATCGCCTTCTTCAAGCGTGTTGCCAAGGGCAAGCTGCCGGGCGCACCACTGCTGCCGCGCGACGACGGCGCGCATTTGGGGCACGTCCCATCAGAAGCGACGGATGGATGCGGCAGTGCAGGCTGCCAAACTGCCCGCCGAGACCGTTTTCTATTCCCTCCGGCATTACCACGTCAGCCGCGCATTGTTGGCTGGTGTGCCCGCCCAGGTTATTGCCGAGAACTGCGGGACCAGCATCCGCATGATCGAAAAGCACTACGGGAAGTTCACCAAGGCCGCGCGGCGCACCATGCTCGATCAGGTGGCGCTGTAGCGGTCGATCCGCGTTTGCCAAGTCTAGGGTAGCTCCCGAAAAGGCGGATTCCTTTCACCGCACTGGCTTGGCTCCTTCAATGAAGGGACGACGCAAAGATAAGGAGCGTCATCCATGAATGAACATTTCCGCCAGTTCCAATCGACCGCCAGACAGCAGCAGCAAAACGTCTTGCCTGACTCGCTCAACATTACCCAAATCGCGGAACGGCATCCCGATGGCAATGACTTCGCACGGCTATTGCTCGAAGGCTACGCGATCTATCGGCACCGCGAGTTCACACGCGATAAAGACCCTGACCTCTACCCGCCGCTCGATACCGAGTTGGGCGACGGGCTGCCCGGCGAACTGGCAAGCGGCCCGGTCATGCTCGATATCATGCTCAATGCCGGTACCACATAGGAGACGGACCCGCTTGCTGGCGATGCCCGCAACGGGAAATTCGTTTCCATTCATCGCGACGATCTTAAAGCGTTTCTGCAACAGATTGGGTATTGGCCATTGCCAGCCGAGGCTGGAATCAATTGCTGGTGGAAACAAGGCGAGCGGGATGTACCTGTGCTTGAAAGCATCCCATTACACACAACTCTCCGTGTCCGGCATCTCTCTGGCATATTTGATCCCAGCGGCGAAGTCCATGATGCGCTGCATGCCCAGCCAGATGGTCTTCAAACCGGGCTCGCCATCGTCCTTGCG
>NZ_NHSQ01000161.1 GCF_016653465.1 Thiocystis minor | reverse complement strand
GCTGTCCAGTCGCCCGACGGGCGACTGGACAGCGACGCCCAAGGGGCGCTAGGCCCCAGGACGGTCATGCCCCCATCCTCACACACTTCCTCCCAGAGGGAGGCGACTTCTATCCTGACACCGGGGGCATCGAGCACATGCTGAAGGAACGCTGGACCTTCAACGAAACCCTCGAACGCTTGACGCTGATGCCGCAAATGCGGATTCGGAAAGCCAAGCGCGATCTGTGGTCGCAGTTGGACCAGGTGTTTTTCCCGTTGCCGCAGACGCCGTCCGTCTCGACGCCCGCGCCAACGCCCAGCGCGATCAACGCCGCAGCGATCGCCGATTAAGCGCCGATCGCCGATCGGCCACGCGCTCCTCGGTTTGGGATTCGGTCTCGATCGGGCGCGGTCAGGCGACGCCGCGCCAACGCCACAAGCGCTCCTTGACTCCTTGACGACCTGTCGTCCTGGCTGACCGATCGAGCCGATGCGCATCCCGAACGCGACACTCGGAGCGGCGACCGGCGTGTCGTTTTGTATTGGCGCGTTTCTGGGTGCAGATGAAGGCCACGGTTTCGGTAACTTGCCGCTCACCGAAACTGAGTGGGTGTTTGCAAGCCGCGGATTCCTGTCAGCCGAGCCGCCTGAACAGGTGATGGCTGCGCCCCCGAAGCGGTCACTGGATCCGGGAGGTCTGAGGGGAAGGACTCAGCCAATCTCGGTCACTGAGCCGAGTCAATCCAGCGGCAGGTAAACACATGGAAGCTGCCACTCGCGGAGCGGTCCTTCCTCCCCAAGTGCGGTCACTAATACCGAGATAAGCTGGTTCCTGGTGATGCCCAGAGCCAGCCAGCAATAGCGATTGCTGTGCGCGGTGGCAATGGGAATAAAAGCCGTCAGACGACCGACCGGCAACGAATTGGATCTGGTCCCTTTGGCCACCTTAATCTGCCTCTTTTGCCTCTTGATCCAGGCGTTCCACATTCGTACTTGGCTTCTTCGGTTTATCTGTTCGTGCCTTGCGCGAGCGACATGAGCCCGACGGCGAGCGCCAGAACACGTTCACGCAGCGCGGTCATTCCGCGCCAATGCTTGGGAATTCCTTCCATGCCGTAATACGCGCCGGCGAGCTGCCCATAGATGGCGCCCGTGGTATCGGCATCGTTCCCCAGGTTCACCGCAGTCAGCGCACCCGTCTCGAAAGTGTCTGTGTTCCAGAATGCCCATAACGCCGCCTCCAGGGCATCAACCACGTAGCCTGTTCCACGCACCTCCGGGGGCTGTTTGGCCTTGAACGAGCCCGCAGCGACCTCATCGATCCGCAGGCTCAGCGGCTCTCGGTCCCAAAGTCCTGGCACCGGACTGTAACGGGGCGCAAGCAGCGCCGCTTTATCTTCACCCCGCAGCGCGCCGAGGATGAGCCCAGCAAAGTAGCCGCAAGCATCCATCGGCTCAGGCGCCCCATGCGTGGTGCGTGACATCTCCTTGGCCAACCGGATCGCCTCCGCCGGGGTCGAGGCGAAGGCGAGCGGGATGGGTGCCAGACGCATCAGCGACCCGTTGCCACCGGCGTGCGAATGGGTCTCGCCGGCGAAGGGGTTCCCGTCGCGCTCGAAGCGGCGAAGCGCGCCCCCGACCGTGTTACCGATATCGAAGCAGATGCCGGTGCTGCTCAAGTAGCCCTCTCGGTACCAGCGCAGGTAACGGCGCATCTGGTCCGCGGGATCGAACCCCTGACAGGTGACCAGACTGTCAGCGAGACACAGGGCCATGGAGGTATCATCGGTCCACTGACCCGGCTCCAGACCGAAAGGACCGCCGCCCACCATGTCACGGATCGGTTCGAAGGTGCCAGGCGGCTTGAACTCCAGCGTCGTGCCCAAGGCGTCGCCCACGGCAAGTCCAACGAGCGCGCCTTCGAAGCGCGAGAGCATTTCCATCGTGTTTCTCCAATTCAGGCTGAACGGTGACATCCTGCCCCGAGTTCCGCCAGTGCAAATCGTGAATGGATCACAGATCGGGGTTGCGAACACGATTAAGGTTTATCCCGCCCACGACAACCATTCTACACAGGCATCGAGATGGTCAACGAAACACCGCAGACAGCCGCCGCGGTTCCGCTCCGTCGCTCCGCGGCTTGGCCGCCATTCGTGCAAACGCTCGCCAGTGTCCTTGGAACGCTAGAGGAAGATCAATTCCTCGTCATCTCGGTCAAGCGGACCAACCGGTTCGTCCAGTTTGCTGGCCAAGGGGGCTTGGGGATTCGCGCCGAGACCACCAGCAATTCCTACCTGAACAGGTCTCAATGTCTCGACGCACGGCAAATCGCGGCCCTGGGCGCCGCCGGCTGGCACGGTCCGACCGGTGGGCCTGGGGAGTCGACACCCGAGCGAGACCCGGACGGCTCGCCCAACTTCTACCGCGAGTTTCCAGTCCCCGTGCGTTTCGAAGACGTCGCGGAATTAGCCGTCCACACCCTGACCGAGATCCTGCGCGTCCCGTATCCTGGGTTTCTGGAGTACGAGGCATTCGACGCCGAGGAAAGAGCCATTGTCTTGCCATCGCTGGGACTCAAGCCCGCTATGCGCTCGCCACGGACGGAGGATGTGATTCCGTTGCCGCAGCAACTGCTCGCGACGCTTCGGGAGACGATGAGTATCCCTGAACTGGAATTTGACCAGGATGGGGACATCGGGGTCCGCTTCGGGAGCGTCGCCGTCTTCGTCTGTTTGATCGGCAACCCGCCGTCCGTGCACATCCATGCCCGACTGCTCGTGGATGTCGAGGAAACATCCGAACTCGTCTCCCGGCTGAACGACCTGAATGCGGACACGAGGTTTTTGCATTTCTTCCTCGACAACGGTGCTGTCCACGCCGCCGCGGATGTGCCCGCCGAACCCTTCATCGGCGTGCATGTGTCCAGTGTCTTTCTCTATTTCTGCCAGATCGCGGACGGTATCGACAGTCTGCTCCAGGCGGAATTCGGCGGCAGCACCACGTTTCTGGAATCGGCTCCAAGTCTTCTCAAGCATTGACCGGGCTGGCCGTCTGGCGGAGGTACCCACACATGAACTACGACATCATCGGCGAAATCCACGGCCACGCGGATGCCCTCACGGCGCTGTTGTCCTCTCTCGGCTACCGCGAACGCGGTGGGGCATGGCGCCAGCCGAATCGCAAGGTTCTGTTCGTCGGCGACTTCGTCGACCGCGGCCCTCGGCAGATCGAGACCGTCGCCATCGTTCGGGCCATGGTCGAGGCGGGCAGCGCCCAGGCGGTTCTGGGCAACCACGAGTTGAACGCCATCGCCTGGTTCCTGCCCGATCCCGCCCAGCCCGGTGACTCTCTGCGGTCGCATCATTCGCCGAGATACGGCGAGAAGAACCGCCTCCAGCACCAGGCGTTCCTGGACGAAGTCGGCGGCACTCCGCGCCACGTGGAGATCATCGATTGGTTTCTGACCCTGCCGCTGTGGCTGGACCTACCGGAGCTGCGCGTGATCCATGCCTGCTGGCACCCGCGTTACATGGACTATCTGGCGCCTCATCTCACCGAGGACCGCTGCATTGATGCGGATCTCATGGTTCTCGCCAGCCGGGAACCCGAGGACGAGGACGAGAAGGACACCCCGGAGCCAACCATCTTCAAGGCCGTCGAGGCGCTGGTGAAAGGAATCGAGATTCCACTCCCGCCGCCACACAGCTTCAAGGACAAGGATGGTCACAGGCGCCACCGGGTGCGCGTGCGCTGGTGGGATACAGACGCCGTGACTTACCGCCAGGCCGCCATGCTTCCGGACGTGGAGCGGGACGGGTTGCCGGAACTTCCGATCCCGGAGCATGCGCGCCTCGGCCATGACGGCAAGAAGCCGCTTTTCGTCGGCCATTACTGGCTTTCCGAGCGGCCGCAACTCCTGTCGGAGAGGGTTGCCTGCGTCGATTACAGCGTTGCCAAGGGTGGCAAGCTGGTGGCCTACCGTTGGGACGGTGAGCCACGGCTCAATGCCTCGAAGTTCCATTGGCTTGGTGCATGACCGTTGCGCGCGCATCCAAACCAGCATCCTTGACGCTCGGGTCAGAAGTCACAACGCTGAACAGAGGACCGGCCACGCAAGGGGCACTCGATGAGTATCTTGGCCGTCTCAAGGCATTTTTTCCAACCTTCTACGGTTCCAGATGGATTTGTAGCTCGGCGAGATCCTCGGCGGCCGTGTCGGTTCCCAGCAGGCTGTGCAGATACTCCAGAAGATCCTCCTGGCGCGGTTGCCCGAAAGCCAATCGATAGACGGTCAGGCTTCGCTTGAGCCATTCAAGCCGCCGAACCTCGCGGCTGAACGGGAGCATGGGGACGCGCCGTTCGACTTTGACCGGTCCTTCGTAAATCCAATACGGGATGAGATCGGTCTCGGTCTCGGTCTCGGCCTTGGCAATGTCGAACATCGCCTTCCAGGGATCGCCTGGGATTGCGCCCTGCCCCCGAACGACACCGACCTGGCGATGCGACAAATTCAGGCGGATCGCATGACCCTTGAAGCGGTGAACACGTCCTTCACGCTGCTCGAGATCAACCGGGTTACCCGGCAGATTCCAGTGATAGACACGATAGCAATACGGATGGAAGTCGAGCCCTTCCTGTCCAACTGATGTCGTGGCGAGAACAAAGGGACGAAACGGCGAGTTGAAGGCGTCACGCACACTTCCCAATCGCGCGACGCCGCCTTCTTCGTCCTTGTAGTCGGCCAAACGCATCGCGAAACGGCCGCGCATCTGGAACTTGTTGATGACCAGTTTATTGCCGTCGACGGTCGGATCCTCGACGTCGATCTGCGAGGGCCGGATGGCGAGCGCGTCGGAGATCGCTTGGCTCACTCCGGCGACGCACTCCGCCGCCGGCCTCGCGCCGAGTCCTTCGGCATCGACGAGATAGTGGACGTACTCGTCAAGGACCGCCTGGAGATTGTGCTCCACACCATAGGTCAGCACGCGGCGCCAGTATCGGTCATCGTCGTCCTTGCGCAGGAGCGCGACCGCATCATGCTGGTTGAAGAGCGTGCGAAAGCCCCAGGCGACGTGATTGGCGGCCTTCAGGAGTCGGTGATCATCCCAATCGAGGTCTGGTGCGATCCGGCGCAAGGCGCGTAAGGCGCAGACCGCAGGGCTCCCCAGCGCAACATCGGCGAGGAGTTCGAGCAGCGTGTTCGGGACTGGTCCGAACACGCGGCCCGTCGCGACGGAGCGAAGCTCGGCAACATGTTCCTTGAAGCCTTCCTCGTTGCCGAGCGCAGCGAAGCCATCGGGGGAATTGACCCACGCGACGGAATTCGCGCCCGCCATCGCATCAATCGCAGCCGGTGCGGCCCATTCCCAATCGCGGCCATCGGGCGTGTCTCCCGATCGTTCGGCGAGTGCCGCGACGCTTTCACGCAGGCGTTCGGCGACGGCCTTGCGCATGGCTTCAACCGACAGGGTCTCAGCCTGAGCACCAAAGATCGCCAGCGGATCGGCGAGTCGTGCCAAGGTCGGGGACGGATAGACCAGGTGCATCGCACGCATGGCCACTCGCCGGCTTTGATCCTGCCGAAACTGGATGGGACGAGGACGGACGTGACCGAAGTAACGCTGGCCTGCGGCTCCAACCCCCATGCGGCGCTCGGCTTCGTAGGACAGGATGCCTGCAATCGCATCGGGAACCATCGACCAGGATGAGAAGATGAGCGCCTTGGTGAGGGGTGGCTTGGCCCTCTCGAGGCCGTAATAGGCCAGGGATGGCGGAATCCAGAGATGTTGATCCAGACCGTCGCCGAACACGTCGTCCATCAAGCCGCGCATCCGACCGTTGGCCGGCTCGAGCGGCTCGTAGGCATCGAGTCGGTTTTGATCAAGCATCGCAGGCCGAGCGCGTTCAAGCGCTTCGCAAAGGTTGGGTGCAGGTCTGTCCAGATTCTCCTTCAGGAGCCGCTTGAGCGCGTAATCCCGCATGAAGTTGAGCAGATAGGGCGCGGACTTCCAATATTCGGTGATCTCTGGCGCACCCAGCGCGCGGGCAACGTCCGAAACAGCGGCGGCCTGCCGCAGGTCGGTGGGCTGAATGGTGATCTCCATCGGCCGCTCGCTGACCATGGAATCCCGCTCAACGGTGCTCGCCACGCGCTCGGTGCGGGCCATCACCTTGCGAAGCCGCTGCTCGATCGTCTGGCGGGCAGCGATAGCCTCGGGTCGCGCTCCGGGGAGCGCATGGAGAAAACTGCGAAATTCCCGCATTTCACGTTCCAGCGTCTTGGCAATCTCGGGACCATTGGCGCGGCCGTACAAGAAGGACAGCGTCTCCAGAAAATCGCGGTAATGCTCACCATCGTCGGGTTCGTCGCCCGAGAGGGTGAGCATCCGGTAAGGCGTTGCGGACAGCAACAGCGTGCGCGCCGCATGGCCCTTGCCGTCGGAATAGTCGAAGAGTTCGCGCGCCAGATCAGCCGCTGGGGTTTCGCCATGGAGCAAATCGCGGAAGCGTTGAAACTCGTCCATGATGATCAGGTCTGGCTGCAGTGCATCGATACAGGCGTGCGAGAGTTTGCCCCGCAGTCGACCGACCAGCGCATTGCGGCGCTGGTTCAGCTCAGGGGGATAGGTCTTTCGGCGGCGAGGGAACAGGTCGCAAACCGCTTTCAATTCCTCGAACAGTTCGGCATCGGATTCCACGTCGTGGCGGAAGCGGTTGATGATGCTTTGATCCACGCCCTTCAGTGTGAGGTCGCGGACCGCGCCGTTCCATCCATCCACGCCGGCGGTGACCTGAAGCAGATTGTGCAGCCCGCGCGGACATGAAACCCGGTCTTCCAGCATTCGCAGGAGGAGGGCGCGCTCCTGGGTCACCCCGGTCGTAGACCGCAAGTCGAACGTCGTGCCCGGTGTCAGGCTGATGAAGTTCACTCTGTTGGCGTCGAGGCTCTGGTCGCCGCGCACTTGGAGCGGGATCAATGTCATCCGCGTGGGCAACGCCAGTTCGCGGCGATTGAGGACATTCAGGCGGTTGATGTTCTGAGCCGCGATCGCCTGATTGGAGCAGATGTAGAGGATATCGATTCGATCAGTGGTCTCCCACAGCGTCTCGATAGTCCGCGCGATCACTCCGCGCGCGACCATGGTCTTGCCCAGCCCAACCTCATCAGCCACCAGGAATTGCCGTACAGGATCCTGATCGCCGTAAAGCCGGTCAAACACATAATCGACTGTGCGACGCTGGAAGGTCTTGAGGGGCGCGAGTGCAGCGGCGGCTTCGAAGCGCTTATCCGGCATGGCTGGCGTCCTGATCCTGGAGTGCGATGCGGAAAGCATCCCAGAGGGTACGAAAATCGGCCGGTATCGGGTCGGGGCCGGTGTCGTTTCCAGCTTCCAAACGTGTCATCAGGCGTTCGATCGCATGAAGCCGCTCGCCGCCTCGGCAAAGGGCACGGACCATGTCTTCCAGCAGCGGTGCGTCATCGGTCGCCGTGGCCCACGTCATGCTGCCAGCGCCTTCCTGCGCCGCCAAAGCCGCGCTGAAAGGATCCCCAAGTTCGGAGAGCAAGAGTCGCAGGTAGCGAAAAAATGCGTCCCGGCTGTCGATCACCCAGCGGAGAATGGCAGCATGTCGCTCGGGCGGAAGACCGTCCATGATCAAGCTGGTGCTGAAGAGCGCCGACGCCAGGTCGTGATCGGCAACCAGGCGGAATGCCAGAAATCGCGTGAGATCGACGATTGGCATCGTGCCCAGATCAACGGGTGCGCCTGATCGCACGGCGTCCAGGACATCGCGGGAATGTCCGTCGCCACGAGTAATCGGCCAGACACTCAGCGAGGCCATTCCGCGAAGTGGCAGGGATTCGGCTGGGATCAGCCAGACCCGCCATGGATCAGTATCGCCATCCTGGCTCTCGATCCGTTCGCAGCGCAAACGCAGCCCACCTCGACACAGGGCGCGGCGGGCTTCATCAAGCCGGACCTCGGCCATCCCGACCGCCGGATCGACCGGATCCAATTCGCTGGAGACGAAGGTGCGGGTCAAGCGCCCGAAGCCCTTGTCACCCATGATCTCTTCGACGCTGCCGACTTTGGAGCGCTTTCCCTGGAGCGAGGCGAACAGTTCGACATTGTTGCCTGAAATCAGTGCCGGACGGGTGGCATTTCCGGATCCGATCGTCAGGACGGTTTCCCAGCCAATCTCGGCAATAAACGCCTTGGCATGGAGGCCCTGGAGCGCGCTTGCTGAGTCCTCTTCGCCGTCTTCGCTGGCCGCCATCTCGTCGAGGACCGAAACCCACTCGAAGGCATCGAGCGTCGCGGCGTCGACGCAGGCCAATTGATCGGGGCGACTGATGATGATCGGCTTTGCCGCCGTCGGCAGGCTGGCGAGCAGATCGAGCGCGCTGGTGTCACAGAACGGGGAGATGACGCCCAACCGGGCGCACGGCGCTGGCTGCCACACTTTTTTGCCAAGCCCGTTGACGGCAAAGGTGACGTCGTCAAAGCGGTCGGGCGTCGTCCATTTGGCACGACGGATATCGTCGGCGACCTCGGCGGTGAGCGCGCGTGCTTCGTCGGAGATGCCCGCAACCGCGAGGTCGGGCAGGCGGGTGAGGAGATCAAACAGCGGTCGGTTCTTGGCGTCCACCCGGCGCGTCAGCTCCCCATCAAGGCGGAGCGAGATGTCCCAGGAACGGTCGCGCGTGAGATTGCGAGACAGCACGAGCAGCCGCAAGAGGGTCGGATCCTCGGCGCGGGTCGGCCGATAGCGCAAGGCCCACAGCTTGGGGTGGAAAGCGCCTTCACGCGGGGCGGCGACCTCGACGATGATGCGTTCCAGCAGCGAGCACAGACGGGAGTGTGGGCGGCTCTGTGCGTTGAGATGGCCGGCATCGGCAAAGACCACGAGCCGCCCGGCGATCCGTTCAGCCCCCTCGAGAAGCGCCAGCGGATGGGACAGAATGTCGTCCCGATTCTCGGCGGCGAACAACGCGAGGCTCACCGGGGCGGCCAGCGCCGTCTCGAAATCGAGCGAGAAGGTCGTGGCGATCGCCGCGTCGAAAACATAGCCCGGCGGCGGCTGAAGGCTGTCGCCGTAGAGCACGCGGGTTTCGGGATCGAGTGTCGTCCTATTCAGCATTGGCGAGATCCCGCAGATGCGATTTGGCTTGCGCCCAACGGAATGTGAGTGCCTCGACGCCAGAGGCGCCCGTCCAGCGGTCCCGCACCGCTCGGTTGGCGAACCGCGATTGGTTCGTCTTCAGCCGACGCTCGCGGTCTTGCACCAATCGCGCGGCAGGCGTCAAACGGCCGTCCCCCACGCCATCGGATAGGAGCAGCGCCAGCCATTCCGAGACGAAACGCTTAGCGGCAGGCCGGATGCGATGCGCCGGATGGTCGATCGCTTGCCAGAAGGCATCGAGCGACCAGGCGCGGATCGCGGGCATGTCCAAGACGGCGCGCCAGTCAGCAAGGCGAGATTGATATTTTTCGATCCAATCGGACTTCTCGCGCAATTGACTGAGCAGCAAATTGTAAAGAAGCGAGGCGCCTTGCATCACGCTGGAAAACATTGCGCCGTGCTCAACCAGTGTACGTGCCCCGTCGGGGAAGTCGGCAAGATACGGATGCTCCCAGATAGTGTCGCAGTCCGCTTCCCCACCGCCACGGCGGGCCAGAAACGCCAACAAGCTGTGCGGTTGGTGCGCGACGAGTCGGTCGATGATGAACTGGGCCTCATCCAGCGTGAGTTGGAAGCGAGCGGACTCAAGAAGCTCCTTGGGTCGTGGCGGCAAGGAGGGCGTCCAAATCTGGAGGGCTTGAGCTTCGGATGCGACCTCTTCGCTCTCGCGAATCAGAGACCGGCTGCGCTGGAGGTGGCGCATGGAAGAGAAAAGGCTGTCGGTTGAGCCCGGGAAGAGACGGATGCCCCATGTCCCGAGTCCTGCCCAATAAACGGAACTCGGGAGCCTCTGGAGGTCAGCGCCGGCATCCCGACCAATGATGCCGTTTGATTCACCGCCTGCCTTGAGCGCATTGGCGAGCCTGTTTTCGAGCGCACGCGCATCGGTCGCGAGCTGATCCGGCCCAGTGGTCGAACCTTCCAGCATCTGAAACAGCCAGGGGATGAACAGCATATAGCGGAGGCGTGTCTGGATTGTGCTGGTTCCCGGGAAGAGGTGGTCAGCGATCGAATCCCGGATGCTGCCCAAGCCAAGTTCGTCGCGGGTTTCGCGCTCTTGAAACAGCGCCATGATCCGTTGAGCGCGCTGGCGCTCGGCCTCATCGTAATCAATCCATGCAAGTGAGGACATTGGCTCCTACAATATTTTTATTGGCGCAACGTCGCCGATGTTGAACGAATCCAGCAGTCTGTCGGACTTCCGGTCCGGGGCTTAAGAATCGGTCAAGAAATGATTAATTCCACTGATTCTACGTGCAATTAAGCTTCTTGGACGAGGCGAAAGGTCGACATTCTACGCAGGGCCGCGCAGCAACACTCTGTACGGTAAGTTCCTCGTCGTGGCCGATTGCAGACATTCGCCCCATGCTCGCGATCATCGGGCCTTTTCTTCGCAGATTCGTTCGACTTTGTCACTTTTCGACCTCGCCTCCACCATCAGGCGACAACCCGAATGGCGGTTTTTACGATCAAATCGATCTTGCTTAGATGTTGATAAGCGACGTCTTGGCGCAGGGTGCGCGCGCGGTCCAGACCAAGCTGGATTTCGACTTCGTCGATGTTGAGATCGCGATTCAGCTCTCTCCAGTCCGAAGCCAGAGGTCGGATAGCCTTGCACAGCAGGTCGCGAGTCTAGTCCATGGCCCTGTCGGCCGCTGGGCGGTACTGACGGCGAGATGCTTTTAACGTCCCGATTGGACTGGAGATCAACCAAGAGTCCTTCCTGAAGTTAAACGAAGTCCGTGGGTATAAGGTGTACCCCTACTGAACGCACGGTTCATTCGTCGGCATGCCCGCCAGAACCGTCGGAGTCTAACGCCTTTAGAGAGATGGCAGCTTAGGTTTCTCGGGAATATCCCGGAAATAGGGCATACACACGATGGCGGAAACAGACGCTATATCGGCATACTGCTAGTGAGCGGGCACCTGCATGTAATGGCAGGAGAGACCGCCGGATTGAGAGGCGCTTGAGATCCAGAGCGAGGAACTGTCGACTTTAGGATCGAGCCGACACCGACGAAGGAAGGCCCAGTGACCGGACCTGGGAACTGCGGACGCTGGCCTTGGCGGGATCGCATGCCGTCAACAAGCGCTCGCGGTTTCCAGACCACTCAGTTCCGCATGAAGTGACAGCCTCGGATCAAATCCGAATCCGCTCGACCTCCTTCAGATTGATCTGATCCTGACGCCGATCATAGAGCCCGGTGGTGTGCGCGCTTTCATGATTGGCCATCTGCTGCGCCACTTCGAGCTTCCGGACATTGCGCAAATACTCGTTAATACCCGTGGCCCGAAAGCGATGACAGCCAATGGCGGTGTGAATGTCGGCGGCCTCCGCGCGGCGGCGAATCAGGCAGTAGACATCGGATTGCCCCAACGGACGCTCGGTCGGGTCTGATCAGGATACGTGTAAAAAGGAGTCACCCCGATGGGGCACGGAAAACCGCGCCGAAAACGACGCTCCTGCGTGATTGACAATCAATCCGTTACAAAGAGCTTCTCAAGGGTAACAGAACCATTTGTTTTCGGTAGAGGGGTAAGGCCATGCTGAAGCGCTTGGGCAAGACCGCTTATCAGTCATGACCTTGCGTCAAGATGACTCATCTTTGCACGGATCCTGAGCAGACCCGTGTATTACCTGCCTGCACCGGAAACGGAAGCCGAGGCCAACGCCTGGCTGCGACGCTTTCTGATCCACGACAAGCGCATGCCCGTCAGGCCGCGCTCATCTCCAGCCGGCCCGTCGATGTCCTGTGCGAGCGAATGGATCTGCTGCGCCGCGAGCGGGTCGTGTTGCACGGCGACACGTTTCTTCAAGAGCTGGTCCGCGGGGCGCCGCGCACGCGCCTTGGCCGGGGGGCTCGAAGGGCGGATGATCGCCGAGGAGGCCAGATCCATCGATCGCCGGCTCGCCGACGACGATGGCCCGCACCCGATCACCGAGGGAGCGCGTGATTAGTTGATCAGCCTGACACGAAACGCGCGTCCCTTCAGCTTGCCGACGGACAACTTTTCCAACGCCGCCCCCACGCGCTCTCGGCTGACCGCCACATAGGCCCACTGGTCGGCGATCTGGATCTTTCCCACTTGGTCACCGCGCAGACCACCCGGTCCCGTCAAGGCGCCCAGGATATCTCCCGGGCGAACCTTTTGCTTCTTGCCACCATCGATCTGAAGGGTGGCCATCGGCGGCACCATCGGGCGGTGTTCCAGCAAGTCGAGTGACGGCAATAACTCGCTGTCCAGGATGGGATCCACCGTGGTGTCCAATGAGGCGACGCGATGCGCCTCTCCTTCATCGTAGAGCGAAAAGGCCACCCCCTTGCTACCGGCACGCCCGGTGCGACCCACGCGATGGAGATGCCCCTCCGCCTCCAGTGCAATCCGGTAGTTGATCACCGCATCGAGTGCGTCGATGTCCAACCCACGGGCCGCCACATCGGTGGCCACCAGCACCGAGATGCTTTTATTGGAGAACCGCGCCAGAACCTCATCCCGCTCCCGTTGCTCCAGGTCACCGTGCAGCGCGAGGACGCTAAAACCACTGTCCCGCAACCCCTGAGCCACGTGTCGCGTGTCGACCTTGGTATTGCAAAACACCAGGGTCGACACCGGTTGGTGCTGCAACAGCAAGAGGCACAGCGCTCGCTGCCGCTGGCGATCGTCGGTCACGCGATAGAAATGCTGGGCGATACTGCGATGGTCGTGGGTGGACGCCACTTGGGCCATGACCGGTTCCGTCATGATGCGCCGAGCGATGGCCTGGATCCGGCTGGGGTAGGTGGCGCTAAACAGCAGTGTTTGGCGTCTCGTCGGTATCCGGTCGATGATCGCATCCAGCGCCTTTTCGAAGCCCATCTCAAGCATCCGATCCGCCTCATCGAGCACCAGCATGGTCACCTCATCCAACCGCAGCGTGCCGCGCTCCAGATGATCCGCGATGCGGCCCGGGGTTCCCACCACGAGATGGGCGCCGTGTTCCAGCGAGCCGATCTGAGGGCCAATGGCGACCCCGCCGCAGAGTGTCAACACCTTGATGTTGTGCCTCCGGCGCCCCAGTGCGCGGATCTCCTGGGCCACCTGATCGGCGAGTTCGCGGGTGGGACAGAGGACGAGAGACTGGACCCGAAAGCGTCCGACATCGAGCCGCTCCAGGAGACCGAGCCCAAACGCGGCGGTCTTCCCCGAACCGGTCTTGCCTTGGGCGATGACATCCCGCCCCGCCAGGATCTCCGGACAACTCAGGGCCTGGATGGGGGTCATGGTGCGATAGCCGAGCGAGGACAGATTCTCCAGCAGATCCGGGCTGAGGTTGAGCGAGGTGAAGGGTGTATTGGTCAAGAGGGGTGTCCCGCCGTGGCGCTGGAGTCGTCCGGTGGCGCGCGACCATCGCGGTACTCCAACTGCAAGCCGCTGAGAAAGTTTCGCAAAATTTGATCTTTACATTGGCGGTAGTGTTTATGGCCCGGCTTGCGAAAGAACGCACTCAACTCATGCTTGCTGATGTGAACATCGCTGGCGGCCAAGAGACGCAGGATATCGTCCGCCTTCAGATCCAACGCGATCTTGAGCTTCCGAAAGATGATGTTGTTGTTCAAGGATGGCTCCGGCTCCGGCGGCTCGCTGGCTTTCTTGCCCCGTCGCTCATTGATCAAGCCGTTGAGGAAGATCGCCAATTGGTGATCGCTACAGGCCTCGAACTCCGGATCATCGTCTTTCTTCAACCAATGGCTGACTTGCGGGCGGGTCACCCGACTGTCCGCCGCAGCAAACACCGCCATCATCTTGAGATCATCGAAATCGAAGGTGTATCGAAGACGGCGCAGGACATCGTTGTTGGTCATACAGGGGCTCAATGGCTAAATAAATCAGGTCATCCCCCGGCGATGCCGGGGAGACAGGGGTGCGACCAGAACGAATGCAGGGGGCTCAACTTGAGTTTTCCCCTTTTTGTGCGCCGAGGCACCGCCCAACCATGCTTGATCAAACCGACGAAGTGCCCCACCGGCAAACCGTGCGTCTCCGGTTGCCGAAGACGACCGTGCCCGGGGTCAGCGCGGAGGTGCGGTTCTCGGCCAAGGATTGTACGCCAGCCAGTCATTAGCGCTGTGCCCAAATAAGCGTTTAAGCCTGTTTTTTGCGTTGCAAGCCATTGTTTATCAATGGCCGAGATTGAATTGGGCACAGGTCTATTGATTAACATGAATGTCGCTTCACGGCTGAATTGGAACGCCGAAACGTGAGTGACCAGAGTGTCTAGTTTGACTCGCGCCATTCCGGCAGACAAAGCTGCCATGCAGGCAGCAGACGCGTCACCCGTTCGACTCTCTCAAGGTTGTTTCGCAAGATCTTCCAGCGCGCCAGATCAAACGACTCCCGATACAAGTACGCCATCCAGTCCGCCAGGAGCACGGCGGCATCGGTTTCTGCGTCGCCCGTCTCACAGAGCGCAAGCCCAGCGCTGTGCCGGTACCCGGTCACAATGGTTGCCTCGTCGTAGCCCAAGCGCCGGAGTGCAATCGCCGCGGTGCCTGCACGAAAGGTCGTCTCCTCGGGCAGCGTCGATTCTGCCGATGAGGCAACCGGGTTGAGTGCCGCCGGGAACTCTGAGAAATGAAGGTTGGCAAACAAGGCTTGAACGTATTCAGCCAGTTCGGGGGTGTTCGCCACATGCCAAAAATTGAAGACCACGGTTTGGCGCGGCTGGGTCACCTCGGTCACCCCATGGTATGAACCGGCGTGAAGCGGAAAGCCAACGGCGGTGTTGTATTCAGGATCAACACGGAACACCGCTTGGCCATCTGGCGAGGAGAATAATTCCAGAACACCGCCATGATCAGGCCGCCAGTGTTGATTCAGTTGCACGACCAGTCGCACCATCTCATAGCCCAAAAATGGTCGGTCACTATGTCTCCCAATGACGTGTCCGGGCAGCATTCGTTGCGCCGTGACTAAAATACGATTCACGAGTGGCAACCGGGTAATCTCGCGCATTCTCGCGAGTAGTTCGGTCTGAAACGATGCCGGAATCTTCTCGGTCACGTCGCAAAGAGAGCACTGGTAAAACGCACCATCCCGATGCTGCCAATCATTGGTTGGTAAAAATAGGCCCTCCAGTGCCGCACACTGTTCCTCGGAGAAGGCGGCATCCACACAAAAAAATGGGAATGGGTGATGGTGGTGATTGAGTTGCAAGAGCAACGGCTGAACTCCTTAAAATTCCCTCGGTTTTTCGTCTTCTCACGGCGGTGGCTCAGGTGACGTGATCGGCCTCAAATCCGAATCCGCTCGACCTCGTCCAGATTGATCTGATCCTGGCGACGGTCATACAACCCATACCATTACACACAAGTCTGTAACTTGCTGATTTTTATATAACACGCTCCGGTTTGTGTTGTTTGTATTTCAGCGACTTACAAAGATATGTGTAACGCGATGCGCTAAGCCGGATCCGCGGATGATGACGCCCCTCGCTCGCCGAGCGGCGGTCGACGCAACCGATCGAGCAGCGGAACCGCGAGAACGAGCACCCGCCAGGCGCGTGCGTCGAGGTGTCGGCGTCGCAGGTCATCCATAGACAGAAAGGGAAGCACGAGGAGCCGCAGCATCAGATCGAGGGTCATGAGGTGAACCAGGGGCTTGGTCTGCCAGAGATCCACGTCGGACTGAAGGGATCCCCCGGCACCGACGATCACGAGCAGGATCGCGAGGATCAGCAGATCAGCAGATCAGCAGATCAGCAGGATCGCCCCTGGTTGGTGTCCAGCAGTTGCTGGAGCTGTGATTTGGCGCCCTCGACGGCTCGACTCCAACGCCGCAGCGCCACGCAGAAGCGGATGCCGAAGGCGCCGATAACGAACGGTCGCCACACCAGGGCTTGTGGGAACCGCAGCGATGCTCGGAATGCCTGCGAAGCGTTGCCCGCCATCCCGCTTCTTGATTTAGGATTGAAATCGGTCAACCTCGGGCGGTTTGAAAACGCGCCTTGTGACGGCGCTGGTCGTTCGCCACGGCAAACAGCCTGATCGACTCACACAACAGTAGGATGCGCCGGGCAAGAACGATCTCGCACGGATCGGGGTCGGCCAGCGCGAGGCTGGATGAGGCGGATTCCATCCCGTCGAGCATGTCCTCACGATCCTGACGTGAAATCGCGTCCCCCTCGCGCGCCCGGCGCTCGATGTCGATGATCCGGGGCAATCGCTCACGGTTGCGCTGTCGAAGCTCGGACAGCAGTGCCTCACGATCCATGGTGGCGTCTCCGTTATGTTGACAACGCGGCATGAACGGCCTCGGGCGAGCGCGAGCCGTCACCGCCAGATCGCAGATCCTTGATCTGGTTCATCCAAAGTCGGATCGCGGCGTCCATCCTCATCAGGTTCGACAGCTCGACCCACGCCCAAGCCCACGCGCTCCGCAGGTCATCCCCAAACGGATCTGGCGGCTTCTGACTCGTCATGGCTGATACGCTCGCGATCATGTTGATGGGGCCATTCTCTCTCACCCCCAGCCGCGCGCGCCGTTCAGGAGGTGATTTTACTGCCTTTCAAGTGTCGCCAGCGGGGGCCATCTCTGGCTGCTCGCTGGCTTCGGCGGTCGGCACGGTTTGCGGGCGCGGGAGGTATTGATCGAGCCGATCAAAGAAGCCTTGGTAGAACGCGGCATCCTGAACCGTGACACTGGCCACGCGCACGAGGGAATCGTCGCTGGAGCCGATCGGCAGCGAGACCGAGCC
The DNA here is from genome assembly GCF_016653465.1 of Thiocystis minor. Lineage (GTDB taxonomy): Bacteria > Pseudomonadota > Gammaproteobacteria > Chromatiales > Chromatiaceae > Chromatium > Chromatium minus. The sequence goes on along the minus strand of NZ_NHSQ01000161.1, from coordinate 1,133 downwards.
CAGGATCCCGACGCCCACGCTGGCCGAGGTCGGACTCTTTTTCAGCGCATAACGGTCCTGCACGGCACTGACGAAGACCAAACTGCCATCCGCTTCGTGCGGCACGCAGGAAACCCGCAGGGTGAGTTGCTCGTGAACCTCGTTTTTAGACTGGAAATTCTTGGTGCTTTCCACCGCGTCGGCGGTCGCGTTGACGACCGTATACCCCTGACTCAGCAGGGTGCGCCTGGCCGCCTCGCAGGTCGGCGCCGGTCGCTGGGGGTAATGGCGCGAATAGGTGTTGTCCGAGCTGAAGGACTCTTTCACCACGGGATCGGCACCGCCACCAAAACAACCGGTGAGAACTAGAGTCGTCAGAGCGATCAAAGGCCCTGCACGGACCGTGGGAGAGAGGGACATGGCACTCACGAGGAATCTAAAGAGGAGATCGTCACCGGGCGTGACAACTGACCTGAACTCGGCCGCGCGGAGCGATCGCTGGTGCGAATCTGCGGTCTCGCGATTCGGAAAATCACTATAACATAGTCCCGCCCCAGCGAAGACTGAGAGAGACATCGGAACCGGCGGGCGACCTCGTGCTTGAGACGGAGGTTCTCCGCTTGGCGCCGCGATAACGCCCCCTCCTCTGGCGGCAGCTTCCGGGCACCAGAGCCAACCGTACTTCCAGCACCTCATCGTTTCTCGTGTGACGGACAGCGTCTGTCGCCCTTGGAAGACGAAATGTCGGGGGAACCTCATCACGGATGGGAAGCCGCCGTATTCAGGGTAGAAAAAACTTCACGGGAATGAACACGAAAAAGCGCCGACTGTCGGCCATAACCTGCTACTCACCGAAACCGAGTGGGCGGCTGAAAGACGCGGGAGCTGCTAGTACCGCGCACCGATAGTGTCCTGGATAATCTGATCGACCCCAAGTGCCAGAAACTCCGCTAGTTCGCTGGCCCCGGTTATCTGGATCATGTCCGGTGCGAGATACTAGTTGACCTCTTGGGCTCGGTGACGCTTCCGTCCCACAACCGGTCATTGCCATACAGACCGCGACTGACCGGATGATCCGGACAGCGGAAAGTCGAGCGACCATCCGCCAGTGGGTGCCCCGATCCGGTTCGGCCGTTCGCCCTTTGACGGCTGGC
>NZ_NHSQ01000160.1 GCF_016653465.1 Thiocystis minor | reverse complement strand
AACTCTGCTGGCCGGGCCGGAATCACCAGCGTCAACGCCTGGGCGGTGTCCTCCACCACCCGCAGCGTCACCCCCTCGGGCACCGCCATCCCCTCCGACGCCAGCGTCCCGGCCGGATCGGCCAGCAGCCGCTGCTTGAAGGCGTCATCCGCCCAGCACTTGGCGATGAGTTGCTGATACTGTTTCGCTTGGTCGTTCATGGCTTGATCCTGTGGTTGGAGGCGCCTCGTGAGGTCACGCGACGGCGGGTGAGGAGCCGAACCCGCGCCGGGAGTTTATCGCGAATGCCGACGACGGGTGGCCTGTCTCGCGCGCAGTCAACGTAAGGCCAAAGCCCGCTCGGCCTCGTCTCCGCCAACCCCGCTAACACAGAAAAACATGCCATCCGTTTCGATCACCGAACCGTCGGGGCGCGGCATTCACCATTTGATCCGAGAAGGGAATCTCTCGCCATCGAGAGACCGCTGGCTAATTTGATGTCCTCCAGATGCACCTCACGGTGACTCGCCGCGAGATAGACTTTGACTTGAGCGATCTTGGCCTTTGAGAGGCGGCACTTAACATGATTGATGCAACGGATCGGATTCAACTCCAGGCGATCGCCATGCAGTCGCTGCTGTAGTGGGATGGCGAGGGTGCCAACGTAATCGTCCACGGCCTGCCAGTGCTCCAAAACCGGGATGCCTGCATCCTCTAAGGTCCTGAGAAGGGTCATCCACTCGGCAGACTCATCAAAAACTTTTCGTATGTAGCATTCCACACCGAGGTCTGGGGCGACGCCCCGCGCAGTGAGGTTGAAATCAAACACAAGGCCGCGACAGAGCGGAGTGAGCAGATCGATCAATGGCATCAGTTCGTCAACATGCCGTGGCAGGATGGCGCTCAACCATGGCCGCAATGCCGCAGGGTCAACCCCGGAGATGCAGAGCCGCAAGCCACAAGCCGGATCGCGCGTCATCATCCATCCAATCTGAAAGAGTCTGGCTCCAGGCGGTAAGGCATCCATGAACCAGCGTAAATCCGGGAGGCTACCCCGCGCAGACTCGAAGAACCGGCTCAAGATCCCGGTCAGGCGGATAATCTCATCGGCTGTTGCCTGTGAAGACGGTGCGACGAAGACATTGGGCTGCCGGATACTGCGCAAGAGGTCTGCATCGCAACGGACTGCCGCGGTATCGTGTTCCAGCCAGAGTCCAGTGATCCGGAGCCGCTCCGGGTGGTCTGGCCTCTGCCAGTGACGCGCCAATGTCCGCAACGCGCGCCAGACAGGCGAAGCCTCACAGAGATCATCCAAACAAGACGGTTGAGCGCCGGCCAAGAGGGATGCCCCCGCTGTGCGCGGATAAACAGAAAAAAGGATGTCCGCCTCCTGGATCGTCTGGTCGAGACGACATTCTATGCCCCAGAACTCCGAGAATTCGCGGGGCAGCAGATTCGCCACGCGGAGCATTTTGTCGAAGCTGGACGCTGGAACCAGGGTGTCTTGCAGAGCGGGTTTGATCCGCTCGAGCATTGAAGCGAACCGCTTATCACGTGGGCCATCGACGTGTGATGGCGGGGTGCGGGGAGGATCGCCGCCGGGGTTCGCTGTCGCAAGACCCTCATCGGTCGAGACTGCCCCTGTCGCCTCTGGAGTGAAGGAGTCAGCGGCGCGCGTCTCGTCTGGTTCCTGAGTCGGGCGCGGGCCGGATGTCACCAGCCGCGCTCCTGACTCGGTCCAGACGATTAGGCTCGGCGGGGTCTCCGGTGGTCCGTCTGTCAAATAGCCGGCGTTCTCCATCTGCATCAGACAGAAGCACAAGCTGGCGATGTCGTGACGGTCACATAGCGCCGCGATCACGTCATCGACGCAGGTCATGCCATCAAGCAACAAGGTAAGATCGGCGAAGGGGCACCCTCTCAAGATGCGTCGCTCTTCGGACGATAGCAGCACAATTCCGGTTTGGGGGATGACGAACGGGGTCCAATGCGGTTTGAAAGTAGGGTGACGGATCATGGCCTCGAACTCTAAAGCTGGAGTATGGACTCTCGCCGCATGCGCGACGGTCTTGCTTGGCAAGATCCGCATCCATCTATCGCCGGCAGTCCGTGTGGCGTTGGTCTCGATGGCGGCACGGCGGGCTGCGCGGCCGGGTCAGTACCCAAACAGAGAGCAAGGGGGGCGATTCACCCGCATCTGGATCACCGTCCTCAAGCGACTTCACCTCACCGGCCCTTCGCTTCGCCCCGACGAAACGGCCTCCGGCCACTTGGGTGCGACCGCGGTGGCGACTTGACGCGAGCCCAACGGGCTCGCGTGTCCTCTATTGCCACAATAGCAACTACATTCCACCAATCGCGTCATACATATTATCTCTACTGCGAAACGCGCCGCCTGCCATGCCGCCCGGTAGATCATCGTCGGACAACTCTGACGGTCGGGCGGGGATGACCAGATGAAACACCTGCTCGGTGTTTTCCGCAACCTTGACGCTGACGCCAGCGGGAACGTCAATCCCCTCCGCCGCCAGCGTCCCGGCCGGATCGGCCAGCAGCCGCTGCTTGAAGGCGTCATCCGCCCAGCACTTGGCGATGAGTTGTTGATACTGTTTCGCTTGGTCGTTCATGGCGTGCTCCTGTGGTTAAAAGCGCCTCGTGAGGTCACGCGGCGGCGGGTGAGGAACCGAACCCGCGCGGCGGTTCGCCCCGGGATCATACGCCCATGGGATGAGCAATTGATCTATCGCCATCCAACGGAAAATCCATACATGCCCTTTTGATTACTCTGCGGAAATACAATAGCTGAATCAAATTGTTAGCACAGCTATCAGATCAGACGGCTATCTCTCCTCGCAGATCGTGTGGACTGCGCCCGCGCAACCCGCAGCGAAACCCGGTCGAGCGCCCCGACACCCAGGAACTCCTTGACGATGTCGCGCATCTTTTTTTGCTCCTGAAAGCCCACGTTCAGGGCAAGGGCGGTGAATGGGCCGACAGAAATGCCAGGTAAAGATCCGCCGTCAACTCGGGCTGTTCCAGATGCGGCAGATGTCCGACCTTGGTCGGGGTGTGCAACTCGGCGTGGGGATAAAACTGGCGCAGCCGCCGGACGCCGTTTTCGGCCGGGAAGATCCGGTCCGACTGACCCCAGAAGATCCAGGTCGGCCAGCGACCGCCCAGATTCCGGGCCAAGATTCGGTCATCCAGATTGACGATATTCCACACCTGCTGATAGTGCCTGTTGTTGGCGACATACTCGGCCACCTGCGCCC
>NZ_NHSQ01000159.1 GCF_016653465.1 Thiocystis minor | reverse complement strand
TGCAATGGATGGCGCCGTCGTACCAGGGCACCCAGCCGCCCCAGCCTTTATGTGGTTCAAATCACGCCCGAACTGGCGGCGGTGGCGAAGGTCGGCGGTCTCGCCGACGTGGTCTTCGGTCTTAGCCGCGAGCTGGCGATTCGCGGTAATCATGTCGAGATCATCCTGCCCAAGTATGCCTCGATGCGCTATGACCAGATCTTTGAACTCCAGGAGGTCTACAAGGATCTCTGGGTGCCCTGGTACGACGGCGCCATCCATTGCACGGTCTTCTTCGGCTTCGTGCATGACCGCAAGTGCTTCTTCATCGAGCCGCACTCGCCGGACAATTTTTTCAACCGAGGCAGCATCTACGGCTTTAAGGATGACGTACTGCGCTATGCCTTCTTCTCGCGCGCCGCGATGGAGTTCCTCTGGAAATCGGGCAAGCACCCGGACATCATCCACTGTCACGACTGGCAGACCGCGCTGGTGCCGGTGTTTCTCTACGAATTCTACCAGTCGCTCGGGATGACGCATCCGCGCGTCTGTCTGACTATTCATAACTTCGCCCATCAGGGCGTGACCGGCGTCGAACTGCTGCACGCCACCGGACTGCATCGGCCCGAGCGCTTTTTCGATCCGACCCGAATGGCCGACAACCGTCACCCCAAAGCGCTGAACCTGCTCAAAGGCGGCATCGTCTACGCCAATTTCGTGACCACCGTCTCGCCGCGCTACGCCTTTGAGACCAAGGATCAGGGTCAGGGCTTCGGCCTGGAACCGACCCTGCACACCCATCACATCAAGTATGGCGGGGTGGTCAACGGCATCGATTACGATATCTGGAACCCCGAGATCGACCGCCATATCCCGGTCCATTACGGAGTCGATTCGGTCGACGGCAAATACGACAACAAGCGTGCGCTGCGTCATCGCCTGATGCTCGCCGACAACGACAAGCCGATCGTCGCCTTCATCGGCCGTCTGGATCCGCAAAAAGGTCTGGATCTGGTGCGTCACGCCATCTTCTACACCCTGGAGCGCGGCGCCCAGTTCGTGCTGCTCGGCTCCAGCCCGGACGACCGGATCAATGGCGATTTCTGGGGCTTGAAGCAGATGCTCAACGAGAGCCCGGACTGTCATCTGGAGATCGGCTTCGACGAGGATCTGTCGCACCTGATCTATGCCGGTGCCGACATGATGCTGGTACCGAGCCGCTTCGAGCCCTGCGGACTGACTCAGCTCATCTCGCTGCGCTACGGCACCATTCCGGTGGTACGCGCGATCGGCGGGCTGGCGGATACGGTGTTCGACAAGGACTTCTCGGATCGGCCGCTGCATGCGCGCAATGGCTATGTCTTCCAGGATTACGACAACGCCGGACTCGAATCCGCGCTCGGGCGTGCCATCGCCTGCTATCGCAACCACCCGGATCATTTCCGCGAGTTAATGAAGAACGCCATGCGCTCGGATTACTCCTGGAACGTTCCCGGCCAGGATTATCTAAACATCTACGATTACATCCGCGATGCCTGAAAAAATTCCGGGTACGGAATTTTTGTTTTTTTATCGGGGTTTCGCGCGAGCCGGCTGGACGTTCGTGACAAGTGCTCGTGTTTGACCCCGGCATGCCGCCGCCGATCGCGGCAAGGACTTGACTGTTTCATGAAGATCTACAATCTGTTTCCGCGGCTTGCCGGCCATTTCGAGGATTGGGGGCCGCATCTGGAGCGCGCTGCGGCGATGGGCTTCGACTGGGTGTTCGTCAACCCGATCCAGAAAACCGGCCGCTCGGGCAGTCTCTATTCCATCGCCGATTATTTCGCGATCAACAAAGACTTCCTCAACCCGAACGCGCCGGTCTCGCCCAAGGAGCAGGTACTCGCCATGGTCGCGAAGGCCGAGCGCCATGGGCTGTCGATGATGATCGATCTGGTCATCAACCATTGCGCGGTCGACTCAAGCCTGCTCAAGGAACATCCCGAGTGGTTTCTGCACGAGGGGAAAAAGATCGCCAACCCCTTCTGTGTCGAGGCGGATGGAACCAAGGTGGTCTGGTATGACCTGGCTCAGTTCGATCATGAGCATGGGCCGGAGCGCGCCAAGCTGCTGGATTACTGTGTCAAGCTGGTGCTGCATCTAGTCAGTCTCGGGTTCCGGGGCTTCCGCTGCGATGCCGCGTATCAGCTCCCCAACGAGGTCTGGAAACAACTGATTACCCGCGTCCGGCGAGAGCACCCGGAGACGGTCTTCGTCGCCGAAACCCTGGGCTGTTCGCCGGAGCAGACCAAAGCGACGGCCTCCGCCGGGTTCGACGCCATCTTCAACAGTTCCAAATGGTGGGACTTCAACGGCGCCTGGCTGCTCGATCAATACAATCTGACCCGTGAGGTCGTCCCCTCGATCAGCTTTCCCGAGAGCCACGACACCGAACGGCTGTTCAGCGAATCCTGCGACAATCCGCACGCGATGAAGCAGCGCTATCTGTTCTCCGCGCTCTTTTCCGCCGGTGTCATGATCCCGATCGGCTTCGAATACGGTTTTCGCAGCCGTCTCGATGTCGTGAACACCCGCCCGGAACAATGGGAGTCGCCGAACGTCGATCTGACCCATTTCATCGCTCACATCAATCGCATCAAGGATGACTATCCGGTTTTTCAGAGCGAGGGCCCTATCAAGCGTCTGGAGACCTCCAATGACGCGATTCTGTTGCTGCACAAGCGCGTGCCGAAGGGTGAAGGCGAGGCGCTGCTTGTCATCAACAAGGATCCCTGGAATCGTCAGGCTCTCCATGTCGACGATCTGTATCGCTACTTGAGCGCGCCGGTTCCACTACTGGATGTCTCGCCCGAATGGCCGATGACGTATCTGCCAACGCCCTTCGAGTTCGATCTGGCGCCCGGCATGGGGCGGATTCTGGTGACCCCGAACAAACCGGCCATGGGGCTGAAATCGCGTGGAGAGCCTGATCGCTGAAGAGGATCGCTGCGCCTCGATGTCAGCAACCCGCTGCATTTGTCCGGTATCGGGGTCTCTGGGAGAGATCGTTGATCCTAAATCCGGCAATTGGAAACGCAAAGGTTGATCCGAGACGCCGCGCAGGGCCGGAACGATGATCAAAGCTAGCGCGGTCGACCCATCGATGAGGCGAGAAAACGATGCCCTCAAGCTTGCATACTTGGATTCCCCTGCTTGCCCTCGCATTCCTGGTCGGTTGCGCGCAAGTGCCTTCGCGGCCCGCACCAGAGAGCACCGGAACGACGCTCGGCGAAGTCAGTCAGGGATTCGAGCCTCCTCCGGAGCCATCGCGCGCGGACATTCCAGCAACGCAACCTGAAGCGGCAGGTCAAGACGAAAAGCCTCCCCGTGTGTTGACGATCAAACTCGACACTCAGCAGTTCATCTATTCGGTCAATGGCAAAACGTTCAAAACCGGCCCTATTTCATCTGGCACCACCGGCTATCCGACGCCAACGGGAAAATTTGCGGTCCTCGGAAAGGAGAAGTACAAGGTTTCCTCCCGCTACACCAACCAACTCGGAATGCAGGCATGGATGCCGTATGCCATTCAGTTCCACGGACCTTACTTCCTGCATGAGGGCTGGTTGCCCGGTTATCCCGACTCGCATGGCTGCGTGCGTCTGGGCGAAAAGGATGCGCGCTTCCTGTTCGAGCAGATGCAGCTCGGGGATCCGATCGAAGTGATCGATTAGGCGAGTTGAGGCAACGCTTGCCGCTCATTCAGGGAGTCTTCGGAGCGCCCTCCCCCGGCACGCCATGAACTATTTCCTGTCAATGCGGGTTAAAACGCCTCCCGAAAGGCGTCGAGAAACCGGCCGAAGTCTTCGCCCGGAAGCGCATTGATACCAGCGGCCGCTTTGCGCCCGCCCCCGGTTGAAAAGCTTCGGCAGAGTACGTCCGCCCCGTCCGGTCGCGTCAGTGGTGCCCGCACGCTCACCAGATAGCCTTCGCCGGACAGTCGAGTCAGGATAGCGTGCGCCTGCTCGGGCGCCTGCTGAGCCAATTCGTTCGCGAACACGCCGCTAGCGCGACGCGCCCAAGGCTCGGCGGGCAGAACGAACAGTCGATGGCCGCCGTCCTGAAACTCCGGAAGGATGGCGCGCGCGCGCGCCATGTCATTCTCGTAACCGTCACGCAATGCAACGAACGTCGCGTCTTCCGCAATAAAGGCGAGAGGATCCGCATAGGGCTGCAAGCGCCGAAACAGGTCTGCGGGAAAAAAATGCAGATCCTCGACCGTCTCTCCGTAACCGTTGTAATTCAGGTAGATCCCGAGATCCCGCAGCAAGCCGAGGTTGGACTCGGACAGTTCCAGGGGTGCCGCCGCCCGTCGGGCCGACGCGTCGAAGTTGTCACCAAAGGTTCCGACCACGGCCCAAGCGCGCTGCTCACCGTCCAGGTACTCGTCTACCAGGAGACTCGTTCCCTTATCCGGCAATGTTTCCACATGAAGATCGAGCGCGGGATGAGAGCGGATCTCGCCAGGAAAATGATGGTCAAAATAGCGTATGGAAACGCCCTCGGCCAGTAATCGATCCAAGGCGGCACGGTTTTTATCCATCGAAATATCGAGCACAGTCACGCTCTTGGCCGCGCCACTGGGTACCCGATCCAGAAGATTGATCTCGCGTTTCGGTCCGGTCACCAGAATGCTATCGATGGGTTCGGATAACCGCAATTGTTGCAAGGCGCACAGACCATCGGCGTCACCATTGAAAACATCATAATGATTCATCGTGTACCTGCAATGAGCGGACGAATCGATAACTGCGGTGATGATCGCCCACGCCATGGAACGAAATAAATCACCTGTGTGCGACTGATCGTTTGATCTGCCAGTGAAGGATCTGATCGTTCAACGCGGCAAGGCCGTGTCACGATAGCCATGACGAGAAGAGCCATCTCTTCCCGCTCTACAGCAGAGACTCTTGAACGTCATTCGGGTTTGGCAGCTTTTCTACCGTTGACTCAATCCATCGTTCCGCGATGGCGTTGATCTCGGCGGCCTTCATACCCTGCACCGACAGCAGGGGACCGATGACAAGATCAATCGTTCCGGGTCGCTTGATCAAACTTCGGCGTCCCCAGAAACATCCCGCATTGTGAGCGATCGGAAGCACAGGACAGCGAGTACGCTCGGCAAGCAGGGCACCGCCAATCGCATAAGGGCGACGAGTTCCAGGCGCAACACGCGTCCCCTCAGGGAACACGATCACCCAGCGCCCCTCCCCCAACAGCCTTTCTCCTTCGCGAATCACCTTGGTCACCGCGCGCCGCCCCGCTGAGCGGTCAATGGCAATGGGCTGCAGATAACTCAAGGCCCATCCGAAAAAAGGTATGTGCATCAACTCCTGTTTCAACACCCAGGTTTGCTCCAGTGGCAAAAGAGCGCGTAATGCAATGGTCTCCCACGCTGACTGGTGTTTGCAGAGGACGATCGCTGGTTCGCAAGGCAATCTCTCGAAATCATGCAGTCGATACTCGAGACGGCAGATCACACGCAGGGCGACGAGATTCGCGCGCGCCCATGCCCTGCCGAGTCGAGAAACCGCTGACGCCGGTTTCGTCCAGCCAATCAGAAGAATCGCACTTGAAAAGAGGATGCTTGAGCCAATGAAAAACAGTTGATAGAGAAATGAACGAAACAAGATCATGGTCGGCCTTGATTGCGAATCAAACGATTAGCGACAGCAAAGAGATCCTGACAAACAGGAACATCGCGCAACACACCGTCATGAACATTCTTCTCGATGCTTGCGAGCGTGCGCCGGCCTTTACCCGTCATGACAAGCCAGGGCGCTGCTCCCACAAGGCGCGCAGCGATCAGGTCACTGAGCGAATCGCCAACCACAGGCACCGCTGTCAGATCGATGTTCATACGACGTGCGATTTCTTCGAGCAAACCAGCTTTTGGCTTACGGCACGGACAGTTTTCAGCGGGGCGATGAGGACAGAACGCAATCATCTCGATGCGGCCACCCTGCGCCGCGACAAGATTCCTCAACCGCCGATGCATGGCGTTCAAATCGCTCAGGCTGAAAAGCCCTCGTCCAATACCAGATTGATTGGTCGCGACGGCAATGCGAAAGCCCGCATGAGACAGTCGAGCAATCGCCTCGATGCTCCCTGGGAGCGGAGTCCATTCATCCGGTGACTTGATGTAAGCGTCAGAGTCTTCGTTGATGACCCCATCGCGATCCAATATCAAGACACGCTCAGGCATTGCCCGAATCACTCTGTCACTGCAGACGTGAAATATCGGCAACGAGCATAAACAGTCCTGCAACGGAACCAAGCAGTCGCAGTCGATTCTGGCGTATCGGACGATCGTCCGACATCACCATGACATCCGCAAAAAATGCGTCGACGTCATCTCTGATGTCGGCCAATGCCTCCAAAATACCGATGTAATCCCGTTGTTCGGCATAGGGACCAACCAAATCGCTCAATTCGGCAACCCTGGCCGCTAACCGAATCTCCGCGGGTTCCGTCAGTAACGTCACATCGAGCGTTCCGATACCGTCGGCAGCGGTCTCGCTTTTGCTCAGAATGTTACGGATGCGTTTATTCGCCGCGGTGAGCGCAGCCGCGGCTGGTAGCATTCGGAAGGCAGCGACTGCGGAGATCCGTCGATCCAACTCCCAGGGGTTTGTGACGCCACTTTGGATCACGGCATCGATCGTATCGCTCTCTATTCCGCGGTCGCCGTAATACCCATGCAGACGATCTAGCATATAGGCGAGCACAGCTTCAACCGCGTCATCGCTCAGGATCCCATCTGGGAAGCCTTGGGCGGCGTTGCTCAGAAGATCGCGTAGATCGAGATCCAGGGGCGTTTCGATCAGAAGACGCAAAACCGCGATGGATGCGCGACGCAGACCGTAGGGATCGCGGGTACCGGTCGGACGCAGGCCGATTCCGAAGATGCCGACGAGCGTATCGATGCGATCGGCAATAGCCAACACCGTTCCGCAAGCGCTCGATGGCAAGGCATCGCCCGCAAAGCGGGGGAGATACTGCTCCTCCATGGCGGCGCTGATACAGGGATCTTCATGGGAACGTTCAGCGTAATAGCGCCCCATAGTGCCCTGCAGCCCCGGGAATTCGAAAACCATCGAGGTCACGAGATCACACTTGGCGAGCTGCGCGCATCGCTCAATCTGCTGCGGATCGCTTCCGAGCAGCGGCGCGAGATCACGACCGAGACGGCCAACGCGACGGCTTTTTTCCGCCAGGGTTCCCAGCTTGTCCTGGAAGACAACCGTTTCCAAACGCTCGACGAAGGCACCGAGCGGCTGTTTGAGATCCTTTGACCAAAAGAATGCCGCATCCGAGAAGCGGGGCCGAATCACCCGTTCGTTACCCGCGCGCACCTGCTCGGGATCGCGGCTGACCACATTGGCGACGGCGATGAACAACGCTTGAAGGACGCCGTGCGCGTCTTCCACCGGAAAATATTTCTGGTGATTTTGCATGGTTTCGATCAGAACTTCAGGCGGCATCTCCAGATAGCGGCTGTCGAAGCGACACAGCAGCGCCTGGGGCCACTCCACCAGGGCGGTCACCTCATCGAGTAAGTCCGGGTCGATGCGCGCTTTTAGCCCCTGCGCGACCGCCAAGGCGTTGGCCTGCTCCTGGATCAGGTCGCGTCGGCGCTCGAAGGATGCCTCGACATATCCGGTCGCGCGCAGCGATTCGGGGTAGTCGGCCGCCGAGCCGAGGGAGATGCGATCCGGGTGATGGAAGCGATGCCCGCGGGTGAATCCGCCCGCCTCGACCCCAAGCACCGCCCCGGGAATGGGCTTCGCGCCCAGCATCAGACACACCCATTGCACGGGTCGGACAAATTCCTCTTCGCGATTTCCCCAACGCATCCGTTTCGGAATGGGCAGTTCCGCGAGCGCGGCCTCGGTCATGGCAGGAACCAGGTGTGCGGTTTCCAAACCTGGCTGAAGACTGCGGAAGGTGAGCCAGGCGCCTTTTTCGTTCTCTTCGCGTCCCAGTGCGTCGACCTCGACACCGCAGGAACGCGCAAACCCAAGCGCGGCGGGCGTTGGCAGACCGTCGGCCTTGAATGCCGCCTGCACGGCAGGTCCACGCCGAAGCGTCGTCTGATCGGGTTGGTGCGTGCGGGTCTCGCGCACCAGCAGCGCGAGTCGTCTCGGCGTCGCGAATCGTTCGATCCCTGCGTGCGCGATCCCATGCTCCCTGAGCTGGCGCAGAAAGCCCTCGGCAAATGCCTTCGAGAGATTCAGCAAGGCTTTCGGCGGGAGTTCTTCGGTTCCGATCTCGATCAGCAGATCAGCAAATGTATCCAACGTCATCTCCCGCTAATGTGAAAGCATTGGAAAGCCACGCGTCTCCCGGCTTTCGTAATAGGCTTGAGCCACCGCGCGCGACAACGCGCGCACGCGCAGGATAAATCGCTGACGCTCCGTGACCGAAATTGCACCCCTGGCGTCAAGGAGATTAAAGGTATGAGACGCCCTCAGGACTTGCTCGTATGCCGGTAGGGGCAGACCTCTTTCGATGAGTCCCGCACTGAGCCGTTCGCAGGTGTCGAATTGGGTCAACAGCGCGACGGTATCCGCGATTTCGAAATTGTAGGTCGACTGCTCGACTTCATTCTGATGGAAGACGTCGCCATAGGTCACGACCCCCGCTGGCGAACGGCTCCACGCCAGGTCGTAAACGCTTTCGACGTCTTGCAGATACATGGCGATACGTTCGAGTCCATAGGTGATCTCGCCAGTCACGGGACGGCAATCCAGGCCGCCGACCTGCTGAAAATAGGTGAACTGGGTCACTTCCATCCCATTGAGCCAGATCTCCCATCCAAGACCCCAGGCGCCAAGGGTCGGCGACTCCCAGTTGTCTTCGACAAAACGAATATCATGCACCAGCGGATCGATGCCAAGGCGTCGCAAGGAATTCAGATAGAGATCCTGAATATCGAGTGGCGACGGTTTGAGAACGACTTGGAATTGATAATAATGCTGGAGACGATTCGGATTTTCACCGTAACGCCCATCGGTCGGGCGCCGCGAGGGCTGAACATAGGCGCTGCGCCAGGGTTCGGGGCCGATTGAGCGAAGGAAGGTCGAGGGATGGAAGGTGCCGGCGCCAACCTCCATGTCGTAGGGTTGAACGACGACGCAGCCAAGATCCGCCCAATAGCGTTGCAGGGCAAAAATAAGACCTTGAAAGGTCGATAGATCCTCGGATTCGAGACTCAAAACTGGCTCCTTGAAGCGAGGCGGCGATAGAAGGGCCGAAGTATATCGGTTAGAACCAACTCAACGCCAATGCAGCACTCTTGACCGATCGGGCGGTTTTTAGATCGCCGTGCATCACATAGCGTATACTTTTCAGGAAATCGACTGACGCCTCGGCCGTCTTTTTTAGGATGAAATCGCAGTGACCCCCGAACAACGGATTTTCACCGAACGCAGCGATGCCGTCTCTCGCACCGCGATGATCGGGGCGCTCGTCAATTTCGTTTTATCCCTCATCAAGGTGCTTGCCGGAATCTACGGTCACTCCCAGGCGCTGGTAGCCGATGGTCTGCATTCGCTCTCGGATCTCCTGTCCGATATCCTGGTGCTTGTCGCCGGTCGTCAGGCCGCCCAAGCTCCGGACTCGGATCATCCATACGGTCATGCGCGCTACGAAACCGTCGCGACACTGGTCCTGGGCTTTCTCTTGATTGCGGTGGCGATCGGGATTGGCTGGGATGCCGTCAAGCGCCTGTTCGCTCCAGCCGAGTTGCTGCAACCAGGCGCCCTGGCCTTGTCGGCAACCCTCGTCTCGATCGGCGTCAAGGAATGGCTTTACTGGTGGACGCTCGGGTATGCCCGGCGGGTTCGCTCCGACCTCTTGCGAGCGAATGCGTGGCACCACCGCAGCGATGCGATTTCGTCCATTGTGGTTCTGATCGGCATCCTGGGAACCCTGGCGGGACTTCCCTATCTGGACGCCATCGCGGCGGTGATCGTCGCGATGATGATCGCCAGGATCGCTTGGGAACTCGGCTGGAATGCCACCAACGAATTGGTCGATACCGGGCTTGAGTCCGCGCGTCTCGACGAGGTGAAGGAGACGATCCGCTCCGTGGGCGGCGTGCGGAGCATTCACATGCTCCGCACCCGTCGCTCCGGTGGCTAGGCATCGGCGGATGTGCATGTCCTGGTCGACCCCGATGTCAGCGTTTCCGAAGGCCATATCATCAGCGTGCTGGTGGAGCAACGCCTCAAACGCGAAATTCACGAGATGACCGATGTCACCGTTCATATCGATCCGGAAGAAGACGAGTGTACGCCGGCCTGCACCGCACTCCCGTTACGCGCGGAAGCGCTCGCGCGACTGGCATCCTTATGGTCTTCGATTCCTGCTTCGAATGAGCGCCAGCGCGTCGCTTCCACTATCTGGGAGGTAAAATCGATCTCGATGTCTATTTCCCCATGACCGCCTGTCTCCGCAAGGGCGCAAATCCGGAGCAACTCCGAGAAGAACTGGCCGCGGCGTTGAAAGAGGATCCGGTGTTTCGCCATCTCCGGATTTATTTTGGATAAATGTTCGCACTACTCTGGTGCGCCGAATCATGACGACTTACCATTTAAGTGCGCGGCAGGGGATCGAGACACTCTCCGATCCGTCGCGCTGGGAAAAACCGAGTTCCTCGTCAAAAAGCCCCAGGAGATGAAAACCGAGGTTTAGAGGACGCCGAACCGCTTTCGCAACAAAACTCGATGAAGGTGCAGCTTATGCGACAAGGCGTTAGAGAGGCTTACAACCAATGAAGATGCCGCGCAAAGAGCGACATTCAATCCATCTGGAGCAAAATCCGTTCAATTTTGGCTCTATCATTGCATGCCGGATGCGACGCGGGAGAGTCTGGGATCCAGTCCCGGTTTCCTGCGATTGGAGCCGCCAGGTCCGCTGTATTCGCGAGGTTCGTTCGCATCGCGCAACGATCCATCACCTGTTACGCGTCGGCGCCAACAGAGGTAGGAACCTCATGGACTAACTCCATCGCTAGCGTCGCGCATCGTACCAGCCGGTCACATTTTCTCAGTACACAGCATCGGAGACAATCCAATGACAGATGTCATTAAGATGATCAAAGACAACGAAGTGAAGTTCGTCGATCTTCGCTTCACGGATACCCGCGGGAAGGAGCAGCACGTCTCCATGCCAGCCAGTGTGATCGACGAAGACATGTTCAGGGACGGCAAGATGTTCGATGGATCGTCGATCGCCGGATGGAAAGGCATCGAGGCCTCCGACATGGTTCTGATGCCGGAGCCCGATACCGCCGTGATGGATCCCTTCACCGACGAAAATACCCTGATCATCCGCTGCGATATTCTCGAACCCGAGACCATGACTGGCTACGAGCGCGATCCTCGCTCCGTCGCGAAGCGGGCCGAGGCCTACCTGAAGTCGACCGGCATCGCCGATACCGCCTATTTCGGACCGGAACCCGAATTCTTCATTCTGGACGACGTCCGTTGGGGCTCCGACATGAGCGGGTGCTTCTACAAGATCGACTCGGAAGAGGCCGGCTGGAACTCCGAGCGCGTCTTCCCGGATGGCAACATGGGTCATCGCCCAGGCACCAAAGGCGGCTATTTCCCGGTTCCGCCGGTCGATTCGCTGAACGATCTGCGCGCGGCCATGTGCTTGACGCTGGAGGAAATGGGCGTTCCGGTCGAGGTCCATCACCACGAAGTCGCCACTGCCGGACAGTGCGAGATCGGCACCCGCTTCGATACGCTGGTCCGCCGCGCCGACAAGAACCAGATCACCAAATACGTGATCCAGAATGTCGCGCATGCCTATGGCAAGACGGCCACCTTCATGCCTAAGCCGATCGTCGGCGACAACGGCACCGGCATGCACGTCCATCAATCGCTGAGCAAGGACGGCCAGAACCTCTTCGCCGGCGACAAATACGGCGGTCTGTCCGATACGGCGCTGTATTACATCGGCGGTATCATCAAGCACGCTCGCGCGCTGAATGCCTTGACCAATGCCTCAACCAATTCCTATAAGCGTCTGGTTCCTGGATTCGAGGCCCCGGTCATGCTGGCTTACTCGGCGCGCAACCGCTCCGCCTCCATTCGCATCCCCTTCAGCGCCAGCCCCAAGGGCCGCCGTATCGAGGTACGCTTCCCGGACTCCACCGGCAACCCCTACCTGTCTTTCTCGGCCATGATGCTGGCCGGTCTGGACGGTATTCAAAACAAGATCCATCCCGGCGACGCCATGGACAAGGATCTTTACGACCTGCCGCCCGAGGAGGCGAAGTCGATTCCGACCGTCTGCTATTCTCTGGATATGGCGCTGGACGCGCTGGATCAGGATCGCGACTTCCTGACCGCCGGCGGCGTCTTCAGCGACGATTTAATCGACAGTTACATCACCTTGAAGATGGCTGAAGTCACCCGGCTGCGCATGACCACGCATCCGGTCGAATTCGACATGTATTACAGCCTGTAAAGGAATTCGGCGGAGACATTCCATCTCTTAGTGCAGGGACGCACTAACCAGCAAACATGCACCTGGACCGATGTACATTTCCTGATGCTCGGCTATCCCATGCGGATGAGTGCAATCGCATTTGGCATCATGTCGCTGCCGATGTTCACCCTGCTTCATGCAGAGATTTATCGCTGGGTCGATGCAAATGGAAACGTGCACTTCTCCGATCGCCGGTCACAGGAAGCGTTGCCATTCACCGTTTTGAATCATGACACTCTCCCGACCAAACCGAAGAGCGCCCTGACGCCACAAGCCGATGATGCACAGTTTCCTGGTCCTTATTCGGCGTTTACGATTGTCTTACCGAGTGCAAACGAGATCCTCATTCAAGAAACCGGCGAGCTATCCATCGCGCTTATCCTCGACCCACCACTCGTCGAGGGTCACCAGATCGATGTGTTGCTCGATGAAGCGACCATTGCGCTGACGAAACCGGCGACTCAATTCAAACTAACCGGCGCCGCCTTCGGCAGCCATCGATTACGAGTACGGATACGCAATACCGAAGGATTCATCGTCGCCCAGACGCCCCTCCACATTTTTCATCTTCGTAAACCCGAGCAACCAGGGCAATTACCCTAAGATCGACGCGAGGTCGATGTCATTGGATCGCCGAACAGTCGCTGTTCTGCCAGGACAGTTGATCGTCTGGATTTCAAAGTTGGTATGAATTCTGCCTTTTCTCAATGGAGCACCATCATTGCGCCCGAACACCCTCTTCGTTGGATTCCGTTATCGCAACCCTAAACATGATTGAAGATCCGGACCATCTGCGCTTTCGGCGTTGGGTCTAGGTCAGAGGCGAAGCAGACAGTTACGCGGATCCATCACATGACAATTCAACAATCGGGCAAAACGACTCTTGAACGGATGATTCTTGACCACCTGAATACCGCAGTGATGTTATTCGACAAAAACTTATGTCTAACGTATCTCAATCCTGCGGCCGAAATTCTGTTTGAAGTAAGCTCGAGGCATTTAGTTGGTCAGCATGCGGCGGATCTGCTTCCTTGCCCTGACAGCAATGTCGAGCAGCGATTATCCGCTGCTCTTTCTTCGCGTCATCCATTTACTGAACATGAGATCAATATCACGGTTGCCGATCGCACCAAAACAGTGAACTGCACCGTCCTGCCCTTGTTCCATTTTGACGCGGAAGACGAAGTGCTGGTGGAACTGAATCAGGTCGATCGTCAGCTACGCATTACACGCGAAGAGCATCTGCTCTCGCAGCACCAGGCTACTCAGGCACTGCTCAAAGGGCTAGCGCATGAAATCAAAAATCCACTTGGCGGTCTACGGGGCGCGGCGCAATTACTGGAACGGGAACTACCCGATCCGGGATTACGAGAATACACGCGAATTATTATCGACGAAGCCGATCGCTTGCAGGCCCTGATGAACCGGATGCTCGGCCCCAATCGGATGCCGCGTCGCGGGACGGTCAATATTCATGACGTGCTTGAACATGTCCGCGGGCTGATAATTGCAGAATCGCCGCGCGGCCCTGAGATTCGACGCGATTATGATCCCAGTATTCCTGATTTTATGGCCGATCAGGATCGTCTGATCCAGGCTTTTCTGAATCTTGCCCGTAATGCCGCCGCGGCCGCTGGTGTCCATGGCCATGTTGAACTCAAAACCCGCGTATTAAGACAATTCACGATCGGAAACCGCCGCCATCGACTGATTTTATTGGCCCAGATACGTGATGACGGCCCTGGCATTCCGAGCGAAATTCGCGATCAGATTTTCTTTCCTATGGTTTCCGGGCATCCGGGTGGCAGTGGACTGGGGCTGCCCATTGCTCAGGAACTGATCAGTCAGCATGGCGGGCTGATCGAGTGCAATAGTCGTCCAGGCGACACGGCTTTTATTGTCTATCTGCCGCTGGAGTCAGACCATGACTAGAGAACCCAAGGTATGGGTCATTGATGATGACCGCTCGATTCGCTGGGTACTGGATCGCGCACTCCGCAAGGCGGAAATGCATGTCACCTGTTTCTCGAACGGAGTGGGGATCATCGAGGCACTGCAACGGGAACAGCCCGATGTCATCCTCACCGACATCCGCATGCCGGGTATTGATGGCCTTGATCTGCTCCGTCAGGTGACGGCACGCTATCCAGGTCTGCCCGTCATTATCATGACCGCGCATTCGGATCTAGACAGCGCGGTCTCGGCCTTTCACAGCGGTGCGTTCGAATATCTCCCCAAGCCCTTCGACCTTGACGAAGCCGTCTCCCAGATCAGTCGCGCCTGCCGCCGCGGGCGCGATGAACGCGCCGAAGAAGTGGCGGAGGCCAAGGCGCCGGACATCATCGGCGAGGCTCCTGCCATGCAGGAGGTGTTTCGCGCCATTGGTCGTCTGGCCCGGTCCAATATTACCGTCCTCATCAATGGCGAATCCGGAACCGGCAAGGAGCTGGTCGCGCACGCTTTGCATCGGCATAGCCCAAGAAGCGATCGGCCTTTCATCGCGCTGAACATGGCAGCGATTCCTCGCGACCTCCTTGAATCGGAACTGTTCGGCCATGAACGCGGCTCCTTTACCGGGGCACAGGCACGACGCGAGGGGCGCTTCGAGCAAGCCGATCGCGGCACCCTGTTCCTGGATGAAATCGGTGATATGCCCGCCGAAATGCAGACCCGTTTGTTGCGCGTGCTAGCCGACGGCGAGTTCTACCGGGTTGGCGGCATGACGCCAATTCGGGTCGATGTCCGCATCATTGCCGCCACCCATCAGAATCTGGAAGACCTAGTTCGCCAAGGCCGCTTCCGGGAGGATCTCTTCCACCGTCTCAATGTCATTCGCATCCACCTGCCAGCCCTGCGTGATCGACGCGAGGATATTCCGCTACTGATGCGCCATTTTCTGGCCCAGGCCGCCTTGGAATTGAGCTGCGAACCAAAGAGCCTGTTACAGGGCGCGATCGATCAACTGAAACGACTCGATTGGCCGGGCAATGTGCGACAACTGGAAAATACGGCGCGCTGGCTGACCGTCATGGCGTCGAGTAAGCACATTCAGGCGGAAGATCTGCCACCGGAGTTGAATGCTTCCTTCGTAGAGCAATCGAGTGACGATTCCTGGGAGAGCGTCTTGCGTCGCTGGTCTCGCCAGAAGTTGAGTCAGGGCCAGGAGGCGCTCCTTGATACGGCATTACCCACCTTTGAAAAGATTATGATTCAATCGGCCCTGGAACATACCGGTGGCCGACGTCAGGAAGCGGCCCGTCTTCTCGGCTGGGGCAGGAACACCTTGACCAGAAAAATCAAGGATTTAAGCATCGATGTCGATTCCGGGGATGTTCTCGCCAACGAAGGCGATTAAACTGTTTCAGGCATCGCAGGTATTGTTTGTGACAACGACGCCTCGCGTTCTACAGGCGAATCAGGAGATTGATTTGGACAGCACCAGCATTGAGCTCAAAGGCGCCGAGATTTCCTCGATCGACCTGGACCAAAGATGTCTCCGCATCCAGATCGCGCGCGCCTCTCTCATCAAAACGTTGACTGGATCGACCGAAAGAACGCGTTGGTGGCAGGCTGGAGTCTTGCGCATGGAAGACGCGGTCTTGTTATCGCCACTTCCGGTCGGTCCCTTGGTCTGCACTGGGGGGGATCTTGACGAAAACATTTACACGTATCGAGACATGATCCCCATCCCGCTCGCCAGTCGAGGTCACATCCGCTGCGAACTGCACTTCGAGGGCGAAGCATCGCCTTTCATTGTCACCGCCTCCACGGTAAAACTTGAGATGCTTGACACCCCAAAATACCTTGAACATCTACGGGCATAAAAAACCCGCGCGATTGCGCGGGTTTTATGGTGGCTTCAAGATTGCCGTTCTCTAAGAGAGCGGCTTCTCGGTCAATTAAACCGCACCCACTCTCGAGAGCGTACAATCATGCCAGCCTTGCTCGAACGCTCCCGACCACATCTGGCATGATGAACACGGCTTAACGCACTGAGCCAACGATTTCGTGAGCAATATCCACGACACGATTGGCCATGTCGAGATATTCCTGGCGATAGTCCGCCAGCAACCCTTCCGTGGAAGCCCAGTAATCCTTTCCAGATACACCGTGTTGGTGCTCGTAGTCGATAAACTGCTTTTGCATTTCAAGCATCTTATCGATCAGTTCCTGTTTTTCTGATTTCAGCGCGGCGATGTCGCTCATGGATGTGTCCCCCATCGGTTGTGGGTCTGTTATGGAAATATAATTCAGTAGATACCGAAGCTGTAATATAGCATGCGCGATTGAACATAAGTCAATCCGACAAAACTTCTAGGTTTACCCCTCGGATCAGTCACGTGTTTGATGTCATTCTCTACGAACCCGAGATTCCACCCAATACAGGCAACGTCATGCGCCTGAGCGTCAACGCGGGAGCCCGTTTGCATTTGATTCAACCGCTCGGATTCTCCCTGGACGATCGTTTGCTGCGACGGGCAGGACTCGACTATCGCGAATGGGCGGATGTCCATGTCCACGCATCACTGGACGACTGCCTTGCCAGCCTCTCGCGGCCGCGCGTGTTTGGCGTCAGCACCAAGGGCGACGTTTCTTATACGCGACCCAGCTATCGGGCTGGCGATGCGCTGCTCTTCGGCCCCGAAACCCGCGGACTTCCAGGGAGCATAATTGAAGCTTTATCAAGCGAACAGCGCATCCATATCCCGATGTATCCCGGTAACCGCAGCATGAATCTGTCGAATGCGGTTGCCGTGGTTCTGTTCGAAGCTTGGCGACAACAAGGATTCGCTGGCGCACGCTAGCGTGCCAGCCCACCGGAGCATAATCGAACCTGGGTGTCAGTGTCAGTCAACCAATCTCCGGCCTGGGCTCTCGCTCCAGCAATGCGCGCGTGGCCTGATCTGGCAAAACCTGCTCGTAGAGAACGCGGTAAACCTGCTCGCTGATAGGCATCTCAACGCCGAGCTTCTCGGACATGGCGCGAATCGATAACGCCGTCACCACCCCTTCGACCTCCTGGCCAATTTCAGCCAACGCCTCGGTAACGTCCAGCCCGCGCGCGAGAGCTAAACCCATGCGACGATTACGCGATTGATTATCCGTGCAGGTCAGCACCAAATCGCCCACCCCAGCAAGTCCGGTAAAGGTTTCGGCGCGCCCGCCCAGTGCGGTACCGATGCGAATAAGCTCCGCCAGGCCACGAGTAATCAGGGCGGCACGGGTATTCGCGCCGAAGCCCAGACCGTCGGCAATGCCGGTGGCGATCGCGAGCACATTCTTCGCGGCACCACAGACTTCGACTCCCACGATATCCTCGCTGGTATAGGCACGGAAACGTTCGCCGCGCAGAAGGCTGGCGATTCGTTCGGCGAAGGCGGCCTCGTTGGATGCAACCGTGACCGCGGTCGGAAGATCCCGCGCAACCTCTTGAGCAAAGCTGGGACCGGAGATCACGGCAAGCGGCCGCGATCCGACCTTGGCTTGAGCCACCATGTGAAGGAGTTGCCCGGTGGTTGGATCAAGACCTTTGGTGGCCCAGGCGATACCGATCTCATCCGACAACCGCGCAGCCACGTCTTTGATCACCTGTCCAAAGGCGTGGCTTGGAACCACAATCAGACAGTCCGTCGCCCCCGCGAGCGCTTCGTCCAGCGACGCGGTCGGCGTCAGGCCCGCCGGCAAGGGAAAACCTGGAAGAAACTGGCGGTTTTCGCCATCCCGACGAAGCGCCTCGATCTGAGCCCTTTCATGTCCCCAGAGGCGCACCCGATGACCATGACGACACAGCAAGATGCCCAGCGCGGTCCCCCAGGAGCCCGAGCCGAGGAGCGCAATGGTCGCGACGGAGGATTCGCTCAATGCTGGCTCGGCTTGACGCCGCCCTCTGATGCCTGTTCCATAGCCTGCTGTTGATGCTGGGCGAACAGCGCATCGAAATTGACGTGCTGCAGCACGAGTTGCGGAAAACTACCCTTGACGACGAGATCGGAAACCACTTCCCGCGCATAGGGGAAAAGCAATGTCGGGCAGTAGGCGCCGAGCATTGGACCAAGCTCCGCCTCCGCAAAACCACTCATACTGAAGATGCCGGCTTGCTGGACTTCCACGATGAAGGCTGTCTTTTCCTCCACCAGGGCGGACACGGTGACCGAGAGGACCACCTCGTAGAGATACTCATCGAGACGATCGATCTTGGTCGTGATGTTGATGTCGTGTTTCGGTTTCCATTCACCACGGAAGATCGCGGGCGCATTCGGGGATTCGAAAGAGACATCCTTGGTGTAAACGCGCTGGACGGAGAATTGACGTTCGGGTGGTTGTTGCTCGTGTTCGGCCATACCGGATTCCTGATGCGATGAGGGATTAAGTTAAATGATCACAATGCCAACCCAGAATCAGCGCTTTTTGCGGGTAAGCGGTAGATTGGCGGACTCCCAGGCCATGAGACCGCCTCGCAGATTGTAGATCTCCTCGAAACCTTCCTTGCGAAGCTGGCTGCACGCCATGGACGACTGAGAACCCGATCGACAACTGACGATCATTGGTTTGCCTTTATACTTCGTCAGGGTAGCCATCTGATTTTTGAATCCATTCATTGGGATGTTCAGGGCATTGATAATATGGCCTTTAGCGAAATCGGCCGCCGGTCGAACGTCGATGACCACGGCATCGCGGTGGTTCATCATCTCGGTTGCTTGCAGAGGATCGACGCTGCCCTTGCCGCCAACGATTAAATTATGGGTCAGCAGCCCGAGAATCACGGCCAACGCCAAAAACAGGTACCAGTGATTCCCTACGAACTCGACGAGTTGGTCTAATAGCGGCATCGCTCTGCTGTCTCATTTAGCATTTAGGGTTGAAGCGCCGCTTTAGATATTCAGATATAAAGCGACGAGGAAAGTCGCGTGATCGACCCGATATCCGCGAACGCCCTACGCGTTCACGTACACCGCAAAATCAGCTTGCCGCGAATTTTTCAAGTATAAAAGAACGCGCCCGCGCGCGTCATCCCGGATCGGACAAGGACGCTAGCCGACGTGATGGCAAAAAACCTCACGCATCATCCCAATCAAGCGCAGGGTACGTCCGTCGCTAACCCGATAATAGACACGATTAGCATCCTTACGGGAGGCCAGGATCCCCTTGTCACGAAGAATGGCAAGATGCTGAGAAATGTTGCTCTGGGATGTCCCGACATGATCGACGATTTCCTGCACGCTGATCTCTCGATCTCCAAGCGTGCAGAGGATCTTGAGTCGCAGAGGATGAGACATGGCTTTCAGGGAACGCGAAGCTCGTTCGATATCGTCGTCATCCGCGAAGAGCTCGATGTCGTCTCGGTCGTTCTCGGGTCGGTTCAGAATCGGTTGGGAAGAATGGCTCAGGTTTGTCACCATTTGAAAACGTATCTGATTAATGTATCACCATACAATAATAAACTCTTTCCTTGCCGACTGCGAAGAGTTCGCACCATCGACAAATGGTCCATGAACGTTCGGGTTCCGATCACCTTGGTCTCTCCGATGCTCAATGTCTCTCGTTACCGCTTTGCTGTATTCCGCGCGGAATGCATCACAAAGCCATCAATCATACACGATTTGCTTCTGCACCGACGATTCCAGCACCACCTGTCTCTTTGGCTACTCTGCATCTTGTTGGCTGGGCCGTCTCCCGCAGTGAGTGCCGAGGACGATCCCAGTCTCGAACGAAGCGAGCAGGAATTGATCGATATGGAGCGGCAGCGCGAAACGATCGGTGCAGAACTGATCGGACATGAGGCCGAGCGGCGAGCGCTCATCGCCGAGTTGGAAGCGCGTGAGCGAAATGTTGCCGAATTAAGCCTGGCCAATCGTGAACTCGAACGTCTTGTGCGAGAACAAACACGCGTGGCCACCGCACTCAGGACGCGCCAGGCAGAGGAACGTCAAGCCTTGCGCAAGGAACAGGATCTCTTGACCGAACTGGTGCGCATGGCCTATGTGATTGGACGCGCGGACCGGTTGCGGCTGCTCCTCAATCAGGAGGATCCAACCCAGGCCAGCCGGGTCATGTCCTATTTTGCATACTTCAATCGGGAGCGGGTACGGCGGATTCTGTCGGTCCAGCAGCGCGCGGAACGTCTTGCCGATCTGGCGCGCGATGCCGAACAGGAGGCGGCGCGTCTCGCCGAGCTGGCCCGGAGTCAAGAGGCAACCCGTCTGCGGTTGGAACAGGCCAAGCAACAACGCGCCCTGGTCTTGACACAACTGGAGGAAACCATTGCAAGCCGGGCGGAAAACCTGCAAACCCTGCATAAAGACGCCGACTCGCTCCGCTTGTTGGTTGAACATTTGCGACAGCGGGCACAGATACGGGCCGAACTGGACATTGATCGCGCACCGTTTCGGGAGCGTAAGGGCAAACTTGCCTGGCCCCTCCTGGAAGGCCGCCTCCTGACGAATTTTGGCGACCGGAAGGAAGACTCGGAACTGCGTTGGGACGGCGTGTTGCTGGAAGCGCGCGAGGGTGAAGAGGTGCGAGCGGTGAACGGCGGACGAGTAGTATATGCTGATTGGCTGCGCGGCTTCGGGCTGCTCCTGGTGATCGATCACGGCGATGGCTTCATGACACTGTATGGCCACAATCAAGCGCTGCTCCGGGAACTTGGCGAGTGGGTTGCGACCGGCGAGGAGATTGCCCTCAGCGGGAACAGTGGCGGACGCGACAAGCCAATGCTGTATTTTGCGATCCGACATAACGGACACCCATACGACCCGGTCGCCTGGTGCGACGGACCTGGCAGGCAGGAAGCCGTAGCGAACCCGTGATCGTTCGCTGACCTGCCATCTCAATCAATGCAACATCGACATTTGTGCCCGGCGAGTTCCTGGCAGCCCTAACACACGCCATTTACGTCTTAAGCCGATCTTTTGATCGGCCGGAAAACATGCGATCCTACGGCGGTCTCGGCCCATATCCCCCGACCCACCCCAAGAAAGTGTGTCTGATCCAAATGGCACACACTCTAAAACTGGCTAGAATTTATCGACACCATGATGCGCCCTCAGTTTGCATTGCTGTTTAGCGTTGGAATCCTTGTCAGCGCAGCAAACCGTCACAGCGGGATAGCACACGCCGAGGGGACGCTGCCCGCTCCGGCGAGTCCCCCATCACAAGCGCAGAATCTACCCCTTGATGAGTTACGGACATTCGCCGATGTCTTCGGCAGGATTAAAGCGGACTATGTCGAAGAGGCGGAAGACAAGTCCTTGATCGAAAATGCTATTCGTGGAATGCTCGCCGGACTCGATCCTCACTCCGCCTACCTTAACGACGAGGAATACCGCGACTTGCAAGTCGGAACCAGCGGAGAATTCGGCGGTCTCGGCATTGAGGTTGGCTTGGAAGACGGCTTCGTCAAGGTGATCGCCCCCATTGACGACACACCCGCCCACCGGGCTGGCGTACAGGCGGGAGACACGATCATCCGTATCGATGACAAGCCAGTGAAAGGTTTGAGTCTGAACGATGCGGTTAAATTGATGCGCGGGGAGCCCGGAACCAAAATCCAACTCACAATTTTGCGTGGACCAGATCAAAAACCCTTCGAGCTGACCATCGAGCGCGCGGTGATCCAGGTCGCGAGCGTCAAAAGCCGAACGCTCGAACCGGGTTTTGGTTACGTGCGACTCGCGAATTTCCAGGGCCCCACGACCGAGGACATGCTGAAGGCCATCGAGGAATTGAAGCGCGCGAACGACGGCGTCCTGAATGGACTGGTACTGGATCTGCGCAATAATCCTGGCGGAGTCCTGAACGGCGCGGTGGGGGTCAGCGATGCCTTTTTAACGGGCGGTCTGATCGTCTATACCCAAGGACGCGTTAAAGACAGCAAA
Source organism: Thiocystis minor (assembly GCF_016653465.1). GTDB lineage: Bacteria > Pseudomonadota > Gammaproteobacteria > Chromatiales > Chromatiaceae > Chromatium > Chromatium minus. The sequence goes on along the minus strand of NZ_NHSQ01000159.1, from coordinate 59,094 downwards.
ATGCAGTTCAAGGCTGGTCCCGACGATGTCCTGGCAGGCGCGCCCATCATCGTACTCGTCAACGGCGGTAGTGCATCTGCCTCCGAGATTGTCGCCGGCGCCCTGCAGGATAACAAGCGCGCCGTCATTATGGGCACCCAAACCTTCGGTAAGGGCTCGGTCCAGACGATCGTTCCGATCGACGACACCAGCGCGCTCAAACTGACGACAGCGCGCTACTACACGCCATCGGGGCGTTCGATTCAAGCCCAAGGCATCACGCCGGACATCAAGCTCGAACGCGGCGAATTCAAACCGCTCACCGAACAGGATATGAGCGCACTGAAAGAAGCGGATCTGATTCGTCACCTCGGTCAGGAAACGCCAGCGGATCAAGCCAAGGAAAAAACCGCAAAGTCGCCGCTTGTCGCCGAGGATTTCCAACTGGCGGAGGCGTTGAATGTGCTCAAGGGATTGAATATCCTCGGACGGTCTGTCAATCAGTAAACTCTTGTCGGAGACAAAACATGCCCCGGGTACTGGTTCCCCTCGCGCAAGGTTGTGAAGAGCTGGAGGCCGTGACCATCATCGACCTGCTGCGTCGCGCCGACATCGACGTGGTCACGGCCAGTCTGCAGGATGGCCCCGTGACCGCCAGTCGCGGTACGGTGCTGCTGGCCGATACCACGCTTGACGCCGTCCTGGACGAGGGCTTCGAAATGATCGTGCTGCCCGGTGGACTGCCCGGCGCCGACCATCTGGAAAAGGATGAGCGGGTCATCGCCCTGTTGCGCCGTCAGCAGTCCGCCGGGCGCTATACGGCGGCGATCTGCGCCGCCCCCAAGGTACTGGCGCGCGCCGGTCTGCTCGATGACAAGACGGCGACCTGCTATCCGGGATCGGTGAACGCGAACGCTTATCCGCGCGTCCAGTTCGTCGATACACCCGTGGTAGCGGACGGGCTGGTGGTGACGAGTCGCGGTCCGGGAACCGCCATGGATTTTGCACTACAACTGATCGAGTTGCTGCGGGGCCGCGACTGTCGCGATCAAGTGGACAACGCCCTGGTCAGAGCTGCCGTATGAACCGATACGGCGGTGCTTTTGTCACCCGAACCGCCCGCTGCGAACCCGTTTTGCTTTTCGATCCATCCCGTCGGCTTCGCTCGGGACGGGCGCGATGAATCCTGAGCGGCCAATGCTTGTCCTCGACGGCATGGCGCTGCCGACTCTGGCCGCCGCGCCCATCGCCTCGTTGTTCTTTAGTGCGCTCGTCGCTGGCTGGCTCGCATCTGGCGCGACGGCTGGCCGTGGCCCCATGGATCTGCCGAACCACCGCTCGCTCCACAGTACCCCGGTGCCCCGCACCGGCGGCCTGGCGGTCTTGTCGAGCGTGCTCGTGCCACTGTTCATACTGGCAGGACTGGGTATTTACGCACTTGAATACGCCTGGCTGTGCGCGGCACTGGCACTTGTGGCCACCATTTCGTTTCTCGACGATCTGGGCGATGTGTCACCCTGGATGAGACTCCTGACCCATTTGTCGGGGGCACTGCTCCTGATCGCTGGCGGCTTGCACTGGGCGGTTCTCGACTTGCCAGGAATCATGCTGACCCTACCCGCGCTGGTGGGCGGCGGCCTGACCCTCCTTTACATTATCTGGATGATCAATCTCTATAATTTCATGGACGGCATGGATGGTTTCGCTGGCGGCATGGCGGTCTTCGGTTTCGCGGCACTGGCGATTCTGGGCTGGTCAGGCGGCGAGCCGCTGTTCGGTCTCGTCGCCACCTGTATCGCCGCCGCCGCCGCAGGATTTCTGCTCGTAAATTATCCGCCGGCACGCATTTTTCTTGGCGACGCAGGCTCCTCAAGCCTCGGCTTGCTGGCCGCTGGTCTATCGCTCTGGGGCGTCCAGCTCGGCCTGTTTCCACTCTGGACCGCCTGGCTTGCCTTCTCGCCTTTCATCGTCGACGCAACCTGGACGCTTCTGGCCAGACTGATGCGGCATGAGCACATCTGGGAGCCGCACCGCTCCCATCACTACCAGCGCCTGGTTCTCGCTGGCTGGGGTCATCGCAAAACCCTGCTGCGTGGTTATCTGCTCATGGCGGCCGCGGCCGCCTGCGCAGTTGCATCGCCCCGATTGCAAGTGCACGAGCAATGGTTATTGCTCGGGGCCTGGACGACCATCTATATCCTGATTCACATCAAGGTGGGGCTGATCGAGCGCACTTCGACTCCGCTCAGCGCAAGAGCTACGACTCCGCACAACCCAAGGTCGACACCGAATCGCCCATGAATCCGATGATCGACCGGCTGCGATCCCGGATCGCGGTCTTTGCCCATGACCTGTTGACCATCCCGGCAAGCTGGTTCCTGGCCTATTGGCTGCGCTTCAATCTCGATCGGATTGCGCCGGATTTCGTCCGGTGAGGCACGCTTGCAAGGGTTCACTCAACTGCCTGATCCTGAACGCACCAAGGGAAAGACCCTGATGCAAGACGACACCACCATCGACGAAGCCCCCGTCATCCGCGCGTTGCGCGACGATCCAGGCGATGCCTCTCTCGACGAGACATCGCACGTAACTCATGACATCAGTCCCGAGGCAGGCGTGGTCGCCTCGCTCCAGGCGCAGGGTAAACTGACGCCCGGCGATCTCGCGCGGGCGCGGCGCCTGGCCGAGGATGGCGGCGACAATTTGCTGCCGATGCTGGTGCGTCTGGGCTTGATCTCGGAGCGTGACATGGCCCGGACCATGTCCGAGGTACTGCAACTGCCACTCGCGGACGCCACGACCTTTCCAAGCGAGCCAGTGCGCGAAGACCTTTTTTCATTACGCTTCCTCAAGGACTCCCGCGTACTGCCACTGGCCGACGATGAGCGGCACATCGAGGTCGCGCTGGCCAACCCTATCGACGGCTTTGTCATTGCGGCAATCCAGATGGCGGCGGGCAAAGCGGTGCAAGCCTCGGTGGCCCTGCCGACCGAGATCGAGGCCGCGATCGAGCGTCTCTATGAAAAGGTCGAGGAGACGCCCACGGATCCGGATGCCGACTTCGGCGATTTCGATGAAGAAGACATCGAACATCTCAAGGATCTGGCCAGCGAGGCGCCGGTCATCCGCATGGTCAATCAGCTCATTCAGAAAGCGGTGGAATCGCGCGCCTCGGACATCCACATCGAACCGTTCGCCGACGCATTAAAGGTACGCTATCGGGTTGACGGCATCCTGAAAGAGGTCGACGCGCCGCCCGTGCGCTCCACCGCCGCCGTCATCTCGCGGGTCAAGATCATGGCCAAGCTCAATATCGCCGAACGCCGTCTGCCCCAGGACGGACGCATCCCGATCCGCATCCAGGGCAAGGAGCTCGATCTGCGCGTCTCGACGGTGCCGACCATGTTCGGCGAGAGCGTGGTGATGCGTCTGCTCGACAAGGAAAGCGTGCGCTTCGATCTTGACGCGCTCGGGTTCGATGGCTCGCCGCGCGAACGTCTCCGGGTGATTCTGGAGCAGCCTTACGGCATCCTGCTGGTGACCGGACCGACCGGTTCGGGCAAAAGCACCACCCTCTATACCGCGCTCAGCCGTCTCAACACCGAGGAACGCAAGATCATCACGGTTGAGGATCCGGTCGAGTACCAGTTGCCGGGCATCAACCAGATCCAGGTCAAGGCGGCGATCGGCATGACCTTCTCCGGCGCGCTGCGCGCCATCGTCCGGCAGGATCCCGACATCATCATGGTCGGCGAAATGCGCGACCTGGAGACCGCGCGGATCGCGGTGCAGTCGGCGTTGACCGGACATGTCGTGCTCTCCACCCTGCACACCAACGATGCCGCCAGCGGCGTCACCCGTCTGCTGGACATGGGCGTCGAGGATTATCTGCTCACCTCCACCATCAATGGCATCCTCGCCCAGCGTCTGGTGCGCCGGCTCTGTCCGCACTGTCGGGCGTCCTATCGCGCACTCCCCGAGCTGGCCGAGCGCTTCGCCCATATGGCTGGCGTCTCCAATGACATCGATCTGCATCGAGCGGTTGGCTGCGAGGCTTGCAACGGCACCGGTTATCGTGGCCGTCTGGTCATCACCGAGGTCTTGATGATGACGGATCAGATCCGCAAGGCGGTGCTCGGCCACGCCACCGCAACCGAGATCCGGCGGATTGCCGTCGACGAGGGGATGGAAACCATGTACCAGGATGGGCTGCGTAAAGCGCTCGATGGCCGCACGACCATCGAAGAAGTCCTGCGCGTGGCCGAGGACAACTAAACCTCAGCTTGCCGATCACTGACGGTGAGACAGGATTCATTCAAAAGATCGCAGATCACTCCGGACGCGGTTGCAATGCCAAAATTTTTCTATAAGGCCGTCAAACTCGATGGCGAGTACCTCGAGGGCGAGCTTGAGGCCACGGACGAGGCGGACGTGATGCGTCGGCTGCAAAAGGATGGGTTGATCCTGATCCAGGCCCGCACATCCAAAAGCCTGTTTACCCAGCTGAGACGTGCGCGGCGGCGGCGGCTGAGCCAAAAAGAGATCGGTATTCTAACCCGTGAGCTGGCAACGCTCCTGGAAGCAGGCATGACCCTGGACCGCTCGCTGCAGATTCTGGTGGATCTCACCGAGCAGGAACACCTGGTCTACGTCCTTTCGGACCTTCAGGAACGGGTGCGTGGAGGGTCCACCTTTTCCAGCGCGTTGGATGTCCAGGACGGTCAGTTTCCGCGGCTCTATGTCAACATGGTCAAGGCTGGCGAGGCGAGCGGAGCACTGGATCAGGTGCTCGATCGTCTGGCCGATTATCTGGAGCGGGTCGCCGAACTGCGCCAGACCGTCACCTCCGCTCTGGTTTACCCCGCCATTCTGCTGTTCGTCGCCGCGCTCTCGGTCATCATGCTGCTGGTGTTCGTGGTCCCGCAGTTCACGGTGCTGTTCGAGGACATGGGCGAGGCTCTGCCGTTGCCGACACAAATCGTGGTCGCGGCGGGCGATCTGTTTCGAAACTATTGGTGGGCCATGCTGTGTGCGATCGCCTTGATCGCGGTGGTTCTTGAACGCTGGATGCAAAATCCCGTGGTTCGCGAGCGGTTCGATCACAAGGTACTTGACCTACCCCTGTTTGGCGATCTGATCTGGAAAATGGAGACCGCCCGGCTCTGCCACACATTGTCGACATTGCTGAAAAACGGCCTGCCGCTGCTCAACGCACTCACGCTGGCCCGGGAGGTAGTGTCCAATCGCAAACTGTCCGGCCTGCTGAACGAAGCGGGCGACGACCTCAAACATGGCCGGGGGCTTGCCGGGCCACTGGTGCGACTTCAGGCGCTGCCGGATCTGGCGCTCCAGATGATCCGCGTCGGCGAGGAGTCGGGTAGTCTGGACGCCATGCTGGCCAAGGTGGCAAACATCTATGATCGGGAGACTCGAACCAGCGTTCAGAGTATGCTTACCATGCTGGAGCCGATGCTGATCATCGGACTTGGAGTGATCGTAGCCGGCATCATCATGTCCATTCTGATGGCCATATTGGGGGCCAACGAGCTGGTCTTTTGACTGGCCCGCATCCACTCTTGGCCACTCCACCCTTGCGTCCTAAAATACCCGCGCACAATCATTCAAACCAAGCACGGGAATCGAGGTATCCAGATGCATTCAATCAACTCCAGACGTCGCCGCGGCTTCACACTGGTCGAACTGCTCGTCGTGCTCGCCATCCTCGGGCTGCTCGCCGGTCTGGTTGGCCCACAGGTGATGAAGTTTCTCGGCAGTTCCAAGACCAAGACGGCCAAGCTTCAGATCGAAGACCTTGCGGCGACGCTCGATCTGTATCGGCTGGAACTCGGCTATTATCCCACTGACATCAAGGCACTGGTCGAAAAGCCTGGCGACGTGCCGAACTGGAATGGACCGTATCTGAAAAAAGGCGACATCCCGAAAGATCCCTGGGGCTTTGAATATCAATACCGCTATCCAGGAGAAAACGGCAGTTTCGACATCTGGTCCCTCGGTGCCGACAATCGAGATGGCGGCGAAGGCGAGAACGCCGATATCCGCAACTGGGAATAGCGCGTCGAATCGCTAGCGTTTATCCAAAGCCAGGTCGCAGGGCGCCGCGCAACCCATCAGCTCCATGTCAGTCAATACACCTGCCATCGCGTTTTCACGCACCCGGCACTCTGGCTTCACCATCGTCGAACTGCTGGTGGTGCTCGCCATCGCCGCACTCATGATGACGGCAGTTCCATCACTGTTTTCGGCCTCATTTCCAGGACTTGAAATGAAGTCGGCAGCACGCCGTACCGCCGCCACCCTGCGACTGGCGAGGGAATCGGCCATTCGCCAGGGAACCGATACCGAGCTGCTGATCGACGTGGAAGCGCGCCGACTCGATCTCCAAGGCTATCGCAGTTTCACTTTTCCCTCGCGGCTGACGGTCAAATTGGAGACGGCCAGCCGCGAGATGCTGGACGATCAGCGCGGTGTCATCCGCTTTTTCTCGGATGGAAGCTCGACCGGCGGGCGCATCATCGTGGAAAATCAGGGGCATGGCTATCAGATCGGGGTGATCTGGCTGACTGGACGGATCGAGCTGGGCCCCTGGGAGGCACCTTGAACATCCACCGTCAGCGTGGCTTCTCGCTACTGGAGGTCTTGGTGGCGTTCGCGATCCTGGCCATCACGCTGGGCGCGCTCATGGAAATCTTTTCCCGCGCGAGCCTGGCCACCATCGTTTCGTCCCGGTACAGTCAAGCGGCATCGCTTGTCGAGTCAAAGCTCGCCGCTGTCGGTGTCGAGGTTCCATTAGAGGAAGGCGCTTTTTCGGGCGAAACCGAGGACGGCTTCGCTTGGGAGGTGACCATGACACCGTTCGAGTTCACGGAGGGAGTCATCACCTCTGGACTTCACTTAGGGCAATTGGAGTTGCCGTCCACTCCGTACCGCGTGAATGCGACCGCTCTCTGGCAGGATACCGGTCAAGTTCGCCGCTTGACCGTCTCCACCCTGCGTCTCGGCGAACGGGACGATAGGTCACTCGTCGAATGATTCGCTCAGCGCGGCAAGCGAAACAGATCCACGGCTTCACCCTGGTCGAGCTTTTGATTGCCTTGGCCATGATCAGCCTGATTACTCTACTGCTGTTTTCGGGACTCCGCCTCGGCTCGCGCACCTGGGAAAGCATCAATGCCTCCGCCGAGCAAGTTGGCGCACTCCGTCTCGCGCATGGCTTTTTGAGCCGCACCCTGAGTCAGGCCCGGTTCGTGACCACCACCATCGATGCCGAATCGGTCGTGATTTTCGGCGGAGATGCGCAACAGATCGAATTTACCGCACCCTTGTCGCAACATGTCGGCGTTTCCGGCCTCTATATTCTCCGTCTGACGCTTGAAGACCAAGGGGACGATCACGCACTCATCCTGACGCGCTGGCTGTTGCACCCGGAGATCCTGGAGGGCGGCGACGAGTTCCCACCCTGGGAGCCACTGGAAAAAGACCAGACCATGTCGATGAACGACCTTCCATCCGAAATGGATGCCGCCGATGGGGCCTTCGGTCGGACCCTATTGGTTGAAAAGATCGATGCTTTCGACATCGCCTACTATGGCGTTCGCGATGAAGAGACGGACCCCGACTGGCATCCGGACTGGTTCGATCAATCGAGTTTACCGATCAAAATACGCATCCGTCTGACCACGATCTCCCGAGCATGGCCCGATCTCGTCATCGCCCTTCCAGCACAACCAAGCTGATGCCTCACCCGACTCGCCAACGCGGCATTGCCTTGATGCTGGTCATGTGGGTACTGACCCTGCTCACGGTCATGGCGGTCAGCATGACCGCCGTCCAGCGCACCGAAATCGCACTGACCGACAATCATGTCGCGGAAACCCGTTTCCGAGTCTTGAGCGATGCCGCGATCGCGTATACGGCCTTACAGTTCATGTCCCTCGACTCCGCTCCGGACGAATCGCCGTCGCCCGCAGATGACGAAGAGGCGAAAATGTCGGTTTGGCGGCCGAATGGCTCGCCGCGAATCTGGCATTTCGCAGGCGCGGAAATGACGATCTCGGTGTTTAATGAGCTGTCCCGGATCAATCTGAATCAGGCCGAGCCGGCACTGCTTGCCACCCTGCTGGAGGTGCTTCAGGTACCCGAGGATCAAGCGGAACCGCTGGCGGCAGCCATCGTCGACTGGCGCGACGAGGACGATCTCGTGCTGCTCAACGGCGCGGAAGATGGCGACTATCAAAACGCGGGGATCGCTTTCGGCGCCAAGGATGAACCCTTTATCGCCATCGAAGAATTACGACAGGTTTTCGGGATGACCCAGGATGTCTACCGGCGGCTGGCTCCAGAGGTCACCCTCGCAGGCGAGGGAGAAAGCCTGGTCATCGAGTTTGCTTCCCCTGCCGTCCTTGCCGCGACTCAGGGGCTCTCGCTGGAGGATGCCCAACTTCAGATTGCCGAGCGGGATTCGACGACCGTTCCCGGTGCGCAAGGACCGCTCACACTGGATCGTGGCGGACCGCTCTATCGCATCCAGGTGACCGAACAATTGAGCGGACAACCGGGACGTCGTATGGAAGCGCTGATGGAACTGATGCCTGGTCAGCAACCGCCTTATCTGGTTCACTGGCGGCGTTTCGGACTCGATTCCAAAGCCTCATCCGCTCCGCCCTTAGAGTCAGAGAATGGTTAAACCGAGTCGACCTGAACGATCCTGTATGCTGGCGAACCTGGCGGATCGCTCGCAACGGCGCAGTACACATTAGGTGCGGTTTCGATCATCGCGAACGCTCACGAGCCATCGCCAAAACCCTGTTCAAGTTCTGTTTGGAGCCGCATTCCGCTCATGACGCTCACTGATCGTTTGAACCGCCTTTTCCAGGGTCTGCCCCGAACGGGACCAGCCACCCCCGAAGGGCTCCAGGATCTCCTGGAGCGGCTTGCGGTTTGCCTGCCGACGTTCGTCAGGCAAGCTCTCGCGCATCGCAATCGGCGTCTGATTGTCGAGGTCGATGCCGCGACGGGGCATTTATTTCTAGCGACCGGCCAGGAACAAGAGGCCATCGGAGAATTCGATCTCAACGCCACCACGCCCTTGCCTGGCGTTGTCGATGAACGGGGTAGGGAACATGAACATACGACGGTCCTTTTGCTGCCCCAAGATGCCATTCTGACCAGAACCGTCTCGTTTCCCGCTCAGGTGCGAAGCAATCTGCATCAGGTACTGCAACACGAACTGGATCGTCTCTCGCCCTTTCAGGCACAGGAAGTCGTCTTCGATTACACGCTTCAGCCCGGCTCCAAACAAGCCAGCCGCGTAACCCTCGACCTGGTGCTTTGTCGACGTGATCGTCTTGAGGGCTGGATCAAACGCATGGCCGATGCAGGCTCGCCGATTGATCGGATCAGTTGGCGGGGCGCCTGGCCACGCGCCAATCTGCTGCCATTGCAGGAGCGTCCAAGCCGTCGCAAACATGCATTCGGCATGAACGGTGTATTGGCCATCATGGCGTTTCTGTTGGCCCTGAGCATTCTACTGACCCCGGTGTGGCAAAAGAACCGCATCGCCCAGGCATTGGAGACGGAGGTGCGCAACACCCGTGCCCAAGCCGTTGCCGTCGATGAATTGCGTCAGGAGCTGGAACAGGCCCGCCGGGGCAGCACCGCGGTTCTCCAACAAAAGTGGGATCAGCCGCCAATTCTGAAAATGCTGCGCGAACTGACTGACCGTCTCCCAGATGACACCTGGATTCAGAGTTTTGAATACAACCAGGGTCAGGTCGATCTGCGCGGCGAATCGGGACAGGCAACGGCCCTGATCGCCATCCTCGAACAGGCACCCGGAATTGATGGCGTTACGTTTAAGTCCCCAGTCACGCAAATCGCCCGCACCGGCGGGGAACGCTTCAATATTTCATTCCGTTTTACCAATCAGGGGGAAGATTGATGCCAAATCCTTCTCCAAGGATCTTCTGCGCACTCGTCTGGATGCTCGTGGTCATGGTTCCGCTGACGCTCCTCGCGGGCATCATGATTCCATGGGCGAACAAGCTCGCGAGTCTGGACCAGCGCATTGCCACCAGCGAAGAACAACTGACCCGCTATCGGCGGTTGGTGCAAACGCTACCCAGTCTAAACGCTGAATTGGAACGCGTGCGGAAGAATGAAGCCTTTAAAGAATTTTATTTCAAGGCGCCAACACCCTCGCTCGCCGGAGCCCAACTCCAAAGCCAGGTTCAGGAAATCGTGGTGGCCGCCAAGGGCCGGTTAGTCAGTACCCAGCTGCTTCCGGAAGACAAAAACCAGGATCCGCCAATTGTGCGTGTTCGCACCCAGATTCAGGGCACGACCGAGGCGCTGCTCGATGTACTGCTTCAGCTCGAGCAAGCCCGTCCCTTCCTTTTCGTGGAGCAGATATCGGTTCGTTCCTCGGCGCGCCCGCAGCTTCCAACGCAGAATGCGAATGGCCGGATCATGCGTCGCGCACCGACGAATCCGGCCGGAGAATTGACGGTCAGGCTGGATATTTTTGGCTTTGCGCTCGCCGGAGGTGACACTTGACGAAGATTCTGCCTGGCATGCTCACATTAGCGCTGCTAGCGCTCCTAATCCTGCAGTGGAAAGATTGGCCTCCACCTCTCTCGAGTGCCGGCCTTGATGAGACATCGGCCGCGGACGAAGGCACGACAGGAAAACCGGGACAGGATCCTCTGGCCAACTTAAAACCACCCGACGACAGAGACAATTTCGCGAGTATCATCGAGCGTCCGCTGTTCCGGCCTGACCGAAAACCCGAACCGCCCCCGGATGAATCACCGCCGGCAACGGCTGATCCAGGGACGAGCGTTGAATTGGATACCCTGGATTTAAGTGCCGTGATGCTCACGCCGATGATCGTATCCGCTTGGGTAAAGGATCCCAATCAACCAAACCTGCGGCGTCTGCGCATCGGTGACGATCTCGAAGGGTGGTCTGTCCGCGACATTCTAGAGGACCGTGTCCTATTGGAGCGACAGGGTGAAGAGTATGCGCTAATATTGCGCGACTATAGCAAAGCAACCCCGACAGCACCGACGCCGATCCCGCGGCGCCCATCCAGGGCACCAGCACGCGCGGAACCCCCAGTCATTGATCGATAGCTCGTGATGCGGCGACCGTCCAATATCGAGGCCCAATGTATTCCAACACTTACCATCTCCGCCAAATCCAGGACGGACGCTGGCTGCGAGCCATCGTGCTGGTCGGTCTGACACTTTACCTGAGCGCATGCGAACGCAGTTATTGGGATCCGACCGTCAAAGTTGGCGATCCAGCGGGACACATCGTCGATCGCGATCAGGCACTCAAGCGGGATGCATTCAAAGAACGTGGCGGCATGGGCGCCGAGACCATCGCGCTTGGCGGTGACGATGCACTGGCGCCGAAAACCGTCGATTCGCTGCAAAGAGGAACCGGCACCTTTGTCCGTAAGGTCACGCCACCCAGCGTCGATACCACACCCGGCGATGTGACCCTGAATTTCGACGGCACCGATATCCGCGAGGTCGTCAAGGTTATCCTGGGAGATTTATTGAAGGTCAACTATGTCCTTCACCCGTCGGTTCAGGGGGTCACCTCCTTGCAGACCGGACGGCCATTACGACGCGAGCATCTCATCCCGACCCTGGAAACCTTGCTGCGGATGAATAATGCGGCCATCGTTTTTCGCGACGGCACCTACGAAGTCGTGCCGATCGCCAATGCCATGCAAGGAAAAGTGGTTCCACAGCTTGGCGAGTCAACGCGAGCGCTTCCTCAAGGCTACAGTATTCAGGTCGTCCCGCTGCGCTACATTGGCGCCGAGGAAATGAGTAGCATCCTTCAACCATTGGCGCCGGAAGGCAGCGTCATTCGGATCGATAATCTGCGTAACCTGGTGGTGATCGCGGGAACCAGCCCTGAGATGGGGAATCTGCTCGATACCATTCGGGTCTTCGATGTGGATTGGATGTCCGGGCTCTCGGTTGGTTTTTTTGTCCTTGAATTCGCCAAATCCAACGAAGTCGTGACACAACTTCAAAGCCTGCTGGCCGACGAGGGCGGAAACAATCCGCTCAAAGGGCTCTTCCGGTTCGTCCCGATCGAAAGCGCCAATGCTCTATTAGTCGTCTCTCCGCAGGAGAGTTACATCCAACAGGCCCGCAACTGGATCGAACGGCTGGATATGGCGGAAGCCAGCGGCGATGCCGCGGAACGTCTGTTTGTCTATCGTGTCAAGCACGGAGACGCCGGAGCGCTTGCCGACATCCTCTCCGAATTGTTCGGTGGCGAGAGCAGTAGCGACCGCAATCAGTCCAAGGGCAGCGTCGCACCTGGACTCGAGCGTTCGAGCATCGGATCCAAGAATTCGAGCATCGGATCCAGGAATAAGACAACGGATGCCACCAATACGGATTCCGATAGCAGTCAATCCAATCAACCCCTGAAGGCTTCATCGCGCGAAATCGAGCTGTCCTCGAGCGTCAGTATCGTCGCCGATGCCGTCAACAACTCTTTATTGGTCAGATCCAATCCGCGTGATTTCAAGAAAATACTGGATGCTTTAAAGCAACTCGATATCGTACCGCTTCAGGTTTTGGTCGAGGCAACCATTGTCGAAATCACACTCACTGGCAATCTCCAGTACGGCGTCCAGTGGGAACTCTTTGGTCCCTCGGTTAAAGGCAAAGCCTTTGCTTCGCTCGACGGCAGTCTCGACGATGCAACCACGGCGGGCATCAAGACCTCGTTTCCCGGATTCAACTGGGCCTTGATCTCGAACCCCGGAACCATTCGCGCCACCTTAAGCGCCCTGGCGGGCGAGAATCTCGTCAATGTCCTGTCTTCCCCATCCGTCATGGTGTTGGACAACCAAACCGCGAAAATACAGGTCGGCCAGGAAGTCCCCGTGGCGACTTCGCAACAGCAAAGCACCTCGACGACGGATCGCGTGATTAACACCATCGAATACCGGGATACTGGAGTGATGCTGTCGGTCAAACCGCGTGTCACTCCGGGCGGGCTTGTCCAGATGGAGATCGAGCAGGAGGTCAGCACGGTAGCGCCAACCAAAAGTTCCTCTCTCGATTCGCCGACCTTCCAAACCCGTAACATCACCAGCTCGGTGGCGGTACGTTCCAATCAGGCGGTGGTGCTCGGCGGACTCATCCAGGACCAGCGCACCGATGGCAAGCAAGGCGTTCCGGGGCTCTACAGTCTGCCTTTTGTCGGAGCGCTCTTCGGCGAACGCACCAAGCAGGCCGACCGGACCGAGTTAGTCGTGGTACTGACGCCCAAGGTCATCTCAAGCGACCAGGACATCGAATCGGTCACGGAAGACTTTCGCTCCAAGGTGCGTGGTCTGAATTTCAAGTTCTAACCGAAGTGGATCTTCGCCTCCAGGTTCGGCGCCGAATCCGCGTTGGCCAGCGCCTCTTCCAGGGTAATCACGCCCTCGCGATAGAGTTCCAGGAGCGCGTCGTCGAAGGTCTTGACTCCTTCGTGACCGCTCTGCTGCATGGCCTCGTTGATCGCGTCGACGCGACCCTCCCGGATGAGATCGGCGATGTGGGGCGTGTTGACCAGCGTCTCGATCGCGGCGCGGCGCGTCCCGGCCTTGGTGCGCACCAGACGTTGCGAGAGGATGGCCCTGAGGTAGATCGACAGATCCATGAACAGGGTTTTGTGCATCTCTTGAGGAAACAGATTGACGATCCGCTCCATGGCCTGATGCGCGTTGTTCGCATGCAGCGTGGAAACCGCCAGATGGCCGGTTCCCGCCAGCTCGATCGCCGCTTCCATGGTCTCGCGGTTGCGGATTTCGCCGATCAGGATGACGTCCGGCGCCTCGCGTAGCGCGCTCTTCAGCGCGTGGGCATAGCTTTTGGTATCGAGCCCCACCTCGCGCTGACTGATGATGCACTGCTTGTGCGGATGCACGAATTCGATGGGGTCTTCGATCGTAATGATATGCCCCGACGCGCTCGCGTTGCGATGGTCGAGCATGGCCGCCAGCGTCGTGGTCTTGCCGGAGCCGGTGGCGCCGACCATGAGGATGATCCCGCGCCGGTTCATAATGAGTTGGGACAGCAGCGGGGGTAAGCCAAGCTCGGTCAGGGTGGGAATCTCGGCGCGAATGTAGCGCAGCACCATGGCGGTCTGGCCGCGCTGATAATAGGCATTCACACGAAAACGGGCGCGCTCCTCCAGGGCGATGGCAAAGTCCAGTTCACGCTCCTGTTCCAGTTCCCGCAGTTGCTGTTCGTCCATCACGGACGCCAGCGCCTCGCGACAGAATGCCGGCGTCAGGACCGTGTCCCCGATGGAGCGAATGACGCCCTCGATCTTGATCTTGACCGGCGCGCCAGCGGTAAAAAAGAGATCCGACGCCTTATGGCGGATCATCATTTCGAGATAAGGATTGATGTCCATCGGTGACTGTCTGCCTGTTGACTGCGTTATCGTCTCGCTTTCGATCCGGCCGGATTGACGAGACCCGCCGGCGGTTCCTCGATCCGGGAGACGGGCAGCGCCTCGCCAAACAGGGTCGAGTCGAAGACATCCTCTTCTTCGTCGCCGACCATGGTCAAGCCATCCGTCTCGGCGAAGTGGTTCTTGCCGCGCGCCTCCCGACCTTCCAATTTAATCGCCAGGCGCAGTCCGTTCATGGAATCGGCATTGCGCAGGGCGTCCTCGTAATTGATCTTGCCCGCTTCATGGAGATCGAACAGCGACATATCGAAGGTCTGCATGCCGAGTTCGCGGGACTTTTTCATAATGCTCTTGATGCCTCCGACATCGCCCTTGAAAATCATGTCCTGGATCAGCGGCGAATTGATCATGACCTCGACCGCCGCGATGCGTCCGCCGTCGGTACAGGGCAACAGACGTTGCGAGATGACCGCGTTGAGATTGAGCGAAAGATCCATCAGCAACTGACTCCGGCGTTCTTCCGGAAAGAGGTTAATGATGCGATCGAGTGCCTGATTGGCATTGTTCGCGTGCAGCGTCGACAGACAGAGGTGTCCGGTTTCGGAAAAATTGATCGCATGCTCCATGGTCTCACGGGTGCGGATCTCACCGATCAGGATCACATCCGGGGCCTGACGCAACGTGTTGATCAGCGCGGCATCCCAGCTCTCGGTATCGACGCCGACCTCGCGTTGGGTGATGAGACAGTTCCGATGCGGATGCACATACTCGACCGGATCCTCGATCGTGATGATGTGGCCATAGCTGTGTTCGTTGCGATGGCCGAGCATAGCCGCCAGCGAGGTCGATTTGCCGGATCCCGTCCCGCCGACCAGCAGCACCAGACCGCGCTTGTTCATCACGATCTCTTTCAGCACATGCGGCAGATTCAACTCCTCCAGGGTCGGAATCCCGGCGTTGATGGTCCGCAACACCGCGCCGCACAACCCCTGCTGCACGAAGGCATTGACCCGGAAACGCCCGATGTCCTGAGGGCTGACCGCGAAGTTGCATTCCTTGTGCGCGTCGAAGTCGCGCACCTGACGGTCGTTCATGATCGAACGCACCAGGACATTGGTCTGCTCGCCGCTGAGGATTTGGCTGCTCATGGGCGTCATGCGACCGTCGATCTTGCAGGCGGGGGGAAAGCCGGCGGAGATGAAGAGGTCGGAACCTTTTTTAGCAATCATCTTGCGCAGACATTCGAGCATGAAATGGGCGGCTTGCTGACGATCCATGAGGTACTCCGGAGGTTCTGATTGGCGATTCGCAATCGCCGCGACGACAGCGTGCGAAACCGGCCCCGTCTCGGCGGCGGGGCTCGGTCACTATGATAAGCTCCGGCGATGGATTTGTTGACTCAGGGCGCAGTGCTTAACCAGGCCAGAAATCCGGATCGATCAGCTCGGCAATCCGTTCGATGTCCACCGTGCCGAGGTCTCCAGCGCGCAGTAGAGCGGCCTGTCGATTGGTCCAGGCAAAAAAATCGGATTCGTAGAGTGTCGTCATGACGATCTCCATCACGGTCAAGGATCGAGTGTACTTCCGATAACAGAAAGGCGGCCCAATGGCCGCCTTTTGTCATCGCCGAAAACCCGCGGCCCCTATCGTGGTAGACCGGTTGCCCCCATCAGCCACTCGTCGACCGCGCGGGCGCATTGGCGGCCTTCGCGAATGGCCCAGACGACCAGCGACTGACCGCGCCGCATGTCGCCCGCGCTGAACACGCCATCGACCGAGGTGCGGTAGGCGTTCGGTCCCTCCGTCACGCCCTTGACGTTGCCGCGAGCGTCCAGTTCCAACCCGGCTGTCGTCTTGAGTTCGTCGAGCATGCCGGCATGCACGGGATGCATGAAGCCCATCGCCAGCAGCACCAGATCCGCCTTGAGTTCGCCCTCGCTGCCCGGAATTTCTTCCATTTTCCAGCGTCCCTCGGCGTCTTTCTCCCAGCGCACCAGGCAATACTGGAGCGCCGCGACCCGACCTTCGGCATCGCCCCGGAAGCCCTTGGTCGCGACATTCCACATCCTCTCGCAACCTTCTTCCTGCGAACTGGAGGTACGCATCCGGTTCGGCCAGTCGGGCCAGGTCAGCCCTTTGTCCTCTTTCACGGGAGGACGATCGAGGATCTCGATCTGAGTGACCGAGCGGGCACCATGCCGGTTGGAAGTACCGATGCAATCCGACCCCGTGTCGCCGCCGCCGATCACGACGACATGCTTGCCCTGCGCGCTGATGAAATCGCTGTCGGGCACCGGAGAGCCTTGTACCCGCTTGCTGTTGCGAGTCAGGAAATCCATCGCGAAATGCACTCCGGAAAGCTCGCGCCCCGGCACCGGCAGATCGCGCGGCTGCTCCGAACCGCCAGCAAGAACCACGGCGTCATAGTCCGCACGCAGTTTGCTGACCGGAATCTCGACGCCGATGTGCGCGTTGGTGTGGAATTCCACCCCCTCGGTGCGCATCTGCGCCATGCGGCGGTCGATCAGCGACTTGCTCAGTTTGAAGTCCGGGATGCCGTAGCGCAGTAGCCCACCGATCCGGTCGGCCTTCTCGAACAGCGACACCTGATGACCGGCACGCGCCAGTTGCTGGGCCGTCGCCAGCCCGGCTGGACCGGAACCGACCACCGCTACCCGCTTGCCGGTCCGCCGCTCAGGAACCTGGGGCTTGATCCAACCCTCGGCCCAGGCGCGGTCGACGATGGCGCATTCGATGGTCTTGATGGTGACCGGCGTGTCGTCGATGTTCAGGGTGCAGGCGGTCTCGCAGGGCGCGGGACAGATGCGTCCGGTGAACTCGGGGAAGTTGTTGGTCGAGTGCAGCACCTCGATGGCGGCCTGCCAGTCCCCGCGATACACCAGGTCGTTCCAGTCCGGAATGATGTTGTTGACCGGGCAGCCCTGATGACAGAAAGGAATGCCGCAATCCATGCAGCGCGCGCCTTGCTCGCTCAGTTCGTTCTCCTTCAACGGAATCACGAACTCGTTGTAGTGCACGACCCGATCGGCGGCCGGCTGATAGCGCCGGTCGCGACGGTCGTATTCCATGAATCCGGTTGGCTTACCCATGATCCACAATCCCCTTCAACGGCTTGAACGTCCGTGGCGGACGGCTTTGATTGGCCTGCATGTCCTGAAGCGCGCGACGATAATCGACCGGCATCACCTTGACGAACTTGGGGAGATAGGCCTCCCAGTCGTCCAGGATGCGCCGCGCGACCTCGGAGTTGGTGTAATGCAGATGCTGTTCGATCAGTTGTTTCAGACGCCTCGCATCGAACCGGCTCATATCGTGGCTCAGGTCGACACGCCCGTGGGTCTCCAGGTCTCCGCCCTGATGGTCCAGCGCCTCCAGCGCGTCGTCTTCGCGGGCGATCGGTTCGAGTTCCACCATCGACAGGTTGCAGCGATCCGCGAAGCCGCCATCACCGTTCAGCACATAGGCGATGCCCCCGGACATACCAGCGGCGAAGTTGCGCCCGGTCGGCCCGAGCACCACGGCAACGCCGCCCGTCATGTACTCGCAGCCGTGATCGCCGACACCCTCGACCACCGCCGTCGCGCCCGAGTTGCGCACGCAGAAGCGCTCGCCGGCAACGCCCCGGAAGTAGCATTCGCCGCCAATGGCCCCGTAAAGCACGGTGTTACCGACAATGATGTTGTCCTCGGCCCGCTCGATGGCCGACTCTGCCGGGGGATAGATGACGATGCGCCCGCCCGACAGTCCCTTGCCGACATAGTCGTTGCCCTCGCCTTCGAGTTCGACGGTCACCCCGCGCGCCAGCCAGGCGCCCAGCGACTGACCGGCGGTCCCCTTGGCCTTGATGTGGATGCAGTCATCGGGCAAACCGGCATGCCCGTAACGCTCGGCCACCCGACCCGAGAGCAGGGCGCCAAAGGTACGGTTGAAATTGCGGATGGCGATCTCGATCCGCACCGGCTTGCCGTCCTGCAAGGCGGGTTGGGCCTGACGGATCAGCTCATGGTCGAGCGCCTGGTCGATCCCGTGATCCTGTTGCTCGCGGTTATAGAGCGCGATCTCCGCGGCCACCGCCGGTTTGTTCAGGAGCCGCGAGAAATCCAGCCCCTGTGCCTTCCAGTGCGCGATGGCGCGACGCATCTCCAGCCGGTCGGACTGGCCGATCATCTCGTTCAGGGTGCGGAAGCCGAGACGTGCCATCAGGCGTCGGACTTCCTCTGCCACGAAAAAGAAGTAGTTGATGACGTGCTCGGGTTTTCCGGTGAAGCGCTTGCGCAGCTCAGGATCCTGCGTCGCCACCCCCACCGGACAGGTGTTGAGGTGACATTTTCGCATCATGATGCACCCCTGAACGATCAGCGGCGCGGTGGCGAAGCCGAATTCGTCCGCCCCCAGCAGGGCGCCGATCACGACATCGCGCCCGGTGCGCATGCCGCCGTCCACTTGGACCGCGATCCGCCCGCGCAGATTGTTGAGCACCAGGGTCTGATGGGTCTCGGCCAGGCCGATTTCCCAGGGCGAGCCGGCGTGCTTGATCGAGGTCAGAGGACTGGCGCCGGTGCCGCCGTCATAACCGGCGATGGTCACATGATCGGCATGGGCCTTGGAGACGCCCGCCGCCACCGTGCCGACGCCGATCTCGGACACCAGCTTGACCGAGATCCGCGCCTTGGGGTTGACGTTTTTCAGGTCATGAATGAGCTGCGCCAGATCCTCGATGGAATAGATGTCATGGTGCGGCGGCGGCGAGATCAGACCGACGCCCGGCGTCGAATGACGCACCCGCGCGATCTGGGCGCTCACCTTGTGGCCGGGCAACTGACCGCCCTCGCCCGGCTTGGCGCCCTGGGCGATCTTGATCTGGATGTCGTCGGCGTTGACCAGATACTCGGTGGTCACGCCAAAGCGTCCGGACGCCACCTGCTTGATGGCCGAGCGTTCCGGATTCGCGGTTCCGTCCGCCAGCGGCAGATAGCGCTCGGGCTCCTCGCCGCCCTCGCCGGTGTTGGACTTGCCGCCGATCGCGTTCATCGCCTTGGCCAGATTCGAGTGCGCCTCGTAGGAGATGGACCCGAAGGACATGGCGCCGGTCGCGAATCGCTTAACGATGTCCTTGGCCGGTTCGACTTCGTCGAGCGGAATCGCCTGCTCGGCGAACCGGAAGTCCATCAGACCCCGGAAGGTCAGGAGCCGCTCGGACTGCTCGTCAATGATGCGGGAGAACTGCGCGAAGGTCTCGGCATTGTTGGCGCGGGTCGCGTGCTGGAGCGTGGAGATCGTCTCGGGTGTCCAGATGTGATCCTCGCCGCGCAGGCGATAGGCATAATCGCCGCCGACATCCAGATGCTTGCGATAGATCTGCTCGCTGCCATAGCCTTGCGCGTGCCAGCGCACCGCCTCCCGGGCGACCTGGGCGAGCCCGATGCCCTCCACGGTCGTCGGCGTGCCCGTGAAATAGTGCTTCAGGAAATCGCTATTGAGCCCGATCGCATCGAAGATCTGCGCGCCGCAATAGGACTGGAAGGTGGAGATGCCCATCTTCGACATCACCTTGAGCAAACCCTTGCCGACCGCCTTGATATAGCGGTATTGGGCCTCCTCGAAGGTCAGTTTTTCCGGCAGGCGCGTCAGCATTGACTGGATGCTGTCGAAGGCCAGATAGGGGTTGATCGCCTCGGCGCCATAACCGGCCAGTGCAGCGAAATGATGAACTTCCAGCGCCGAGCCGGTCTCGACCACCAGACCCACGCTCGTGCGCAATCCCTGACGGATCAGATGATGATGCACCGCCGAGGTGCCCAACAGCGACGGGATCGGAATATGGTCGCGATTGGTGTTGCGGTCCGACAGGATGAGGATGTTGAAGCCATCGCGCACAGCCTGCTCCGCCTCGTGGCAGAGTCGGTCGAGCGCGGGCGCCATGCCCTCCGCGCCATCGGGCGCGGGATAAACCATGTGCAGGGTGCGGGTGCGGAAGACCGAGCCCGAGTTGTCCTCGATATGGCGCACCCGCTCCAAATCCTCGTTGGTGAGGACCGGCTGATTGACCTCCAGACGCCAGTGCTTGCCCGCCTCGTTGAGCCCGAGCAGGTTGGGCCGCGGACCGATCAGCGACACCAGCGACATCACCAGTTCCTCGCGGATCGGGTCGATGGGCGGATTGGTGACCTGGGCGAAGTTCTGCTGAAAATAGCTCGACAGGTGTTTGGGGCGGCTGGACAGCACGGATGGCGGATTGTCCGCGCCCATGGAGCCGACCGCCTCCTGTCCCGTGACCACCATTGGGATCAGCAGGAACTTGAGATCCTCCTGTGAATAGCCGAAGGCTTGCTGGGCGTCGAGCAGGGTTTCCGCGTCCGGGGCCATGGGCGCCACGTCGGTCGGCAGCTCGTCAAGGTGGATCTGGGTCCGGGCCAGCCATTCACCGTAGGGTTTGGCGGCGGCCAACTCGGCCTTGATCTCTGCGTCGTCGATGATGCGGCCCTGTTCCAGGTCGATCAGGAACATCTTGCCCGGTTGCAAGCGCCATTTCTTGACGATGCGTTCCTCGGCGATGTCGAGCACGCCCATCTCGGAGGCCATGATCACCAGATCGTCATTGGTGACCAGATAGCGCGCCGGACGCAACCCATTGCGGTCGAGCGTCGCGCCGATCTGACGCCCGTCGGTGAAGGCGAGCGCGGCCGGACCGTCCCAGGGCTCCATCAGGGCGGCGTGATATTCGTAGAAGGCGCGCTGCTTGGCGTCCATCAGCTTGTTGCCGGACCAGGCTTCCGGGACCAGCAGCATCATGGCGTGAGCCAGCGAATAGCCGCCCATCACCAGCAGTTCCAGCGCATTGTCGAAACAGGCCGAATCCGACTGACCCTCGGGAATCAGTGGCCAGATGCTGTCGAGTTCCTCGCCGATCAGTTCCGAGCGCATGGTGTGACGGCGCGCCGCCATCCAGTTGAGATTGCCGCGCAGGGTATTGATCTCGCCGTTGTGGCAGATCATGCGGAAGGGCTGGGCCAGATTCCAGGTCGGGAAGGTATTGGTCGAGAAGCGCTGATGCACCAGGGCCAGGGCCGAGGCAAAGCGCTCGTCGCTCAGATCCCGGTAATAGCGCCCGACCTGATGGGCCAGCAACATGCCCTTATAATTGATCGTGCGCGACGACAGCGTGACGACGTAATAGGCGCTCTTGTCGAAACCGGCGCCGCGAATCTCGTTGTCCATGCGCTTGCGGATCAGGAACAGCTTGCGCTCGAAGGCATCCTGATCCGGACAGTTTTCGCCACAGGCGACGAAGACCTGACGCACCACGGGCTCGGAGGGCAGCACGCTATAGCCGAGGTCGCGGTTGTCGACCGGTACGTCGCGCCATCCAAGCAGGGTCTGACCGCCTTCCTGGAGCCGGCGGCTGACGGTTTCCTCCATGCTCCGGCGCGCCGACTCGTCCTTTGGGAGAAACACCATGCCGACGCCATAACTGCCGGCGGGGGGCAGCTCGAAATCCACCGCCGCACGGAAGAAGGCATCGGGAATCTGGACCAGGATCCCGGCGCCGTCGCCGGCTTTCGGATCGGCGCCCACGGCGCCGCGATGATGCAAGCGTTCCAGGATTTCGAGTCCCTGGCGAACGATCGCATGGCTTTTGCGATTTTTGATGTTGCAGACAAAGCCGACACCACAGGCGTCATGCTCATTGGCTGGGTCATAGAGACCCTGTGCAGGAGGAAAGGCACGAAGGCTCATCTCTGACCTCGTTGATACCTGGGGGTAAAGGGTTCCGATTGTGGCGCCATTGACGGCGGGCGCTGTCAGTCGAACGCGCGAGCGATCAACCGTCAGGCAACGCCCCAACCAGTCATTGGACAGCACAATCCTGTGTTCCGGTGGTCTGGATGATTCAATCGCAAGCGCACCAGGGCCGCGGGGAAAACATCTCGCCATCGAAGAACCGCCAAGGATAACGCTTAAGCATGAGCCGTACCACAGACAGGAGATCTTGATGCGTTTTCCGGAAATCGTCCAAGGCGTGTCATCCATTGTATTCGTGTGGGACCATCGCCGCCGCGCCACTGTCCGGGGCTCGGATCGATGCGCTCGACGCGGGTGTTGCGCGGCATCGCCGTCGGGGCGAATTCATTCGCCCCTACAGGCATCCCGAGAATTGATGACACACCCGAAGGTCTCGTCGCCGCCTAAAATTCGCACCATTCTGGATCAAATCGCACCATCCGATGGCAAGCGACGCCGCCGCGAATCCTCAGCGATCCCAAGCGTAGAGCGTGGCACTCAACAAATCGGGGTCAAAATCCCCGGTGACCACACCCTCGCCAAGCTGGCGTAACAGCACCAGGCGCAACTGGCCATTCAGCACCTTTTTATCCACGGCCATCAATTCCAGGAAACGCTCCGCGGAGACCTCGGGCGGCGGGTCGACGGGCAAACCCGCGCTGGCCACGAGCCGACGCACCCGTTCGAGTTCCGCGCCCGACAGCCAACCCAGCCGCGCCGACAGGTCGGCGGCCATGCACATGCCTACCCCGACCGCCTCGCCATGCAACCACTGACCGTAGCCCATGCCGGTCTCAATGGCGTGCCCGAAGGTGTGACCGAAATTGAGCAGCGCGCGCTGACCGGCTTCCAGTTCGTCCGCGGCGACGATCTCCGCCTTGATCTCGCAGGAGCGCAGGATGATATGCGACAGGGCGTCCGGTTCCCGGCCGAGCACTTCCGACAGGTGCGTCTCCAGCCAATCGAGGAAGGCCGCGTCACGGATGAAACCGTATTTGATGACCTCGGCCAGACCGGCGGACAATTCGCGCTGGGGCAGGGTTTCGAGGGTTGCGGTATCGGCGATCACGGCGCGCGGCTGATAAAAGGCGCCGATCATGTTTTTGCCGGCCGGATGGTTGATGCCGGTCTTGCCGCCGACCGACGAGTCGACTTGGGCGAGCAGGGTGGTTGGCGCCTGGATGAAGGCCACGCCGCGCTGATAGCAGGCCGCCGCGAAGCCGGCCATGTCACCGACCACCCCGCCACCCAGGGCGATCAGTGTGCAGTCGCGTCCAAACCGGGCATCCAGCAGGGCGTCGAAAATTCGGTTCCAGACATCGAGCGTCTTATATTGCTCGCCATCGGGCAGGATCGCCTCGCGCACCTGATAATCGGTCAGAGCCTGCCGGGTGCGCTCCAGATAGAGCGGCGCCAACGTCTCGTTGGTGACGATCATCACCTGAGCGCCCTGGAGATAGGGCCGATACAGCTCCGGATCCGACAGCAAATCCCTCCCGATCTGGATAGGATAGGTGCGTGCCCCAAGGGCCACCGAGAGCGTTTTCATGATCCTGTTCTCCCCGTTCAGATCTCTTCGGAGGCGAGTCTGCGGCAGATTTCCTTGACCACCGAACTGGTGCCGCGTTTCTCGGTGGAGACCACCATGTCGGCGACCTGGCGGTAGAGCGGTTCGCGCTCTTCCATGATCTCGCGCAGTTTGGCCAGCGGATCCTCGGTGTCGAGCAAGGGACGGTTGCGATCACGGGCGGTGCGGGCGTATTGCTGCTCCGGGCTGCAATGCAGATAGATCACCACCCCTCGGGAAGAGAGGTTCTGACGATTCTCCGCATTCAGGATCGCCCCGCCCCCGGTGGCCAGCACGATCCGTTCCTCGCTCACCAATTCCTCGATGACCTGACGCTCGCGGTTACGAAAACCTTCCTCGCCCTCAAATTCAAAGATGGTCGGGATGTCCACGCCGGTACGGCGCTGGATTTCCTGATCGCTGTCCTTGAAGGTATACGACAGCGACTCGGAGAGTTGCCGACCGACGGTACTTTTGCCGGCGCCCATGGGGCCGACGATAAATATATTCTGTGCACGCATCATAGCGAACGATATGCCAGATTTTCGGCACGCGGGCAAGGGCACGTAGCCCATACCCGCGCGCATTGGATGGAGGGGGCGGGCGTAACTCAGCCTGTCCAGCGACGGGTGGATCGGGAGCGGCCGTCAACGGGTCGCCACTTTGACCATTCTAGCGAGATTGAACCGTGTTCAGGTCGATCGACCGAGGGCGTCTGCCTCGCCCGCCCTTTCGGGCGTCTGGCCAGAACGATGGCCGATGCCTTCATTCAAAACAACGCCTATCATACCGGAGATCGCTAAACCGGACATGAGGCCCGGCGCTATCGAAAAAAACCGCAATCTTCCGATTTTTCGTGGACAGGTCCGAGCCGCGCCATCCTTGGCGCATAGGGCGGGCCGTTCTCCCATCCCAACTAAGGCGCCGCCGCAACGTCGCCTTTGAGAATCTTGGGTGTAACGAAGATCAGAAGTTCAGAATTGTTGTCCTGACGCGCCTCCTGCTTGAACAAGCGACCAAGTACCGGAACATCGCCGAGCCAGGGTACCTGTTCCTTGCTGAAGGTCTTTTCACGCTCGAAAACACCTCCAAGAACAACGGTTTCGCCATTCTCGACCAAGACATTGGTTTCCACCGCTCGCGTATCGATTGCGGGGACACCCAGCACTATTATGCCGCTCGGCGAATCCTTGTTCACCTTGAGGTCCATGATGATCCGATCATCCGGAGTGATATGGGGCGTGACATCCAGTTGAAGCACGGCCTCCTTGAACGCCACGGTGGTATTTCCTTCTCCAGTGGCCTCCTGATAGGGGATCTCCGTTCCGACTTTGATTGTCGCCTGACTTTGGTCTGATGTAATCACCCTGGGGCTCGAGATGATCTCGCCTCGACCCTCTCGCTGCATCGCGGAAAGTTCCAGTTGGAGCAGGTAGGAGCCGACCTTGCCGAGCAAGAAATTCAGTGAACCGGATGGGGTGAAAATCGTATTCGCGGGTAAGTTCGTGATCAGCGTCTGATTACCTGCGGCATCGATTAGCCCGGAATTATAGGGAGTTCCCGTGTCGGCATTGAGTCCGAATGGTCCTTTATCGAAGCCGCCAACGGCGAGGCTTCCGGGCTGACCACCGGCAATCAGCAATTCATGATTGTTAATCGAACCCATCGAGCCGGAGACACCAAAACGCACGCCCAGGTCGCGGACGAAATCGTTGTTCGCGATCACGACCCGCGATTCGATCATGACCTGTCGAACGGGTACGTCGAGCAGGCTGACAACGCGTCTTACTTCCTCAAGATTGGCTAATGTATCCTGAACGATCAAAGTGTTAGTCCGCGCGTCGAATGTCACTGATCCTCGCGGCGACAGAATCCCCTGATTGGATCTGGATGCGCTGGCGGAGACTGGCTGAACGCCAGAAGAACCACGATTGGCGGAGCCGGCCGTCGATCTGGAACCTCCCGTCTGGCTCACCTGTGCCGACATCGATTTCGAGGCTCCCTGAAGCACAGCGGCAATTTCCGACGCCTTGGCATAATTGATCTGAATATACTCAGTTCGCAATGGCGCAAGTTCCTCGACTTTTTGCAGCGACTCCATCTGCAATTGTTCTTGAGCTGCAAGCTCCTGGGCGGGCGCGACGATGATGACATTGCCGGTCTGACGCATGGCCAAACCCTTGGTCTTAAGAATGATGTCGAGCGCCTGATCCCAGGGCACATTCTTGAGCCGCAGCGTGATGTTGCCCTGCACGCTATCGCTGGCGACCAGGTTCATATCGGTAAAATCGGCGAGCACCTGAAGCACCGCGCGCACCTCGATATCCTGAAAATTCAGAGACAGACGATCGCCTTCGTACACCACCTTCTGCCGCGCCATCTCCTCCTTTTCGTCGGGCGTCAGCGGACGAAAATCCAGGGTAAAGAGTTCGTCGGTCTGGTAGGCCATATAGTCGAAATCGCCTTCGGTCTGGACCTCGACTTCGACATTGCGTCCGTTGGGACGGGACTCGATAGCCGTGACCGGCGTGGCGAAGTCCATGACATCGAGCCGGCGAAAGAGCCGTTGGGGGAGCGAGGTATCGTGGAGGTCGACAAAAACGCGGCTACCCTGTTCGCGCACCGCAACCCTGGTGTCCGAACTCGGCAGTCGGATGACGACCCGACCCTCGCCGCTGGTGCCGCGCCGAAAGTCGACATCCCGCAACGCGGGTCCGGAAGCGGCGGACCGCGAGGGACGCGATCGAGGGTTCCAGGCGGGCGGCGGTTGACTCGTCCCCGCATCGTCCACCTGACTGGCGGAGGGCGGCGCCTCGGGCGGCACGCTGACGACATCGCTTTGCGTATTGACCTTGATCGTCACGCGATTGCCTGCCGTGCTGACCTCGTAAGGAACCGAATCGGTCAGATTGAGAACCACGCGGGTGCGGTCGCTCGCATCGACCGCGACCAGACTATGCACCGCGCCCACGCCGATCGGAACCGACTTGCTGGCGAGCTTGCTGGTCACGCCGGGGAAATCCAGCGCGATCCGCGCCGGCGATTCGGTCGAAAAGGTTTCGGGCGCGGCCACGGATCCGGAGAGGATGAGCTGAATCTCAACGCGATTGCCGGGGAGCGCGGCGAACTGAACGTCCGTTAAATCGGCCGCCGTCGCTTGAGCGCTGATGATCAAAAAGAGAATCGGAAGGCCGAGGGCATAGGCTCGCGCCATCATTCGAGCGGACCCGTTGAGCCAGGATTTGCCCCCTCGATCTCTTTGAAACAGGCTGATCATCGGTCTTCCCTCCACGAATTTATTGAGTCAGCGCAACCGTAGCCGGACGTTCCCGCCACTGGCCGGGCGCATCGGAGACGATTTCGGTCAGTTGGATGGCATCCTCGCCGATATTGGTGATCTGCCCATTGTTCATGCCCAAATAGTTCCCCACCGTCACGCGGTGAATGATGCCTTCCTTGGTTCGGACCAGTCCCCAGCGTATGTTGTCCTGATCGAGCGTGCCCACCATGCGCAGCGAGTCCAGCGGAAAGCTCTCCAGTTCCTCCTTGCGCCGATTGGGATTCGGTGCCAGGCCGTTATCCTCGATCACCGGTTCGGGCGGCATGGCTTGAGCATCGGGGGTAAAGGGATCCCGACGTTCTCCCGGAACATACACGAAAGTTTCGATCGGTTTGATTTCCGGAAGCGGCTCGATCGGGCTCGGAGGACGCGCATTGATCGACTGGGCGTAGGCTTCAAGCTCGCTCATCCCGTTTCCGCCACAGCCGCCGATCAAGATGGACGACAGTGTCAGCAGGAAGACCGTCCCGATGCGATGGCGGTTCATGGCGCCGCCTCCTCGTCAAGATATCGATACGTCTTCACGGTTGCCTGAAGGGTCAGCTTGCTGTCCTCCGCGCGAGGCTGGGTGCCGGGCTTGGCGGCCGTACCGGTGATCTGTACGTCGTGGACGGTCACGATGCGAGGCAGCGCCGCAAGACCGCTGATGAAACGCCCGAAATCATGATACGTACCGGTCACGCGGATCCGGATGGGCAGCTCCGCGTAGAAATCCTTCGTTCGTTCGTCTTCCGGCTGGAAAAGCTGGAACTCGAGCCCGTTGGCGAGCCCGGTCTGGGAGACATCGACCAGCAGCGAGGCGACCTCGGTTTTGTTGGGGAGCTGACGCAGCATGGCGCCAAATGACTCCTGCATCTCGGCGAGCTGCTGACGATAGGCGTCCAGGTTGGCCGCCTTGCGCTGCTTGGCCTCGAAGCTGGCACGCAGATCGCGCTCGGACGCCTGCGCCTGATCGAGACGAGCAAGCTGATCCTTAGTGTCGAGATAATAGACGAGACCGCCGAGGGCAAGGCAGGCGATGAGGACAATGACGGCCTTGGCCGGGTTGGGCCATTCGCCAAAGTTGTTGACATCAAGCTGATTGAGTTCGTTTAAGTCCATGACCGAATGCTCTGCGGTGTGACATGGACAAGCTGCCGTCCGGCAGCTCCGATTGTGGATGCGGATACTTTCCCGTCATTTGCTTCAGACTCCGAACTCGGGCTGATCTGATCGAAGGAGAGACGGAAATGACTGAGACCGGTATCCGTCTTTTCTTTCGTTTCGATCAGCATCAGACGCGGGTTGCCGATCGATCGGGAGGCTTCGACCTTGCGCATGAAGGCGGAAACGCGCGCGTTCGATTGGGCGCGGCCCTCGATGACGACCGAACGTCCAGCCTGTTCGATTTTCGTCAGATAAACGCCCTCGGGGATCGCCGTGACCAATTCGTCGAATAACCGGACGATTTCGGGACGGCTTTTTTGCAACTGCTGGATGATCTCCATGCGCGACAACAGGTCGGCCTTGGTCTTTTCCAGGTTCTGGATTTCCTTGATCTTGATATTCAGACGGGCGATTTCGCTTTCGAGATATTGATTGCGCGATTGTTGACCACCGATCCTGTCTTCATAAAAAAGATGGACCAGTACCGCGGCGGCGAGAGTGAGACCGAGGGCGATGCCGCCGGCGATCAAAAACTCCTTCTGCCGTTGTTGACGCGCCGCTTCGCGCCAGGGAAGTAGATTGATCCGTGCCACTTAATTGAATCCTCGCGGGTCGTCGAATCCTCGCAGGGCAAGACCGACGGCGACCATCATGGCGGGCGCCTCTCGCATGAGTTCCTGCGATTGGATGCTGGGAGACAGAGACATCTGGCTGAAGGGATTGGCGACGACAGTCGGCAGTTTAAGCCGGTCCTCGACCAGGACATCGATCTTGCGGATACTGGCGGGGCCGCCTGAGAGCAAAATCTGATCGACCCGGTTGAAGGTCGTTCCGGAATAAAAAAATTGGAGCGCGCGTCCGATCTGTTGTGCCAGAGCCTCTTTGAAAGGATTCAGAACCTCCGCTTCATAGGTCTCCGAAACGTCACCGTTCAGAATCTTCTGTGTTGCCTCCTCGCGAGAGAGGCCATAGCGGCGCTGAACTTCGTCTTTCAATTGCTGGCCACCGAAATTCTGCTCTCGGGTATAGATGATCTGGCCTTTGTGGAGGACATGCAGTGTCGTCGTGGCCGCGCCGATATCCACGATCGCAACCGTTCGATGGTTTCCTTCATCGGCAGGCGACTTCATCAGTAAAAGGGAGCAGGCGTTTTCCATGGCGTAGGCCTCGACATCCACCACGATCGCCGTCAATCCAGCGATTTCGAGCGCCGCGACGCGGTCATCGACGTTTTCGCGGCGGGAGGCGGCCAGCAGAACGTCGACCATTTCGGGACTGGCCGAGGATGTGCCGATCACCTCGAAATCGAGATTGACTTCTTCCAGGGGATAGGGAATGTACTGGTCGGCCTCTAGCTGAATCTGGCTCTCCATCTCCGCATCGCTGAGCGATGCCGACATCGAGATCACTTTTGTAATGACGGCCGAGCCCGCGACGGCAATGGCCGCTCGCTTCGTTTTGGTGCCAGCCTTGACCAGCGTCTTGCGTATGCTCTGACCGACCAACTCCGGATCCGCGATCTTTTTTTCCACCACGGCATTCAAGGGCAGTAGCTCGATGGCGGAATGCTCGACTCGAAATAAAGTGGAAGCGGTTCCAGTGCTTTTTGAAAGTTCGACCAATTTGATCGCGGTCGAACTGATATCAATCCCCAGGAGGGGGCTATTTTTGCGGCTGAAGCCAAACATAAATATCTCGCTGGGTCTGTTCTCTTGAGGCTAAGAATAACCTTAATCCAACCCTGAGGCGTTAAGATAACAAATCTGGCTGACTTCGCGAACGCCATAATGTGTAAATTTTAGGGCTGACGACACAAAGTTCGCCTGAATGGGTTGCCTCCTGCCTGAACTGTACTACGGGTATACATGTGCTGTGACAGTCAAGCGACAGCATTTGAGATTATAGTCACTTCGATCATGATCAGAGCTAGTGTCTTCCCCGCGTGATTCCAGAAACGTGATCGACTACCCTTGGATCGAAAAATATCAGGATCCCGTTACAAAGTCCCAACCTTGATCCCAGTGCCAGAGACAGTGGGGAAACGATGATCGTTTGAGGCTCTGGGCCGACCATGCCTTGAGGAAAGATCGATGTCCGCACGAGCGCGAACCAGTTCAACCAAAGAGCGCCTAGCCTATGAAGCCGCGCGCATCATGGCCGAACAGGGGCTGTCAGACTATGATCGGGCAAGACGCAAGGCCGCGGCGAGAATGGGAATCCTCGATCGACGCCAGTGGCCCTCCAATGAAGCGGTTCAGGAGGCGATTCTGACGCAACGCAGGCTCTTTCTCGGTCACACGCATGAACGTGATTGTCTGGATTTGCGCGAGAAGGCGCTAGAGGCCATGAAAACTTTTCGCAACTTTGCGCCGCGACTCGTCGGCTCCGCGCTCACCGGTGCGGGTGACCGGCAAACCGGTATCGAATTGCTGTTGTTCGCCGAGCGTCCGGAAGATGTGTTGTTTGCGCTGATGGAACAACGGATCCCCTGGCAGGAAGCCGAACGCGGCTTCCGCTATCCCGACGGTCAGCGCCACGCCCACCCGCTCTTCCGCTTCATTGCCGGCGGGATGCCAGTACAATTAATCGTGCTGCCAACACGCGCCCTGCGAAACCCGCCACTCGATTCCATCACCGAGCGTCCATTGCGCGGCGCCACTCGCGAAGAAGTCGAGCGCTTGCTCGCGTCTGTCGATTCGGCTTAACGTCGCGAGATCGGCAAATAATCCCGTTGACTTGGCCCGCAATAGATCTGTCTGGGCCGGCCGATCCGATTACTTGAATCGGACATCATTTCCATCCAGTGAGAAACCCAGCCAACGGTGCGCGCGATCGCGAACATGACGGTGAACATGTTGCGCGGGATGCCGAGCGCCTGATAAATGATGCCGGAATAGAAGTCCACATTCGGATACAGCTTGCGCTCGACGAAATACTCGTCGTTGAGCGCGATATCCTCCAGCTTCATCGCTAGATCGAACAGCGGATTATTCGCCTCGGCGAGTTCTTCGAGTACCTGATGACAGACCTCGCGGATGATCTTGGCGCGCGGGTCGTAGTTTTTATAGACGCGGTGACCGAATCCCATCAGGCGGAAAGGATCGTCCTTGTCCTTGGCCTTCTCGATATAGCGCTGGACATTGTCGACACTGCCGATCTCCAGCAGCATGTCGAGCACGGCTTCATTGGCACCGCCATGCGCCGGCCCCCAGAGCGAGGCAATACCCGCGGCGAGACAGGCGAAGGGATTGGCCCCCGAACTGCCCGCCAGACGCACGGTCGAGGTGCTGGCGTTCTGTTCGTGATCGGCGTGCAGGATAAACAGGAGATTCAATGCCTTCTCGGCAACCAGGCGCGGTTTATAGTCCTCGCAGGGGGTGGCGAACATCATGTACAGGAAGTTCGCGCAGAAACGTAGATCGTTGCGCGGGTACATGATGGGTTCGCCGATGCTGTGCTTGTAGGCGGCGGCGGCAATGGTGGGAAGCTTGGCGATCAGACGATGGGCCGAAATCTCGCGATCATGGTATTCGTTGACGCTCAGTGAATCATGGTAGAAGGCGGAGAGCGAACCAACCACCCCGATCAGGATCGACATGGGGTGGGCGTCATAATGGAACCCGTCGAGAAAATTTTTCAGGTTCTCATTCAGCATGGTGTGGCGGCTGACCATCTTCTCGAAACCGACCAGGGATTTCTCGTTGGGCAACTCGCCATAGAGCAGCAGATAGACGACCTCCAGAAAGCTCGCCTTGGTCGCCAGTTGTTCGATCGGATAACCGCGATACAGCAGGACGCCCTTTTCGCCATCAATAAAGGTGATCGCACTATGGCAACTTGCCGTGGACATAAATCCAGGATCAAAGGTGAAAATCCCCGCTTCCTTGTAGAGGGATGTAATGTCAGCCGCGGAAGGTCCGATGGTCCCTTGTTTCAGGGGGAACTCGAAGCTCTCCCCGGTGGCGTTATTGGTAATGGTGATGGTTTCGTTCGCCATACGCTCGCTCCTGGCCATGCCGCCTGGGGTGCCATCACCTTCAAGGCAGTCAGTGTTGAGATGCGAGACGGGGGACGCCGACTTGACACCTTTGCGTGAACGTCTTGACGCCAACGTTCCCCATCTCACGCCCACTCGGGTAAAGATAAGGCATTTTATGTGCCCGCGTTAGCTTGGATGCGATGAAAAAGCGAGCCATGGGGTTTCTGGTTAGCGTCCAGACTCTCGATTTCAGAGCGCACGGCGGCGGCAGAACGGAGGAAATCAGCCCGTTCACGCAGATTCAACTCCAGTTCGACGATCGAATCGATCCCCTTTTCGCCAATGATGCAGGGTACACCCATGGCGATATCGGTTTCGCCATATTCGCCCTCGAGCACGGCGACACAGGACAGCAGCCTCCGCCGATTGTTGGCGACGGCGTCAACCATGGTAGCTACCGCCGCGCCAGGGGCGTCGTAGGCAGTGGAATTTTTGCGTAACGAGAGGATCTCGGCGCCCCCCCCGCGGGTGCGGTCGACGATTGCCTCGATACGCTCCTCCGACAGAAAATGCGAGATCGGAATCCCATTGATGGTGCAAAACCGAGTGACGGGCACCATGGTGTCGCCATGACCGCCCATCACGATCGTGGTGATATCCAGGGCCGAAAAACCCGTTTCCTGTGCGAGGAAACTCGCCATGCGCGAGGCATCGAGCACGCCAGCCTGACCGAAGACACGACCGCGCTCCCAACCGGTGCGTTGAGCCACTCGATAGGTGAGTGTATCGACCGGATTGGAAACGATGAGAATCATGGCATCCGGAGCATACGCCATGATGTGGTCGGTGACTTCATCGATAACGACGACATTGCTTTTCAGCACGTCGGCGCGCGACATTCCGGGTTGGCGCGGCAAGCCAGCGGTGACGATCACCAATTCTGAATTTCGAATAATGCGCGGATCGTTGCTTCCTTCGAGGGCACAGTCGAACCCGAAAAAAGGGGCTGTCTGCAGAATGTCGAGCGCAACTCCCTCCGGCACATCCTTGCGCACGTCGAACAATGCGATTTCGCGGCAGAGTTCTTTCTCCGCTAAAATTTGAGCGGTTGTCTCGCCCACGCGTCCGGCACCAATGATGGCAACTTTTTTCAAGTTCGTTTTACCTCCTGTCAGAGATCGGTGGTTTCCATGCGGTACCCGGGGCTTTAACAGGATGCGGCCACGCGAGAGGCCGCTTGGCTAAGTCCGCCCGGGCAGTATTGATGGTAACCTTGATCATCGCTCGAAATGGCGCATCCCGCGCCGAATGCGGCTTATAGAGATCGAAATAGAGGGATTGGGATCGCACGGCCTGGCTCAAGCAGGGTCTCATGAGTCCCAGGGAGGACGCGCGGAGCACTCGTCGGACGGACAAAGCGCCGAGTACAACTCTCCGCGCGGGAGATTTCAGCGCGAATACTTGCGGCGGAATTTGTCAACGCGCCCAGCGGTATCCAGGACTTTCTGCTTGCCGGTATAAAAGGGATGGCAGGCGGAGCAAACCTCCACATGCATGTCTTTCCCCTTGGTGGAGCGCGTCGTAAATTCGTTGCCGCAGCTGCATACCACCTTGACATCGGTGTATTCCGGGTGGATTCCTTCTTTCATGATGACCTTTTTGCCCAGCTCGGGCTTTAGAATTCTAGGAAAACGGGCGAGGTTACCATTGAGGTTGCCAGGCTGCAACTTGACGACCGCGTCCCGAGCAAAAAACACCTTTTCAGCCGATGCCATGCCTTTATCGAAAACGACAGGGGGCTTGGGCGTGATCGGCAGTGTAGGCGAAAAGCGCATGCCGGCGGAACTTATCCCGCATCGGCTTGAGAGTCGTGGAACAGAAATCGGCTCACCAGATCGTCGAGGAAATCGCGGCCCAACCTCGTGGGCCGAATCCGGTCCGTGCTCAAGATCAGCAACCCATCCGCCGCCGCGCGCTCCAAACGATCCGCGATGCGCGCGATCGGCTGCCCCGTGGTCTGGCTGAACAGCCCAGGCTCGAAGCCTTGGGTGAGTCGCATCGCGTTCAAGGCAAACTCGCACACGCCGTCTTGTTCGGTCAACTCGGACCGACTTCCGAGCAGTAACTCGGAAGTCGCCTCAAGGTAGTTCCGCGGGCGAGGATCCTTGACGGATCGCCGGATACGCCAGCCGCCGCTCTCCTCGGTCGACACCGTGAGTTTACCATGAGCACCGGCGCCGATCCCGAGATAGTCGCCAAAGCGCCAGTAGTTGAGATTATGCCGGCATTGCCGCTGGGCGCGGGAATACGCGGACACCTCGTATTGAGGATATCCGGCCTGGGACAGACGTTCCAGCCCCTGGGCGGCCAGATCCGCCGCCAGATCGCCATCGGGAAGGGCAGGCGGATGGGCATAAAAGTCGGTCTTCGGTTCCAGCGTCAACTGATAGTAGGAGACATGCTCCGGTTCGACTTCGATCAAGGCATCCAAGTCGGCCGCGGCTTCGGATAGAGTCTGGTCGGGCAACGCGAACATCATGTCCAGGTTGAGATTATCGAAACCGGCGGTCCGCGCCGCCGCGACCGCGGCCCGCGCTTCGGCGGCACGGTGGATCCGACCCAGTCGCGCCAACTGGCGATCCGACAGACTTTGCACGCCGATCGACAGACGGTTGACGCCCGCCACGCGATAGGCACCAAATCGGTGCGCATCCGCCGCCCCTGGATTGGCCTCCAGGGTAATCTCGATCTCGGGCGCCAGCCGCGCGCGTGCGCGGATACCATCCAATAACGTCCGGATCGCGGGACCGGGAAAGAGACTTGGCGTCCCGCCGCCGATGAAAATGGACGAGAGCGGACGTTGCGCCGCCGGCTCGCGGAGTTCCATGTCCAGATCGGCCAGCAGTTGGTCAACATAGCGATCGAAGGGCGGCGATCGATCGGCGGCGTGCGAATTAAAATCGCAATAGGGACACTTGCGGACACACCAGGGGGTGTGGATATAGAGCGCGAGCGGCGGCGGCTCGATAGCGCCCGGGATTCCGGTCGCGTCCTCTCGCATCCAGCAAACCCGCATCGCTCAACGACCTTTGTTCATGCTTGCCTTCAGGAGTTCGCCAAAACTGCCCAGGGGGTTTTCGGGTGCCTTGGCCGACGCCTGAGTCGAGGCGAAAGTACGCGCGTCTGGAATCTCGTCGGCCTGACGTTTTTCATCCAGGGAAAGACTGATCCGGCGGCGCTCAAGATCCACCCCCAGCACGGTCGCCTCGACTTGGTCGCCTGGATTGACGACCTCGCTCGGGTGATTGATGCGCCGACCGGCGCCCAACTCGCTGATATGCACCAGTCCGTCGATTCCAGGGGCCAGCTCGACGAAGACGCCGAAGGGTTGAAGACGCGACACCGTGCCGCTGACACGAGTCCCCACCGGAAAACTGTCGAGCGCGTCCTGCCAGGGATCGCGACCGAGGGCGCGGATCGAAAGCGCGATTTTTTCGCACTTGTTTTTCTCGCCCGGCGGATCGATCCGTAGCACGCTCACCTCGACCTTCTGACCAACCTGCAACACCTCCTTCGGGTGCTTGACATGACCGAAGGCGAGTTGGCTGATGTGGATCATGCCCTCCAGACCGCCGATGTCGACGAAAGCGCCATAGTCCTTGAGCGACGTCACCGTACCGGTCAGAACGGCGCCTTCCGTGAGCTGGGCGCGAGTCTGCTCGGCCTGGAGACGCTGCTCTTCTTCGAGAATGGCGCGGCGCGAGACCACCAGATTAGGCCGACGACCGCCCTCGAATTTCGTGATCCGAAAATCGAAACGCTGGCCGACGAACTCCGACAGATCTTCGATAAAGCGGATATCAATCTGCGAGGCCGGACAAAAGGCCCGGATCCCGGCCACCTGGACCTCGACCCCGCCCTTGACGGCGGCGCTCACCTGACCCTGCACCGGCAGGCCCTGACGGTAGGCGTGTTCCACCTCTTCGACGCCATGATAACGATGGCCCTGCTGGCTGCCGAGCAGCAGCATGCCGCTGTCCTCGTCCTTGCCGGTCACCAGGGTCTCGATGATGTCGCCCACGGCATGCTTGAGCTGCCCCTCGGCGTCCTTGAGGACCGCGATTTCCAGGCGTCCCTCGGACTTAGCGCCCAGATCGACAAAGGCATAGTCCTCGCCGATCGCGACCAGGGTGCCGCTCACCTTGTCGCCGATGGCCGGCTCGCCCTTCTGAGTTTGCGGGTGAGCTTGGTCGAATTGTTTGAGCAGATCTTCGAAGTTTTCGGTGTCGGACATGATAGGCGGGTGTCGCAGGGTTGTGATGATCCGATCTATTGTAGGGCGGATTGGCCGGTTACCCCAGCCCGATTCAATCGCGTCTATCCCGCAGGCTCCAAGCGTGCATAGGCCAGCACCAGCCATTTTGCGCCGACGTCCTGGAATTTAACCTGGATACGGGCATTGGTACCGCTACCCTCCTGTTGCAGGACCACCCCGTCGCCGAACTTGGGATGCCGAACGCGCTGACCGAGTTGAAAGCCGCCGGCGACCGGCGTCCCGGCCTGGCCCCGTATCGGGATTACCGCAGCCGGGCGACGGGCGACACCGCCGCCGCGCACCTCTTCCACCAGTTCTGGCGGAATCTCGCGCAGAAAACGCGACGGCGCGGGATAGTCCTCGCGTCCGTAGAGACGGCGGCTCTCGGCATGGGTGACGAATAACTGCTTCATGGCGCGGGTCATGCCGACGTAGCATAGGCGCCGTTCTTCTTCGAGCCGGGCCGGATCCTCGGCCGAAAGACTGTGCGGGAAAAGACCTTCCTCGACGCCCACCAGAAAGACGATCGGGAATTCCAGACCCTTGGCGCTGTGCAGGGTCATGAGTTGAACGCCGTCCTCCGAGCGGTCGGCCTGGGTCTCGCCGGCCTCCAGCGCGGCATGGGCGAGGAAGGCGCCGAGCGCATCGCCCGACTCATCGTCCAGTTCACGCTCGAATCGCGTGACCGTTTCCACCAACTGTTCCAAATTTTCGATCCGATCCTGACCCTTGCCGTCTTTGTTTTTTTGATAGAAAGCGGGGAGTTCGGTGACATCGATCAGATGTCTGGCGAGTCCGGCCAGCGTCCGGCCGTCGTTGTCTGCGGTCTGCGCCTGGATCAGTGCGATAAATTTACGCAACGCACCGCTCGCCCGCGGTCCCAGCGCGTCGGTGGCGGTCAGATCCAGCGCGGCCCGCCAGAGCGAGACGCGGGATTCTCGTGCCTGCTGACGCAACAGATCGAGCGTGCGCTCGCCGATGCCGCGGGTCGGCGTATTGATGACGCGCTCGAAGGCGGCGTCATCGTCCGGGTTGGCCACGAGACGCAGATAGGCGAGCGCGTCACGGATTTCTGCCCGCTCGAAAAAGCGCAGTCCGCCATAGACTCG
Organism: Thiocystis minor; assembly: GCF_016653465.1. GTDB lineage: Bacteria > Pseudomonadota > Gammaproteobacteria > Chromatiales > Chromatiaceae > Chromatium > Chromatium minus. The sequence goes on along the minus strand of NZ_NHSQ01000159.1, from coordinate 21,396 downwards.
ATAGGGGATTCCGGCCTGGATCAGCGATTCCTCGAACAGCCGCGATTGTGCCGTGGTGCGGTAGAGGATCGCGCACTCGTCGCGCCGATAGCCATCGGTCTCGACGAAACGGCGGATGCGCTCGATGACGAAGCGCGCCTCGTCCACCTCGTTGAAGGCGGTATAGCGGCGGATGGGCTCGCCCGCGCCGTCTTCGGTCCAGAGATTTTTCCCCAGACGGGTCGGATTGTGATCGATCAGGGCGTTGGCCGCGGCGAGAATGTTGCCGGTCGAACGATAATTCTGCTCCAACCGAACCGTGCGGGTATTGGGATAGTCACGCTGAAACGACTGGATATTTTCGACCTTCGCGCCACGCCAGCCATAGATGGATTGATCGTCGTCGCCGACCGCGAAAAGGTTGTCGTTGCGCCCCGCGAGTAGTCGCAGCCAGGCATATTGAATGGCGTTGGTATCCTGAAACTCGTCGACCAGGATATGACGGAAACGCTCCTGATAGTGGTGCAGAATGTCCGGTCGTTCGCGCAGCAGTTCGAGCGCCGAGAGCAGCAGATCCGCGAAATCCAGTAGGCCGCCGCGGGTACGCAACGACTCGTACTCACGATAGACGCCGATCATTTTGTCCAGGAAAAAATCGCCGCCAGCATCCAGATGCTGGGGCCGCAGACCTTCGTCCTTCTGTTTGTTGATGAAGCCCTGTACCTGACGCGGCGGCCAGCGCGCTTCGTCGAGTTGCATTGCCTTCAGAATACGTTTGACCAACCTGAACTGATCGTCCGCGTCCAGAATCTGGAAGTGCTGGGGCAGTTTGGCATCCTGCCAGTGCGCGCGTAGAAAGCGATGGGCAAGACCATGAAAGGTTCCGACCCACATGCCGCCGACCGGTTCTCCGAGCATTTCCTCGATGCGCCCGCGCATTTCCCGTGCCGCCTTGTTGGTGAAGGTCACCGCCAGTACCGCCCAGGGCGGTACCTGCTCGACCTGAATCAACCAAGCGATACGATGCACCAGTACGCGGGTTTTGCCGGAACCCGCGCCAGCTAGGATGAGCAGATTGCCGGCTTCGGCGGAAACCGCCTCGCGCTGGGCCGCATTGAGTGAGTCGAGCAGAAGGGAAACGTCCATCAAGGCATTTTATACCCGTCATTCGTGGATCGCGGGATAAAAATCCCGCTGGATCTGGGATTCGATGGTTCTGGCCTGCTTTCTTTAATAAAAAAAGATTAAGTAAAAATAACTGTAGTAATAAGTGTTGTGGATAAACTTTTTTATCATCTAAATTATTTTAAAAACATAAGCTTAGATTAAACAAAAGGGGTGCGTGGAGACCTTTTGAAACGGTGGATAAGCAGTGCGCAACAATGCTTGATATTTTTTCGCACAGATTATCCACAAGTTGCTCCAGCGGTTTTTGTCAGGTTATTATTTATCAATTAACAATCAATAACTTATGTTTATATCCGTGCACTGGAAGATAGAGGCATCTACGATCATCAAGTCGTAGCCTTCCGCGAAGACACCTGCGAGGAATTGTTCGTCTGCGATGCCCTCGCCGGTTAAAGATAATCAAGTCCAGCATCGAGATGGCGAGAGGCAGACACGTTAAGTGGTACGGACTGCTGCTTGCTCAAACAGCGGTGCGGGGGGTGTTCGCGCGAAAATATACAACATCAAATATTTATTTATATAAAACTGTAGTAATAAGCTCTGTGCATAACCTTTTTAACGGATAAAATTTAATAAAAATCAAATTCTTGTATAAAATAAAAAGGGTGCGCCGGTGACTATTGAAGCTGTGGATAACAGGTGTCTAATATTGACCTGGAGATTTTTTCGCGGATTATCCACAAGTTCCTCTGTTAGATTTCAACAGCTTCTATTTTAATTTTATTTATCAATAACTTATATAATTAAATTGAGTGTTTTTCGTAGGATGGCACATAAAAAACACATTTTGTTCGATGCAGGCTTACGGATGGAGAGATCCCGCGAAGCTCATCCCGTAGTAGAATGCCCAGCCGAATCATGCGAGACATTCAACCTAAAACACTGCTCGGGCACGCTTCATGACATCACTGACCAATGACACCTTCCTGCGCGCACTGCTGCGCGAACCTGTTGATTACACTCCGGTGTGGATGATGCGCCAGGCAGGCCGCTACCTGCCCGAGTACCGTGCGACCCGCGCGAAGGCCGGCAGCTTCATGGATCTTTGCAAGAATCCGGAACTGGCCTGTGAGGTGACTCTGCAACCGCTGGAACGCTTTCCGTTGGATGCTGCCATCCTGTTCTCGGACATTCTCACGGTGCCCGACGCCATGGGTCTGGGACTCTATTTCTCGGAGGGCGAGGGACCGCATTTCGAGCGTCCGGTCCGATCCGAGGCCGATGTCGATCGGATCGGGATACCGGATCCGGAAGACGAGCTGAAATACGTCATGGATGCGGTCTCCACGATCCGGCGCGAACTTCAGGGGCGCGTGCCGCTGATCGGTTTTTCGGGCAGTCCCTGGACTTTGGCCACCTATATGGTCGAAGGCGGTGGCGCGAAGACTTTTTCGCAGATCAAGGGGATGATGTTTGATCGCCCGGATCTGCTGCATCGTTTGCTGGCCAAGACCGCGGATGCGGTGACGGTCTATCTGAATGCGCAGATTGCCCGCGGGGCGCAGGCGACAATGATCTTCGATACCTGGGGCGGCGCGTTGGCACCGGCGAATTATCGTGACTTTTCGCTCGCCTATATGCAGCGAGTGATTGCAGGTCTGACCCGCGAGGCCGAGGGTCGGAGGGTTCCCGTCATCCTCTTTACCAAGAATGGCGGACAGTGGCTGGGCGAGATGGCCAACACCGGCTGCGACGCGCTCGGGGTGGATTGGACCACGGATCTGGCGGATGCCCGTCGTCTGGTCGGGGATCGGGTCGCGCTCCAGGGCAATCTCGATCCCTGCGCCCTCTACGCTTCCCCGGAGCGGATTCGCGAGGAAGTCGCGCGGGTGCTGGCCAGCTATGGCCAGGGTCCAGGGCATGTCTTCAACCTTGGCCACGGAATTACGCCGGACGTCAATCCGGAACACGCCGGCGCCATGGTTGCCGCGGTGCATGAATTGAGCCTTGCGTATCACGCCTGAATCAAAGTCCGGCGATATTTCTGCGTAACGTGCGCAAGGATGGCGTTTGCGCGCGTCAGCGCCGCCCGTCCGCCTCGGCCAGCCGGTCCAGCCGCAGTCTTTGGCGGTCGTCGAACAGCCGTCTGGAACCCAGCCAGACGGCGGCCACCGAGCCCAGGCCGGTGCCAGCCGAGATCAGGAACATGATGAGCAACTGATATTTCGCGGCTTCCAGGGGCGGGCTGCCGGCGAGGATCTGCCCGGTCATCATGCCCGGCAGGCTCACCAGACCGGCTGTGCCCATGGCGTTGACGATGGGAATCAGCCCAGCGCGCAGCGACTCGCGGCGAATGTCCTCGATGGATTCTTCCCAGGTTCCGCCCGCCAGCAGTCGCGCCTCGATCTTGCCGCGCGACTCCCAGGCCTGACGGGTCAGGTTGTCGAGCGCGATGGCGACCCCGCTCATGGCGTTCCCGAGCAGCATTCCGAGCAGTGGAATTAGGTACTGCGGCTGATACCAGGGCTCGACGCCGATGATGACCGTGAGCGCCAAGAGGGTCACGGTGAAGGAGGAGAGAAACATGGAAAAGGTGCCGATGCCGTAGCCCCAGAGACCGCGATAGCGTCGTTTCTGGCGCTGCATCACCTCGAACCCGGCCGCCGATAGCATGACCAGCATCATGAGCGCGATCAGCGGCAGGCTGGTTTGCGCGAACAGAAATTTGAGCACGAAGCCCACGAGCATGAGTTGGACCGCGCTGCGTGTCGCCGCGATCAACACCCGGCGCTCGACTCCCAGGCGCAGCCGCCAGGACATGGCCGCCAGCAGGAGCACCAGGACCGAGGCCAGCGTCAGATCCCAGGGCGTCAGATGGATCAGGGTCATGACTCTGGCTCCAGATGACCGTCGCGAATGACGAAGCAACGTCCACCGCTGGTCGCGGCGAGCCGTCGGCGTTGTTCCGGATCGTGACTGACCCAGAGCACGGCGGCCCGCGCGTTGCGACGATAGGTGTCGATCAGGGTTTCGACGCGATCGCGTCCCAGAGGGTCAAGATTGGCGGTTGCTTCGTCGAGCAGCAGCGCTTCGGGCTGCTGAGTCAGGAGCCGAATGAGCGAGAGTCGTTGACGCTCGCCGGTCGAGAGCCGAGCGATCGACCAGTTCAGGACATCCGCGCCGAATCCGAGTTGATCGAGCCAGCCGAGAATCGCCGCTGTCGCGGATGCGGTGGCCGTCTTTGCCACGGGGAAATGCTCGCCGACCGACTCGGCCCACCAGAAGGATTCCGCCGGCAACAGACCAACCCGGCGGCGCCAGTGTGGCGGGGCCATCGAGGAACGCGCCGCGTCGCCCAGCCAGACCTCGCCAGTGTTGGGATCCAGATCCGCGACCGCACGCAGCAAGAGGCTTTTGCCGGAACCGGAGGGACCGGATAGGAAGACCAGCTCACCGGCCGCCAGTGTGAGATCCACTGGGGCCAGCAGGCGATGACCGATGGCGTCGAGTCGCAATCCGGCCATCAGCGACGCCGAAACAGTAGATCGCGAACCCGATGGCCGAGCCGCTCGCCGCGCAGCTCGAACCGGGTCAGTGGACGCAAGACGGGACGGGGCGCGAATTGGCCCTGGCCGGCGGTGTTCTCGAACTGGTCGGCGGCCGCGTCCAGGGTTTCCAGCATCTGTTCGGCATAGGGTTCCCAATCGGTCGCGGCGTGGAAGATCCCGCCCGGACGGATTGTCCGCGCCAGCAGGGCCACAAGATCAGGACTCAGGATGCGTCGCTTGTGATGACGCCGTTTGGGCCAGGGATCGGGAAAGAACAACTGCACGGCGTCGAGACTGGCGGGCGGGATGCCGCGCGCGAGCACCTCGACGGCGTCATGCCGGACGATCCGCAGATTCGTGAGCGCGCGCCGCTCGATCTCCAGCAGCAGATGACCCACGCCGGGGCGATGGACCTCGATCCCGAGCCAGTTGCGCGCGGGATCCTGCTCCGCCATCTCGGCCAGCGAATCGCCGTTGCCAAAGCCGATCTCCAGCACCACCGGCCGGTCGTTGCCAAAAATCGCCACGAAGTCGAGCGAGTCGCCGGGACTCCAGTCCAGGCCGAAGCGCGGCCAGAGTTCGCGGAAGGCGCGTTCCTGGGCGAGGGTCAGGCGACCCTCGCGCAGCACGAAACTGCGGATAGCGCGATGCCAGGAGTGGGTGGACGAATCGGTTGACGGGTTCACGGGCGGGTCTCGACGAGGCGATCGGAGGGTGTGGCGCTGACGGCCGGATGGCGGTCGGTCATGGCCGCAGGCGGTTTCCGGGCATGTTTCTAATCAGAGTCAACGCTTCAAATGGACAGGATTTACAAGATTTTTCAAGGTTGACAGGATTCAAGAACAGCTTTACGAAATCCTGTTTATCCTGCGAAATCCTGTTCATCCTGTCCATTGACGACATCTCCGTGGGCCGATTGTTTTCAGGAAATCACCTTAGAAAAACAGCCCTTCGATTGGCGAGGAAGCCGAGGCAAAGCGCTTGGCGGGCATGCGCCCGGCAAGGAAGGCCTCGCGCCCGGCTTCGATGGCCTTACGCATGGCGCTGGCCATCAGCACCGGATGTTTGGCGGCGGCGATGGCGGTGTTCATGAGCACGCCGTCGCAACCGAGTTCCATGGCCACGGCCGCATCCGAGGCGGTGCCGACGCCGGCATCGACCAGCACTGGCACCTTGGCGTTCTCGACGATGGTGCGGATGTTGAGCGGATTGCGGATGCCGAGGCCCGAGCCGATGGGTGCGGCGAGCGGCATGATGACGAGACAGCCGATGGCTTCGAGTTCGCGCGCGACGATGGGGTCGTCGTTGGTATAGACCATGACATCGAAGCCGTCCTTGACGAGAACCTCGGCGGCCTTGAGGGTCGCGATCACGTCCGGGAAGAGGGTTTTTTCGTCGCCCAGCACTTCCAGCTTGACCAGGTTGTGACCGTCGAGCAGTTCACGCGCCAGCCGGCAGGTGCGAATGGCGGTCTCGGCGTCGTAGCAACCGGCGGTGTTGGGCAGGATGGTGTAGCGGTCGGGCGTCAGGACATCCAGGATATTCGGCTCGCCGGGGTTCTGGCCCATGTTGGTGCGGCGTACCGCGACGGTGACGATTTCGGCGCCGCTGGCCGCGATGGCGCTGGCGGTTTCGTCGATATCCTTGTATTTGCCGGTACCGACCAGAAGGCGCGAGCGGTATTCCTTGCCGGCGATGATGAGTGGGTCGCTGTTCTGAGTCACGTTAGACATGAGGCTGTTGAAGGGTGCTTGCTAAAGGTTGAGTAGGAGAGAGGCTTGACGCCTGGTGTCATCCGCCGCCAACGGCCTGGATGATCTCGACCTTGTCGTCGTGGTTGAGACGATGCTCGGCGAAACGGCTGCGCGGAATCAGCTCGGCATTGATCTCGACGGCGAAACGCTGGCCGCCAAGGGCCAAGGCTTCGACAAGCTCGGACACCAGAGTTCCGTCGGCAATCTCCTGGGGAGATCCATTCAGAACGATCTTCATCTTAGCGAACGTGATTGGCGTCTTGACCGAGCATTTCCGGGGTGACCAGCGTCACGCCGCCCTCGCTGACCAGGAATCCGGCCTTTCGATCGGCCTCGGGATCCAGACCGATCACCGTTCCTTCCTCAAGATGACAGTAGCGGTCGAGGATGGCGTTCCGGACGGTGCAGTTGCGCCCGATCGTCACGTCGGGCAGCACCACTGAATCCGCCACATAGGCATAGGAGTTCACCCGCACGTTGGAAAATAAGAGTGAGTGACGCACCGTGGAACCGGAGATGACGCAGCCTCCAGAGACCATGGAATCGACAGCCATGCCGCGGCGCGCCTCGTCGTCGAACACGAACTTGGCGGGCGGCAACTGCTCCTGATAGGTCCAGATTGGCCAGTTTTTGTCATAGAGATTCAGCGGCGGGGTAACGCCGATCAACTCCAGATTGGCCTCCCAGAAGGCATCGAGCGTGCCGACGTCGCGCCAATAGGCCTGCTCGCCGCTAATCGGATCGCGGAAGGTATAGGCCATCACCCGATAGAGTTTGATGACGGTAGGAATGATGTCCTTGCCAAAATCGTGGCTTGAGCCGGGCGTGTCGGCGTCCTTGATGAGTTGCTCGAACAGGAAGGCGCGATTGAAGACATAGATGCCCATGGACGCCAGGCATTGCCCCGGTTTGCCGGGAATGGTCTCGGGTTTGGCCGGCTTTTCCGCAAAGCTCCGGACCCGGTTGCTCTCATCCGCGGACATAACGCCAAACTCGCTCGCCCGATCGGCCTCGACTTCGAGACAGCCAACCGTCATATCCGCGCCGCTTTCGACGTGGTAGGCGATCATGGCGCCATAATCCATCTTATAGATGTGGTCGCCGGCCAGGATCAGGATGTATTCGGGATTGTGATCGCGGATGATGTCCAGATTCTGGAACACGGCGTCCGCGGTTCCGGCATACCAGGCGGTCTCCGCGACCCGCTGTTGGGCCGGCCACAGTTCCACGAACTCACCAAACTCGCCGCGCAGAAATCCCCAGCCTTTCTGGATATGCAGGATGAGCGAATGCGCCTTGTACTGGGTCAGCACGCCGATCCGGCGGATGCCCGAATTGATGCAGTTGGACAGCGGAAAATCGATGATGCGGAACTTTCCGCCAAAGGGAACGGCGGGTTTGGCGCGCCAGGCGGTCAGGTGCTTCAGCCGGGAACCCCGCCCGCCGGCCAGGATAAGCGCCAGCGTGTCACGGGTCAGGCGACTAATGAACCTGGGATTGGAGTGGGGCATCTTTTCTCCTGTCGTCAAGGACGAGTCAGCATTTGAACGATCACCCTATGATACCATTAAGATTACTTGCAACCCCTGGATCTTGGGATCGGGGCCGGCTCAGAAACAGCAGAGGAACACGAACGACATGGCATCCGCAAAAGGCTCCGCATCAAAGCTCCCGGAACCCCTGCTGCGTATCGTCGAGGCGCGCCATTACGACCCTTTCGAGGTGTTGGGCCGTCACGTCAACGAACAGCAGGCGGTGGTCCGCGCGTTTCTGCCCATGGCCGAAAGCGCGATTCTGGTGGAAGCGGGCGAGGCGCTCAACCGGATCGAAGGCTCCGATTTCTTTATCTGGGAAGGCGCGGCCGCGAAGGTTCCCGAGCGTTATCGCATCGCGTGGCAGGATGCGGCCGGGACCACGTACAGCGCCCATGACCCCTACTGTTTTCCGCTCCAGCTTGAGGATTTCGACATCCATCTGTTTGGCGAGGGGCGCCATTGGCATGCCTATCGTTTTTTGGGTTCGCATCCGCGCGAGGTCGAAGGAATCTCCGGGGTTCAGTTCGCGGTGTGGGCGCCGAATGCGGAGCGGGTGAGCGTCGTTGGCGATTTTAACCAATGGGACGGTCGCGTGCATTCCATGCGCGTGCGCGGCGGCAGCGGCATCTGGGAACTATTCATTCCCGGTTTAGAGACTGGCGGTTTCTATAAATACGAGATCCGCGATCGCGACACCAATATCCACATCAAGATCGACCCCTATGCCCAGGCTTTCCAGGAACGGCCGCAGACCGCCGGCCTGATTTGCCCCGAAAGTCGCTTCAAGTGGTCCGATGCCCCGTGGCTGAAGGCGCGCGCGGAATCCGATTGGCAGCATCAGGCATTCTCGGTCTATGAGGTCCATCTCGGTTCCTGGATGCGGGATGCCGATGGCAATTTCCTCAATTACCGAATCCTGGCCAAACAACTTGGCGATTACGTCACCGAGTTGGGCTTCACCCATATCGAGCTGATGCCGATCACCGAGCATCCGCTCGACGCCTCTTGGGGCTATCAGTGCACCGGCTATTTCGCGCCCAGCGCGCGTTTCGGCACGCCGGACGATTTCCGCTTTTTCGTCGATTATCTCCATCAACAAGGCATTGGCGTGCTGCTCGATTGGGTGCCGGCCCATTTTCCCAAGGATGCCTACGCGCTGGCGCGTTTCGATGGTACGGCGCTCTATGAGCACGCCGATCCGCGCATGGGCGAGCACAAGGATTGGGGCACCCTGATCTTCAACTTCGGACGCAACGAGGTGAAGAACTTCCTACTCTCCAGCGCGCTTTACTGGCTCGATGAATTCCATCTTGACGGGCTGCGCGTCGATGCCGTTGCCTCCATGCTCTATCTGGACTACTCGCGCAACGCTGGCGAATGGATCCCGAACAAATACGGCGGCAACGAGAATCTCGAAGCCGTGGACTTTGTCCGCCAGCTCAATACCGTGACCCACGAACAGCATCCCGGCACCCTGATGATCGCCGAGGAATCCACCGCCTGGCCGGCGGTCTCGCGCCCGACCTATCTCGGCGGTCTCGGATTCAGCATGAAATGGAACATGGGCTGGATGCACGACACCCTGTCCTATATGCAGAAGGATCCGATCTACCGTCATTTCCATCATGACCTGCTGACCTTCGGCCTGCTGTACGCCTTCACCGAGAACTTCGTGCTGCCCTTCTCGCACGATGAGGTAGTGCACGGCAAAAAATCCATGCTGGACAAGATGCCCGGTGACGGCTGGCAGAAATTCGCCAGTCTGCGTCTGCTCTACACCTTCATGTTTAGTTACCCCGGCAAGAAACTCCTGTTCCAGGGCTGCGAATTCGGACAGGGAACCGAGTGGGATTTTTCCGCGTCGCTGGACTGGGAGTTGCTTAAACGTCCCCAGCATCTGGGTCTGAAAACGCTGGTCTCCGATCTGAATCGTCTGCACCGCGAATTGCCCGCGCTGCACGAAATCGATTTCGACGCCTCGGGGTTTGAATGGATCGACTGTCACGACAGCTCGCAGTCGGTGCTGAGTTATATCCGCAAGAGCAAATCCGGCCGGGATCTCGTTGCCGCCGCGTTCAATTTCACGCCGGTGCCGCGCAACAACTACCGGATCGGCGTACCCGAGCCCGGTTTTTATCGGGAGGCCATGAATTCGGACGCCGAGGTCTATGGCGGCAGCAATGTCGGCAATCAGGGTGGCGTGGAAGCGGAACCCGTGAGCTGGATGGGGCGTCCCTATTCGATCCCGATCGCGCTCCCGCCCCTTGGCGGATTGATCATGGTCCATGAGCCAGCGCGCGCCGTGTCCGAGTCCGTCGAAGAGGACAGCCTTGTCGCATCGACCGCTGCCGAGCTTCCCGCGGATCGGACCGATGAGGCCGATTGAGGACCGTCGAATCGGTTCTGCAACCGCAGTGATCGACCCCGCAGGCGATGCGCGCCGCACACTCAATCAGGAGACGGCGCGGATTCCCTGGCGGGATTTGCAACGCTTTTTCGCGCAAGGCAAGGTGATCTGGGTCCGGGACGGTCTCGACCTCATCGAAACCGCCCTCTTGATCGCACGCGATGACGCCCCGACCATTGACGCCGAGATGGCGCGCGGGGGCATCGTCCCGGTTCCGGATCGACAGGCCCGAGATTGGTTCGAGACCGACGCCAGTCTCTGGGCGGTGGTCGTCAAACCCTGGGTACTGGTTCAGGAGGCCGCATGCACATCTGGGTCGACGCCGACGCCTGCCCAAGGGTCATCAAGGACATTCTGTTTCGCGCCGCCGAACGGGTTGGCGTCCGAGTAACCCTGGTCGCCAATCAGCCCATGAATCTGCCGCCATCGCGACTCATCCGCGCGATCCAGGTCGCGCAGGGATTCGATGTCGCCGACAACGAGATCGTCAAACGTCTGGAACCGGGTGACCTGGTGATTACCGCCGACATCCCGCTGGCCGCCGAGGTCATCGCCAAGGAGGCCCATGCCTTGAATCCCCGTGGCGAGATCTATACCAAGGACAATATCCGCGAACGCCTGAACCTGCGCGACTTCATGGACACCTTACGCGCGACTGGCGTGGACACCGGCGGTCCCGCGACACTGGACGCGCGCGACCGGCAGGCATTCGCGAATGCCTTGGATGGCTTTCTTGCGAGGCAGGGGTGTCATCCGGCGGCGGAATCCTGGAAGCGATAAACCTAGAAAGAGCAGTCAGCCGCCAGCGACCAGCCTCCAGCCGTTGGTTTGTCGAGGTTTTCGCTGATTGAGGCGTTCACCCAATGGGTGAACTAAGGCAAGTCTTGCCCAATGGCGAATTTGATGATTTCCAAGAGCTGGAAGCTGACAGCTCTTTTCAGGATAAACACACCTAAACTCAATCGGAGCAGTTGACGCATGGCAGTACTGATTCTAGGTCTGATTCTGTTTCTGGGGGTTCACTCGGTCTCCATCGTCAAGCCGGGGTTGCGGACCACTGTCGTCGAACGCTTTGGCGTCATCCCCTGGCAGGCTGTTTACAGCGTGCTCTCGCTGGCGGGATTTCTCCTGATCGTCTCGGGTTATGGAGAGGCGCGCCAGTCGGCCATCGTCCTCTATGAGCCGCCGGGCTGGATGAGACACCTCAATCTGCTGCTGATGCTGCCGATCTTTCCCTTGCTGTTCGCGGCCTATCTGCCGGGGCGCATCCAGACCGCCGCCAAACATCCCATGTTGCTTGCGGTCAAAATCTGGGCCTTTGGTCACCTGTTGGCCAACGGCACTCTCGCGGATCTGCTCCTGTTCGGCGCCTTCCTGGCCTGGGCCGTGGCGGATCGGATTTCGCTCAAGCGTCGGGCGGGTCCGCCGGTTCCCGGCGCGCCGCCGAGTCAGACCAACGACGCCATCGCCATCGTCGGCGGACTGGGTGTCTATCTGCTCTTCCTGTTCTGGCTGCACCGCGCGCTGATGGGGGTTGCACCCATTGGTTGACGACGCAGTTCGAGCGGCGTCAGAGGAATCGGGAAGACGTGCCCCTGGAGCGTTCTGATGCCGCGCATCCGGATCCAGACCGAACCCTTCGATATCGCCGCCGAACAGGATGCGTTGTGGCGCGACAATCCGCGCGTGGGCGCGCTCGTCACCTTCGTCGGGCTGATGCGCGATCTCCACGAGGGGGTGGCGGTGTCCCGCATGACCCTGGAACATTACCCCGGCATGACCGAGAAGGCGCTAGCCAAGATCGCCGAGGAGGCTAACGCGCGTTGGAAGCTGGAGGGCATGACCATTGTTCACCGGGTCGGGAAGCTGGAGCCGTTGGATCCCATTGTCTTTGTCGGTGTTGCCAGCCATCATCGTGGCGATGCCTTCCGCGCCTGTGAATTCCTGATCGATTTTCTGAAGACCCGAGCGCCCTTCTGGAAAAAGGAGCAGACCGAGCAGGGCGAACGCTGGGTCGAGTCAAGGGAATCGGATGACGCCGCCGCCCGGCGTTGGTGACACATCCAGCCGTGTGGGGATTCAGGCGATTTCCGGGAAAACTCATACCCATACCCAAGGCAAATAGACAGGATTAAACCGCGTCCAGTGCGGTATGCGATGTTTTTGGATTGGATTAACCTTGGCCGCATCTAGGATAGTTGGAGCGGACGCGGTTTAAGATATTAAAAAATATAAAATTTTAAACCGCGTCTCTCGTGAGGCTGGTGAAATATCCAGAGCCAAACACAAACTGAAAATTACGCATATCGCGCTGGACGCGGTTTAACAGGGTTCAAAAGCGACCGCTCAGCGACAGGCCCAGCATGGCCGCCGGATCCTGATCCTCTTCATACAGCCGGTTGCCGTTCGCGTCCTCGACCCGCAGCATCGAGTCCATCGCCGCCCCGGCATAGAGGTTGATTTTCAAGGTCTCGGAAAACTCTCGGCCGACGCGCACAAAGACGGGAATGTAGCGATTCTCCCCGACGCCGCCAGGGAAGGGGCCATCCCGGTCGAGCCGATGGCGATAGGAGCGATAAGCGGCGCCCATGCCGACCTCCCAGCCAGAATTCAGCGCATAGGAGAGTTCCAGTCCAGCCGGACCGGTCGGGCCGGCAACCAATGGATTCGTGAGGCGCAGGCGATCGGTGATCCGCCAATCGACCATCAGGAAGGGAAAGAGGCTGGTCTCCTCGATGCGCGCGTAGACGCCGACACCAAACCCCAGCGTCAGATCGGAACGGATGCGGCGTGCCGCCGTCACGGTGGCCCCGTACTCCAACGCATCGGAAAGACGCGCGTCCGCTTCTCCCGAATACTCGACGGTGGGCGTCAAGCCCAGGCGCCAACCGCCCTCGGTCACATAGCCGTAGGGAACCGAGAGGCCGACCCGGTAGAGATCGCCCCAAGGCGTGGCGCCGCCGAAGCCGCCGACATGGTCAAAATTCCAGTCCTCGAAGTCGATTTTCAGTCGCAAGCCGAGCGACGAACGCGGACCGCGTGTCCAGAGCCCTCCGACGGTGGCGAAAACCCCCGTGAAACCGGCCTCTCCGCCAGCGTCAAGATCGCTCTCGACATGCTGTAGCAGGGTGAGTGAGGCGCTGATATTCGTCGGAGATGACTCTGCGAAGACGGCCGTGCTTCCAGCTAACATCACTGCGGCAAGCGCGTGTGCGCCGCGAACGAAAACAAGCTTGGTCATTCTTGGCATTCCATGACGTGTGGACGGGAGGCAAATGCAAATGGCGACACGGGAGACCCTGTGTCGGCGCGAATGAGACTGGGCCATTGGCACTCGCCATTGCGGTGAATAAAGACATCGAGCTAGCGACTGTCCGGATCTGAATCGGTCTCGTCAATCCGTGGGGGCACGTTCGCCAGCGACTTCACCCGCAGATGCAGCGCGGCCTTGGACAGCAGATGGGCGCTCACCGGGGCGGTGATGAAGAGAAACAATGTAACCAGAATTTCGTGAAAACTCACGCCCTTCCCTTGGGCGCTGAAATAGAGCATGGAGGCGATCAGCAGACTGCCCACGCCCAGCGTGGTGGCCTTGGTCGGGCCATGCAACCTGGTATAAAAATCGCCCAGACGCGCCAGTCCCAGCGAGCCGATGAAGGTGAAGAGGGCGCCGATCAGGATGAGCGCGGACAGCAGGATTTCCAGCATGGCTTGACCTATTCGATGATGTCGCCGCGCAACAGATATTTGCAGAGCGCGACCGTTCCGACGAAGCCCATCATGGCGATCAGGAGCGCCGCCTCGAAATAAAGCGAGGAATCGAGATGGATACCGAGTAGAACCAGCAGGGCGATGGCATTCACATAGAGCGTGTCGAGCGCGAGGATGCGGTCCGGCTGATCCGGTCCGCGCAGCAGACGCCAGAGGGTCAACGCGAAGGCGGCGGAGACCAGCCCCAGGGCGATCATGACGGCGAGATTCAGCATGGCTCGAAGACCTGGAGCAGTGGCGCCTCGTAACGGCGCTTTAGGGTTGCCGCGAGGGCGTCCGGATTGCGGACATGCAGACCATGCACCACCAGAGTGCGCCGATCCGGACTCAGCCAGGACGAGACGGTGCCGGGGGTCAGCGAGATGGTGTTGGCGAACAGACTGATTCCAAGCTCCGAGCGCAGATCGAGCGAGACCGTCACGAAGGCCGGGGTCAGCCGGCGCGGTCCGCGCAGGATAAGAAAGGCGACGTTGAGATTGGCGACCAGGATGTCATAGAGCACCAGGAGCAGAAAACGGAGCAGGGTCAGCGGTCGATGGATGCGGATGCGTTCCGGCCAGAAGCGCAGGGTGAAGATGGGAATCGCCCAGCCCAACAGCAGGCCGAGCAGAATCTGTCCGGGCGCCAGGCTGTTGGCCAGAAGCAGCCAGATCAAGGCGAGGAGCGGGGTCAGGACGGGATGCGGGAAAAGCCGGAGTTTCATCGGTGTTCCGTCTGGATCGTGGAGCCGAGCACGGCCTGGATGTAAATCTGTGGTCTCAGCAACTGGTCGGCCGCCGATTGCACGAAGCCGAGGATGGGACCGGCCCAGATCGTCAAGGCTAGACAGAGTGCAAGCAAACCGACAACTGGCGCCAAATCGCCGGCACTCGCCGGCGTCGCCCCGGATCTTCCGTCGGCGCGCAGGAACAACAGGCTCCCCGAACGGGTCAGGGCGATCATGCCCAGCAGTCCCGAGGTCAGCACCAGAACCATCGCCCAGGGCCAGGCGGGATCGGCGAGCGCGGCCTTGAGCACCAGGAATTTGCCGAGGAAACCGGACAGCGGCGGCAGTCCCGCGACCAGTAGAGCGGCGACGAAGAAGAGTCCGCCGACGAGTCCGGCGCGCGGGATGGCAGGGCCGGGCGTCAGTCGATCCAGCGACGTGCCCCGCCCGCCGGCAATGATGTCGGCCAACAGAAAGAGCGCCGCCGCGGCAAAGGTGGCGTGGGCGAGATAATAGAGTCCGGCGCCGATCGCCGCCGACGTGCCGAGTCCGAAGGCGGTAAGCAGAAGCCCCACCGACACCACCACCAGATAGGCGATCTGTCGGCGCAGTTCGGTGGCCGAGAGCGCCCCCAGCGCGCCGACGATCAAGGTAATCAGCGCCAGCGGCAGCAGCCAGTCGGTATAGAGATTCGCCACTGGTCCTGCGTCCTCGCCAAAGATCAGCGTCCCGACCCGCAACAGACAATAGGCCCCGACCTTGGTCATGATGGCGAAGAGCGCCGCCACCGGCGCGGAGGTGGACGCATAGGCCGCGGGCAGCCAGAGATGCAGCGGAATGAGCGCGGCCTTGAGGGCGAAGACGCCAAACAGCAGCAATCCGGCCGCACGGACCAGACCCAGATTTTCGGGCGGGGTGGTGGCGACCTTCACCGCCAGATCGGCCATGTTCAGCGTCCCCAGCGTGCCATAGAACGTCCCCGCCGCGAACAGGAAGAGGGTCGATCCGGCCAGATTCAGGGCGACGAAATGCAGCCCCGCGCGGGTGCGTCGGGCACCGCCGCCATGCAGCAACAGCCCGTAGGAGGCGAGCAGCAGAATCTCGAAAAAGACGAAGAGATTGAACAGATCGCCGGTCAGAAAAGCGCCGTTGAGACCGAACAACTGCAACTGAAACAGCGGATGAAAGTGCCGGCTGCCCGCATCGGTGCCGCGCACGGCGAACAGCAGGGCAAACCAGGCGAGGATGGCGGTCACCAGCAGCATCCAGGCCGCCAGCCGGTCCGCCACCAGCACGATGCCATAAGGGGCCGGCCAGTTGCCGAGCGTATGGACCAGAATGTCAGCTTCGCCGACAGTCATGAGCAGGATGGCCGCAAGCAGGATCTGCATGGTGACCAGCGTCAGATTCAGTCCGCGCCGAACCCGGAGCGAGAGCGTGCCGCGCAGTAGCAGAAGCAGTGTCCCCGCCAGTAGCGGCAGGAGCACGGGGGCAATGACCAGAGGATTCACGCGCGGTCTCCAGGGTCCGGCCGACCGTCGACATGATCGTTCCCCAACTCGGCGCGCGCCTTGAGCGCCAGCATGATGAGAAAGGCGGTCATCGCGAAACCAATGACGATGGCCGTGAGAACCAGCGCCTGGGGCAGCGGGTCGGTGTAACCGCCGATCGTTTCCGCGAGGTTCCGGTCGATGATCGGCGGCAGACCGATGGCGAGCCGTCCGGTGGCGAAGAGAAAGAGGTTCACGGCATAGGAGAGGAGCGTGAGCCCCAGCACCAGCGGAAAGGTGCGTCCGCGCAGGATCAGATAGACCCCGCAGGCAGTCAGGACACCGACGATCAAGGCAAGCAAAGCCTCCATTCAGCGTGACTCCATTGGGTTGGAAGACGTGGGATGGCTGGCCCGATGCATCAGACCCAGATGGATCAGAATCAGCAGGGTTGCGCCCACTACCACCAGATAGACGCCCAGGTCGAAGGCCATCGCCGAGGCTAGCTCGAAATCGCCGACGATGGGCCAATGGACATGGGTGAAGGTCGATGTCAGGAAGGGATAACCCAGCACCAGGCTTGCCAGGCCGGTGATCAGGGCAATTAGCAGACCCGCGCCGATGACCGGATGCAGGTTGTCGGAGAGTCGGCGGTGGGTCCATTCCACGCCATTGGTTAGATATTGCATGATCAGGCCGACGGCGGCGATGAGTCCGGCGATAAAGCCGCCGCCCGGCAGGTTGTGACCGCGCAGCAGGATGAACACCGACACCAGCAGTACGAGCGGCAGCAGGAGCCGCGTCAGTGCCGCCATGATGCTGGGATGCATGTCCCAGTTCCAGGGTCGCCCGTCGGCATCCTGGGTGGGGCCTTGCAGACGCAGATCGTGGAGCATGGCATAGATCCCAAGACCGGCCAGCGCCAGCACGGTGATCTCCCCCAGGGTGTCGAAGCCGCGAAAATCGACTAGGATCACGTTGACCACATTGGTGCCGCCGCCGCCCGGCAGGCTATTGGCTAGAAAGTAGTCGGAGATGCTCGCGAAGGGGCGCGTCAGCATCGCCCAGGTCAGCGCCGCGGTTCCGGCACCGGCCAGTGCCGCGACGCCCAGATCGCGGATGCGTGTCGCTCGGCTGGATTCGACCGGACTGCGCTGCGGCAGAAAATAGAGCGCCAGCAACAGCAGGACAATGGTCACGACCTCAACCGTTAGTTGGGTCAGAGCCAGATCCGGCGCGGAAAATTGAACGAAGATCAGCGCGATCAGCAGACCCAGCGCGCCCATGACGATCAGGGCCGTCAACCGGCGGCGATGCAGCGCCAGGGTGCCGATGGCCGCGGACAGTATCCCCGCCGTGACGAGCACGCCGAGGATATCGACCGGGAGCGTCGCGCGGATGCCGGTCAGCGGCGAGCCGCTGCCGACGAACCCCGCCGCGCTCAGGGTCAGGACGGACAGGACGAACAGCAGGAGCATGCGTTGCAGCGATCCGGTCTCCAGATGTCGGGTGATCCAAGCGGCGAAAGCGATGACCCGACCGAGCGTCCAGCGATACATCGCCTGTGCATCCAGCCGCCCCTCCAACTGTGCGGCCAGGGCAAACAGCGGGCGTCTGGCCGCATAGATCAGCAGACCGCCGATGAGCGCGGCAATGCTCATCAGGAAGGGCAGATTGACGCCGTGCCAGATGGCGAGACTATGGACCGGCGAAGACGTTTGCAGCACGCTCGCCACCGCCACCGTGAGGATCGGCTCCACCGTGAGCATGGGCAGAATGCCCACCAGCAGGCAGAGCGCCACCAGCACCCCCACCGGAGCCTTCATCCAGAACGGCGGCTCGTGGGGCGTGCGCGGCAGATCGATCGGATCGCCATTGAAAAAGACATCGTGGATGAAGCGCAGCGAGTAGGCGACCGCCAGCATGCCGGCGATCACCACGAACAGCGGCAGCAGCCAGCCCCAGTCATGTTCGGTGTAAAAGGTCGCCGTTTCGGCGAAGAACATCTCCTTGGATAAAAACCCGTTAAAGAGCGGCACGCCCGCCATCGCGGCCGCCGCCACCATCGCCAGGGTGGCGGTATAGGGCATGAATTTCCATAGACCGTTGACGCGGCGCATGTCACGGGTGCCGCACTCGTGATCGATGATCCCGGCCGCCATGAAGAGCGACGCCTTGAAGGTCGCATGATTGATGATGTGAAAGACCCCGGCGACCGCCGCCAGGGGCGTACCGATCCCGAACAGGAGCGTGATCAGTCCCAGATGACTGATGGTGGAATAGGCCAGTAGCCCCTTGAGATCATGCTTGTAGAGCGCGAACCAGGCGCCCACCAGCAGAGTCGCGAGCCCCGCGCCGCCGACCAGCCAGGACCATTCGGGGGTGCCCGACAACACCGGAAACAGGCGCGCCAGCAGAAAGACCCCGGCCTTGACCATGGTGGCCGAATGCAGATAGGCGGACACCGGCGTGGGTGCGGCCATCGCGTGCGGCAGCCAGAAATGGAAAGGGAATTGCGCCGATTTGGTGAAGGCGCCGAGCAGGATCAGGACCAGCATCGGGGTGTAGAGCGGATGGGCGCGGACCCGGTCGCCGGACGCCAGGATCGTCGACAGATCGTAACTGCCCGCCATCTCGCCCAGCAGCAGGAAACCGCCGAGCAGCGCCAGTCCGCCCAGACCGGTGATGGTGAGCGCCATGCGCGCGCCCTTGCGGGCGTCCTCGCGCTCGCGCCAGAAGCCGATCAGCAGAAAGGACGTGAGACTGGTCAACTCCCAGAACATCAGCAGCAGAATCAGATTTTCCGACAGCACGATGCCGAGCATGGAGCCCATGAAGAGCAGCAGATAAGCATAAAACAGGCCCAGACTGTCGCGCTCGGACAGGTAATAACGGGCGTAGAGGATGATCAGCAGACCGATCCCGAGGATCATCAGGGCGAACAGAAGACCGAGTCCGTCCAGACGCAAGGCCAGATCCAGGCCGATGTCCGGTATCCACGGCCAGCGCTGCACGAGGGTCTCGCCGAGGAATGGCGCGGCGGCGGACGGTAGCAGGCCGAGCAGGGCAAGCAGGGTCACGCATCCCGCGGTCCAGGCCGATGGCGTCCGCCCGAAGCGGGACATCCAGCCCGTCAGGCCGGCCCCTACGAAGGGGATGAGGATGACGAAGAACAGGTTCATGCGCGAATTTCCGTGACACGGAGCTGTTTCTGATGGCAACTGTGAGGATACCATCGATCCCTCGGAATGATCTTTTGCAGGGGGTGACGATGTTTTCCGTAACGCTGATCCGCCGACTCCTCCAGGGGTCGATCTTGAGTGTCCTGCTTGCCGGAAGCGGCCAGGTCGCGGCCGAGACGAGCCGCATCGAACTCGCCGACGGCAGCGTCCTTTCCGGCGAACTGGTCGCGATCGAAGGAGGGCGTTATCGGATCCGATCCGCGGCCCTGGGTGAAATTCTGGTTCCCGAATCGGAAATCCGCTCGATTCAGCCTGGCGGTTCGGCGTCGATGCCTCAACCGCCAGCGTCCGGAATTCCCGGATACGGGACGGAGATTGCCGCCATCCAACAACAACTGGCGAGCAATCCAGGACTGATGGGGCAGGTCTCGGCGCTTCAGAATGATCCCGAGATCCAGGCCGTTCTATCGGACCCCGAGTTAACGCGCCTGATCATGTCCGGCGACCTGGAGCGGCTGCGCGGGGATGCGCGCATCCAGCGACTGATGGCGCACCCGACGATTCAGGCCATCATGGGGCAGATGGTGGGGCAGTAACGTCGGAGCCGGTATCCGGATTGCCGGCTTGCCCAACCAGCGGAGCGGTCCAATGCTCGGTGCCGATCCCGTCGCCCAGATCGGCGTCGATCAGACGCTGACGCACCTCCAGCAGCCGCTCGATTAGCGCGGGCTCCGCGAGTCCATACCCGATGGCGTCCGGTACCCGCTTCACCACCACGCCGAGCAGCTCGGTGATAGCGTTGCCGATGGAATTCTGGCTGATGGTTACCAGCAGTCGGCCGGTCTCGTTCCGGAAAATGATTTGCTTGAAGGCCGGCTCCCAGCGGATCGAATTGGCATAGGCCGGTTCGCGGATGCAGCGGTCGCGCACCTTCTTGGCGGTGGCCATGAAATCGCGGTTGAACAGCAGTACTTCCTCCACCGGTTGCCGAAAGCGGACATCTGGCAGGATCGGGGCGTTGCGGGTGGAGACCTGCGAAAAGAAAGTCCGGTAAAAATCCAGGAAGCCTTCAAGGATGGCGTCGTACTCGCGCCAGAACCGCACCTCCTTCAATGCCTCCACCCCGCCGACGATTTCCCAGCAGGGCAGCCCTTCGGGATAGCCGGTGAGTGCCAGCCGAGATTCCGGGGCATCCGCCGCGCGCAGAATGCGCAAATCCAGCGCCTCGTCGAAGAAGCGCTGATAGACCTCGCGCATGTGCGCCTGAAACAGGCTGTGTTGGCCGCCATCGGTGAGGTTGGGATTCTCCCGCCGCGCGAGTGGCGCCGCGCGCAGGTCGGCCATCGGGAAGACGATGAAATGGTTGTGCAGCATGCGGATGCTGGGCACCCCCGGCGAGGTCAGAGGCCATGTGGCGTCCAGGCTGGCCTCGCCCGCCAGCACCAAAGCCTCGTTCGGATCCGGGTATTGCTCGATCATGTAGCCGATGAGGATCTGGTTCATCCGATCCCAGACCCGCTTGACCGGTTCGGGCACCTGGGTGCGACGCACCGGGCGCCCCAGTGGATTGAGGATGCGCTTGGAGGTGTTATAGAGAATGGAGCCGTCGAACGCGAGCGAATGCCCCAGTGCCTTGCGATAGAGCAGCAGGTCTTCCTGATTGACCAGCAGTCCGTTGCGGTTCACCAGATCGTTGAGATTCTCCGTACTGTTGAAAAATTCATTGGGCTTCATGCCCTCCGGGATCTCCAGCGGAATGGGCCTGAAGGCATCCCATTACACACAACTTTCCGTGTCCGGCATCTCCCTGGCCTATTTGATCCCGGCGGCGAAGTCCATGATGCGCTGCATGCCCAGCCAGATCGTCTTCAAACCGGGCTCGCCATCGCCCTTGCG
>NZ_NHSQ01000158.1 GCF_016653465.1 Thiocystis minor | reverse complement strand
CACGCTGAGTCTGCCGGTGTGGTTGCGCGCGCCGGAGGTGAGCGGACCGGGTTGGCTGCACGCGGTGCGTCTCCCGCCCGAGGCGGCGGAAGCCGCCCGTCGGCGGTGCCGAAAAACGGCTCAACGCCAAGGGCGAACCCCGAGTGACGCCACCTTATTTCTGGCCGGCTGGGTCATGGTGTTCACCACCGTGCCCCCTGAGACGTTGGATGGCCCCACGGTGTTGGCGCTGTACCGCTGCCGCTGGCAAGTGGAGCTGGCGTTCAAACGGCTCCAGTCGCTGCTTGATCTCGACATCCTGCGCACCCAGCGAAACAGTCGCTTAGGCGAGGTCTGGATCCGGGGAAAATTGCTCTATGCACTGGTCATCGAGCGACGCGCCCAGCGCCATGCCGCAGGCGGCATCGACCCGCTGGACCGGCCCCGTCGGCTGACCCCGTGGCGGCTGCTGATCATCGTTCGCCAAGAGGTCGATCGCTGGATTCTCGAGGTGCAACGCTGGCGAGACGAACACTGGGACGCCTGCCTCGACGTGCTCAAGGAACGTCCGCGCCGCCGCCGCTTGCAAACCGTTCCGGCCAGGGTCATGCAGATGATGAACTCACAAGTGAGTCAACGGTTCGGTTAAGTTGGCGCTTATGGGCCGAGCCCCCAATTCCCGTTGCCCAGTTCCTTGCTGGTGTTGGTCGGCATTTGCACGACCGGCCCCGCGCCCCAGATCCAGTGGCCGGGCTTGGCGGGCGAGAGGAAGGCCGTGAAGACGGTGTCGCCAATCCCGTCGGTGCTCTCCAAGTCCGGTCCCAGCGACGGCATCCAGATGATCGGCACGATGGTGCGCGTGATGATGTTCCAGTCGCGATTGATCGAAATCGGAATCACCGGCTGGATATTGAGGATGTTCTGCGTCCCCTTTTCCGGCCCAAAATTGAGATTAGTGTTGTTCTGGAACGGCACGCTGATCAGGTTGCCGACCGGGTTCTGCGCGAGCTTCGCCAACTCTTCGGCGCTCATCCCGGCCAATGCCGTCGTCTGCCCGGAAGGCGCGCCACCGATCTGCGCTCCCGCTGCTGTGATCGAAGTCGTGGTTCCGAACCTTTTGTCCACCGTGGCACCCGGCGACGCCTCGCTCGTGCTTCGCACGACGACGCTGATCACCAACGCATGGTTCGACGCAATCGCGCCTTACAGTGGTTGGACGGGCGTGTACTCCAGCCTCGGAGTCCTGACCGGCGGAGACAGCGAGCGCAATATCGCGCTGCTGTACGCGAGCCATGAGGTGCTGCTCAGCCTTATGCCGCAATTCGCGGACGACTGGGATGGGATACTGGATGGCTTCGGTCTCAGCCCGGACAACAACGTGGTGGACAACTCCCCGGCGGGGGTCGGCAACCGGGCGGGTGCCGCAGTGGTTGCGGCCCGCGAGCACGACGGCATGAACCAGCTTGGCGACGCGAGCGGCAGCTTGTACAACCTGCGCCCTTATGCCGACACCACCGGTTACGAGCCGGTCAACAAGGGTGAGCGCCTGCTCAATCCGCGACGCTGGCAGCCGGACACGCGGACTACCGGCAGCGGCATTTTCTCTACCCAGCAGTTCGTTACGCCGCAGTGGGCGGAGACCCAGCCCTACAGTTATAGCAAGCCAACCTTAATCGCCCCGTTTCCGACGAAGAGCTACGCGGTGCGGCCGAACGGCGTGCCGCTACCGGCGTACAGGGCACAAGCGGACGAAGTGCTTGCCGTGCAAGCGGCACTCACCGACCGCCAAAAATTGCTCGCCGAATTTTTCGATGACAAGATCCACAGCCTTGGCTTCTCTACGCTAGCGACGGCCCTGGCACTCGGCCTCGATCTCCGGCAGTTCGTTCAGCTGGACTTTCTTGTGAACGCCGCCGCGTTCGACACTGGGATCACGGTCTGGAAAAACAAGCGTCGATACGACGCCGTGCGACCCTTCTCGGCGATCGCTTACCTCTACCCGGATACCGCGATTACCGCTTGGGGTGGTCCGGGTGAGGGTACCGTGAGCGATATCACGGGTAAGGAGTGGCGGCCATACCTGCAAACCGCCAACCACCCGGAGTATCCGTCGGGCAGTGCGAGCTTCTGCCGGGCGCACGCTACGGCGACCAAACTTTACTTAGAGCAGATCGCCGGACTGGACCCAGACGCCGCCAACGACCTGTCCTACTGGACCCCGGCCATCCCCATTGCGGGTGCGCCGCTAACCGTGCCCGCCGGCAAATCGAGGATCGAGCCCGACGTGACGCCGGCAGCGGAGACGACCCTCGGCTGGAATACGTGGGATGACTTCTCCGAGGAGTGCGGCATCAGCCGGCTGTGGGCCGGAGTGCACTTCTTCGACTCGATCCCTGCCGGCCAGGACATCGGCGAGCAAATCGGTACCGAGGTCTTCAACTGGATGAAAGCGCGTCTCCAAGACACGCCCGAGTGAGGTGAAGAGTCGTGACTCCCGGAACCTTCGGGAGTCACGGCGCACGCAGAAAGCCTGGCATCCGCTCGAAATTCGCGCAAGCCTCGATAAACCCGGCACTCGCGACGGGCTTGTGGCGCCCGAAGCGCACGTTGCGCGTCGTTTGTGCTCGTTCACGCCGCACTTGTCCAATGCCCGCTTCTGGCCGACAACAGTCAGAGTAGCAACATAGCCGACTTTCTGCTCATGGAATGGACATTGTGGCCAGTCTACGCTGGAGCGCGAAGCGCTCGACCTTCACGCCGGCATCTCGCGGCTCCTCGGAACCGACCGCGCCTTTCTCTTCGGCGCCGCCTTCGGTTACGGAACCTCTGTCGCTCTGGAGACCGCCGAGTGTCCGGACGTACTCAACCGTTATGAGTCGCGCGTGGCCGCCTTTCGGGCGGGACGGGGGGCGCAATGATGTTTCGCCCGACATCGACGCTCGTCGCGCTGACCTTGGGTTTCGTCCTGTTGGCCGCGCTCGTTCAACCCATCGCGCAGGCGAGCCGTTGGGAGGTGCGTCAGGAGATCCGCGAGGGTGCCCGTGAAGTGCGCCAGGAAAAGCGTGAGGCGCGTCGTGAGCTCAGACGCTGCGAGTCACGGGAGTGCGCCCGCCGCGAGATCCGCGAAGGCTACCGCGAGGTTCAGCGCGAAAAGCGCGAGGCGCGTCGCGAGTTTCGGCATGACGATGACGATCGCGATGACCGGGGCCGCGACCTGCTCAAGGGCGTCGCCATCGGAGCGGCGGTGGTCGGCATCGCGACGGCGATCTCTCGGGCTGCCCAGGATGGGAACTGAGATGACCTATTCGGAAAACGAGCTAGGACTCATCGTAACCACCCTCGACCGCCTGCGCACCCAACGCCTGCCCCGTGCGTTGTCCATCAAGGAGAAGGTGGACGCGGGAGGCACATTGGACCAGTACGATATCGCGTTTCTCGAAGAGATCTTTCACGAAGCAAGCTTTACGCGGGCCACTGTCGAGACGCATCCCGAGTTCCAGGACATCGTCGCGCGCCCCTTGTTCTTCTTTGCGTCCTTTGCGCCTTTGCGGTTCCAAATGCCGAATTTAGGTTGATTGCTCTCGGCGCGCGGATCGACCGAACCGGATCCGCCATCCTTCTGCATCGAGCCCAACCAGTCCCGAGGAATCGGACCATGCGCAAACTGACCTTACCCATCCTCATGGCGACCGCCGTGCTGCTTGCCGGCTGTGCCGGCATGTCGGAGACCCAGCGTCGACCGGCGCGCTGATCGGCTCGTTCAGCGCGAACGCCGGCAAGGGTGCACTGATCGGCGCCGGCGTCGGCGCGCTCGGCGGCTATCTCTACGATCAGAACCGCAAGAACCGGGGTGACTACTGAAGGCGTCGGCGGCGAGCGAGCCGGGCAGCGGACGGAAACGACTGCTCAAAGCGGGACATTGAGATCTGAGGGAGCCGGGTTTTCTCGAACGGATTGAGCATGGGGTCAGTCCAGTGGGTTGTCGGTGTCGAGGAGGTCAGCGACCTCGGCGAGATCTTCGGGACGATCCAGATCGCGCAGGGTTTGTAGTTCGGTCCAGTCGAGGCCGATTCGTGCGAGTGCGGCGCGCGTCTCGGCCAGGACTTCGGGGCTACTCCAATGGATGCCAGTGAACAGCGCGGGTGCCGGACGGCGCAGCCCGATCAGCACATAGCCGCCATCCGCCGCCGGACCGAGCACGGCGTCGCGGTCGTCTAGGGCGGCGAAGGCGGCGCTCAGATAGTTCGCGTCATAGTCCGGGCAGTCGCTGCCGATCAGCACGGCCCGGTCGGCCGTGGCAAGCGCCTCGTCGAACGCTGCCGTCATCCGTACCCCGAGATCACCCTCCGGCTGGCGGTGCCAGGTGAAGCCATGGGCCTCGGCCAGGCGCGCGCATTCGCCGCCATCGGCCGGCGCCCCGGCGCACCAGAGCTGGCGGCGGGCGCAGGGCGTTGCGGCGCCCCCCCGGAACGCGATGCCGAGCAGTCGGCGATAAAGCCGAGCGGCGCCGTCCGCTCCCAAGGCAGGGATGAGGCGGGTCTTGACCTGGCCCGCGACGGGCTTGTGGGCGAAGAGGATTAGGGTGCCGCCGGGCTGGGCCTCAGTTGTCATAGCGCCGTGCCAGTCGGGCCAGGTCGGCGCCCAGGGCATAAGCCAGACGCAGCTGCCACATGAGCAGGATGGTGCACACCACCCCGCGCGACTCCCAGCGTCGGCTGGACGTCAGCAGCGGCGGACGGAGACAGGCCGGTCTGGCGATCCGGCGCAGGCGCTTCGAGAGGGCGATGTCTTCCATCAGCGGGAGGTCCGGGAAGCCGCCGATCTGGGCGAAGGTGTCGCGGGTGACGAAGATTCCTTGATCCCCGGTGGCGATGCCGGTGAGCCGCGAGCGCAGGTTCATGGCCCGCTCCACCAGCCGCAGCAGCGGGTGACGCACAGAGAGCCGCACGTCGAAGCGTCCCCAGCGGGCGCCAGCCTTGCAGGTGGCGAGCAGCAGCTCCGGCGCGCCGGGCGGGACGCGGGTGTCGGCGTGCAGGAACCAGAGGAACTCGCCGCTGGCAACGCGGGCGCCGGCATTCATCTGGACGGCACGCCCATGTGGGGACTCCAGCACCCGGTCGACCCCGGACGCGGCCAGCGACCAGGTCGCGTCCGTACTGCCGCCGTCGACCAGGATCACCTCATGCCCAGTCGCGCGCAGCGGGGCCAGGTCGGTTAGCAGGGCGCCGATATGGTCCGCCTCGTTCAGGGTCGGGATGACGATGGAGAGTCGCATGCGCCGGGGCCTCAGGCCGCGCCGCTCCGGTTGCCGATGAGGGCGCCGCCGCAACTCGACCCCTGCCCGGCGGTGCAGACGTAGCAGTGATCGGCGACCGCAATGGGTGCGCCCTCGAGGATCAGCCCCGGCAGGTCGCGCAGATGGGCGCGGCCGGCGTGAGCCGCCAGCGGCAGACCGAGCTGCTGATTGAAGTCGCAGTCGTACAGCCAGCCCTGCCAGTCGACGCTGATTAGCTCCCGGCACATGACGGCCGCCAGATTCTCCATTCGGTGCGCGGCGCGCAGCCGATCCAGATAGCCGTGGAAGTCGCCCGTCGACAGCAGCGCGCTGCCGAAACGCCCGATCGGGAGATTGGCGAGGGTCAGCAGCCGGTTGAACCGAATGCCGTGCTCGGCGAGCAGCACCCGCCGGTAGTCCGCCTCCAGGGCCGTCTGCGATGGCGGCAGCTCGGAACCCTGGGGGTTGTAGATCAGATCGAGCAGGAGCCCGCCGCCCGGCGCGCCATAACCGAGCGCGTTCAGCCGCCGCAATCCAGTCAGGCTGGCATCGAAAACGCCCCGGCCGCGCTGGGCGTCGAAGTTGTCCGCCCGATAGCAGGGGAGCGAGGCGATCAGCGCGCAGCCCTGCGCGGCGAGGAAGTCGGCCAGATCCTCCTGTCCCGGCTCGGCCAGTACCGTGAGGTTGCAGCGGTCCAGCACCCGCAACCCCAGCGCGCGGGCGTGGCGCACCAGGTCGCGGAAACCGGGGTTGAGTTCCGGGGCGCCACCGGTCAGATCCAGGGTCTCGAACGGCAGGCGCTCCAGCGTGGTCATGACCCGTTCCAGCGTGGGTCGGTCCATGACTTCCGGGCGATTCGGCCCGGCGGCAACACCTCCAAGCACCTGCAGCAACTCAAGGCCGCCGGTCTGGCGCTGGCGCTGGCGCGCCGCGACGGTAAGCATGTCCGCTATGGACTGGCCGATGACCGCGTGCTGGACGCGGTCGCCGCCCTGCGCGTGCTCGCGGAGACGCGCAGCCGCGCGGTCGAGGCACTGCTCGCGAGCTATCTCAAGGAACGCGACGCCTTGGAGCCGGTCCCGGCGATAGTGCTGCTGGAGCGGGTGCGCGACGGGCTGGCGACGGTGATCCGACGTGCGCCCCGCCGAGGAGTACGCCCAGGGTCATGTTGCCGGGGCGCTCAATATGGCCGGCAGCGGCGGTTACTCGGGCTACCGCGACGCCAACCGGACGTTGCCGGTCCGATCAATGGTGACACCCGCGTCAACATAGTGACATTCCCGCCCTGCCTTCATGCCGAGGTTGTATGCCATCTCGGCCCGCGCGCCTGTCGGGCAGTAGAAGATCGGTATGCGATCGGCCGGGATCTCCGCCAGGCGCGCTTCGAGCTGGTCCAGCGGGATGTTCAACGCATGCTCGATCAAGGGCTCAGTGATCTCTTCCGGGTTGCGCAGATCCACCAACACGACATCGTCACGCGATGCCTTCGCCATCTCCGCGAGTTGATCGATGCCGACGGTCCCTGGTTTCGGCTCCGGCCGATAGGTGATCCTCTGTTCGGTCGGTCCCGTGGCAACGGGATGTCCCGTCTGCTGCCATTCCGCGACGCCGACAGGCAGCACGCGCACCTCGTGATAGCCCTTGTTGAGTCTGCGCAACCACCGCCCGCACGTCGCACGGGCGCGAAGCGCGGGCAAATTTAGAACTGCTGGGATGGAAGCCATATCAAATAATCGCAGGCTCGGTTGAGGTATGGTAGCCCCCAACATCCTCGCTGACCCAGGGCTCGGTGTCTTTCCCATGCAAGCGATCGAATTTGAAGCTCATCCGCACGATGGCGTGATTGAATTGCCGCTGTCGACTGCTCATCAGACCGACCAGACAAGCCCAATGCCGATCACCGTCTACACCCCCGAGTCCTCACTCGCCAGCCCGGCGAAGCTGCTCCGGGACATGTTTCGCGATCTGCTCGCCAGCCGCGAACTCGCCTGGCGGTTGGCCGTTCGCGACATCAGCGCCCAATATCGACAAGCCTTTCTCGGTATCCTCTGGGCCTTCATCCTGCCGCTGGCCAACACCCTGGTCTGGGTCTTTCTCAGCGGCTCCGGCATCGTCTCGGTCGGCAAAACCGCGCTGCCCTATCCGGTCTACGTCTTCACCGGCACCATGCTCTGGGCCATCTT
Source organism: Thiocystis minor (assembly GCF_016653465.1). GTDB lineage: Bacteria > Pseudomonadota > Gammaproteobacteria > Chromatiales > Chromatiaceae > Chromatium > Chromatium minus. Next base: position 17,940 of record NZ_NHSQ01000158.1, on the reverse strand, counting down.
CATGGATGCCCTCAACGCCCCGTTGCAACAAACCAGCGCCGCCAAGGCCATGCTCGCCAAGCTCAATTTCCCGCGCGAGGCGCTGATCGTCTCCGGCATCTACCAGACGCTGTTCAACGCCGGCATCAAGATCGCCTTGTTGCTCGTCGTACTGCCCTTCATGGGGGTCGATCTCGGCTGGAACCTCTTACTGTTTCCGATCGGCCTGCTGTCGCTGATCCTCGTCGGCACCGCCGTCGGACTGCTGCTCACGCCGGTCGGCCTCCTCTACACCGACATCGGCAAAGGGCTGCCGCTGCTGATGCAGTTCCTCATGTACCTCACCCCGGTCGTCTTTCCCATGCCCAAGGACGGCTGGGCGGCGACACTCTTCGCCATCAACCCGCTCTCGCCGCTGATCCTCACTGCCCGCGACTGGCTCACGGGATTTCCGCCCGCGTTTCTCGGCGCCTTCGTGGTGGTGAATCTGCTCGCCCTCGTCTTGCTCCTCATGGTCTGGGTGGTCTATCGTCTGGCCATGCCCATTCTCATCGAGCGCATGAGTGCTTAAAATGACAGCGATGAACACGATCAGTCTGTACGAACGTGATATTTATGCCTGGACCCAGCAGACCGCCGAACTGCTCAAGCAGCGTCGTTTCCAGGACATCGATGTCGAGTACTTGATCGAGGAACTGGAGAGCATGGGACGACGTGACCGTCAGGAACTGATCAGCCGCTTGAAAATCCTGCTCGGTCATCTGCTCAAATGGCAGTATCAGCCCCCGCATCGCTCCAGTTCCTGGCGCGGCTCCATACTGGAGCAACGGCTACGAATCCGCGACTTGCTGCAAGACTGTCCCAGCCTGAGACCCTTCTTACCCGAGGCCGTCGCTGCCGCTTATGCGGATGGCGCGAAGCTGGCGAGCAAGGAGACAGGGTTGCCACTCGATCATTTTCCAGGGCAGTCGCCTTATGCGCTGGACAGCTTGCTGGAGGACGATTGGTTTCCAGGTGCAACCTAACTCGCGGACTCCGTAAGACGGCACTCAGGAGCAGAAAATCTCGTGCATTCGATAAATGACAACCTCCGCAAGCGCATCCTCGTCACCGGCGGCGCTGATTTCCTTGGCAGCCATCTTCGTCAAAGCGAGAGACCAGCGCTGGTCTGGCCTGATGCGACGCCCTAGCGATGGAGTCCACACCGACACCCCACGACTGCTTCTTCCGCGAAACCTTCGGACAAGTCGCGATTGCCGGGGATTTTCTGCACCACATCCTGCCAGACGACCTGCTGGCGGTGATCGATCTGGACACCCTGGCCATTTCGAAAGACACCTACGTCTCCGAGGATCTGCGTCAGTTCTATGCGGATCTGGTGTATCAGGTGGGATACCGGGGCGACGCGGACGAGCCGCCGCTGAGTATCTACCTGCTGTTCGAGCACAAAAGCCGCCCGGACACCTGGGTTCTGCTGCAACTGCTGCACTACATCCAGGCCAGCGGCGAGGCGTACCGCAAACAGCATCCCCAAGCCAAACGCCTGCCGCCAGTCTATCCGCTGGTGCTCTACCATGGACGGAGGCGCTGGCGGGTGCCAACCACCTTTCACGACCTGGTCGCACCGCTGCCCCCGGCGCTGGCGCCCTATGTCCCGCAGTTTCGCTATGCGCTGCACGACATCTCGCCGCACAGCGACACCGAGATCCGCGGCACTGTCCTGACCCGTCTGGCACAACTGGCGCTGCGCCACATTTTCGACCCCCAGCCCGGCCAACGGCTGCGCGAACTGCTGAGGCTGATCGCCCAGGTGCTGGACCAGTCGACCGCGCTGGAGTTGCTGGAATCGCTGCTACGCTACTATGTACAGGGTACCCGCCAGTTGGATGAACCGACCGTGCGGGCGCTGCTACAGGAAACGGGACGTGGAGAACCGCTGATGCAAACCTTTATCGAACGTTACATTGAACAGGGCGAACAACGCGGTGAACAACGCGGCGAACAACGCGGCAAACAACTCGGCTCGGCCGCCGTCCTGCTGCGCTTGCTCGAACGCCGATTCGGCCCGCCGGACGAACCGCTGCGCGCACGCATCGCCGCCGCCGATGCCGACACCCTGATGATCTGGTCCGAACGCATCCTGGATGCCAGGACCCTGGACGATGTTCTGCACTGAGATCCCTTCGTCGAAACCGCTTTCGAGGCATTCTTAAAGATGAATGATCATTCGCACGCCAGGTTCGCCAAGATGCCCGAGTGCGACTGAGCCATGAGACTGAGCCGCCAGCAGATCGCAAGCATCCGCAACGCCGCCGAGGACGCCTTCGGGCCCGACACGCGCGTGACGCTATTTGGGTCGCGTGTCGATGACAACAAACGGGGCGGCGATATCGATCTTTTGATTCGGCCAACTCGGATCGACCAACCTTTCGTTCGCAAATTGCGGTTTCTGAGCTTGCTGGAACGTAATTTAGGGGAGCGCAAAATCGATGTCGTCATGGAACTTCCCAATGACAGCCGCCCGATCGTTCAAGTCGCTCACGTAACAGGAGTTGCCTTATGAATCAGACTCCGGAAATACTCGCCCTCCAGCACGCGCTGGCGATTGGCCTGACACATCGTCAAACCCTGGGAGAAGCCTTGGAAGATCTGCGTCTGCGTGATCTCAAGGCAGCGGAGTTGGAGAGTCTCAGCAAGGCGGATCGACGCCTGCTTGACCAATTCGCTTATCGATACACGCGCCTACAGGACGATATGGGTGCCAGACTCATGCCGGCCGTGCTGCGAGCCTTACAAGAGGAGATTGCCAGCCTGTCCATGATCGACCGCTTGAACAGGCTGGAGCAACTGGGTTGGCTGCCTTCCGCGGAGGAATGGGCAGATCTGCGCCGGGTGCGTAACGAATTTGCGCACGATTATCCGGATACAGCGGAAGAACGGTTTGATCGGCTGCAACTCGCCCTGACCGCTGCCCAGCGGCTTCTGGAAATTCTGATGGGGTTCGAGCAACACGTTCAACAGCGTTTCCCTGGCATTTCCCCATGAACGATGAAGTGCTGGTTCGCGTTGAAGGCGTCTCCAAGAAATTCTGCCGGAGTCACAGGAAATCGCTGTGGTATGGCATGCAAAGCCTTGGCAACGGACGCATCGGCCGCCTGCTGAACGGAGATGTGCATCTAGCGACAGGGATTCGCGTCAAGATTCCAGGCCAGCTCCAATTCTTACCCGGATGCCGCGCGTGACCGTCCACCAACCCGACACCCTGATCATCGAAGCCGGTCGCGCCGAGCGTCACTACTGGCGCGACCTCTGGCGCTACCGCGAGCTTTTCTACGTCCTCGCCTGGCGCGACAGCGCGGCGCGCTATAAGCAGGCCGTCATCGGCTTGGCCTGGGCGCTGCTTTGAATCGGCTTGGCGGTGGCATCAGGACGGATTCGGCAATTCTCAGTTTGGCCAAGTCGAGTGAGCAGATCCCCATGCAGTATCCAGAAACTGGCTGGTTCGCGGATTGCAATCACCACTTCGTGGCCGATAGAGTGCCTTTTCTGGAAGAAGAAACCCACCACGATTTTAAACCGAGCATTGCTGGGACGTATTAGATACGTGCATATGAGTGATGAAGTTCTGGTACGATTCGACGGCGTTATCCAAGAAATGCTGGCAAAGCCTCAAGAAATCGCTCTGGTACGGCTTGCAAGACTTAGGCAACGAGCTTCTCGCCGGCGTCACGACGGCGCTGGTGAACTGTGGCCTGAATGTGATCCGCGAGCTTCAAATGCTCGGGCCTTCACCTCTGGGCCACAGGCGGCTCACTTTGCTCGCCAACTATCAAGCATCCGGAAGAATCTGGAGCAACACTTTGGGCCAAACAGCCAAATCCGCCTGTTCGAATCGCGAACGGATGATGATGCTAAGGGTCGGGATATCGAGCGAGACATCGATTCGCCCGACCAGATCGTCGAAGTGCGTCTGCATGCCCTTGTCGAACTGCAGTTGACGCTGGGCGATCAGAAAACCGATCTCGTCATCCACCATGCACAAGGCGCAGTTGGGCATGTCACACAGAAACGAACACTTGGGCGGCAATGATTTTTCCTTTGCTTAAGCATCGTTACCTACTCGGCCAACTCGTCATGCGGGACGTGTTGCTGCGCTACCGCGGGGCCATGTTCGGTGTGTTTTGGATCTTCCTGAGTCCGCTGCTCATGCTGGGCATCTTCGCCTTTGTGTTCGGACAGATCTTCCAAGCCCGATGGCCGCAGCAACCCGACGGGCTGCCATTCTGGTTGATGCTTTACTCCGGCCTCATCGTGTTTAATCTATTCAGCGAGGCCGTCTCCCGATCGCCCACAGCGGTGCGGGCGTTCCCCAGCTACGTCAAGAAGATCATCTTCCCGGTGGAGATCCTCCCCTTGGTGCCGCTGGGCGCCGGGCTCGTTCACACGGCGTTCAATCTCCTGATCCTCGTCCTCGCGTTGGCCTGGACTGGGCATCTCACCGTCGGCATCCTGCTGTTTCCAGTCCTGCTCTTGCCGGTCCTGCTGCTCGCCGTTGGCCTGTCCTGGTTCCTCGCCGCCTGGGGGGTGTTCATCAAGGACATGAATCAGATCGTGCCGCTTCTCGTGCAGATGACGTTTTTCCTGTCGCCAGTGTTATACCCCGCATCCGCCGTGCCGCCGATGCTGCGTCCCCTCTACGACTACAATCCACTTGGTGCCGTGATCGAGGCCGCCCGAGCGGCGATTCTCGCGCAGCCGATTTCCTGGACGGCCTGGCTGATCGCGCTTGCGGGCGGCGCCCTTGCCGCACTCCTCGGCCATACCTTCTTCCAACACAGCCGCGACGAGTTCGCCGATGTCCTCTGACGACATCGCCATCTCGGTCCGCAACCTGACCAAGACCTACCGCCTGTTCGCCCACCCTGGTGACCGAATCAAGCAGGCCGCGACCCTGGGTTTGCGTAAGTACTACAAGGAATTCACGGCGCTGAAGGACGTTTCCTTCGATATCAGGAAGGGGGAGACTGTAGGCATCATCGGCCGCAACGGCTCCGGCAAGAGCACGCTGCTGCAAGTCATCTGCGGCATCCTGAAGCCAACCTCCGGCACAGTCCAGGTCAATGGTCGAGTGTCAGCCCTGCTGGAACTGGGGGCCGGTTTCAACCCGGAGTTCACAGGGCGCGAGAACGTCTATTTCCAGGGTGCGCTGATGGGCTTCAACAAGGCACGAATGGACGAGCGCTTCGACGACATTGCGGCATTTGCCGACATCGGGGAGTTCATTGATCAGCCGGTGCGGACGTATTCGAGCGGGATGTTCGTGCGACTGGCGTTTGCTTCCGCCACCCATCGCATCCCCAACGTGCTCATCGTGGATGAAGCGCTTTCGGTAGGGGATGCACACTTCCAGAGCAAATGTTTCGCACGCATGAACGAAATTCAAAACTCCGGCGGAACTGTCCTCTTCGTAAGTCACACCCCCGAACAAATCGCACACCACTGCAATCGCGCTCTTTGGCTTGAACGAGGGCATATGGCAGGGCAAGGTGAAGCGATGTTGATGCTGCAAGCCTATTTGTCCTCGTGGGGATTAAATTCAGCCTCCCGGAATGTTGATGCCGACGATAACCTGGGCTGCGTAGTTCATCCTTGCTTCGACGCGAGGGAACGGCGCTGGGGTAATGGTGACGCCATCATAGAGAATGTGCGTCTGCTCCAGAAAGGCACGCTCAATCCCTCGAGTATCCTCTCGGGGGAACACCTCGAAATTTCTTTTACAACGCGATTCCGGCGCGCAGTATCTCGACCTATCTATGGACTAACGATCAAGAACCTTCACGGCACCCCCATGTTTTCGGCCAATTCTAGGCAGTTGGCACATGCCGCCGCTGGCGAGGCCCAGGCCGGCGAGTATATTCAGGCCCGCTTTTTCATTTATCCCTATCTCGACGCAGGCGAGTACTTGCTTTCATTCGGCATCGTCGAGCAGACTTCCGAGAATGGCATCATGGTGCTTGATCGCCGCTACGACGCAATACGGATGCGCGTGGCACATCCTGCCTCTGCGGAATTCGTCACCGATATGCGCGCGCGTTGCGAACTGGTCACCATGTCATGACGCCCTCCTACGTGTTCGATCAGCGACGGCGAATCTGGCTGCGCCCGGCGGCCACACACGGCTTCAAATACTCCGACGGCGAGGTCGTCGAGGAACATTTGCTGAAAGCGTTGCGGGGATGCAATGACATCCGATGTGTATCCACCGAATTGCGTCGCTATGTCCACGACTGGCCAAGCGAGTACCATCTCAGTCCCACCAGACATAACCTCCTGCGCTTCCTGCGCATAGGCCCAGAGCACAACATCTTGGAGCTTGGTTGTGGCTGCGGTGCCATGACCCGTTTTCTGGCCGAGAGCGGCGCAAACGTGACCGCAGTCGAGGGCAGCGTGCGTCGGGCGCAGATCGCTGCGGAACGTTGTCGTGATTTGCCGAATGCCAGAATCGTCTGTGATAACTTGATGAAGTTTGAATCCGATCAACATTTCGATTTCGTCACGCTAATAGGCGTACTCGAATACGCTCCTTGCTACATTCCGAGCGAAGACCCGATAGTAGCGTGCCTGGAGCAGGCAAGCTTATTCCTAGTGCCCCATGGAATTCTTATTCTCGCGATTGAAAACCAGCTCGGGCTCAAATATTTCAACGGCTGCGCAGAGGACCATCTCGGACTTCCCTACTATGGTGTCCACGACCTGTATCGCGACAACGAGCCTGCTACTTTCGGCCGTGTTGAACTAGAGAAAAAACACGATATGGCCGGTTTTTCGAGCCGGCGCTTCTATTACCCATTTCCGGACTATAAGCTACCTAGGGTTATTTTCTCGGAAGATGCTTTCTCCGCCCCCGGCTTCGATGCCGCCGCACTGCTGGGCGGGTTAGCAGCACGAAACGCTTCCGGCGAATTTCATCCAAATTTCCACGAAAACCTTGCATGGCGGCCCATCGTCGAGAACGAACTGCTGCCACAATTAGCCAATTCTTTCCTTGTTCTCGCAGCGCGCTCCGAAGAGGCATTCCTTAACCTCGACGCGGATTTTTTGGCTTGCGTCTACACACCGGAAAGAATTCCAGCGTTTGCGACAGAGACCCTCTTTCGGTACAGAGGCGCATCCATCTTCGTCGAAAAGCGGCGCTTGCATCCCGACTTGCGGGTACCAGAAGCCACCTTGCCACAAGGCCGGCTGATCCATTCTACTGACAGCGTTCAAGCCTACGTCGCGGGCCGCCCTTACCTCTTGGAATTGCAATATAGCCTGGGCCGCAGCGAAGACATTGATTCCGTCATCGCGTGGGCAGCCGACTGGCTCGATTTGCTACTGACCAATAGCAGCGTTGCCGAGGACGGTACGGCAACTCTGCCTAGCGAATGGCTCGACGCCATTCCGCAGAATTTCATTCGTAGCCCGGCTGGATCACTCCACCGCATTGATGATGAATGGTCACTGCAAGGCGCAGTACCACGCGCCTGGTTGATCATTAGGGGTCTCGTCAACGCGTTGGCTATGTCACCCACATCGACAGCTCTTGGTATCCTGAGTCTGCAAGAGCTGATTCAAAGAATCGCGGTCTCGCGCGGCATTGTATTAGACCGAACCGCTTTCCAGGACGCCGTGGAACAGGAGAGCGCGCTGCTATCGCTTGTGTATGGCCGCGCCACCGAAGAAAAATGGCTAGGATCCTGCTTGCAACAGCCGGCGACTAGCCACTTAGCGGCACTGATGCACGAGAATTCTCAACGCAGAATCGCCGGTATGGAGAGTGAAATTAGCCGGATCAAGTCGACCGTCTCCTGGCAGATCACCAAGCCGGTAAGACTCCTGGCGAACCTGCCGCGACACTTCCGTACCTGGCTTGAATCTCTGAGTAGTAATGACCGCCATGATCGCTAAGCTGGGTCGGTTTCTTTCCGGACTGCTGGACTACTCGACCGGCCGCAATCCTGCCGAATTGGCTGTAAATGGTTACAGGTTGGTGCGCCGGGAGGGGTTGGCGGGGCTCCGCCGCATTTACCACGATATCCTTGGTATCAGTTACAGCGGATTGATCAGGCGCCACGACACGCTAAGCGCAGACGATAAGTCCGCCATCCGTCGCCATAACGTCGCCGTAGCGCTCAATGCCAACCGGGCGCTCGATCTGCTTTACAGCGACGAGGACAAGATCGATACGCACGGAAATCGTTTCAGCCATTACTTCAAGCCTGACTGGGATCCCGATCTTTTCCTTGGACAGAACTTGATCAGCCATCTGGGTGTTTATCGCCGCACGCTAGCCGTTGAGATCGGCGGTTTCAGGAAAGGTTATGAAGGGTTGAAAACTCTGCCTAACTACTACCTGTTTCTTCTTGTCAAGGCGCAGCTCATCGCCAAGGCTATCGTTCCTGGCCGACTGACCGGCCTACTGCGTCTCTTTGTCTTTGCCATTACGCCTCGCGCCTTGGTGTCGCACCCAACATGATGAAAGTTGTCTCGCGCAAGATTCGGAACTTATGCCGCCATGCAGCTCACCACCTGCGAAGTGGTGATATCTCTGGCTGGATTGAAAGGATCCGTGCTCAAGGCAAGGATTATTCCTTCAGGGACGCTGTTTCACTTTCAAAGAAACCGCCGGAACAATGGACATTCGGCATCATGGCTACGCCGCACACCACGTTCATCGCTGATCTGATTCGTGAACGCTTGCAGGCGCATAGCTGGGATGTCGCGATATTGACTTCGGCTCCGGTGAGGTTCAAGCACGACTGGTACATTGTGATATGCCCGCAGATGTTTTCCAGGCTGCCGCCAAATAACAAGCGCATTGCATTCCAGATGGAACAGTCCGTGAGTTCGCGCTGGTTTAGCAAACGCTATTTGCGGATCCTGCGCAGTTCTTTTGCGGTGCTGGAGTATTCGCTGACGAATGTGGCCTACCTGGAGGGAAGAGACATCTCCTTCCCCAAGGTGCACTACCTGCCCATTGGCGCCTCGATGGCCTATGCTGACGCAACATGGGCTGGCGGCAAAGATCATGACGTCTTGTTCTACGGGGATAGCATGAGTTCTGCGCGCCGCCAGAGTATGCTTCATGCATTACAGCAACATTTTGACGTGCGGATCATCAACGAGTTGTTCGGCGAGGAGATGCAAACGACCATACGGCGAGCGCGGGTCGTGATTAATCTCCACTACTATGAGGGTGCTTTGCTGGAAATGCCGCGTATCCAGGAGTGCCTATCCCTGGGTGTGCCGGTTGTTTCTGAATCCTCGCAGGATCAAGAGGACTATCCGGAACTCGGCGGGGCAGTGAACTTCTTCGAGCAAGGTTCGGTCCCCGCGATGGTTGAAGCGGTCAAGGCTGCACTGGCTCAGCCGGTATCTGGAGAGAGATTAGCCTCGGCTGTAGCGCTCGGGGAGCGTCGGTTTGCCTTCATGTTCGACCGTTTCCTGATCGCGCAGGGTTTTCTGCCTATCGAGCATGCCCAGAAAATGGAACCGCTGCTGCCGACCAACGCCGCAGCCGTTGCCATTTCCCTGCCAGAGACCATCCGGCGACGAAACCAATTCAACCAGTCAATCCTGCCCGGTTGTCAGGTGTTCGATGGCATGAGGCGTTCACCAGGGTGGGTCGGGTGTGGTCTGAGCTACCAGGCCATCGCAAGGCACGCGCTGAGAAACAACATATCCCAGCTTCTAGTGATGGAAGACGACGTCGTGTTGCCAGCGGACTACGAGGAAAAGATCGCGATCGTGCGCGAATTTCTGGGAAGATTAAATGACCAGTGGGACTTGTTCAGCGGCGTCATTGCAGCACTTCATCCGGACACCAGAATCAAATCGGTAGCGAGTTACAAGGGCATGAAGTTTGTCACCGTCGACCGGATGACTAGTACTGTCTTCAATATCTACAACAAGCGGGCGCTGACCATGTTGACAGAATGGGATCCCAAGAATCAGGATGCCGAGGCGAACACGATCGATCGTTACCTTGGAACACGTCAAGATTTGCTTGTCGTTGTTGCCTTGCCTTTCCTGGTCGGACACCGCGAAGAAGTTCATTCCACGTTGTGGGGTTTTAAGAACACGGGTTATTCGGCGATGATCAGCTCAAGCGAACAGGATTTATCAGAGAGGTCGTCCCTGCTCTGAGTAATGCGAGCAGCGCACGCGGGTCATGCGACCCTAGGCAGTCCGTGCCGCATCAACATCCGCAGCTTATAGGGCAGCAGATCGAATGCGGCGAAAAACTGCGCCTTCGCGACCCGCCGGTTTACCATCGCCCGCCGCCGCTCGGCACGCAGCTCGCGCCGGCGGTGCCACAACGAAGCGAACACCGGCAGGTAGATTCTCGTCAGGTAGGCGGGATCGAGCCGCAGCAGCGACAGCAGCGTCCCCTCGATCAGCAGCAGCGCCAGGTGCAACGGCAATAGGAGTTGCATGAATGGCGCAGGGTAGGTTGTCACCATAACGAAAGTCTTGTTGCGTTCCGACAACGCGCGCCGCCGGAAGGTCGTGCGCAGCCGGCCGGCTGCCACTTTGCCGCCGCCGAAGCTCTGCCCAACCCGATGGCGATAGCCTGACAGCGCGAGTACCCGCGCCGGATGACCGGCGAGCCTCGCCCGGCAGCACAGGTGGAGATCCTCGTCGATCGAGCCGAACCACTCCGGGAAGCCGCCGAGTTCGTCCCACAGCCGTTTGTCGATCCACAGACAGGCGCCCATCACCAGGCAGACGTCGTTGCGTCCTGGATCCAGGTTGGGTACCGGATTGAGAAAGGGATCGAGACGGCTGCCGATGTCCAGCAAGGCGCCCGTCTCGGCGTCGTACTGCGGTAACCCCAGGATAGCCGGGCGTCCAAGCCTGACCGCCTCGGTATGCAGTGTCGCGAGGGCATCCGCGAACAGCGTGGCATCGTTGTTCAGCAGCAGCAGGTAAGCGCCTTTCGCGACGTCCGCCATCCGGTTGTTCGCGACACAGAAACCGACGTTTTCAGGACTCTGGATCAAATCGATGTCGGTGTATCGGTTACGGATGTGTTCGCCTGATCCGTCGGTCGATGCATCATCATGAATGATGATCTCGACAGAAAAGCCGCAGCCTTGCGAACGCACGGAAGCTATGCACGCATCGATCAGGTCGATGCCGTTGTAATTGGCGATACAGACGGACACTACTGGACGCATGGCACGATCAACCGCCTCCAGATCGGTGTTGATTCGCAATCGATTGAGAGGCTGGGCTCCCTGAGTACTGTTCAGCGTGCTGCTCGTAAACCCAATTCCAGGTAGGTCGAAGTCCGCCATCCAGACTGATGCAGGGCACCCAACCGGTCGCGCGCTGAAGGCGAGAGCGTATCCCAACAAGCCGATGTAGCAGTCCCCCCGTCGCTATAATGTGTCTTGCGAAAGTAATTGTCGATCACGGTAATGCCGCAACTGAAACTGTCCCGATCATGCCGCGCGGGGTCGAAGGGTTCGATGCAGTAGGGCCGATTTTGTTGACTCGACATGACTTCGCCAGGGTCCGCTCGCGACTCCGCTTCAGGGCTGAGCGTAGCTCGGCCGTTGGCTCGGGCGGTTGGTCAAGTGCGGCGAAGAAAGCGGCATGATCCTCCGGGCGCAGAACCGTCCGCTCGTGGGTCGCGATGGTCTCCAGAGCCGCCCTGTAGGCGGCGTTCATGGCAAAGACCGAATCATCGATGCCCGACAGGACGGCGGCCCTGTGGATCATCTCCTTGATGCTTGGTTTGGTGCGAAAATGCATGCGGGCGTCGTGACGCTCGTCCATCGGATTCGCCTGATCTTCAACCGGCCGCATCTCCAAGTCCTCTACTCGATGTTTTACACGAATGACTGTACGCCGATTCGGCGTACATATCGAAGCCATCGGCCTCACCGTTCAACCTCGGCCAGATACGCAATGTCCAGTTTATCGCACCGCAAAACAGTGACGTTAAAACTGAGAATTGCTGGCAGGCACCCGGAACGGCTTTGGGATCGATCATCGCTTACTGAGGAATCGGTGGTCGCCAATCGCTGTCCAGCACCTGCTCCACCGTCCAGGGGCAATGGTCCGGAAAGCTGGAGAGACCGGTTTCCTGCGCGGCCTGCACGGTCGCGTCTTCCCAGATGCCGTCCCACCAGTCCGCGTCCCGCAAATCGGCCTTGAGACTCGGTGTCTTGGTCAGGCGCCGAAGAATGCCCTTGCGCTGGTTGCGGATGGTGATGTCCCAGGAGGCGCCGCGTCGCTCTGGCTGATAGGCCCATTTGAGCAGGTGCGCCAGTAAAACCGCCATGCGATTGGCCAGTTCCCGTTGTTCGCTCTTCCCCACGTCTTCAATCTCGTCCGCCAGATGCTCTAGGTCTAACTGATTGAAATGACCCGCACGCAAGAATTGCGCTTGCTCGCGAGACCAGTTGACAATATCCGCGTCATAGCGCGTTCGATCACGCATGATTGTCTCCAAATCGTTGCCGAGAACCATTCCATCGAGACGGCTTGTCAGACGGTCGCGCCGTTGTCATTGGCGATGCAGACCGAGACGACATGTCGCATGCACATTGCATCAGCCATTCTGCGGGACAGCTTCAATCCAATTCCACATGCGCCGGATTCCGTCCTCCAGGCTAACTTGTGGAGTCCAACCGGTTGCACTGCGCAAGCGTGTTGCATCCAGCACGACCCCGCGAACATCCACCGAGCGCGCTGGTTGCCACTGAACCCGTAACTCCCGCCCCGTCACACGCTCGACGACAGTGCGTAAGCGATTGAGCGAACACCCTTCTCCGACGCCAACATTGTAGATTCCTACCGGCGCATCCGGTTCCATTAACCGCCTGCACGCGTCCACCCAATCGTCAATAAAGAGAAAATCGCGGACCGCTTCACCATCACCCCAAAACTCCATGGCTGTTCCCCGCCGCGCATACTCCAGCATCGTGCGAATGACTCCAAAGCCCTCTCGTAACGGTTGCTCTGGTCCATAGAGATTCGATGGTCGTAGAATCGTCATCCGTTCGCCATGCTGTCTTCCGTACACCCGTAAAAACCCTTCAACCGCCACCTTACCGACGCCATGATTCGAGAGCGGCCACAATGGCTGATCTTCTGGGACCGGTAAGACGGCCGGGTTGCCGTACTGCACATCAATGTAATTTTGGTATGCCATAAACAAACAGCATTCGAAGTTTCCAAGGTATCCAGCGAAATCGACGAAGGTATGACGAAAACTTAGCTCGACGTTTAGACTGTATACGCTGTCTTACTGCTATTACATCGCGGATATTTCGCAGCAAGCTTGTTGGAAGTGAGAAATAAATAAGCTTAATATTTCTCAAAGAGACTCCCGATACCAAGAGCGCCGCCGCCTCTGCCGCTAAAAACCCAAAGTGTAAGGGAAGCATGACCGCCACTAACAATGCCGGATAGCACATCATAATTACGAAGGTTTTATTGCGCTCGCTAAGCGCTCGCCGCCTAGCGGTAGATGCTAATCGCCCATTCATTAGCTTGCCGCCACCAAGATTCCGTCCGATCCAATGATCGAATCCTGGAGAATCGAGCATGGTTACAGAGTATCCAAGCAGTCTCGCAGCTTGACAGATAAAAATATCTTCAGCGACCGACTCAAACCATTCCGGGAACCCACCAACATCATCCCATATAATACGAGGTATCCAAAGGCATGCCCCGGTAACGGTCGAGACATCCTGTATTCCTTGCATAAATAAAGGAACAGGATTCATGAAGAGGTCGAAATCATAGCCTCTATCGACCAAATTGCCATCCGTGATTGAATATTGCGGGAGACTCAGAATCCGAGGCTGTTCCACCGTTTCAGCGTGTTTAAATAATTTCTGCAAGCTGTGAGGGCGTAAAACCGCATCATTATTGAGAAGCAGGATATATTCGCCGTGGGAACGTAACACCATTCGATTGTTACTGATACAGAATCCCACGTTTGTCTTGCTTGCGACAATTTTCACATTAGGAAAACGCAGGGCAATTAGGGCGATGGAGTCGTCTGTAGATGCATCGTCATGGACGATAATTTCAATATTGCAGGAGACATCCTGCGTTATTACCGATTGGATGCACTGCTCGATGTATTTAGATCCGTTGTAGTTTGCAATGCAGACGCTGATTAGTGGGTTAATTGGCCTTTCAAGGCCGGGATGAGTCCTGATCTCGGATACTTGGCTCATGCGCTTATTTCGATATTCTTGATGATCATTTTCAGGCGATCCCTGATAAAGGGGATTGAAAGCTCTTTTTCATAAATCGCTTTTCCAGCTTCTCCAATATCTGCCAAACGATTCTGATTGTCATAACACCACCGAATTTTATCCGCTAAAGCTTCTGGATTACCCTGGTTAACCAGGAGGCAGTTTTGATAATCAAGAAAACCGTTTGCAAGAGCAATGCGCCCAATGATTGTTACCTTGCCAAGCGCCAAGCATTGAGACGTCTTTCCGGTAATAACCCGCCGCGCCTGCCGCGTATTCCCAAATGGACCGCCAAGACAGACCGATGCGTTTGGAATCACTTCTGTCAGCAGTCGCTCATAGGGCAACCAATCCCGATAAGTATAATTTTTTATTCCGCGAGTAGAACATCTTTCATGTAGACGTCTAGCTTGTGATGAGGATCCGCCGATAAAATCAAATCGGATTGGCAGATCAGTCAAGCTCGATGCGGCATCAATGATGATTTGAACGCCATGCAGCGGCAAGAAGGATCCATAAAAAAGCACGCTGAAATTGCTGGCGCCTGACCGTGGTGGAAAGGGACGCGATGACACAATAGCGGTTGCCCCAACCGGGATAGAGAATAATTTATCAGGTTGAATAGCGAATTCTTTTTGATAGTAGCGCTCATGGAGATAGGTATCGGTTAGAATAACGTCTGCATCTTCAAGGATAGAGGCTTCCAGCCCACGCCAGATTCTCGACATCATCACTCCTAATAGACCAAACTTCTTTTCCTCATAAAGCGCCGCGTAAGGTGACATGAGAGCGTCAAAGATTATCTTTCTCTCTCCTGCGATCCATCTGACGGGCCAATATATTTCGTGCCCTCGAAAACCGATGATAAAAACATCCGGGGCTCGTTGTCGCTTGATTATCAATAGCTTCCAAATCGTATCGAAATATCTCAGAAAGCCGCAATGATGATTAATGACGACATCAACATCAAAAATCTCGCTCTCTTGCAGGGCATTCAGAATAGATTGGGTTCTTATATAGTTAGGATCTCGATATGAAAGGACATAGCAGACCTTCGTTCTTTTTTTTTGGCCAGCGTTCATTTAGATAATTTGATGATCGGGTCGTTGAAGATTCGCACTTAAGATACTGATTGATTCGAATTATGACGTGATCTCGATTTGAACGGACGCATTAGAGATAGTCAGCGCGCTGAGTCGCCGGTACGCTGTCCTTGTACATCAACTGAGTGATTTGCTCAGAAACCAAACCGATCAAGAAAATTGTCACTGCCGACGAAAGCAAGAAAAGAGTAGCCAGTGACAGGCGACCTTGGGTGGCATAAGTGAAGGCGTAGTAACCAAGCCCAGCGAAACCATGGGCGGTCGCGATGGGGACAAAGAGTTTGAGCGGAGAATATAGGGTGCCGACCTTGAAGATGATCAGCAAAAAGCGCAGGCTATCTTTAAGCGGGCTGACATGGCTCTTACCGATCCGGCGACCGGCGTGGATTGGTTCATAGGCGACCGTATAGCCGGCGCGGAAAAAGGACATGGTGATGGTGGTGGGATAGGAAAAGCCGTTGGGCAGCAGATAGAGGAACGGACGGAACTGATCCGCTCGGACCGCCCGAAGTCCCGAGGTGAGATCAGCGATCCGCTGGCCGGTCATATAGCTAGCCAACAGGTTATAGATGCGGTTGGCTAGCCCGCGTCCCCAGTTGGCCTGTGAAGCGTCACTGCGCGCCCCCACGACCATGTCATAACCAGAATCCAGCCTGGCCAGCAGACGTGGGATGTCGGTGGGATCATGTTGTCCATCGGCATCCATGAACACCAGCACCTCCCCGGTCGCCGCCCGCGCGCCGGCCTTCACGGCGGCGCCATTGCCCAGGCTGTAGGGATGCGAGATAACGCGGGCGCCATGCTCGCGGGCGATGTCCGGGGTCGCGTCGGTCGAGCCGTCGTCGACGAGCAGCAGTTCGGCATCCGGCACGGTTTGACGGATGCGCGACAGCAGGGCGCCCAGACCGGCGGACTCGTTTTTGGCGGGGAGGATGATGGAGAGTGTCATGATGGTGTCCAGCGATCGTCGAGGATGTTGGAAGCGGTCCAGGGACAGACGGGCGGAAAAACATCGAAACCGATGCCAGTTTCCCGAGTCGCTTCCGTTCTCGCGTCCAGCCAGGCATCTTCCCACCAATCGGAGTCTTCGAGGCAGGTCCGCAGGCTCGGCGTTTTCTGGAGACGACGGGCCAGCGCCCGTCGCTGTTCGCGAATCGTACTCTCCCAACTCGTACCGCGCCGCGCTGCCTGATACTGCCACTTGAGAAGATGGACCAACAGGACCGCCATCCGGTTTGCCAGTTCACGCTGTTCGCTTTTGCCCACGTCATCGATCTCCTCGGCAAGGTGCGTGATGTCCAGCAGGTCAAACCGTCGAGCGCGCAATAGGCTCGCCTGTTCTTGTGCCCAGGCGACGAGATCGTTTTCGTAGGTATGCATGGGGTTGCTCCTTCGCGGCTTGATGGCGATGATGCCGGAAGCATCCAGGCGTGTGAACCCACCCTCGTTACGCGATTTGCACGATTTGATTCAGGATCGTACAGACCTCGACAAATCGAGCATCGGCCAGCCCTCAACATCGGCAAGAAAATTCGTTCGATACACCAGCTCTGCCGTCATGGCTTGGATTCCAGAGTCCCTGTTCCCCGGTTTAGGAGAACCAACGCATGGTGTCACAACAAGACGTCCAACCCCTTGCGATCAAGCAGGTTCAACAACTTTAAAGAGGGTCCACTGGGACGTTTTGCCCCGAGTTCCCATTGACGCACGGTCGAGGGGATCGTGTTCAACACCGAAGCCAAAACGGTTTGGCTCAACTGGTACCGTTCCCGCAGCGCGCGGATCCGCTCGCTGGTATACGGAGGAATGTGCTCCAGACACAGCGCGTCATAGTGTTGCATGCGGCGCCAGTCGATGAAGCCCGCTTGGTGCAGATCCTGGGCAGTCTCATGCACCGCTTCAAGGAGGCGGCTGGCGTTCTTGGTCTGGGTTGTCATGGCAAATCTCCTCCAATGCCCGAGTTGCGACTTGTGCGTCGAGCTGATTCGCGTTGAGTGTGATGAAGATCCTGATCATCTGACAAGTCTATCACCAAGTGATAGAGCCGTAGCGCCACCATGCGGGGACTCGTCTCAGTGTCTCGATGGCGATGGAAGTTTTCAATCGGCATCCGTGCCGTTTGAGAGGTGTCAGGTACGCGATGCGGTATCTACCCGGCTTCCCATTCGTTGTCGTGATCGTGATCGTGATCGTGATCGTGATCGTGATCGTGATCGTGATCGTGATCGACAACGACAACGACAACGACAACGACAACGACAACGACAACGAGGATATTCGGGTCGGGTGGGTCGAGCGAAGCGAAACCCACCGAACCCACGCGCCAACCGTCCAGATCCGCACCCAACGCAAAACGCCCCCGGTTTCGCGAGGGCGTTTTGGTCAGGCGTTGGCGCGGTGGTCGATGGGTTTCGTGACCAATGAGCGTTTGCGCTAATGGCTCAGCGTAGTGCCGTGGTCACTCTACCCATATATGGTCCGCCCCGCGATGCAAGAGGGAAATCGCTGTTTTTGACAGAAGGAGACGTTGCAGCCATCTATCCGGCATCGGTGAGGTGTCGTCGCCGACCCTCGTGCCCTGATGGAATTCGCGC
>NZ_NHSQ01000157.1 GCF_016653465.1 Thiocystis minor | reverse complement strand
TGACCCAGTACCTGCCCTTCGATTCCTGGGAGCACCTGTTCGATTTCATGCTGGAGGCACTTGAGCCAGCGCGGCCACCACCCGCACGCCGCGCGGGCGGGAAGCGGGGGCAAATTTAGAATTGCTGGGCGGCGCTACGGCGGCTGGACATCGTGCTCGTGATCGGCAATCAAGACCCCTTCCTCGACAATAACCGCTATCTCAGCCGTCTGCTGTGGGACAAGGGCGTTTGGCACACCCTGCACGAATGGGATGGGCGCGCCCATCAGGGGCATCACTGGCGGCGGATGGCGCCTTTGTATGTCTGAATGATCCGGCGACTCGCCGGCGGAATGTTACGTTGGAAAGATCCGCCACGCTCCGTGCCTCAAAAGAGCCCGTTCGCCTCGGCGATCGCGTCCTCCAGCAGGATCTCCAACTGAGCCAGCTTGATCTCCTTGAGGCCCAATGCCTGGGCCTCCGGAGTGGCCGCCAGCACGATGTCGGGATCGGCCGCCTGACCGATGCCGAGCTTGTGACAGACGAGATCCAGCAAACGGGTGATGACCAGGAGTGCGTCGTTTTCGTCGAACTCCTGCGCATGATGATCGCGAGCGATTCGTGCGTAGCGATTCGGCAGCTCCCATTTGACCATCAGCCGATAGCCCATCTCCTGGTGCATGGCCCCCAGAATCTCGCTCACCAGCGACTCCGTGAGCGGCAATGGATGGCTGCGATCCGCCGCCAGGCGTTCCAGTACCTTGAGCAAAAACAGCTCGCCGATATCGTGCAGCAGCCCGGCCAGAAACGCTTCCTCGGCCAGAGACTTGTACCCCATCTGCTCTGCCAGCCAGCGTCCGCCGGTGGCGCAGACGAAGGTGCGACTCCAGAGTGCCGGCAGACAGGCGCTGACGGCCTTGACGTGCGCCTTGCTCACCAGTAACAGAGACGCCAGCATCGCCAGACTGGTGACCCGATTCGTCCCCAACCGCACCACGGCCGCGCTGACTGTCTCCACCTGTTTCAGCCCGCCATAAAAGGAGGAATTCGCGAGACGTAGCAGATGGCTGACCAGCGACTGATCTTTAATGATCAGGTTCGCGATCTGGTTCATGGAAACGGTGTCGGATTGATTGAGTTTTTGCAGTTCCAGCGCGACCGGATTGAACACCGGCAGTTGCAGACTGTCGGTCTCGAAACGTTCCTCGATCAGATCCTTGAGTGACTTCTCGCTCACGGGTACCTCGTGTCAGCCGGGCGTGTGGCAGGGAGACGAATCGAGCCTCGCATCATCGCACCGGCGTCTCGCCGACCAAGCGCAGGATTTCACGCAGCGGTCGCGGCCGTCCCAACCGCGGTAGATGACGCAGCACTTCATGCAGACTCGTCGCACCCGCGGCGGCCTTGGCCAGGCCATCCTCCAAAAGCGTAATCAGCCCCGAGGTCTCGATGCTGATCCGCCGGATCTCCGATGAGGTTCGCTTGTTGAGAATGGCGTCCTTGACCATTTCGTTCAGCACCAGCAGTTCGAACACGCCGACCCGCCCGGCATAGCCTGTGTAGTGGCATTCGCGACAGCCGCGTCCTTGCCGAAAATTGGCGCCGGCCAAGTCGCTCTGCTGACAGCCCAGCCGATGCAATTCGTTGGCATTCGGACGATAGGGCTCGGCGCAATGTTCGCAGACATGACGCAACAGGCGCTGGGCCAGCACCGAGACCACGGTGGAGGAGATCAGAAAGGTCTCGATCTGCATGTTCATCAGTCGCAACAGACCGCCGATGCTGTCCTCGGTATGGAAGGTGGTCAACACCTTGTGCCCCGTCAGGGCCGCCTGAATGGCCGATTCCGCCGAAAACTGATCGCGGATCTCGCCCAGTACGATCACGTCCGGATCCTGGCGGACCATATGCCGCAGGGTTTCCTCGAAGGTGAGATTGATCTTGGGGTTCAGATTGCACTGGGCAATGCCGTCGATGACATATTCCACCGGATCCTCGGCGGTGATGATGCTGCGCTCCATGTCGTTGAGATAGTTGACGCAGCCATAGAGCGTCGTGGTCTTGCCGGAACCCGTGGGGCCGGTGATCAGGATGACGCCGCTGGGAACCTCCAGCGCATCGTCGATGAAGCGCTCCAACATGCGCGGTGCCAGACCGACCTCCTTGATGTCCAGCAACTCCGCCTTACGGCTGAGCAACCGCAGCACGATTTTTTCGCCGAAGATGGTGGCATAAAAGGAGGCACGCACGTCGCTGCGGCGACCGCTCTGGGGATCGTCGAAACGAAAACCGCCGCCCTGATGGCGACGCTTCTCGGCGATATCGGCCTTGCAAAGAACCTTCAGACGACTGCTGATAATCGGCGCAATCGCCCGATCCAGTTCCTTGTGCAACATGAGGATGCCGTCGTGACGCAGGCGCACGCGCAACTGCTGGCGCATGGGTTCGAGATGGATATCGCTGGCGCCCAACTCCAACGCGTCCACGATCAGCCGATCGACCACGCTGGCGGCATCGGCCTCGTTCGCCTCCGCCGGACGCTGCCGCTTATGCTGGCGGCTGTTCTCGTAGGCGGCGCTGGTCTCCTCGACCGCGCGACGGGTACTGATGACCGCGACAACCTCGCCAAAGGCGCCCTCCGCCGCCTGTCTGGCGAAGGAGTCCAATGGATTGCGAAAGGCGACCTGTACCGTCTCGTCCTTCCGGCGCATGGGAACCGCCTGGAAACGTCGGCACCAATCGGGAGTGACCTGGTACAGCAGATCGTGATCGATGTCGGTAAAACTGGGCTCCTCATGCAGAAAACCCAGTTGGTCCGCCAGTACCTCGATCAGTTGATGTTCCTGGATGAGGCGTTTTTCAAGCAGAATTTCGCCCAGCCGCTTCCCCTGAAATTCCGGATCCTGCTGCGCGTCGAGTGCCGCCCTGAGCTCAAGCGGTTTGAGATACCCCAATTCCACCAGCAGGTTGCCCAAAGGGACAATCTGGCGATTCTCGCGCAGAGACTGCCGCAGTTGCCGGGCATCGAGATACCCCAACTCCTGCAGTACCTGCGTCAGGGAATGATCGTCCCTGAGCTTGCCGAGAACACGACGGGCATGAGTCAACTGCTCATGGGTAACGATTCCACCATCCTCCAGGATGGCGGCAATCTGTTTGCCGGTATCCTGGACACTTGGATCGAGTTCCGCCTCTGTCGTGCCGTGGTGTTCCGGGTGGTGCATGGATAATCTTCCCGGTCTTGGGCGGTTTCCGGGAACATTCATGCCCGAGCCCAAGGCTTCGAATAGACAGGAGAATCCGGAGATGGGTCATGTTCGCGAGAGCGGACGCCGTGCGAGCGATCCGGTCATCGAGTCAAGCCCCGCGCAAGGATGCGGTCATGCCATGGCGGCACTTGACTCAAGTACGCAGAGGATGCATGGCGCCTGGCCGAATGAACCCGACACCAGGCGCGAATCGGCCAATCAGTTATTCTTGGCGCCTTGCGCGATCCATCGCTCAATCGTCTCGATCTCCTTGTCACTGATGGGATCCTTGCCATGCGGCATCTGGATCGATTTATCCACCTCTCCAGCGACGAGACGATAGAGGCTGCTGGAGAGCGGATCGCCCGCGACCACCACGGGGCCGAATTTCGTGCCTTTCATCAGCGAATCGTAGGACTCTATCAAAAAACCGCTGGCAACATGCCCCTGTCCGCCATTCAGGTGACATTCGACGCAATGTTTATCGATGATCGGCTTAATCTCCTTCTCATAGCTAACTGATGCATATTTGCCACAGCCAGCCAGGAGCAGCGCCACAGGTAAGCCAAGAATGGCGGACTTTACGATTTTTTTCACTCTCATTTCCCTCCGCTGACACAACACAACTCAACGTGCGCAATCCCCCAATCAAGGATGGCGTCAGCCATCGGTTTGGAGGAGTCCGCGACAAATGTTCCGACATCGATCATTTCACGCTTTAAAACATAGCCTGTCCGGGTTTCTCAACACCATGAACAAACCAGCAGATTCGATCGATAGCTGACGAATGCTACGCTTGACGAATCTGGGCAGCAAGACGCGTAACGTTTGCATATTTCATCGGTGCCCGTAACCATTGATCCAACAGGCGACCAAGTCGCTCCGCAGAAAACGCTTTCATGCGGGAAAGCCGTTTAATTGGACTCGATCAAGGTCCGTACTGGCCCGAAGCTGCGGCGATGATGAGGACAGACCCCAAGCGTCCGCAAGGCCGCGAGATGGACTCGGGTGGGGTAGCCTTTGTGAAGCGCGAAACCATAGCCTGGAAAATCCAGGTCCATGTGCTCCATCAAGCGATCGCGTGCGACCTTCGCGAGAATGGAGGCCGCGCCGATGGCTGGAATCAGACCGTCGCCGCCAATGATGGCTTGCGCTTCAAGGCCAAACTCAGGACAACGATTGCCATCCACTAAAATGCGTTGGGGCTGGATCGCGAGCGCGGCCACCGCACGCTGCATGGCAAGCAGCGAGGCCTGAAGGATATTGATCCGGTCGATTTCCTCGACCGTCGCCCAGGCAACCGCCCAAGCGAGCGAGCGCTCGCGAATCTCCCGATCCAGGATGGCGCGCCGCGACGCGCTGAGTTTTTTCGAATCGTTGATCCCGACGATCGGGCGTGCGGGATCCAGGATCACGGCGGCGGCGCTGACCGGTCCCGCCAGTGGACCGCGTCCCGCCTCGTCGACCCCCGCGACCAGGATGACCGATTCGCTCATGCTGTCTGCTGTCCGATGAGCCAAAGGATGGCGCGGGCTGCCTCACGGGCTGCCTGGCGGCGCAATTCGCGATGGATGCGTCCATAGTCGTCCTGGATCCCGGCCACGCGCTCGGGATCGTCGAGAAAATCCAGCAACGCGGGCGCCAGCAGTTCGGCGCGGCAGCGATCTTGAATGAACTCCGGCGCCAGCGCGCGCCCCGCCAGCAGATTGGCCATCGCGATATACGGCACCTTGATCAGATCGAATTGCTTGACCAGGCGATAGGTGAGCGGATGGATGCGATAGGCAACTACCATCGGCCGTTTGAGCAGCAGCGTCTCCAGGGTTGCCGTCCCCGAGGCGGTGAGAACGCAATCGGCGGCGGCG
The DNA here is from genome assembly GCF_016653465.1 of Thiocystis minor. Classification (GTDB taxonomy): domain Bacteria; phylum Pseudomonadota; class Gammaproteobacteria; order Chromatiales; family Chromatiaceae; genus Chromatium; species Chromatium minus. Next base: position 105,316 of record NZ_NHSQ01000157.1, on the reverse strand, counting down.
ATGGCGTCGCGGCTGCGTCCATCCATCAGGATAACCGGAAGTCCGGGCGCCCGCCGCGCCAGTTCGGCCTCGAACCGCGCCCGCAGACTGGCAGTGACCAAAGGGACCACGAAGCGCAGATCCGGTCGCGCGGTCAGGCACAAGCGGGCCGCGTCGATGAAAGGCGCCGCCAGACGCTGCATCTCGCCCACGCGACTGCCGGGCAGGAGCGCAATGACCGGGGAGTTCGGCGGGAGTCCAAGCCGGGCGCGCGCGGCGTCCCGATCGACCTTCAGCGGGATCTCGTCGGCCAGTGGGTGCCCGACATAGGTCGCCGGCACGCCATGCTGTCTCAGGAAGGTCTCCTCGAAGGGAAAGACGCTGAGCATCAGATCGACCGCGCGACGAATCCCCTTGACCCGGCCGGGACGCCAGGCCCAGACGGTCGGGCTGACGAGATGCACGGTCTTGATGCCCGCCTCGCGCAAGCGTCGCTCCAGGCCCAGATTGAAATCCGGCGCGTCGACGCCGATGAAGACCGCCGGCCGATGGGCGAGAAAATAGCGCCTCAGATCGGCCCGCAACCCGAGCAGTTCGCGCAGATGTCCGAGCACCTCCGTCAACCCCATCACCGACAGACGCTCCATCGCAAACAGGGTCTCGCAGCCGGCCTCCTGCATCCGTGGCCCGGCCACGCCGACAAAGCGGGCATCGGGGATCAACTCGCGAAGCTCTCGAACGAGCGCGGCCCCGAGCAGATCGCCGGAGGGCTCGTTGGCCACGATCCCTACCGTCAATGCAGATCCTGTCGTTTTCATCGGGTCCGTTCACCTAAAAAGCGCAGTCGAACCGCAAAGAACGCAAAGAACACTAAATATCTCATTGTCTTGCCTCGATGACTGCATTCACCGAAGGGGTGACTGTAGTGTGTATTGCAAGCCATTGTTTTCTTAGCGTCCTTTGCGCCTTTGCGGCTCGATTGGCAAAACAACGGCTGGCGGCTGGTCGCTGACCACGCTTGTCGGATTAACGCACCAGACTGCGTTGGCTGTCGGCGATAAAGTCCACCAGCACGGCGAGTTGCGGGGTCGTTTCAGCCATCTCGCGAATCCGCGCAAGCGCCTCGTCGCGTTTCAGATTGGCCATATACAGGGTCCGATAGGCGCGTTTGATGGCCTGGATGCTCTCCGTCGGGAAACCGCGTCGGCGTAACCCCTCCGAATTGATCCCGCGCGGTTCGGCGGGATGCCCTCCGACCACGACATAGGGGGGCACGTTTTTGTTCAACACCGAACCCATGGCACAAAAACCATGGGTGCCGATCCGGCAAAATTGATGGACGATGGTAAAACCGCCGAGGATCGCCCAGTCCTGAATCTCGACATGCCCCCCCAGCGAGGCGGCATTGGCCATGATCACCTGATTGCCGATACGGCAATCGTGCGCCACATGGGTATAGGCCATGAAGAGATTGTCGTCGCCGATGCGCGTGACGCCCTGATCCTGAACGGTTCCGCGATGCAGGGTGACGAACTCGCGCACCTGATTGCGGTCGCCGATCTCAAGCCAGGTCGGCTCGCCGCCATATTTCTTGTCCTGCGGATCCTCGCCAATGGAGGCGAACTGGAAGATCCGGTTATCGCGGCCGATCCGCAGCGGCCCGCGCAGCACCGCATGCGGCCCGATGCGAGTTCCTGAACCGATCTGGACGCCCGCGCCAATCACGGCAAAGGGACCGACCTCGACCTCGGAGTCCAATTCGGCCCCGGCGTCGATGACCGCGGTGGGATGGATCAAGCGGTAAAATCTCGTGCGGTACACATGATTTCGGCGGTCGCGACAATGTGGTTGTTGACCCGCGCCTCGGCGTCAAACTTCCAGATCCCCCGGCGCACTGGCCCGAGTTTGACTTCCATGATCAGCTGATCGCCAGGTTCGACGGGGCGTTTGAAGCGGGCCTTATCGATTCCGACGAAATAATAGAGTTTGTCGCCGACCTCTTCCGGGCGTGACGCCATGGCCAGGAGACCGGTCGCCTGCGCCATGGCCTCGATAATGAGAACCCCAGGCATGACCGGGCGCACCGGGAAATGCCCTGTGAAACAGGGTTCGTTGTACGAGACGTTTTTAACCGCGATCAGATAATCGTTGATCTTGTAATCGATCACTTTATCGACCAACAGGAAGGGATAGCGGTGCGGCAGGAGACTCAGCACCTTGTGGATGTCCATTGTGCTCACGACGTCCTCCGAGCGACCAGACTGCTGATCGAGTTCGGTCGGCACAGGATGCGATCCATCCATTAGGAATTCCCCCGCTCAGTTGTTTTTTTCATCGTTTCGATTACTGACTCAAGATGTTTCAATCGGCGCGTCAGGTCGTCAAGGTGCCTGAAACGCGCCACGTTGCGTCGCCATTCCGCGCTTGGCATCGCCGGTATTCCGCTGCTGTAGGAGCCAGGCTCGGGGAAGGAGCGGGTGACCATGGCCATGCCGGTGAAGTGCACGTTGTCACCGATCTCCAGGTGTCCAGCGATCCCCACGGCTCCGGCAATGGTGCAATTGCGGCCGATTCGCGTCGAACCGGAGACCCCTGTATTCGCCGCGATGGCGGTATGGTCGCCAATTTCGACGTTGTGTCCGATCTGAATGTGATTATCCAGTTTGACGCCGTTCCCGATCACCGTATCGCCGAGCGTGCCACGGTCGACCGCGGTATTGGCACCGATTTCGACATCGTCGCCCAACACCGCTCGTCCGACCTGCGGAATGCGGATCCAGCGCTCGCCGTCGCGTGCGAAACCGAAGCCTTCACGACCGATCACCGCGCCGGGATGTAGGAGCGCCCGTTTGCCCACCAGGGCACCGGCGCACAGCGTTACCCGGGCAATCAAACGACTCTCCTCGTCGACTCGAACTCCTTCGCCAAGAATGCAGCCCGGCCCGATAAACACCCGCGGGCCGACCACAACACCGGCCTCCAGGACGACCAGTGGACCGATCCAGGCGGTTGGGTCGACCTGTGCATCGGGATGGATCGCCGCACTCGGATGCCTGCCCCCAATGACCGGCGAATCAGGGTGAAGAATTCGCGCCGCCCTGGCAAAGGTCAAATAGGGATTGTCGCTCAGCAAGACCGGCATCGGCATGGAGTCCGCGTCGGCTTCCGACAAGATCACCGCACCCGCGGCCGTGGTTTCAAGATGCCGACGGTATTTGGAGTCGCCGAGAAAAGCGAGACAACTGGCATCCGCATTCGTCAATTCAGCCACGCGGGATACCTTGGTATTGCCGTCGCCCAACAAGGTCACGCCCAGTCGAGCAGAGAGTTCTCCGAGGCGGATCTCCATGGGTTTAGGTCTCCAAACGGTCAGATCGATGGGCGTCCGGTCCAGCGCTTCAAGGTCATCTGAATGAAACCGCGCATCATTGATCGGCGCTCGCGAACGGCGAAGCCGTTTCACTCGAAGCAACGCGAATCAGTCTTGGCGCGGTTTAAATTCTTGTTTCAAGCGCTCGATGACAAGATCGGAGATATCGATGCGAGGATCGGAGTAGACAAGTCCTTCGCTGATAATCAAGTCGATCTTCTGCTCCTTGGCCAACTCGACGATCACTTCTTTCACCTGACGACCAAGCTTGGCCCGCAGCTCATTTTGGCGTAACGCAAAATCTTCCTGAAATTCATCGCGAGCGTACTTCAGTTTACGACTCCGGCTGCGAATATCATTTTGCAGGCGCTGAATTTCGCTTTCGCTCATCAAGGCGCCATCGCGTTCGAGCTTACTCTGCAAGGACGAGATCTGCTCCTGCTGATCACGCAGGGCGCGTTCGCGGTCCTCGACCTCGCGTTGCAATGAATCGCGCGCGGCTTCGTACTGAGGGGACTGTTCGACCACCCGATTCGGATCCACGACGGCAATGCGATAATCGGGAGCAGCGCTCGCTTGATACACAAAACCCGTCAACACGAGCAAGGTAGAGACGACTCGAATTTTCACGCGCGACCCCATTTTTCAGAAGGTTTGCCCGAATCCAAACTGAAACACCTGGGTATCGTCGCCGTCCTCTTCATTGAGTGGATACGCAAAACTAATCGAAAGCGCACCCACGGGGGACAGCCAAGTCGCGGAAAGACCGGTCGAATAGCGCAGATCGCCCAAGTCAAATCCGGTCGAGGTCAGGAGATCCGTCTCGTCCATCATCCAGACCGTTCCGAAGTCGAGGAAGAGCCCAAGTCGCAGCGTTTTTTCGAAATCCCCTCCAATTGGAGCGGGCGCAAACAACTCGACGCTGCCGGCCAATTTCAGGTTGCCGCCGACAGGATCGTCAGTGCCGATTTCACGTGGCCCAAGTGAATTGGCAACCCAGCCGCGCACTGAACGTGGCCCGCCAGCGTAGAAATTTTCGAAAAACGGCAGGTAGTCGGTATCGCCATAGCCGTCGCCATAGGCGACATCGCCACTTAGCGAAAAGATAAAGCGCGATGTCAACGGGACGTAACGCTGTTCCTGATAATTGATCTTGTAGTATTGAAGATCGCTGCCTGGAACCGCGACCTCGGCAAAGACGGTTCGTAATCCACCGCGGGTCGGAAAGATCGCTGTATCGCGGGAATCATTCGTGTAATTCGCGGAGAGAAAGAAATCGTTGAACGTATTTCCGTTCTGCTCGACGAACTCCTGTGCAATCTCTGAAAACCCGGCGGTGAAATCCGTGTATTGATAGCGAAAGCCGAGCCCGGCGCGACTCGTATCCGAGATTGGCAAACCAAAGTTCATTCCTGCCACACCCACATTGGCCGAATAATCGGCACCGATCAACTCATCGAAATCGGTTTCGCGATACGACAGGTTAAACCCACGACTGATGCCGTCGATGGTGTAGTAGGGATTGACATAGCCAAGCTGATAAAGACGGGTGGCCGAGCTGGTATTCAAGGCCATCGACACACGCTTTCCGGTGCCCAGAAAATTATTTTGCGTCACGCTGGCATTCAGGAGGATGCCCTGCGACTGAGAAAAACCAACGCCGGCCGCAAGATTTCCAGCCGGCTTTTCCTTGACTGAAACGTCGACGTCGACTTGGTCCGCCGAGCCTGGGACTGCTGGCGTTTCAATGGAAACATCGTCGAAATAGCCCAGACGCTGGAGTCGTTCACGCGATTTACGCACCAATTCGGCCGAAAACCACGCGGTTTCCAGTTGGCGCATCTCTCGTCGCAACACCTCGTCGCGGGTGCGCGTATTGCCTTTCATGTTGACCCTGCGCACATAGACACGCTTTCCGGAATCGACGAAAAAGGTCACGGCGACTGTCTTGGCCGACTCGTCGATTTCCGGGACCGTATTCACATTCGCGAAGGCATAGCCCTCATCGCCGAGCAGGCCTGAGATACGCTCGGCGCTCTCAGTCGTCGCCTTGCGCGAAAAAAAGTCGCCGCGCTTGAGGTGGATCAGCGGAAACAACTGGGCCGCGGGGACGGATGGCTCGCCGGCGAGTTTGATATCGCTGATGGTAAAGGGCACGCCTTCCTCGATGACCACCGTGATATAGATCTCTTTCCGGTCGGCGCTGATCGAGACCTGGGTCGACTTGATGTCGAATTTGATGTAGCCGCGATCCAGATAAAACGAGCGCAGGGTTTCCAGATCCCCCGCAAGTTTTTGCTTCGAATACTGATCGTTTTTGGAGTAGAACGAATTCCAACTGGTCGGTCCAAGTTCGAACTGCTTGCTCAGTTCCTTCGTCGTGAACGCTTGATTGCCGATCAGATTGATCTGCTTGATTCGGGCGGTGAGTCCCTCGATCACTTCGATATTGACGGCAACCCGATTGCGCTCGAGGGGGGAAACCGTGGACTGGATGAGTACGCCGTATTTCCCGCGCGCGAAATACTGACGTTCCAGTTCCTGCTCGATCCGATCGAGGACCGAACGATTGAAAACCCGCCCTTCCTTGAGCCCGATATCCGCCAGTGCATTGCTAAGTGCCTCGGTTTCGATATCCTTGTTTCCGGTAATCTTGATCTCGGCGATCGCGGGGCGTTCGCGGACCCACAGCACCAGCACGCTGCCATCGCGTTCGACACGCACATCGTCGAAGAATCCGGTCTTGTAGAGTGCACGAATGATCCCGCCGGTGACGTCCTCGCCAACGGTATCGCCGACCTGAACCGGGAGATAGTTGAAGACAGTGCCGGGCGCGATCCGCTGGAGTCCCTCGACCCGAATATCGGATACCTGGAAGACCGCGGCAGCGGCGGGCTGGTGCATTGAAACCAGAACGATGGGCAGCAACAACCATTGCCTGACACCACCGCGAAAAATCTGAGCTATTGCGCGCAAGACGGGTTCCCCTCGATCAGGCCGAAATCTGCCACGCAGTCGGCATCCAAGGGGCAGTAGTATAAGGGAACAACAGGGCTTAGCCCAATAGCCGGGAGATGTCCGCGTAGAAGGCGAGCGACATCAGCGCCGCGAGCAGGATAAAGCCGACCTTTTGTCCCTGAAGCTGGACCTGTTCGGACACGGGACTGCCTTTGATCCACTCGATCAGAAAATAAAACAGGTGGCCGCCATCGAGCACGGGGATCGGCAGCAGATTCAAGACACCCAGGCTGATGCTGACCACGGCCAGGAATTTCACGAAGGCAAGGAGACCGGAACTCGCGGTTTGCCCCGCGACTTCCGCGATAGTGATCGGGCCGCTGAGATTGCGCACCGAGGCATCGCCAACCAACATGCGACCCATGACCCGCAGCATCATCACGCTCATGTCCAGGGTCTTGCCGACCGCCTGTCCCAAGGCCTCGACCGGCCCGTAACGCACCAGGACACGGTAGTCGTCCATCACGCCATCGGGCACCAGGACGCCAGCCCCAATCCGTCCGACCGCCTTGCCATCGATCTCCGTCGATTGCGGGGTGATCGAGAGCTCCTGAAGCGAGCCATCGCCGCGCTCGACTTCAACTAAAATGCGCTGGCCCGCGCGCTCGCGCACCAGGGTCACCCAATCCTGCCAGACATCGATCGGGCTGCCGTCGGCGGCGACCAGACGGTCGCCAACCTCAAGCCCGGCGCGCTGGGCCGGTTCTCCGGGCACGAGTTCCCCGATGATCGGGGGCAGGCGAGGACGACGTGCCTCCAAACCGAGTCGACCCAATAGATCGGGTTCCTCGGCCAAACCGGCAAGCGCCTGCTCGGGGATCCAGCGCTCGCGTGTCTGGCCGCTCGCGTCACGCACCCTGATGAGCAGATCCTGCCCCTCCATCGCCTCGACCGCGAAGGCGAAAACAGCCGTCTCCCAACTGCGCGCGGGGCGGTTGCCGATCAGGAGCAGTTCGTCGCCGGACTGGAACCCCGACTCGGCGGCGATCGATTGCGGCGCAACCACGCCGATGACGGGCTTTAGGCCGGTATCGCCGACGCTGAAGATGGCCCAGTAGGCCAGGATGGCGAACAGCAGATTGAACAGCGGACCCGCGACGACGATGGCCGACCGCTTCCACAAGGGTTGGCGATTGAAGGCCCGATCCAACTGGTTCTCGGGAACCTCCTCCTCGCGTTCGTCAAGCATTGTGACGTAGCCGCCGAGCGGAATCGCGGCGAGGACATACTCGGTCTCGTCGCGCCGACTCTGCCAGCGCAGCAGCGGTGTTCCGAAACCGATCGAAAACCGCAGCACCTTGACGCCCACCCGGCGGGCGACCCAAAAATGCCCGAATTCGTGGACCGCGATCAAAATCGCCAGCGCCACGATGAAGGAAGCGATTGTAAAGAGAATTTCCATCGCTTTTAGATGACCCGCGTTCGCACCAATTGTTCCGCGCACTCGCGGGCGCGACGGTCGACATCCAGCAGAAACTCGACCCCCTGGCCCTCAACCCTTTCGTCGGGCAGCGCGTCCAGCGTCTCGCCCACCACCGCCGCAATACCCGGCAGATCGATGCGCCCATCAAGGAATGCCGCCACCGCGATCTCGTTGGCGGCATTCAGGACGGCCGGCGCAATCCCGCCATGGCGGGCCGCCTGAAAGGCCAGCGCGAGACAGGGGAAACGCAGCAGATCGGGCGCCTGAAAATCGAGACGACCGACCGCGAACAGATCGAGCGGGGCGACGCCCGACGCGAGTCGCTCCGGCCAGGCCAGCGCATGCGCGATGGGCGTGCGCATATCCGGGTTCCCGAGTTGCGCCAGCACCGAACCGTCCTGGTACTGGACGAGCGAATGAATCACGCTCTGCGGGTGCACCACGACCTGGATGTGGTCGGTATCGGTCCCGAACAGCCAGCAGGCCTCGATGACCTCCAGTCCCTTGTTCATCATAGTGGCGGAATCGACCGAAATCTTGCGGCCCATGACCCAGGTCGGATGGGCGCAGGCCTGCTCCGGAGTGACGGCGGCCAGGCGCTCGATCGGCCAGTCGCGCAGCGGTCCGCCCGAGGCGGTGAGCAGGATACGCTCCACGCCCACCGCCGCGAGTCCGGTACTGAAATTGGGCGGCAGGCACTGAAAGATGGCGTTATGTTCGCTGTCGATGGGCAGCAGTTCGGCGCCGCTCTCGGCCACGGCCTGCATCAGCAGGGCACCGGCGACCACCAGCGACTCCTTATTGGCCAGCATCACCCGCTTGCCCGCGCGCGCCGCCGCAAGCGTCGGACGCAGGCCGGCCGCGCCGACGATCGCCGCCATCACGTAATCCGCGCTAGGCATCGCCGAGACCTGTTCAAGCCCCTCGACGCCGGAGAGAATCTCCGGGCGCTTCGGCATGTCCGCCAGCAGATCCCGCAGCCGCGCGGCCGCGTCCGGATCCACCATCACGGCAACCTCGGGACAATGCAGGCGACACTGCTCGGCCATGCGCTCGGCATCCCGATGCGCGGTCAAGGCCACGGCCCGAAAACGATCCGAGTGCCGTGCCAGCACATCGAGCGTACTCACGCCCACGGAGCCTGTCGAACCCAGTACGGTTACGCCTTTCACCATGCTACTCCGGTCAAGTGATGACCCAGGCCATGCCCAGGGCAAAGAAGGGGGCCGCCGCGGTCAGGCTGTCGATGCGGTCGAGCAGACCGCCATGACCGGGCAACAGATGACTGGAATCCTTCACCCCGCGACGGCGTTTCAGGAGACTCTCGTACAGATCCCCAACGACCGACATCAAGGCCGACAGGCCACAGATCGCCAGAATCCGAAGCGTCTCGGGAACGCCGAGCGACTGGAACCAGGAAAAGGCCAGACCGCAGATCATGGCCCCAAGGATAGCCCCGTAGACGCCAACGCGCGTCTTGCCAGGACTCACCACGGGCGCGAGCTTGGCCCGACCCCAGCGACGCCCGACAAAATAGGCCATGGAATCGGCGGTCCAGATCAGGATCATCAGGAACAGCACCAGACCGGGTCCGAGTTCGGGAACGCGATGCAGCTCGACCAAGGCCGCCCAGGGTGCCACCAGGACCAGCAGACCGATCGGCAACAGCCGCGGCTGAAATCCCGCGACCGGTTCGATCCGACGCACGCGCGACAGCCGGATTGCCTGGATGGTCCAGAACAGGAGACTGACGCCGAACAACCAGAGCGACCAATCGGGCCGCACCCAGAACAGGCCCATGCAGGCCGCCATGACGGCCAGATAGGCGACCCGAGGCGGGGTCTGGCGAAGACCGGCCAGCGCGCACCACTCCCAGGCCGCGAGCAGGAGCGCCACGGTGAAGAACAGGGCAAACGCGGGGGTTGGCAACCACAGGATGACGGCGATGACCAGCGGTCCCAGCAGGAACGCGGTGAAGGTGCGGCGCTGCAGACTGCTGGCCGCCCGCAGGGTGCTATTCAGTTCGCTCATAGGCACCCATCGCGCTCCAGGTTTCGATCTGCTCGCCGGTGTGACCGAAACGACGCTGCCGACGCGAGAAGTCGTCCAGCGCATGACCGAATGCCGCTTCATTGAAATCCGGCCAGAGGATATCGGTGAAATACAGCTCGGCATAGGCCGACTGCCAGAGCACGAAATTGCTCAGACGCTGTTCTCCGCCGGTGCGGATGAAGAGATCGGGCTCGGGGAGATCGGGAAAGGACAATCGGCGCGCAAGGGCATCTTCATCGATCGCGTCCGGATCCAGGCGTCCGGCCCGCACCTCCTCGGCCAGTCGGCGCGCGGCCTGAGCGATATCCCAGCGCCCGCCATAGTTGGCGGCCACCTGCAGGTTGAGGGTGGTGTTGTTCGCGGTCTGCGTCTCAGCGTCGCGGATGCGACGCTGAAGTTTCTCGGAAAAGGCGCCTCGCTCGCCGATGATGCGCAGGCGCACATCATTCTCGTTCAGGCGTTTGACTTCGCCGCGCAGGGCGGTCATGAACAGCTCCATGAGAATGTTGACCTCGGCACGCGGGCGCTGCCAGTTCTCGCTGCTGAAAGCGAAGAGCGTCAGGGTGTCGATGCCGCGGCGTACGCATTCCTCGACCACCGCGCGCACGCTCTTGACGCCCTCGCGATGACCGGCGGTGCGAGGACGACCGCGCAGCTTGGCCCAGCGGCCGTTGCCATCCATGATGATCGCGACATGCCGGGGGACGGAACGGTGCGGATCAATGGCAAGAACGGCGGGCGTTACGGTATTCACGAGGGTCTGAATCGGATCGGCCAAGCGGTCTTAAATCGACATCAGATCTTGCTCTTTCTCCGCCAGCACCGTATCGACATCCTTGATGTACTGATCGGTCAGTTTCTGCACAATCTCCTGCCCGCGCCGCTCGTCATCCTCGGAGATCATCTTTTCCTTGACCAGTTCCTTGAGTTCATGATTGGCATCGCGACGGATGTTGCGCACCGCCACGCGCGCCTGTTCCGCCTCGTTGCGGGCGACCTTGATCAGATCCCGCCGCCGCTCCTCGGTCAGGGCCGGCATGGGAACGCGGATGACGGTTCCGGCGGTATTGGGATTGAGGCCCAGGTCCGACTGCATGATGGCCTTTTCGATGGCCTGCACCATGTTCTTTTCCCAGGGCACCACGGCGAGGGTGCGCGCATCCTCGGCATTGACGTTGGCGACCTGCCGGATCGGCATCTCCGAGCCGTAATAGGAGACCATGATATGGTCGAGCAGCGACGGATGGGCGCGCCCGGTACGAATCTTGGCGAGTTCATGGGAGAGCGACTCGACACTCTTGCCCATGCGGTCCGCCGCGTCTTTCTTGATATCGTCGATCATGTTAGTTCCCGCTGACGACCAGCGACCCGATCTCTTCGCCGCGGATCAATCGCTGCAAGGCGCCTGGTTCGTTGATATTGATGACACGCAAGGGCATTCCATGGTCCCGGCACAAGACGATGGCCGTGGTATCCATCACCGTCAAGCCCTCATGGAGCACCTGATCGTAGCTGATCCGGCGGTAGAAGGTCGCGGACGGATCCTGGATGGGGTCGGCCGAATAGATGCCGTCGACCTTCGTGGCCTTGATCAGCAGATCGGCCCCAATCTCGATCGCCCGCAGGCTGGCCGCCGAGTCCGTGGTGAAAAAGGGGTTTCCAGTTCCCGCCGCGAAGAGGGTGACGCGCCCCTGGTCGAGATGGCGCATGGCACGGCGGCGATCATAGTCCTCGCAGACCTGAGCAATCTTCAGGGCCGACATCACGCGCGTCTCGACCGCGAGCCGCTCCAGCACATCCCGCATCGCCAGCGCGTTCATGACGGTGGCCAGCATGCCCATGTGGTCGCCGGTCACCCGATCCATGCCTCTGGCGGCAAGACCCGCGCCGCGAAAAAGATTGCCCCCGCCGATGACTAATGCCACCTGCAACCCCGTCGCGGCCAAGTCGCGCACCTCACGCGCATAGCGTTCGAGGATATCCGGATCGATCCCCTCCGTGCCCGAACCCATCAGCGCCTCGCCGCTGAGCTTGAGCAGGATGCGTCGATAGACTGGACTCGACATGGACGTGGACCTCGGCGCGACTTGATCGTGAAAGGAAGCAGGAGACCGCGACGGCTCAGCTACCGCGAACCTGGGCCATCACCTCTTCGGCGAAGTTCTCGGTCTTTTTCTCGATCCCCTCGCCCACCTCGACCCGCGAGAAGGCCAGCACCCGCGCGCCAGCTTTCTTCAACAGCTTCTCGACGGATTGTTCCGGATCCTTGACGAACGGCTGTCCGAGCAAAGTGACTTCCTCAAGATACTTGCGCATGCGCCCTTCGATCATCTTGTCGACGATCGCCTCGGGCTTGCCGCTGTCGAGCGACTGCGCCTTGAAGATTTCCTTTTCTTTCGCAAGGGTCTCCGCCGGCACTTGCTCGGCGCTGAGGCACAGCGGGTTGCTCGCCGCGACGTGCATCGCGATGTCGCGACCGAGCGACTCGTCGCCACCCTCCAAGGCCACGACCACGCCGATCCGCACGCCATGACGGTAGCTGTACAACGCACCCTCGACGCCATCGAAGCGGAGCAGACGACGCACCTGAATATTCTCGCCGATCTTGGCGATCAGCGCCTCGCGCGCCGCGTCGACAGTGATCGATGGATCGCCGATCAGCGGCTGCACGGCCAGTTCGGCGGCATCCTTGACCGGGCTGGCCAGCGCCGTGGCGGCGACGGCCTCGGCGAAGGACTGGAAACCCGCGTCCTTGCCCACGAAATCGGTCTCGCAGTTGATCTCGACCATGACGCCGTGCCTGCGATTCTCGGCGATCTGGATCACGACCACGCCCTCGGCCGCGGTGCGACCGGATTTTTTCGCGGCCCGTGCCTGGCCGGATTTGCGCATCGCTTCGATCGCGGCCTCGATGTCGCCATTCGCTTCGACGAGTGCGGTCTTGCACTCCATCATGCCAACGCCGGTGCGTTCGCGCAGTTCCTTGACCATTGCGGCTGAAATCGCCATGTCTAAACTACCTCCGCCCCGCGACGGGCGTATTTCGAAATTGATCTGAGACGGAATCCCCGCGTGCGAGAGCATGCCAGGAATCCACCAGGGGCGGCGCGCGGAAGCCGTGCCTCCGCCGCGCCGCAGGGGATTACTGCGCCTCGGTGGCCGGCGTCGCTTCCCGGCCGGACGCCGGGTCGAGATACGTCTCGTCGCGACCGACCATCGCCGCCGCCGTGCCGCGACCGTCGAGAATGGCATCCGCGGCGCCGGCGATATACAGCTGCACGGCCCGGATGGCATCGTCGTTGCCGGGGATCACGTAGTCGACATTGCTGGGGTCGTTGTTGGTATCGACCACGCCGATGACCGGGATGCCGAGCTTGTTGGCTTCGGTCACGGCGATCTTCTCGTGACCCACGTCGATGACGAACATGGCATCGGGCAGGCCGTCCATGTTCTTGATGCCGCCCAGGCTCTGCTCAAGCTTGACGCGTTCGCGCGACAGGCCCAGGGCTTCCTTCTTGTTGAAGCGCTCGATGGTGCCGCTCTCGAACATGACCTCAAGATCCTTCAGCCGCTTCACGGACTGGCGGATGGTCTTGAAGTTGGTCAACATGCCGCCCAGCCAGCGATGATTGACGAACGGCATGCCACAGCGCGCCGCCTCGTCGCGAATCGCATCGCGCGCCGCGCGCTTGGTGCCGACGAACAGGATCTTGCCGCCATTGGCGGCAAGCGTCCCCATGAAATTGACGGCATCCTGATACAGGGGCAGCGTCTTTTCCAGGTTGACGATATGGATTTTGTTGCGGTGCCCGAAAATGAAGGCACTCATCTTGGGGTTCCAGTAGCGGGTCTGGTGGCCGAAATGGACACCGGCCTCCAGCATCTGGCGCATGGTCACGTTGCTCACAGTCTTGCTTCCTCTGAATTGGGTTGGACCTCCACGCGTCCCACGCGACAACCCGGAGCGAATCCCCAGGCACCCAGCCGCATGTGTCGACACGTGTGTGGACAATAAAAATAAAGCGAAAAACTCGGGTTTTCCGCTTGGCGCTTCCGCCACGGACCCCATTTCATGTTCTGAGCTGGGTTGTCGATTGCGGCAGCGCGCCGCGTTTTATACCATAGCTCGCTCGATACGGGCAATTGTCCTGGTTTTCCGACGAGAGACCTACAACTTCAGCGTGGACGCCTCCAATAGTACGATGAGTGTGCAGATCAAGACGCCAGAGGCGATCGAAAAGATGCGCGTCGCGGGCCGGCTGGCGGCCGATGTCCTCGACATGATCGAGTCTCATGTCCAGCCCGGCATCACGACCGACGCCCTGGATCTTCTCTGCCACCGCTATATCACCGAGGTCCAAGGCGCGATTCCCGCGCCCCTGAACTACCGCGGTTTCCCCAAGTCGATCTGCACCTCGGTCAACCATCAGGTCTGTCATGGCATCCCTGGAGGCAAGCGCCTGAAAAAGGGCGACGTGGTCAATGTCGACATCACCGTCATCAAGGATGGCTATCACGGCGATACCAGCAAGATGTTTTTCGTGGGCGAGCCCTCGGTGCTCGCCCGCCGTCTGGTCACCGTCACCCAGCAGGCCATGCGGATCGGAATCTCCGCCGTTCGTCCCGACGCCACGCTCGGCGACATCGGTCATGCGATTCAGCGGTTCGTCGAATCCCATGGCTATTCGGTGGTGCGCGAATATTGCGGTCATGGCATTGGCCGCGAATTCCATGAAGAACCCCAGGTTCTGCACTACGGCAAACCCGGCGAGGGGCTCCGGCTGCGACCCGGAATGTGTTTCACGGTGGAACCCATGGTCAACGCCGGCAAACGCTTTATCAAGGTGCTGCCGGATGGGTGGACCGTGATCACCAAGGATCGCAGCCTTTCGGCGCAGTGGGAACATACCGTGCTCGTGACCCCGGATGGATATGAAATCCTGACTCTGCGCGCGGAGGAGCGCGAAGACCCGTCCCGCGCATGAGCCACTCGCCGCAACCGAGCGACAGCGCCAGTCGCCCAATACCGCTCGCCGGCGAACGCGGGGCATGCGCCCCACCGGCCATCAACCCGATCGCCATCTATAAGGGAAGGCTCAAGGCCGACCGACAAGCGCTCTATCGCAAGTTCGACCAGGGCACGCCGATCGCCGAACTGGTCCTTGAACGCAGCCAACTGATCGACGCGGTCCTGCGTGAAGCCTGGATCAACTTCTTGGGCGACACCGAGGAAGCCGCTTTGATCGCCGTGGGCGGTTACGGTCGACAGGAGCTGCAACCCGCCTCGGATGTCGACATCATGGTCCTGATCGAACCGGGGGCGGACTCCCGCCTGGCCGATCCGCTGGAAGGGCTGGTGACCTTCCTCTGGGATATCGGACTGGAAGTCGGGCATAGCGTGCGCACCGTCGACGACTGCGTGCGCGAGGCCACGGGCGACGTCACCGTGATGACCAATCTGCTGGAGGCACGCTGGCTCTGCGGTAACGCGACACTCTACCCGCGAATGCGCGAGGCGACCGCGCCGGATCGGCTCTGGAACAGTGAACGTTTCTTCGCCGCCAAAACCCTGGAGCAGCGCGCCCGCTGGCACAAATACGGCGGCACCGCCTATAACCTGGAACCCAATATCAAGGAAAACCCCGGCGGACTGCGCGACATCCAGATGATCGGCTGGGTCGCCAAGCGGCATTTCGCCGCCGAAACGCTGCACGACCTAGTGGGCCATGGTTTTCTCACAGAGTCCGAATATCAGGCACTGATCGACGGCCAGACGCTGTTGTGGCGGATTCGTTTCGCCCTGCACCAATTGAACGGACGGCGCGAGGATCGGCTCCTGTTCGATTACCAACGCACGCTGGCCCGGCAGTTCGGCTTTAGCGACGGCGACAACAACCTCGCCGTCGAGCAGTTCATGCAGCAGTATTACCGCGCGGTTCAGGAACTCAACCGGCTCAACGAAATGCTGCTCCAGTTGTTTCGCGAGGCCATCCTGCTGCACGACGACATCGGCCCGCCGGTCCCGATCAACAAACGCTTCCAGTCGCGCAGCGGTTACCTGGAAGTCACTTCTCCCAGCGTCTTCCGGCTCTATCCGTTCGCGCTCCTGGAAGTCTTCCATCTGCTCCAGATCCGCCCCGAACTGCAGGGGGTGCGCGCCAGCACCATCCGCCTGATCCGCGAGAACCGCCACCGCATCGACGACGACTTTCGCGCCGACCTGCGCGCCCGCAGCCTCTTCATGGAAATCCTGCGCGAGTCCGCCGGCGTCACGCACGCCATCCGCCGCATGAATCGTTATGGCGTCCTCGCGGCCTATATTCCCGCCTTTGCCAACATCGTCGGTCGCATGCAATACGACCTGCTGCACGTCTATACGGTCGACGAGCACACCATGATGCTGCTGCGCAACCTGCGGCGTTTTACCACCCCCAAATACGACGACGAATTTCCCCTGTGCAGCGCCGTCGGACGCCGTATCCCCAAGCTCGAACTGCTCTATCTCGCCGGTCTCTTTCACGATATCGCCAAGGGTCGGGGCGGCGATCATTCCACCCTGGGCGCCCGCGACGCCCGGGAATTCTGCCGGCTGCATGGCTTGGGCGAATTCGACACTCGGCTGGTCGCCTGGATGGTGGAGCAACACCTCGTCATGTCCATGACCGCACAGCGCAAGGACATCAACGATCCTGAAGTCATTCAGGCGTTCGCCGAACTCATCGGCGATCCCACCCGGCTCGACTATCTCTATCTGCTCACCGTCGCCGATGCCCGCGCGACCAATCCGGAACGCTGGAATAGCTGGATGGACGCCCTGTTGCGCGAGCTCTATCATGGCACCCGGCGTGCGCTTCTGCGCGGACTGGACAACCCCCAAGCCCAGGACGAACTCATTACGCAAAAGCAGGCCGAAGCCATGCGGCTGGTCGCGCGTTACGGCGGCGATCCCAGTGCCTGCAATCGACTCTGGATCAAATTCAGCCTGGATTTCTTCCTGCACAATTCCCCGGACGAAATCGCTTGGCAGACCCGGCAGATCCTAGCCGCCGATCCCTCGCAGTTACCCCTGGTGGTCATCCGTCCGGTGACGGTTCGCGGCGTGACCGAAATCTTCATCTACACGCGCGACCGCGCCAATCTCTTCGCGCGCACCACCGCGCTGCTGGATCAGATGGGATTGAGCGTCATGGATGCGCGCGTCATGACCACGGACGACCGGATGGCGATCAACAGCTATCAGGTTCTGGATCAAGACTGCATGCCCGTGGACGACCCCTTGCGCATGGAGGAAATCCGTTCGACCCTGGCCTCCGACATCGTCGAACAGACTGGTGCCAGCATCAAGGTGGCGCGCTCTATCCCGCGTCGTCATCGCCATTTCCCGATCGAAACCCGCATCAGCTTTGCCGCCGACGAGCCCAATCGTCGGACCATCATGCGCCTCAATACGCTCGACCGCCCGGGACTCCTGGCCGAGGTTGGCGCGGTCTTCCAAAGCTGCGGCATCCGGCTTCAGAACGCCAAGATCGCCACCGTCGGCGCCGAGGTGGACGATGTTTTTTTCATCACCAGCGGAGACGACGCCCCCATCACCTGCGAAACGGCCCTGGCCTGTCTGCGCCGCGAAATCCATGACCGACTCGAAAGCCATGCATCGAACCAATAACGAACTTGGCTTGCCGCCACCTCGAGTCAGCGAAAGCGATCGCGCGTCATGCGGATTCGCGGCGACGGCGCTCTTTGCATTGCGCGAAATCAATGCAAGGCCAGGCCCACGGTTCCGCGGTCATCCGCAATTCGATGCTTCGACGCGCCTGTGGCGAGGCGTTCAGCAGACCGACCGTTCCACTGGATCCACTCGCCTGACCCGCCGATGGTCGGCCGGGAGGGGTTGGATCTGTCTGCTGATTGGCCTCCTGGCGGGCAGCTCCGTGACGAGCGCGGAGCCTCTTTCGCGGCCATTGGCGCAAACCTCGCAGATGCACCAGCAATCCGCATTTCCAGACGCCGGCTCACCCTGGCTTGATGAGGTACGGGCCCAGCGACAGGCATGGGAAGCGCGTCGCCATGAAACGCGCGAGACCTATGACGCGCTGCGCCGTCTGCATAACCCCAGGGGCGCGGCCCAACAGGATGCCTGGAACGAAGACGTTCGACGCCAACGGGCCGAGCGACTGGAGCGTATCGAACGAGACAGGGAGATTTTTCGCGATCTGGGACCGAATCTTTTTCCCTATCCCTTGCCTGGCAATCTTCCGCTTCCCTTTTCTTTGAGCGAGCCTGGCAGCGCTGCTCACGCGGACACCGGGGAGCCGATGTTCGCTCCGCCGGGCTGGGACAATCTCTGGTATTTCCGCGGCTACTGATCGTTTTTTCGCACCTCCGACATCTTGATCGAGCGCTAACCGGTTCGGAACGCGCTATTCGGGTCAAATCCGACGCTGATGACATGGTTTCTCGAGATGTCGATCGCCTAATCGCAGATGAAGACGTTCCTCGACGAACATCGAAATGGCTGCGGGGGGCGAGCCGATCCGCCAGGGTGGCGTGATCCGCCATCGCGACCACGGGCGTGCAGTTGTTGTATTAGATGTTTTATAGGTGTCCCATGAGCGGGCTATAATTTCGAGGACTAAAGTTCCGGATGGTGTCAGTCCATCTGGTTCAAAATCCTGAAGCTGCTCTCAAATCTTGCAATGGCGAACCGTATGAAAATCGGAATCATGGGCTCGGGCATGTAGCCAAGGCGCTGGCCGGTGGTTTTCTCCGGCACGGTCACGAGGTCATGCTTGGCACGCGCGCGCCGTCCAAGCTTGCGGAGTGGGCGACAAAGAATCCCAAGGCCAGCATTTCCACGTTTGCAAAGGCGGCTGGTTTTGGCGACGTATTGGTTCTGGCAGTCAAGGGTTCGGCTGCGGCGGAGGCGCTCCATGCCGCGGATACCGAGAATCTGGCGGGTAAGCTGGTCATCGACGTGACCAATCCAATTGCAGACGCTCCACCTTCCGACGGCGTCTTGCAGTTCTTCACCAATCTTGACGAGTCCCTGATGGAGCGTCTGCAGGGCGAGTTTGAAGACGTTCGCTTCGTGAAAGCCTTCAATTCGGTTGGCAATGCCTGCATGGTCAATCCGCAGTTTGAGGGCGGCAAACCAACGATGTTCATTTGCGGCAACGACGAAGCGGCGAAAGAGGTCGTGCGCGGAATCCTCGATCAGTTCGGGTGGGAAACGGTGGACATGGGCAAGGCTACGGCGGCCCGCGCAATCGAGCCATTATGCATGCTTTGGTGTATCCCCGGATTTCTCCGCAATGACTGGGTTCACGTCTTTAAGCTGCTCACCTGAGCTTTAATAGCGGCTGCCTCGGCGCACGACTCGATAAGCGTCGGAGCAGAGGCGATGTAGATGCCGTATCATTCAGCGTTGGCGCCGGGACGGGAAGTCAAGATTCCTGGTGGTTGCAATCCGGTCTGCCCAGCTTTGATGAAGGTGCAAGCGATGACTCCAATCTCCCCATCCGGACGGAAATAACCTCATGACGCGAACGACATCGGGCCTGGGGCAGCCCTCACCGGAAATCATTACCGTCGTCAGTCAGAAGGAGGGAATCGGCGCGACCGCGACCGCTATCAATCTGGCGCTGGCCCTGGCGGCGACCGGTCGGCGCGTCTTGTTGATGGACTTGGATCCTGAAGGACGCGCGAGCCATTCCCTCGGATATGACGGCCATGGGAGAGGCTGCGCCGAGCGCGCATTGCTTGATGCGACGATCGCACGCGAGATGATCGTCGCAACCGGAATTACGGAACTCTACCTGTCGCCAGCCAGCGCCGGCCTGGGGCAACTGGAAAGGAAACTCGCCTTGATGGGCGACAGTCATACCCGCCTGTATCAGGCCATCGCAAGCTTGGATGTCCTGTCGCTGGATTTTGACCACGTGGTTCTCGACTGCCCGCCCTCGCTCGACCTGCTTACCCAAAATGCCCTGGTCGCGGCGCACCGGGTACTGATGCCGCTGCCCTGCGATTCAGCCGCTTTGAACGGGCTGCCGAGGATGATCCAGACCATTAGTCAGCTGCGCGCCGGTCTGCCGCAGCCTCTCTACGGCTTGTATCTGCTGATGCATATCGCCGACGCATCCGACCCTGGCGTGATCGCCCGCCTGCGTCAGGACTATGGTCGGATGACCTTGCTCAGCGAGATACCAGTCGACGACACGGTCAAGGAAGCGGACGAATCCGGCCAGCCAATCTTGATTCATGCCTCGGCAAGCGAGGCCGGTCAGGCTTATTTGTCGCTGGCCGCCGAGTGGCTGACGATGGGAGAGCAGGGTGATCAGCCGGATGGAACCTGGCATTTCAAGACGCGCCAGGATCGTATGGCTCAGCATCGCGTGAAAATGAGCGAAGGGATCGATACATGGCGGGTCTCTCGCTCATCGCGTCTCTATGATCCAGAGGAGGCCGCGCGCGTTCAGGATTCTCTAGCGCTCGAAGCGCTGTTTCAGGTAACGCGTCCGCCGGAGCGTTTCAAGTTGGCGTGGCGTCCTGGACGGATCACGATGATTGCAGGATTGTTGGTTCTGCTCGCGGTGCCATCGGTCTTATGGCTGGTTGCCTGGATGTCGGATGATCAGTCGCGTATTGAGCTGGGCGCACGGCTGATTGGCAGCGATCGCTACTGGCGGGCGGGCAGCGCTCTGTTGGCTCGGGCCGATGAAAACGCTTATCGCGAGATCCTGTTTGCCACGCGATTGGTCGCGCAAAACCGAGAGCAGTTGATGATATGCGGCGAGCAGGCACGCGAGCGAAGAACCGTGGCAACCTGCACGATCGATATGCCTACCACGAACAGCCAACCATGATGGAAATTCTTTCTGCCAAGTCACCGATGCGATGGCGGGGCGTTCTTTCGGGCGGCATGCATGCGTGGGCGATGCTGTTCTTCATCATGACCCCGATGGGGGCTGCCGTTGCCGAAGAAGGGAGCCAGCCTTGGATTCCGAAGCTCGACGTGGCCGATGATCCGCGCTGGCTGCGACAGTTGCCGTCGGTAGTGCTGCCCCTGCCGAAACCATCGGATCTGTCCACTAACGCCAGGCCAGCGGTCGAGCGGCTGGCCACGAGCGCGGGCAAGGATGACGCGCACCCGGAGACGTCGGAGAAGATTGCCATCAAGGTTGCGGACGTTTTGCCGGACAACGTGGCGGCGAATCCAACTCTGCCGGCAGTTCCCGAACTGCTCGCAAGCGGTGACGGGATGGCAGGCGACGTGACGCAGCGTCTTGCTGACATAACGGTCATCGAACCCACCGCCCGCGAACAGGAAGCGCGCGAGGGCGCGAACGCAAACGACGAAACGTCCGCGGACACGAAAATCAGGATGCCGCTGGCCGAGACGCGGACGCATGACATCGAAAGCGACTTAACGGAACACGGGGCGACCGAGGCGCTGGCAAGCAAGGAAGCCGCGGACAAGAGGGGGATGGCGGATACCCGGGCGGTGCTTGATCCAGAATCCGCACACACCACGACGCTTCCTGTCGAATCGAACGCGGCGATGCAGTCATCGGACACCCCCCCGACGCCTTCACGCGACCGCTGGCAGATACAACTGCTCGCTGGGCGTTCACTGGACAAGGTCAAGGAAGACCGCCGGCTCTTCGAGAGGCGCTATGCCGTCATGCTCGAAGGGCTGGCCATAAAGATCACTCAATCGGAATTTGGCGATGAGCGAGACGCGTTCTATCGTTTGCGTGTCCTGGACTGGACAAGCGAGCAGGATGCCGTTCGCTGGTGTGCGCGTTTACGCGCCATCGGCAGTCAGTGCCTGGTCGTCCGCGTGACGAACGATTCAGGTCACTGATCTCACGGTCTCCGTTCAGACGGTTTTAAGATAGCGATCGAAAGCATGCGTACTTTCTGCGTCACTTCCGGAAAAGGCGGGGTCGGCAAAACAACCCTGTCTATCAATTTGGGGATTGCAATCGCTCAAACGGGCCGCCGGGTGCTCCTGCTCGATGGTGACCTGGGCTTGGCGAATCTCAATATCATGCTTGGGATCATTCCCAGGCTGACCATCCATGACCTGTTGCGTGGACAGAAAACGCTGGCTCAGATCGTTATGCCGACGGGCTACGGGCTGGATCTCGTCGCTGGCGCAAGCGGCATCGCCGAACTTGCCGATTTGGGCGAAAACGAGCGGCGGAACGTCATCCGCGGTTTGGAAGGGTTGACTGGTTACGACGCCTTGATCATCGATACCGGCGCTGGGATTGGAGAGAATGTCATGCGATTTGTTCTGGCCGTTGACGAAGTCGTCATCGTCACCACACCTCATCCGACCTCGCTGACCGACGCCTATGGCATGATCAAGACCATCCTGGCGAAGGAGCCAAAGCCGCTAAAATTACTGGTGAATTGTGTCGCCTCGTCGGCTGACGCGAATCGCGTGGCCGATCGCCTGTCGAAGGTGACCGATAAGTTCATGAACGGCACTCTCGACTGCATCGGAAGTGTGCCACTCGACGGATTGATCGAAAAGAGCATTCTGATGCAGAAACCGCATCTGATCCTCAACCCAGGTGCCGCCAGCGCCCAGCGCATCCGCGACGCTGCTCTGCGTCTACTCGATATTCGCCATCAGAATCCCGGGAGCAATCTCGGGCGTTTTTTCCAGAAACTGCTGGGCAAGTGAACTGGATTGGGAAAACTGTCGTCAGCTACGTTGAATGATCAACCTTCTACTCATCTTCCTGCTGCTGTACCTCGGCTGGTTCTGGCTCGACAGCCTCCGCGCTCGCGAGATCGCGGTCGGTATCTGTCTGGCGGCCTGCGAGCAGCGCGATCTGCAATTTCTCGACCAGGCCGTCGCGCTTCACCGGCTTGGTCTCGCCTGGCGTTCGGAGGGACTGCGGTTACGCAGGGTGTATCGCTTCGATTTCAGCGAGGAGGGGGTCGGTCGGCGCAATGGCTATCTGGTACTGCGCGGGCTGCGTCTGGAGGAACTTAGTTTTGGCCTGCCGGATCAGGCCCGGGACGCTTGAGGTCGATTATTTGACGACCTTGAGGGTTGGCCCGCCTTTTCCTTTGCCTTTTGTCTGACCCGGCGAGGATGGGCGTCCGCTCCCCTGGGCGCCGTCGGCGACAGACTTCAGGGATGGACCTGATGCCGGCGCAGCGCTGTCGGACACGGAGTCGGGATAGAGTGGATCCGGAAAGACCATCCCCTGGCCATTCTCACGGGTGAAAATTCCGACGACCGCCTCGGATGGCACCGAAACCTCCCGTGCCACGCCGCCAAAACGGGCGTTGAACGCAATCCAGTCGTTGCCGATGACCAGCCCCTGGACCGCGCCGGGCGAGATATTGAGGACGATCCGCCCTTCGTCGACGAACTCCAAGGGTACGCGCGCGGCCGGATAATTGGCGTCCACGACAAGGTGCGGCGTCATTCCATTATCCAGGATCCACTCGTGGATCGCCCGGATCAGGTAGGGTTTGCTCGTGGTCATGGTTCCGCTTTTATCGTTCATTTTCTGAGGTCCGCGATCATCTCCTTCTCCGCCTCGGTGAGACTCTGGCGGAAGGCATCCCAGGCAAAAATCCGCTTTTTGTAGACGTTGATGGCATCGGCTTGCGGCGGCAACTCGATGTCAAGCACTGGCAAACGCCAGAGCAAGGGCGCAACGCAGCAGTCCACCAGCGAAAACTCGTCGCTCATGAAAAAGGTATGGGCGGCAAAGATCGGCGCGGACACGATCAGGCTCTCTCGCAGTTCCTTGCGGGCCTGGACGACATCGTCGCCACTGCCCTTGAGGATGCGCCCCATCAGCGAATACCAGTCATGATCGACGCGATACATGAACAGACGCGCACTGGCGCGCGAGACCGGGTCGACCGGCAGCAGCGGGGGATGAGGGAAACGCTCATCCAGATATTCCATGATGATCCGCGACTCATAGAGACGCAGATCCCGGTCGACAAAAGTGGGCACCTTGCCATAGGGGTTGAAGTCCATGACTTCGTCGGGCAGGTCATGCGCATCGACATCGACCACGTCCACTGCAATCCCTTTTTCGGCCAGCACCATTCTGACCTGGTGACAATAAGGGCAAACGGGATCGGAAAATAACGTCATCACAGCTCGTCTGCTTGCAGCCACGGCCATACTTCCCTTCTCCAGCACTGAGGCTGAGCCCGGCGGGGCTCGAATAAGACAGATCACCAACCATTCCGGGTCGGCTGACTTGGGGTGCCGGCGTCCAAAGGCGCATTGAGGTGTTGCCTGGTCGCTGGCGCGGATCCGTAGCCGGAGGCAAGACGATCAGCCTTCAGGCATACGAAGAGTAAGCGCTTAAGTATAACCCTTGGAAACCTCGCCGCATGGCGTTTTTCCGCAACTGGATTCGGGCGATGCCAAAAAAAAGGGGGGCGGTCGAGTGGGATGGGCGATACGGATGAAACGCTGAAACCGGCGATCCCCAAGGGGCGGGGATCGCCGGGACAATCGATGATGGCTAGTGAACGTCTTTCCAGAATTCCTTCTTCATCAGATACGCGGGGATGAAGAGGAAGCCGAGGAACAGCAGCACGAAAAAGCCGAGCCGCTGGCGTTCCAGTTGGATCGGTTCGCCGGCATAGGTCAGGAAGGCCGTGATGTCTCGCACCATGGCGTCATACTCCTTGGGCGACAGCGAACCCTGCTCGACCAATTTGACGCCCACGACCACCGGCTCCCCGCCTTCCTTATGCGCATGCTCGAAAACCGGCTCCTGGATGCCTTGCAGATCGCTCAGGCCATGCGGCATGCCCACCAGCGGGAACATCACATTGTTGACGCCATAGGGCCGGGTTGGATCGACATAGAAGCTCTTCAGATAGGTATACACCCAGTCCGGAGAACGCCAGCGCGTCACCAGTGTCAAATCTGGAATGGCAACCCCGAACCATTTCAGGCTGTCCTCCGGACGCATGGCGTTTTCCATCAGATCGCCCGGCTTGGCATCACCAAAGAGCAGGTTCTCGCGCAGCGCGATCTCGTTGATCCCGAGATCCGCCGCCAAGCGGTTATAGCGCATGTACTGCAATGAGTGACACCCCATGCAGTAATTGACGAAGTACTTGGCTCCACGCTGTAGCGATGCCTGATCATGCAGATCGATGTCGGCCTTTTGCAGAGGCGGACCCCCGGAAGCCAGAAGCATGGCCGGCGACAGCAGCAACAGGGTGGCGATGATTAGCTTTCTCATGAGGTCACCCTCTCCGGAACGGGCTTGGTCTTATCCAGTGAGCTGTAGATCGGCATCAGCAGGAAGTAGGCGAAATACAACGTCGTGAAGATCTGCGCCAGCAGCGTGGAGAGATCCGATGCCGGTTGCATGCCCAGCCAAGCCAGAACGATGAACGACACGGCGAAGATGCCCGTGGCCACCTTGAAGATCGGCCCCTTGTACCGCATCGACTTCACCGGGCTGCGATCGAGCCAGGGCAGCACGAAGAAGATCAGGATGGCGCCGAACATCACCACCACGCCGGGGAACTGCGAACCCCACATCGGCGGAACCGCCCGCAACATCGCGTAATAGGGCGTGAAGTACCAGACCGGAGCAATGTGCAGCGGAGTCTGCATAGGGTTGGCCGGCTGGAAGTTCGGCGCTTCAAGGAAGAGCCCGCCCATGGTCGGCATGTAGAACATCACCAAGCTGAACAGGATCAGGAAGACGATGACGCCCGTCAGATCCTTGACCGTGTAGTACGGGTGGAAGGGAATGCCGTCGGCCGGGGCTTTGTCGCTCCAGCGGTTGCCTTTCGGGCCAGCCTTGATCTCGATGCCGTCCGGGTTGTTCGAACCGACATGATGCAGCGCGACGATATGCAGGAAGACCAGCGCCGCGATCACGAACGGCAACAGGAAGTGGAAGGCAAAGAAGCGGTTCAGCGTGGCGTCCGAGATGACATAGTCGCCGCGCACCCAGATCGAGAGATCCTCGCCCACCACTGGCACCGCGGCGAACAGGTTCACGATGACCTGCGCGCCCCAGTAGGACATCTGGCCCCAGGGCAGCAGATAACCGAAAAAGGCGGTTGCCATCATCGCCAGATAGATCACGACGCCGATGATCCACAACAACTCGCGGGGCTTGCGATACGACCCCCAGAGCAGCGCGCGGAACATGTGCAGATAGATCACGATGAAAAAGGCCGACGCACCCGTGGAGTGCATGTAGCGGATCAGCCAGCCCCAGTCGACATCGCGCATGATGTATTCGACCGAAGCGAACGCCAGGGTGGCGTCCGGCTTGTAGCTCATGGCGAGCCAGATCCCCGTGACGATCTGGATCACCAGCGTCAGGATGGCCAGCGAGCCGAAGAAGGACCAGAAATTGAGGTTTTTCGGGGCATAGTATTCGGAGAGATGGGCGCGCCAGGTCTCCGTCAGCGGGAAGCGCTTGTCGATCCAACTGACATTTTCGGTTTTTTCAGCGCTCATCAGGCAGCTCCTCCGTCCTCACCGACCAGGATGGTGGTGTCGTTGAGATAGGCGTGCTTGGGGATCACCAGATTGGTGGGCGCCGGGACGTTCTTGAACACGCGGGCGGCCAGATCGAAGCGCGAACCGTGGCAGGGACAGAAAAAACCGCCCTTCCAGTCGGAACCCAGATCGTCGGGCGCGAATTCCGGCCGGTAGGTCGGCGAGCAGCCCAGATGGGTGCAGATGCCGATCGCGATCAGATACTCAGGCTTGATGGAGCGCGTGGCGTTCTGACAATAGCTCGGCTGCTGCGTTGCCAACTCGGACTTTGGGTCGACCAGCTTCGGGTCGTTGCTTGCGAGCGCGGCAATCATCTCAGGGGTGCGATGCACCACCCACACCGGCTTGCCGCGCCATTTCACGCGCAACAAGGCACCGGGTTCCAGCTTGCTGACATCCGCCTCGACCGGCGCACCGGCGGCCCGCGCGCGCGCGCTCGGGTTCATCGATGCGACGAACGGGACAAGTGCGTAACCGGCGCCCACGGCACCGACCACGCTGGTGGCGGCAACGAGTACTCGTCGCCTCATTTTGTTCACGCCTTCCGCGCTCATAGGCCAATATCCCCCGGCTGATTCAAGCGCCGCCGACCGTATTCACGGCGGGTGCACCCTACAGCTTGGATGAAACGTTCAGGTGGAAAATAAGAATATGACGATTATCTGCAAAATCGACCGCGCATTTTCTTCGATTACTGCCAGGCAGGTCAAGGAAAATGCAAGAAAATGCGGGGCGAATCGGACATCTGAAGACATTTCGTCTACGCTGGATTGTCAATTTCGATGAACTCGTGCAACAACTCGAAACGGTCGGCCAGATGCGATCCAAGGGCCTGAACTCCATACCGTTCGGTGGCATGATGGCCTGCCGCCAGATAGCAGAGACCGTATTCGCGCGCCTGATGGGTGGTTTGTTCCGATAGCTCGCCACTCAAAAAGGCGTCGACCCCCAAGCCGGCGGCCTGTTCGAGGTAGCCCTGCCCCCCGCCAGTACACCAGGCGATTCGCTCGATGGACTCCCGACCCGGTCCCACATGCGTCACCCGTCGTCCAAGCCGCCACGACACCGCGTCGGCGAGTGCCTGGGGCGATAAGGGCGCCGGCAGCCGACCGACCCACACCAGACCATTCGCAATCGCGGTTGGTTCCATCTCCACGAATCCCAGCCGGCCGCCGAGAGTGGCGTTATTACCCACCTCGGGATGCGCGTCGAGCGGAAGATGATAAGCGATGAGACTGACGCCCGCGCTGAGCAATTTCCTTGCGCGTCGGCCTTTGATTCCGGTCAGGCAGGGATTTTCGTTTTTCCAGAACCAGCCATGGTGGACCAGCAGCGCGTCGGCGTCTCGATCGAGTGCCGCGTCGATGAGCGCCGCGCAGGCGGTGACGCCGCTGACCAGCCGCCTGATCGGTCGGTCGCCCTCCACCTGCAAGCCGTTCGGGGCATAATCGACGAAGCGCGAGGCGTCGAGGAAACCATCGCAGTAGGCAACGAGAGCGAGCGGTTCGATCGTCATTTCGGATTTTCCGGATTCAAATCGTATGGTGTAAAGAGTCGCCAGCCATCCCCGTGGCCATCGCGGCTCAGTGACCGCTGGCATCCGCCATTCCGCTATAATCAGCCCCATTGACCATTTGGGATGAGTTGCATCATGTATCTTGCCATGAACCGTTTTCGTATCGTGCGCGGCCAGGAAGAGACCTTTGTCGAGCATTGGCGCCATCGCGAGAGCTACCTGGACCGTGTGCCCGGTTTCGTGCGCTTTCATCTTCTCAAGGGCTCCGAGACCGACGAATACACCCTGTTCGCCTCCTTCACCGAGTGGACGGACGAGGACGCCTTCGTGGCATGGACGCACTCCGACGCCTTTCGCGCGGCCCACGTCAACGCGGGTCAAACCACGCGGGATCTATATCTTGGCCCGCCTCAACTGGAACTCTTCAGCGCGGTACTGTAGACGGTTGCCGGTCATCGTGCGCGGCCTCATGGCGCGTCTGCGCGCTCTTGCCGTTCCCGCCACACTCACCCTCCACGCCCGGAATGGATCTCATGCCTGCCATACCCGCCGCTTCTGTCCTTGAATCCTTGACCGCACGCGCGATTCTGCTCGGTCGCTATCTGGATCCACGGCGTCTCGAACCGTTCGAGTCGCTTGCGACCAACCCACTCGTCGTCGCCGTGCCTGGCGGTGGCCGGGCGGTTCTGTTGCGCTCCGGCGCAGTCGTGCTCTTCGGCGTCGATCAAGAGAGCGAAGCCGCCTTTATCGAGCAGCTCCGGCCGCTGGTGAAAGAGCCGCTGGAGCGGACCGAGTACGAAAACCTGGTGCTGGCCGTCGACCCAGGACGCAGCGAAGGGGTTGAGCGAGACCGCGTGGTCCTGACCGACACGGAAACGGCAAGGCTCCAGGTGGTGGCCGACATCCTCGGCAAGAGCGTGCTGCTCGCCGAGCAGGAATCGCGCGTGGCGCGCGCTTTCGATCGCATCGAACCGCTCGCGGATCGCCTCCAGCGTCATGGACGTGGCGGAAGCAACGCCCGCACCCTGATTCGCCATATCGGCGAGGCACTGGCGATCCAGCAGGACATGGTCGGACGCGGCGAGGTCGGCGATAAACCGGAAGTGATCTGGGAGCGGCACGATCTGGAGCGTCTGTTCCTGAATCTGGAAGCCGAGTATGAAATCCGCGAGCGCCAGCTCGCGCTGGAACGCAAGCTTACGCTGATCAACGACACCGCCGGCACACTCCTCGATCTGCTCCAGAGCAAGCGCAGCCTGCGGGTGGAGTGGTACATCGTGGTCCTGATCGTGGTGGAGATTGTGCTTACCGTCTACGAACTCTTCTTTCACGGCGCTCCGACCCACTGAGTGCGCCGGACCCACCTCAGCGTCGAGTCGCGATTGCGGCCTGAGACAGCCAGAGCAGCGCCGGCTCGTCCGTCCTGGAAAGCTCCCCGTCGCGCACGAAAAGCGCGCCATCGCCGACGGCCTCGGCCATCACCTCCCGTCCGTCCTGGCGATTTTCAAACGCCGGATGGACGCTGTCGTCACGGAGCGCGAGACGTTGGCGCGTCCAATCCCGCACCGTTCGATGATATGAACGCCGGTAGACCACCTTGGCGGCGCGCAGCTGCTCGCCAAGAAAAAACAGGGTCACCGAGGAGGCCGGAATCTGGTTGAACGAGCCGATACCCGCACCGCACAGCCGATCACCGAATGGATTGGCGCCGGTGGCGCATTGGAACCGCAGCTTGGGAAACAGCTCGCGCAGCCGGGCCTCCGTCAAACCGCTATTGAAGGAATCGAGCGCGGCATTGAACTCGGGTTTTCCGAGCACGAACATCAGGGCGAGATCCGTGCGCCGCTGCCCGTCATCGGTGAAAGCCAGCCAGTAGAAAGGCCCGAACACGCAGGCCAGTATCAACAGGGTCTTGTAGGTCTTGGGGAGTTTCAGGTCGTTTTTCATCGGTGAATCATCCTTACTTGGCGACCATTTCCACGCGACGGTTACGGGCACGCCCCTCCTCGCCGGCATTGGAGGCGACCGGCGCAAGTCCCGCGACCCCCATCGGCGTCAGGCGCTCGCCCAGGATTCCATAGTTGGAGATCAGCGCGCGCACCACCTCCGCCGCGCGTCGCTGGGAGAGATCCATGTTGTATTCCAGGCTGCCCTGGTTATCGGTATGGCCGACGATAAACACCGACAGCTCGGGCTGTTCGCTCAGCATCCTCGCCATCTGTTCGAGTTGCGGGCGCGACTCGGGCCGCAGGCTGGCCTGATCGACATCGAAGTGGATGCCATAGAGCGCCACCCGTCCCTCCGCGTCGATCCCGCGCGCCAGTTCGCCGGCATCGAGCAGCACCATGCGTTCCTGCATCGGTCTGGCGACGACCTCCTCGACGAACACGGCCACCCGCTTGCCCGCCTCGGAATCGGCATAATTATCCTGAAAGGCTGCGAAGACAAAGACGTAGGAATCGCCGTCGGGTTTGCTCCGGCGCGCGACATGGATGCGGGGTTCCTGCACGGAATTGCCGGAATAGACAGACTTAAGCAGATGGCTGTCGGTGAACTTCTTGCCATGCGCCTCGTCGGTGTAGAAACTGGCAACGTCTTTTCCGCATTCCTCAAAGCCCGAGCACTGGAAGATGGGCTGATAGTCGAGCTTTTCCAATGCCCGCCGATAGTTTTCGATGACCTCCAGCGAACTGGCATTGGCTGGCGCCAGATAGAGAAGACGGGTGCGTCGACCTTCGAGCTTGATAGATTGCGACCAAAAGGCTTTGCCGGGGCGGTCGTCCCATTTCGCGGTGGGGAACTCGCTCTGATCGAATTCGCTCAGCCGATAGCCGATGATGACCGAATCCGCGAAGCGCGGTACACCTGGAAGATCGCTCGCGCCCGATTGATCCCGAGTCAGATCGCGAGCCGGCGTTGCCGTGGCGATCGCTGCCAGAAAACAAGCGCTCAGAAACCGTCGGCCAAGATCGAGTCGCATGCTTTGGTTTCCTCCTCTCAGGTGATCGACAGGATTGCCGCGACCGGAGTCGGCTACGGCAACACCTCTCGATGATACTCTGTTTAAATTGTCACCTCTTTGCGCCAACCATTGTCCGGGCAGGGTAACGGGGCCGGATTGTGACCGAAGAGCAGACCCAGATCGATCGCCGCTAAAATATCGATCATTGCCACCATGATCGTCAGTTCAATCAAACAGGGGGCGGATGCCCATGAACAAGGCCCAGGCGCTCGTCGTCGATGACGAGGCTGATCTCCTCGATCTTCTGAAGATCACGCTTGCACGGATGGATGTTCAGGCCGTGACGGCGCTGACGCTCGCCGAAGCCAGGCGTCACCTGGAGCGCGGCCAGTTCGATCTCTGTCTGACCGATATGAATCTGCCCGATGGCAGCGGGATCGATCTGATCCGCCAGATCGGCGAGCAGTATCCACAAATCCCCGTGGCGATGATTACCGCGCACGGCAGCATGGAATCGGCGGTCGCGGCGATGAAGGCGGGCGCCTTCGATTTCGTGTCCAAGCCGGTCGATCTCCAACTGTTGCGCCGGCTCGTCGGTTCGGCCCTCAAACTGCGCGGTCACGCCTCCGCCAGCGACGAGGAGCGCGGCGACACGGGACCGCAACTCCTGGGCGATTCGGCTGCGATGGAGCGGATCCGGCAACTGATCGTCAAACTGGCACGCAACCAGGCCCCGGTTTTCATCACCGGCGAGAGCGGCACCGGCAAGGAGCTGGCGGCCCGGCTGATTCATGCTCAGGGACCGCGTCGCGAGGCCCGGTTCGTGGCCGTAAACTGCGGCGCCATCCCCCAGGATCTGGTGGAGAGCGAGTTGTTCGGGCACAAAAAGGGGAGTTTCACCGGGGCGATCAGCGATAAGGAAGGGCTGTTCCAGGCCGCCGAGGGCGGGACGCTCTTTCTCGACGAGGTCGCGGATCTGCCCCTAGCGACGCAGGTCAAGCTGTTGCGCGCGATCCAGGAGAAGAGCGTGCGTCCCGTCGGCGCCCAGCGCGAGGTTGCGGTGGACGCGCGCATCATCAGCGCCAGCCATCGCGATCTGACGGCCGAGGTCGAGCGGGGGCGCTTTCGCCAGGATCTCTTTTATCGCATCAACGTCATCGAGCTGCGGATGCCGGCGCTGCGCGAACGGCCGCGGGATATACCGCTGCTCGCGGACCGATTGCTCCAGCGACTCGCCCGCCAGCAGGGCCGCCACGGCGACCAACCCGCACTGAAGCTATCGGCCGAGGCGATCGGTGCGCTGACTCGGTACGCCTTCCCCGGTAACGTCCGCGAACTGGAAAATATCCTGGAACGCGCCCTGGCTCTCTGCGAGGGCGAGCGGATCGACGTCGACGATCTCTATCTGCCCAGGACGGAAGCGCCCGCGGGCTCGCACGACACTGTGGACGAGAGCATCCCCCTGGAAGATTCTCTACGCGCGATCGAGAAGCGGGCGATTCTCAATGCGCTCGACGAGACCGGGGGGGACCAGGCCGCTGCGGGCAAAAAACTGAAGATGCCCCTGAAATCGCTGCGCTACCGTCTGGCCAGGCTGGGGATCGGTTGAAACGTCCGAATCTTTCCAACATTCTCCGACGAGGCAATACCGACGTGCCTGCTTTGACTTCCGCCCCGGTCGACACCGACCAGGGCCGCGACCCGTTCGTGGACTGGATGCGCCAGGCCACGCCCTATATCCACGCCCATCGCGGACGAACTTTTGTCATCGCCTTTGGCGGCGAGGCGGTCGCCGATGCCCGCTTTCCGAATCTGGTGCATGACATCGCCCTGCTCCATGGCTTCGGGATCCGGCTGGTGCTGGTGCATGGCGCGCGCCCGCAGATCGAGTCCCGTCTGGCCAGCCGGGGGGCGCAACTGCGCTATGTCAATGGCCTGCGGGTGACGGACGCTACGGCGCTCGCCTGCGTCAAGGAGGCCGCCGGCGTGGTGCGGGTCGAGATTGAGGCGCTGCTGTCGCTGGGGCTCGCCAACTCGCCCATGGCTGGGGTGCGCATCCCGGTCGTCTCCGGCAACTTTGTCACCGCAAGGCCGCTGGGCGTGATCGGGGGCGTCGACCACGGACACACGGGCGCGGTGCGCCGGGTCGACCACCGCACCCTGCGAGCGATGCTCGAACAGGGCGCGGTCGCCCTGATGCCGCCCCTGGGTTACTCGCCCACCGGCGAAGTGTTCAATCTGAGCGCGGCGGACGTGGCCCGCGGCACGGCGGTCGCCCTGGGCGCCGACAAGCTGATTTTTCTGATCGAACACGCCGGCACTGCCGAGATCGAGCGGCTCGCCCCGAATCTGCTGGCGCGCGACGTCGATGACTTGCTGACCGGCAATCCCACGCTGCCCAGGGAGGTCGCCGTCTGTCTGCGCGCCGGGGCCGATGCCTGTCGCAACGGGATTCGGCGCGTCCATCTGGTCGCGCGCCGTCAGGATGGCGCGCTGCTGCGCGAACTCTTCACCCGCGACGGCAGCGGCACGCTGATCTCGGCCGAGCCCTTCGAGGATCTGCGCCCGGCGCGCATCGACGATGTCGCCGGGATCCTCGAACTCCTGCGCCCGCTGGAAGAGGGCGGCGTGCTGGTGCGCCGCTCGCGCGAGCGTCTGGAAACCGAAATCGACCGCTTCGTGCTGACCGAGCGCGACGGTTTGGTGACGGCCTGCGCCGCGCTCTACGGCTATCCGAGCGACGGCATGGCCGAACTGGCCTGTCTCGCGGTTCATCAGGATTATCGGGGCGCGCGACGTGGCGACCGTCTGCTCGAACACATGGAAGGGCTCGCCCGCGCGCGCCAGATCCGGCGGTTGTTCGTGCTGACGACCCAGACGGCGCACTGGTTTCAGGAACGTGGATTCCAGCCTGCCGGGCTCGATGAGCTACCGATGGAAAAGCAGGTTCTCTATAATTTTCAGCGTAATTCCAAGGTGTTCATCAAATCGCTCTGAGCGCCGCCCGCACACCGGACGCCAAGCCCCGGTCAACCGCGGACCATCCAGATTCAGCAGTCATCACGAAGAGGTGGAATCTTGTCGTTTTTTTCAGTGTTGCAGGGTAGCGCTCGCCCAGCGATTGCCGCGTCAGCGACGCGCGCATCCAAACCAGCTCGACACATCGCGATCGCCCTGCTGCTTCTGCTGTTGGTCGCGACCATGGCGACCGCGGCACAGCCATCGAACGGTCCCGCCAACCTTCCCACTGTCAGCCAGATCGCCAGCAAGATCGCCGAAGCCGAGTCCGCGACTGGACTGGACGAAGCGGCCAAGGCCGCGAAAGCGGTCTTGATCGAGCAGTATCGCCGCGCCCAATCGAACCTGGAGGACGCGAACAATTTCAACGCCAAAGCCGACGACTTCGCGCAATCGCTCAAGACAGCCCCGAAGACGACCGCAACCATCCTGAAACAGTTGGAGCAAGACGCGTCGAGCGCGGATGATCGGGCCGAGAAAATTCCGGACACCCTTCCGACCCTGGAGATCAACCAGCGGTTGGGCAAGGTGCTGGCCGATGCGGCGATCGAGGAAACCCGTGTCGGCGAATTCGAGAAGCTGATCGATGGCAACGTGGATCGCCCAGCGGCGGCCCGCGCGCGCATGACCGAGTTGAAGCAGCAGCTTGATCAGATCGACGCCGACCTGAGCCAGGTGACCGTCGCGGGCGAAGCGCTCGATCTTGCCCAGGCGCGCCGCTGGGCGCTGGAGACCCAGCGCGCGGCACTCTGGGCCGAGGGCCGCATGATCGAGCAGGAGTTGCTCAGCCAATCGGTCCGCGAGTCGCTCTATAAGGCCCAGCGCGACCAGGCCGCGCAGTCATTGCTGCGTTTGAAAAACCGCCAGCGGTTGCTGGAGGATCTGCAGAACAAACGCCGCACGGATGAAGCCCAGGCGGCGCAAATGGCTTCCGAGGAAGCGAAGCGGGCGGCGGAAGACAAACACCCGCTGGTGCGCGAGCTGACCGAACAGAACGCGGACATCACCGACTCGCTGGGGAAACTCGCCCAAAAGCTGGATGGAATGAGCGGCGAACTCGCCCGGATCGAGAGCGAACGCAAACGCATCGAGGAGGATTTTCGCGGTGCCAGACAGCGGCTGGACGCGGCGGGATTAAGCAAGGCGCTCGGTCAGGTGCTGCTGGATCGGCGCAGTCAACTTCCCGATCTGGGGGAGTATCGAAAAACGATCGAGGCGCGGGAGGACGAGATCGCCGAAGCCACCCTGCGTCAGATCCGCTACCGGGAAGAAGAGCGCCGGTTGCGTGACCTCGCTCGTTATCTCGGCGAATTGACCACGAATGACGACTCCGCCCGGGAGCCTCAAGTCCATAGCCAGCTCACCGAGACGCTGCGACAGCGCAAACCATTGATTGAGCAGGCGCTGAGCGTCGAGGACGAGTACATCCGTCAGCTTGGCGAGTTGAATTATGCCGCCGAGCAGGTCGTCCTGAGCGCCGACATCTACGATGAATTCCTGGCCGAACGACTGCTCTGGGTCCGCAGTACCTCAATGGTGAATCTGGATACCCTGCGCGCGCTGCCCGCCGCCATGGCCTGGATGTTTTCCTGGGAGGGCTGGCTGGAGGTCGCGGAGGTTCTCGCCGAGCGAATCCGGCACGCGTTCCCGTTCTGGCTGGGGCTCGGCGGCGTTGCGCTGTTGTTCTGGAAGATTTCGTCGCTCCGGCGCGCGATCCGCGCCACCGCCGAACCCTTGCGGCGGGTGCGTACCGATCATCTCCGCTTTACGCTCCAGGCCATCGGCCTGACCCTGCTGGCGGCCCTGCCGCTGCCGTTGCTGGCCTGGGTGCTGGGCCAGCAGTTGCTCCTCTCGGTGGATGCCACCGCCTTTACGCGCGCCTTCGGGGCCGCGCTCGCCGAAGTCTCCTTCGGGCTGTATTATCTGCGGGCATTTCGCATGCTCTGCATTCCGGGCGGCGTCGCCGATCGGCACTTCCGCTGGAGCGGCGAGACCCTCAAGAGTCTCCGGCGCGATTTCGACTGGTTTAGCCTCTATATCATCCCCACCGCCCTGATCACTGTCACCCTCTACAACCATAACGATTCCGCCTACACCGGCAGTCTGGGACGCCTGACGCTGGTTGCCAGCATGCTCGGCTTCGCGATCTTTTTTGCCCGTCTGCTGCATCCCGAGCGGGGCGTCCTGAAGCGGATGCTCGCGGCACAACCGAACGGCTGGCTCAGCCGTCTGCGCCATCTCTGGTTTCCCTTCATCGTCGGCGGGCCGTTGGCCCTGGCCGGCCTGGCGCTGTTCGGTTACGTCTATACTGCGGGCGTGCTTTTTCAATCGCTGGTCTATCAGACCTGGCTCGTGCTGGCCCTCGTGGTGCTGCATCAATCGATCGTGCGCTGGCTAATCGTCACCCGACGCCGGCTGGCCCTGCAGGCCGCGCTTGACCGACAGGCGACGCGACGCGCCCAGGCAGAGACCGAGCGGACAGAGGGGGCGCCTGCCTCGGAGGTCTCGCCGGCGGAAGAGCCGGAACCCGATCTTGCCGCCCTGGACGAGCAAACCCGCCGACTCATCAATGCCTCGATCTTCTTCAGCGCCTTTGTTGGACTCTGGCTGACCTGGTCCGATGTGCTTCCCGCCTTTACGGTGTTCGAGGAGTTCGCGCTCTGGCATTACACCGGCATGGTCGACGGCAGCGAACAACGGATCCCCGTCACCGCGGCGGATGTTGGCCTGGTGCTGGTGATCGTGTTCATCGCGACGGTCGCGGCCAGGAACCTGCCCGCGCTCCTGGAAATCCTGTTACTGCAAAGCGCCTCGGTGTCCGCCGGGGGACGCTATGCCATCAAGACCCTGGTGAGCTATTTCATCACGGCGGTCGCCTTCCTGCTCGCCTTCAGCACCATGGGGTTCAGTTGGTCGCAAGTGCAGTGGCTGGTTGCCGCCTTGGGTGTGGGCATCGGCTTCGGTCTTCAGGAAATCGTCGCCAATTTCATCAGCGGTCTCATCATTCTGTTCGAGCGTCCGGTGCGGGTCGGCGACATCGTGACCATCGGCGAGACCACGGGCGTGGTGACCAATATCCAGATTCGCGCCACCACCATCCGCAACTGGGATAAGCAGGAACTGCTGGTGCCGAACAAGGAATTCATCACCGAGCGGTTATTGAACTGGACGCTGACCGACCAACAGAATCGCATCACCATCCCGATCGGCATCGAATATGGCAGCGATACCAAACTGGCGCTATCGCTCCTGAGGCAGATCGCCGAGCAGCACGTAAAAGTGCTTGACGATCCGGCCCCCTTAGTCAGCTTCGAGGGTTTCGGAGACAACGCGCTGACCGTGATCCTGCGCTGCTATCTGGACTCGCTCGACGAGCGCATCGGCGTCATCACCGAGTTGCACCAGGCAATCTATGAATCCTTCGCCCGGAACGGATTATTGATGGCCTTCCCGCAGCGCGATGTTCACCTGTCCGCGCGCGAGCCGCTGGAGATTCGGCTACGGCGCGCGCCGCGAGAAGCGCCGGCGGACTCGCCGCCGGCTGGCGAGTGCGCGTGAGGCGTTCGAGACATCCCACGATGGCTTTTTGCGGAAATTGTCTTAACATCCTCGCTGTCGCAAACTTGGCCTGCCACGTCAAGCGGCTTGGGCAGGAGCGGCGAACGTCGCGATCAACCATGTCATCCGCGAGGCATGCCATGCACGTCCAGCCAGCGAACGAGCGTTATACCTTGGATGATTACCGTCATTGGGAAGGCGACTGGGAATTGATCGACGGCGTGGCGCTGGCCATGTCGCCTTTGCCGGGGATCTCCCGTCAACGGCTCGGAATGCGCGTGGTCCGGCAACTCGACGAGGCGCTCGACAATTGCCCCCGCTGCGAGGCGTTGTTCGAGATCGATGTCGAGTTCGATTTCTCGCGTCTCTGGCGCACTCGGACGGCGTGCTGATTTAATTCAACTCATCGAACTCCGGATCGTCCAGCAGATCGCGCAGACGCTTGAGTTCGCGCATGTGCTCGATCCGCCGGCGGATATCCAGGCTCGCCGCCTGACCGCGCGATTCCTGGGCCGTCATCGGCGGAATCCGCTCGTTGACTTCCTGTCCGTAGCTATTTTCAGTGTCCAGCATGTCCCAATACCTCAGGGTGTTACAAGGCAATCATTCAGCGGTGCGTATACCAGAAAATGTGGCCAATTGAAAGATATTTTTTCGAGATCGCCCCATCCCGCATCAAGACACGACCGCGGAAATCCGTAAAGCTGCCCCTTGCCCCGCCCTTTTCAAGATTCTGTTACCATGCGCACCCATCCCCGGCGCCGGATCCCCCGCTCATGCCTGAAACATTCAACCAGGCAACCGACAACCCGCCGCGCGAAATCGTCGCGGCGGTCGATCTCGGTTCCAACAGCTTTCACATGATTGTCGCCCAACTCGACGACGGTCATATGCGGATCACCGACCGGCTCCGGGAGATGGTCCGTCTCGGCGAAGGACTGAGCGATGACAAATCGCTAACCCCCGAGGTCGCCGAGCGCGCCTTGGCCTGCCTGGAGCGCTTCGGTCAACGGCTGCGCGCCTTCCCCGCCGGCAGCGTGCGCGCGGTCGGGACCAATACGCTGAGACAGTTGCGGCCCGATACGGGTTTCGTCGAACGCGCCGAGGCCGCGCTCGGCCATCCCATCGATGTCATTGCCGGCCGTGAAGAGGCGCGCCTGATCTATCTGGGGGTTGCGCACGGACTAGCGGCTGGCGCCGAGCGTCGGCTGGTGGTCGATATCGGCGGTGGCAGCACCGAGATCATCGTCGGCCAGGGCTTTTCGCCACGCTTGCGCGAAAGCCTGCACATGGGCTGCGTCAGCCTCTCGCGCAAGTATTTCGCGGATGGGCGCATCACGGCCAAGGCCATGCAGAAGGCGGAACTGGCGGGCGCCCTGGAAGTCAGACCTGTCAGGGAGTTGTTCCGCCGGGCCGGCTGGCGAAAAGCCGTCGGCAGCTCGGGAACCATCCGCTCGATCGCGGCCGTGGTCAACGCCGAGGGTTGGTGCGATGACGGCATTTCCGCCGAGTCCCTGACTTGCCTAAGCCGCGCGTTGGTCGAGGCCGAGAAGACCTCCAACATCACCCTGAAGGGACTAACCGAAGAGCGCAAACCGGTCTTCGCGGGCGGCGTGGCCGTCTTGCGATCGGTCTTCGAGGCGCTCGGGATCGAACACATGCAAGTTTCCGACTACGCCCTTCGGGAGGGCGTGATTTATGAAATGATGGGGCGTCATCAGCACGAGGATGTACGCGAGCGCACCGTCGCGACGCTCTGCCGACAATTTCAGATTGACCCGGTGCATGGTCGGCGCGTCCAGGCCACCGCCCTCGTGGTCTACCGCCAACTCGCGACCCCCTGGGCGCTGAACGACCCCGATCATCCGCTCATGCTCTCCTGGGCGGCCCGGCTGCATGAGATCGGCCTCATGGTGGCCCACAGTCAATATCAGAAGCATGGCGCCTATCTGCTGCGCAACGCGGATCTCGCGGGCTTCTCCCGACAGGAACAGATGGTGCTCGCGGCCCTTGTGCTGGGCCACCGGCGCAAATTTCCGGTACAGGAATTCGCGGCGCTGCCCAAGGCGGAACAGGCGTGCGCCCGCCGTCTGTGCGTGATCCTGCGTCTGGCGGCGCTCCTGCATCGCGGGCGTTCCGCGGCGAACAAGCCCAGCCCGACCCTGCTGGCGGATGGAGAACGGCTCGCCCTGAGCTTTCCGGACGATTGGCTTGCCCGTCATCCGCTCACGCAATTGGAGTTGGAGCAGGAAGCCGAACGGCTTGCCAGCGCGGGGATTCTGCTGACTTTTAGCTGACGAGATCCGTGTGGAATTGGTGTGCAAGGCGGCGGCATAGACCCGCTGCTCGTTGGATCCTGCCGCCTCCATCGCCGCGCACGCCGATGTTCGGGGTGCGGTTAGCTGCTCGTCAGATTCCGGTCTCTCAGCCGCCATTGAAAATGGCTCAATAGCTTGGAGCGGACCTTCTTCTCCTTATGCTTGGCGGCGGCGACGAGACGTTTTTCGGCCACCCCGATCAAGGTCTCCTGTGCTCCCTTGGTGCTGTCGTCCTCGGGGGTGCGCTGGGTGTAGTTGCCGTCCGCGTCCATGTCCCAGGCGGAGCGGGTGTCGGCGAACTGCACGTCCAGAATCAGACGGAGTTCCTGACGCAGTTCGGGATTCTCCACCGGGGCATGGACCTCGACCCGGCTGTCCAGGTTGCGGCCCATCATGTCCGCGGAGCCGATGTAATACTCCTCCTCGCCGCCGTTGCGGAAATAGATGATCCGTCCGTGCTCCAGAAAACGCCCGACGATGCTGACGACGCGCGCCTTCTCGCTGATGCCGGGCAGTCCGGGACGGAAGCGGCAGGTGTCGCGGATGATGAGATCGACCTGCACCCCGGCGCGGCTGGCCTTGTAGAGCGCGCGGGTGATGTCGGCATCCTCCAGCGCGTTCATCTTCATCTGGATCAGGCCATCGCCGTTGCGTTTGTGCTGCTCGATCTCGCGGTTGATTTTGTCGACGATACCGCGCTTGAGGTTGTAGGGCGCGGCCAGGATCTTGCGGTAGCTCGGCGGCGGCGAGTAGCCGGTCAGATAGTTGAAGAGTTCGGTCAGATCCTGGCCGATGTCCTCGTCGCAACCGAGCATGCCAAGATCCGTGTAGAGCTTGGCGGTGCCCGCGTGATAGTTGCCGGTGCCGATATGGTAGTAGCGGCGTAGTTGGGCATAATCGCGGCGCACGATGAAAATGAGTTTGCTATGGGTCTTGAGTCCCATGACCCCATAGTTGACATGAATGCCCTCAGCCTCCAGGCGGCGCGCCCAGCCGATGTTGGCCGCCTCGTCGAAGCGCGCCTTGAGTTCGACCAGCACAGCGACCTGCTTACCGTTGCGCGCGGCCTCGATCAGCGAATCCAGGATGGCGCCGGCGGAGGTGCGGTAGAGGGTCATCTTGATCGCCAGCACCTTGGGATCCTCGGCGGCGGTGCGCAGAAAACGCTCCACCGTGGTGCTGAAGGGCTGGTAGGGATGCTGGAGCAGGATGGGGCCGTTTTCGCGGACGATATGGAAGATGTTGCGCCGATCGTTGGCCAGCAGCGGATGATCCACCGGACGATGTGACTTATCGTGCAGTTCCGGTTTGTCGATCCCGGCCAGCTCGAACAGATCGCGCAGGGCCATCATGCCCTCCACCTCGAACACGTCCTCGTCCTCGTTCAGACCCAGTTCGGCGGCCAGCATGCCGCGATGGGTGGGCTCCATGCCGGGCTGCACCTCCAGCCGCACGATGGGCGCGAAATGGCGCTCGCGCAGTTCGGTTTCGATCATCTCCAGCAGATCGTTGGCGGCCTCCGCGTCGGGCTCGACAATGGCGTTGCGGGTCACCCGGAACAGACCGCAGGACACGATTTCCATGCCAGGAAACAGCATGTCCAGATTGTTGACCATAAGGTCTTCGAGGGTCACGTAGGTGTGGCTGCCGTCGACCGCGATCAGTCGTTTGGACACGTCCTTGCTCACAGGCACCTTGACGCGGGCCATGTAGACTTCCTGTCCACCGGGAAAGCGCAGCGTGACCAACAGATTCAGCGCCAGGTTGGAGATGAACGGGAAGGGGTGCGCCGGATCCATCGCTAGCGGGGTGAGCATGGGAAAGATATTGGC
The DNA here is from genome assembly GCF_016653465.1 of Thiocystis minor. GTDB lineage: Bacteria > Pseudomonadota > Gammaproteobacteria > Chromatiales > Chromatiaceae > Chromatium > Chromatium minus. Next base: position 63,736 of record NZ_NHSQ01000157.1, on the reverse strand, counting down.
GCGGAAATGTTCGCGCAGCCGTTCGCGCGCATCGGACGGCAACTCGTCGTGATGGGTGATGCGGATGTCCTGCCCGACCAGTTCCTCCATCAGAACGTCATAGATGCACTGCTGCTGGGCCTGGAAGACGCGGGCCGCTGCCTGACACTCCTTGAGCTGCTGGAGCGGGGTGCGTCCGTCCAGGCTCGGGGTGTGCACGCCGGCGGCAATCTGCTGCTTGAGCCCGCCGATGCGCTTCATGAAAAACTCGTCCAGGTTGTTGCTGACGATCGCGAGGAACTTGACCCGTTCCAGCAGCGGCGTGCGCGGATCGTCGGCCTCGTGGAGCACCCGGCGATTGAACGCCAGCCAGGTTAGCTCACGGTTGAGATAGAGACTGGGGTCGTCGAGATCGATATCGTTGGGGATCGGGGGCATCGTCTCGGTCTCCGTCCCGAATCGGGTGTCATCGTCGTGGAGATCGTCATCGACTTCTGGCTGGAGTGCGCTCGTGCTCATGTCGTCATTCCTGGGTCGTCGGGCGTGGTGGGCGAGTCAATCGATCCCATTCTAACAACCGCTCGCCGTGCGTCGATGGTGGTTTTGTGACCTCAACGACAAGCCCCGCCCTTTTAGGGCGGGGATCTTCAGGCGGGCCGGTTCTGGTTCTCGATATATTTTTTCAGCGCCTCAATCGGAGCGCGGCCTGTGCTGCTGGCGAAATAGCTTGGGGACCACAACGCGTTCTTCGACTTGGCGACCGACCAGAAGGTTGCGACCTCCGGAAAAGCCTGTTTCAGCCGTCGGCTTGAGACACCTTTCAAGCTATTCACGAGTGCAGAAACCGACCATTTTGGCGGATAGGACACCAGCAAATGAACATGATCGCACGCGCCGTTAAACTCGATCAGTTCGCTCTCGAAGTCGGTCAGCACCGACTCGAAAACGGGTTTGAGAAATTCCAGGTGCCGTCCCTCGAAGACGTTGCCGCGCCGCTTGGTCACGAAGACCAAGTGAGCGGTGAGTAAGTAGACAGAATGCCGACCGCGTTTCAATTCCATGCAGACCAACCTTTGATTTTCGGTTATAAGCCTTCTATACTATGCGAAATGGAAACGCTGACCAAAACACTTTCTGTCCGGATCCGTGACCAGCATGTACCGCTGTTGCGGCAACTGGCGTTCGAGGTCAATCAGGTCTGGAATGCCACGAACGCGGAGTCCGCCGAGTTTTCAGCGGTGCCGATTCCGGGTGTCGGCTGGATGCGGTTTGAAACGTCCGCCTTCGACTTGCAAAAGTCGCTGCAAGGAATGCGTGCCGAACGGGCGCCGCATCTGCACTCGCACACCTACCTGGAAGTGATCGCCGAACACGCCAAGAAGCGCAAGCAGTTCAAAAAGAACAAACTGCGCTGGCGGTGCTCGGGCGGCAGTCGCCGCTCACTTGGTTGGATTCCCTTCAAGGTCGGGTCGGCGGTCTGGAAGAACGGTCAGGTGCGTTATCACGGCCATTTCTTTTGCTCGTGCTGCGGGACGATTCCCGATAGCAGTCCGAAAGGTCGGGCGGGGCTTGAAGTGAGGCATTGGGAATGCTCCTGCTGTGGAGCCAAGCATGATCGCGACATCAACGCCGCGATCAATATTCTCAATGTCGGATTGGGATGCCAATCTCAGGAGACGACGTCCAATGGCTAAAGCACCGGGAATCCTCCGGTCTTCAGCCGGAGGATGCATCAAGATCAACGCATCCGATGACCTGTTCGACCGCCCCGACGCACCGGCCAGCCCGTTCCGGTTCGATGCCGATGTCGCGCGGGTGTTTCCGGACATGGTGCGCCGCTCGGTTCCCGGTTATGCAGAATTGATCGGCATCACCGGACTCATCGCGCGGCGGGTGGCGCGCCCCGGAACCCGCTGTTATGACCTGGGCTGTTCGCTGGGCGCGGTCACCCGCGAGATCCTGGCGCGGACCGGCCCCGAGGTGCGGATCGTCGCCATCGACAATGCGCCCGCGATGATCGCGGGTCTGCGCGCGCGTCTTGCTGACTTGCCGGGCCGCGAGCGGGTCGAATTAGTCCACGCGGACGTAGAGGCGGTGCCGATCGCGCAGGCTTCGCTGGCGGTCCTGAATCTGACCCTTCAGTTCGTCGCGCCGGAGCGCCGCCTGGAGTTGCTCGGGCGTATCCGCGCCGGTCTGGTGCCGGGCGGCGTGCTGATCCTGGCCGAAAAGATTCTGGTGCCAAACGATCATGGCGGCGACTTGCTGACCGCGCTGCACGAGGATTTCAAGCGCGCCCAAGGCTATAGCGATCTGGCCATCAGCCGTAAACGCGCGGCGCTGGAACAGGTTCTGCTGCCGGATAGCGTCGAGACCCACGAGCAGCGACTGGCCGCCGCCGGTTTTGCCGGATTCACGCGCTGGTATCAGAGTCTGAACTTTGTCGCCTGGATCGCATGGGCCTGATGAAATCGCGTCCCGTAGGGCATGCGGCGTTGCGTGCAATCCGTCAAGTTGGCACGACCGACGCCAAGTGGTTCATGCAGGATCGAGTCGAGACACCAACGACGCATGTCAGACGGGACGCGATTTAATTTCCAAACCTTTCTCGCGCGTCTGGCTCAAACGCCTCTGGCGCCCTGGGGCGATGCGCTCGCCGAAGCCGTGCGGATCCGGCTCGGTCCTGGCGCGCATGGCGATCTGGCGAGCTGGGAGGCGGCGCTCTCGGATCTTCCCGCGTTGCCGGACGGAAAGAGAGTGCTGGACCGCGCTTGTGTCGGCATCCAATCCAACAATCCGCTTGACCCCGAGACCGAACGGCAGTTACGAGACGCGCTGATGCGTCTGCATCCCTGGCGCAAGGGACCGTATTGCCTCCATGGCGTGCGGATCGACACCGAATGGCGCTCGGACTGGAAATGGGATCGGCTCGCTAGCGCCATCGCGCCGCTCGACGGTCGGCGGGTGCTCGATGTCGGCTGCGGTAACGGCTATCACGGCTGGCGCATGCTCGGCGCAGGTGCCGAGCTGGTTCTCGGGATCGATCCGACCCTGCTGTTCGTGGCACAATTCCTGGCGCTCGATCGTTACCTGACGCACGACGCGCTGGCCGTGCTGCCGCTTGGAATCGAGGATCTGCCGGGCGGGCTGACCGGATTCGAGACGGTGTTTTCGATGGGCGTACTCTATCATCGCCGCTCGCCCATGGACCATCTGGGCGAGTTGTGCCGGTTGCTCAGGCCCGGCGGCGAACTGGTGCTGGAGACGCTGGTACTGGAGGGCGGGGACGAACGGGTGCTGGTGCCGCCGGGGCGCTATGCGAGCATGCGCAATGTCTGGTTCATTCCCAGCGTTGCGGCACTCTCGGTCTGGCTCGGTCGCTGCGGCTTCACGGCGATTCGCGTGATCGATGTCAGTCGCACGACAGGCGAGGAGCAGCGGTCCACCGACTGGATGCGTTTCCAATCGCTGCCCGATCATCTCGATCCCAATGATCCGCATCGGACCGTCGAGGGATTGCCCGCGCCGTGCCGCGCGATTCTGCTTGCCGAGCGGCGCTAGTGCAACTGTGCGAAAATCCCAAAACCGTCTCAGGTCTCGGAATTTGAGCAGCGAAGCACTAATATTTCAGACCCAGCGCCAGTCCCGCCAGAAAGGAGGCCCCGCCGGTCAGATTGTCTCCGACGAATGCGAAAAAGACGCCCGCGAAGGCGCCCAGCCAGGCCATCCAGCCGTCGTAATGGGCCTCGACGCCCGACCAGTTGATGTCGACGAGCCCGGCATACTGGAGTCCGAAGACGCCGAGCAGGATCAGGCCAATGACGAGCAGCGCAATCTTGAAGGCGACCTTCAGGGCAAAGCCCATGGCCAGCCCGATCATGAAGGAGAAACCGAGCGTCAGGAAAAAGCTCTCAGTGAACAGTTTCCCGGCGCTACCCGCATGGTCCTGGGCGATCGGATCGGGCATGATTGGCGGGGGCTCGGGATCGCCGGCGGCGACCGCGGAAAAAGCCCAGACAGATGCGCCTAGCGTCCAGACAGGAATGGCGCGAATCGGTTGTGACAGGTGAAACATGGGGCGTATCCAACAAAAGAAAGGCGACAGGGTGCCATGATCCGCCGGCGTTGTCATTGCACCTGGAAACTGCGGTTTTCGGTGATAAAATCCTGCTCGCAAATGCCCGTTCCCTGCGTTCGCCTTGCGATGAGCGCATTGGGCATTCCGGTTGGACGTGTTGATCGCCACCATCATTCCCGCCCGCGCGGGCCATCAAACTTGGGGGATTTGGATTCTTATGAAATGTGCAATGTTAATGACTGGAAGTGGACCGATCGTCATCCTGACGTCGTATGACTCGCTTGAAAATCCAGACTTGCTGGAACGTCTGGCCAACAAGGGTATCCCGAAGTTCATGGCCTATGAGATTCCTCTGGCGCTTGCCGAAGAGCGTTATGGCGGCCACTTCAGAAAGGTAACAAACGGGTTCAGAGAATCCGACAGTCTGCGGGTTCTGGACCACAATGGGCATCGCGCCTTCTATCTGTTCAAGTTCGAGGAACTTGGCACGCCGCTGGCGCATGAAGGCTCGCTGGAAGATCATCACCACTGAGTCGATTGACACCACGAGGCGCAGGGATGCGTCACATGACCGCTCGCATCAAACCCCGCCATGAAAACCCCTCGGGCGCTTGGCGCCCGAGGGTTAGGTGCGTCCCTTTCCCGACTCGCAACCAGTCAGCCCGCTACAGCAGGCTGTAGGTCACCGTCACCCCCGCCATGATGATGGCGACGATACTCATCAGCTTGATCAGGATATTCAGGCTCGGTCCCGAGGTGTCCTTGAAGGGGTCGCCGATGGTGTCGCCGATCACCGCCGCCCGGTGCGCGCGCGAGTTCTTGCCGCCGTGATGACCCGCCTCGATGTGTTTCTTGGCGTTATCCCAGGCACCGCCGGAGTTGGCGAGAAACACCGCCAGCACGAAGCCGCTGGAGAGTCCGCCGACTAGCAGGCCGATCACGCCCGCCACGCCCAGGAGCAGGCCAGTTAAGACCGGGGCAATCACCGCGATCAGCGCGGGCACGACCATTTCGCGTTGGGCACCGAGAGTGGAGATCGCGACGCAGCGTTCATAGTCCGGTTGCGAGGTACCCTTGAGGATGCCCGGATCTTCCCGGAATTGTCGACGTACTTCTTCCACCATCAAGAGCGCGGCGCGTCCCACCGCCTGCACGGTCATCCCGCTGAAGGCGAAAGCGACCATGGCGCCGATCATGACCCCCACCAGAACCGTGGGATTCAGGAGATTCACGCTGTAATAGGTCATGAAATCGGTCAGGGTTGCCGAATCGGTCGGGACGGTCGTGCCGTGACCAAGCGTCAGCACCGTCGTGCCGACCTTGATGAGTTCCATCCGGACCACTTCGACATAGGACGCCAGCAGCGCGAGCGCGGTGAGCGCGGCGGAGCCGATGGCGAACCCCTTGCCGGTCGCAGCCGTCGTATTGCCGAGCGAATCGAGCGCGTCGGTACGGGCGCGAACCTCTGGCCCCAGACCGCTCATCTCGGCGTTGCCGCCGGCGTTGTCGGCGATGGGGCCGTAGGCGTCGCTGGCGAGCGTGATCCCCAGGGTTGACAGCATCCCGACAGCAGCGATACCCACGCCATAGAGACCCTGATTCATCTGACTGGCATCGAAGCCGGAGGCGAACAGGAAGGCCAGCAGGGTGCCGACACCCACCGTCAGCACCGGGATGGCGGTCGAGAGCATGCCGACGCCGATCCCGGCGATGACCAGCGTCGCCGCGCCGCCTTCGGCCTGATTGGCGATCTGGCGGGTCGGCGAGTAGCTGGGCGAGGTGTAATACTCGGTGGAGCGACCGATAATGACGCCCGAGACCAGGCCCGCGATCACCGCGCCCCAGATCCCCCAGACGTTCGGCATCCCGAGCAGGAATAGAAACGCCAGCGAGACGACGACGATCATGGCCGCGCTGCTGTTGATGCCGCGCCCGAGCGCGTCGAGCAGTTGTTTCTGGTTCGCGCCTTCCTCGGTCTTGACCAGATAAACCCCAAGGATGGACAGCAGGATGCCCAACCCGGCGATCATGATGGGCGCGACCACCGCCTTCATCTGGAGCGACGGATCGCTCATATAGGCCGCTGCGCCCAGTGCGCTTGCGGCCAGAATGGAGCCGACGTAAGACTCGAAGAGATCGGCGCCCATGCCGGCGACATCGCCGACGTTATCGCCAACGTTATCCGCGATCACCGCCGGGTTGCGTGGGTCGTCCTCCGGAATGCCGCTCTCGACCTTGCCGACCAGATCCGCGCCGACATCGGCCGCCTTGGTGAAGATGCCGCCGCCCACGCGGGCGAACATGGCCTGAAGCGAGGCGCCCATGCCGAAGGTCAGGGTGGTGGTGGTGATGAGCACCATGCGGTGCGTCTCGCCGGTATCGCCCGCCGGAATCAGGAGGCTCGCCAGGATGAACCAGAACACGATGTTGCCGAGTCCCAGCCCGACCACGACCAGACCCATGACCGCGCCGCTGCGGAAGGCGATGCGTAGCGCGTCCGGTAGCGAGGTGCGGGCGGCGGCGGCGGTGCGGGTGGATGCCTGGGTCGCGGTTTGCATCCCGAAATAGCCCGCCAGCGCCGAGAAAAATCCGCCGCAGAGGAAGGTGACCGGCAGCCAGGTGCTTTGCACATGGAACTGGTAGGCCAGCACGGCAAACACCGCCGCCAGCACCACGAAGACCAGGGACATGATCTTGTACTGTTGCCACAGATACGCCATGGCGCCACGGCTGACATGGCCGCCGATCTCCTGCATCAGCGCGGTGCCCTGGTCCTGACGGATCATTTCCTTATAGAACCCCCACGCGTAAACCAACGCCGCGATGGCGGCGATGGGCGCGATCCAAAAGACAATCTCATTCATTGGGTGACAGCCTGTGCAAGCAAGGTGGAAAGGATGAATTCAGTGCGCCAGTCGGGTGTCTGGCGGTTATTGGGCGAGCCTTATTCGAGCCCCGTGACCTGCGCGGAACGCCACCAGCCGCGATACCGGTCTTCGAGTTCCGCCAGAGTGGGGAAGCGATAATAAGCGAAGTCGTTCTGGTCGCCGACATAGAAGCCGCCTTGCACCATGCGATAGATCACGCCCTCCTTGACCTGCTTCAGCACCAGTTTGCTGGGCTTGCCGTGATTGTTCGTCAGTTCGAGGAGAACGTCGCGCAGATGGTCGATGTTCGAATAGGGGATGTCATCGGTTGAGCCGTGCTCGGGATTGTCCGCCAGTTCCCCGAGATTCAGCTCGGAGAAAACGATCCGAGGAACATGGACAGGATTGGTCGGGTTCGTGATGAAATCGGAAAATTCATGCGGCTCCAGCCGGCTGGCAACCATCGGAGTGATCGGGCAGAACTCCTGATAAAGATGGAGCCGCTCGTTTGGATGCGGTTTGTATTCCTCGCGTCGCAGCTCTAGCGTTTTACCGTCGTTCGTCACGAGATAGAGGTTGCCGAGCGCGGCGACCGGAACCCGCGACAACACCCGGTAGATCGAGAGATAGACCGAGTTCTTGGACGAGCCGTCCGGCTTCGGGACGCAGCGTTCGTCGACGAGATGGAAGGGGAAATCATCCGAGCGGAACTTGGGGTCGACCTCGAAAAAGATCGCCTCGCCCTGCACATGAACCTTGGTTCCTACCGCGTAATAGCTGCCGAATTCCTCCGGCTTCAACATGGACGCGATGAGTGCCTGCGGGATCAGGGACAGGTACAGATGCTTGTCGGTCATGGAATGCCTCGCGTTGTTTCGCATGAAAGTCCAACGATGCGGACTCGATTCTGATCGATCATTTTTATGCTCGATCAATTATCGCGATAAATGCATCTCTGTGCACGCGGGATCCGGCATGCGGAGTGGTAAAACATGCCGTGAATAGGGTACGAGATCCGATATTCACTCGGTTCGGGAACGGCGGCGCGGCAAATCGTCCTGCGCGTCAAGCCAGGCGTTCAAATGCTGGATGTCGATTCGGAGAACACCGACACGAATCGCGGGTTGGGGATTCGGTCCGATCAGAGGTTGATCAACGGTAAAGGGGAGGCAGGGCGGAGAGATCGCGATCTTGGCGGATTTCAATAAACGAGCGAGGCACTCGCCGCTGGCAAGCGGCACACCCCGTCTCCGGGGTGTCCGCGAGCATCTAAACGAACCGGCTCAAGGACAAGGTCTTATTGAGCTGGCGCGGCCTGGGGAGGCTGGACTGGCATCTGCGGAGGCATTGCGCCATAGGGTGCGCCATAGCCATAAGGGGCGCCATAGCCAGGAGCACCGCCGTAGCCATAGGGGGCGCCATAGCCATAGGGAGCGCCGTAACCATAAGGCGCGCCGTAGCCATCGCCACTGCCATAGCCATAACCATCGCCACGGCCATAGCCGCGACCGTAGCCACGACCCTGACTGCGACCGCTGCCGCTCATGTTCATGTTGAAGTCGCCGGTGCCGTCACCGAACATGTCGCCCATGTTGTCCATCATGCCGTTGCCGTAACCACGGCCGTCGTTCCCGTAGCCACCGGGGCCGCCCCACCAGGCGCTCGCGGTAAAGGAGGCACTGGCCAGACCGACGACCGCTGCAAGACCGGCAATTTTCATGGCTTTCATCATTGTCGTTACACTCTCGAATGATTATGGAGACGTTAAGGACAGACGTTCACGTCGAACGCAGCCGACCGGAGGAATGCGCGCCAATGAGTTCAGCACGGCCCGTGGCCTGAGTGCGCGTCTTGACCCGAGGGGTTGCGGAAAGCATGTTCCGCGATAAACCTTTTATCGACTCAAACCACCGGAGGCGTGGAGCCGCGAAGACCGCGAATCCGACCGAACGGCCGTCTGGATGGATTGCGAGCCCATCGTCTGAAGGTCTATCCCTTGGGGCGAGACGAGAAGCCCGTTTTTCTTCGGTGCCGACGAGCGGCTTGGTCAGTATAGGCGCTCGCGCGGTTCGCACGCAATCGGCTAGCGCAATGGTGGGTGATTAAATTCCCTTGTGCTAGCCTCAACCGCAATCAGTCTTTCGCACCGCTCGCCATCCGCGCCTGATCGGCGATCGCCAGACGTTTGCCCGCCAGCCACACCAGACCGATGACCGGAATGCCGATCAGGCTGGTGAAGATGAAGAACCCCGGATAACCGATGCCGTTGACGATGGTGCCCGAATAGCCGCCCAGCAGTTTGGGCAGCAGGGTCATGAGCGAGCTGAAAATGGCGTATTGCACGGCGGTGAAGGAGACGCTGGTCAGGCTCGACAGAAAGGCGACAAAGGCCGCGCTCGCCAGCCCGGCGACCAGGTTGTCCGCGCCTACCGCGATATACAGGAGCACCAGATTGGCGCCGGCATTGGCCAGCGCGATGAAGATGAGCTGGGCCGCCGACGACAAAATGGCGCCGACCATCAGGATGCGCATCACGCCGTAGCGGGTCGCCAGCAATCCGCCGAGCAGTCCGCCGGCGATGCTGACGAAGACGCCAAAGGTTTTGACCGCAGTCGCGATCTGGGACTTGGTGAAGCCGAGATCCTGATAGAAGACGTTGGAAATGACCCCGAGCACGATGTCCGAGATGCGATAGAGCCCGATCAGTGCCAGCAGCAGGAGCGCGGTTTTCAGGCCATAGCGACGGAAGAAATCCAGCGCGGGCTCGACCCAGGTCTCGCGCGCCATGACCCGGTTGATGGCGCCCAGTCTCACCAGCATCCAGCCGATCAGGACGCCCGCGCTCACCGCCAGCGCGAAATGCAGCATCTCCAGCAGAAAGCCGACCAGGACGCCGCCGCCCGCGGCGGTCTTCAAGCCGGTAAAGGGCGCGTCGCCCAGGAAAAAGACCGTCGCGAAGGTGGCGGCCGTGACGGCGAAGACCGCCAGCAGACGCAGATAATCCGTGGGGGCATAGTGATGATCGGCGGAGCGGTCGGTCTCGGGTTCGCGGATCGTCAGGGTCGTGATCAGCCCGACCAGCATGGTGCTCGCCATGACGAAATAGGTCATCCGCCACGCCCCGTAGTTGTACGCGCCAGCCTCCGATCCGAACAGATCCGCCAGATAGAGCGCGCCGGCGCCCGCCACCACCATGCCGATGCGGTAACCGGCGATATAGGTGGACGACATCAGCGCCTGGAGTCGCGGCGCGGCGGACTCGATCCGGTAGGCATCGATCACGATGTCCTGGGTCGCCGCCGAAAAGCCGAGTAGCACGGCGGCCAGCGCCATCCGCGTCAGGCTGTCGACGCCCGTCGAGGGATCGGTCAGGGCCATGAACAGGATGGCGGCGATGATCGAAGTCTGGGCGACCAGCAGCCAGGCCCGGCGCCGACCGAACCAGCGGGTGAGAAAGGGCACCGGCAGACGGTCGATCAGGGGCGCCCAAATGAATTTGAACGAAAAGGCCAGCGCCGCCCAACTGAAAAAGGTCACCGCGTTGCGCTCGATGCCGGCCTCGCGCAGCCACAGCGAGAGCGAGGAAAAGATCAGAAGCAGCGGAATCCCGGCCGAGAAACCGAGAAACAGCATGGAGATCACGCGGGGATGACGCAGCGAGACGAGCGATTCGCGCCAGGAATGCGGAGCGGCGGCGGGCTGAATCATGGAAGACGCCATAGTAGGGCCAGAGTCGGGGGAAGCCGTCGGGAGGGTCGCGAACGCTGGAGCGTGGATGGGAGCCGCCGCGCGTCACGATGTGAGGGGGGCGAGGATACGCCGTGGGCGGGGATGTCTCAAGCCGGGCAGGCGGCCATCGCCGCCTGCGCAACGCCCCTATCTCCCGTCAGGCATCCAGCGCGCCGCCAGTCCATCGTAACCGCGCTGCATGACGTAGCCGAGCAACAGGCTGATGGGCAGCGCGACCAACAGAAGATACAGAACCTGCTCCGCGCCCTGTTCAGGGAAATAAACCGCGATCGCCGCCTTGAAGATCAGCCGATGAAAGAGATAGAGGCCGAAGCTCGCATAGGCGAGCAAGGCAACGGTCGGAGCATGGAGCCGACCGGCGATCCGGTCGGCGAAGACGAAAAGCGTCAGGGCGCTGACCAGGATCAGGGGCATGAGGAGAAAGATGCCCCGGAGCGACCATTCGTTGCCAGTCACGCTTAGCGGGAGCAGCAGGATCAGCAGTCCGAGCAGGATCCAGTCGTACCGTTTCGCCAGCGCGCCGAGAGACGCCTGGCGCCGATAGAGAATGCCCAGCACGAAGACCGGCAGATACAGGAGGATGCGCAGGTCGAGGTGCCTGATCCATTGGTGCCAGCCAACCAGCGCCACCAGCAGCCCGCCGCCAATGAGGACGGCGAGCGCGGGTCGATGCGCGAAGCGAATAAGCGGGGGCGCGATCAGATAGAACACCATGATCATGGTGACGAACCACAGGGTCGGCATCGCCGGCGGACTGAACATCGAGATCAGCAGGGCGCCCTCGACGACCTGCGTCTGACTGGCGATGCCGAACACGCCAAAGAGGATCAGGGCCAGCAGATACAGCGGATAGATGCGTAGCAGACGGCGGCGGTAGAAGGACCAGAGCCCGCGCGGATCGAGCGTGATCGCATGGCGCCCAAGCAGATAACCGGAGCAAAAGACGAAAGTCGCCAGCGCGGCGTATTTCAGCCCCTCGGTGAACCAGTTGGCGTAACCCGGCAGGGCCGTCGTGTAGGGGATCAGATGCCAGTAGCCGACGATATAGAGGATGCAGATGGCGCGGAGAAAATCCACGCCCTGGTTGCGAGAGTGGGCGGATGCGGCAGGGGTGGCCATGCGGGATCGATCTCCTGTTACTGAAGCTGAAATTGATCCTGACATCGCCGGGGCGCACTCGCCAGTCTCAGGTCGTTAGGTGATTTCCGGAAAAGGACTGACCCGTGTAGGGGCATACAAGGGGCGACTTAAGTCGCCCCTACAAACTACAAACTGATTCCCGGAAATCGCCTTAAAGAAAGCCAGCCGCCGCGCCGGAAGCGCCACGGCATGAGCCCGGCGATGGCCAGGCAAACCACCCAAAAGCTCGCCTAGCTGAGCCGCCGTGCATTCTCAGGGATCGCATGTTCATTCTATAGACGCCGGCCAGGAAAGTCAGCAAAATGAAGATCGTCCCAATAGATACGATTGAGTATTTTCCCCCAGAATAAAGATCGCCTCAATAGACTCGACTGAGTACTTTCCCTGATCGTTATTTAAGAAAAATTGATCGAAACCGCACCTCTGAGTATTCATACGCATAGCAAACGAGTTGCCTATCAACTATCTTCCTTATCACCGCATCTGACACGAACAGGCTGGATGCCAGTATTGACCGTTAATTTGCGGTGAAAAGGGGTAGCGACGTAGAACTCGGCACGGGTCTCTATCCAATGAGAAAAAGGACTTTCATGCCTGATCGATGAATCTTTTATGACTCATTGAATACGGGTCTTCAATAACTTGACGAGCTGTTTTTCATGGTCTAGATTCAATGATGAGCACATGGAACGCTATTAAAAGCAGTGTTCGCGGCAAACTCCACGCGCGGTATTAAGGAGCGTGGTATTGATGGATTAATAGAGCGTAGAACGAAGTACGCGAAGAAGCGAAGAAGTGGGAAGACAGAGAAGTCGAACTCCTCCCGCCTCCCGTGTGCCGTTAACATTTCACTTTTAACCTGACTAGGAGAATGACGCAATGAACAAGCAATTACTCGTAGCCGCCGCTAGTGCCGCCTTGTTGTCGATGGGTTCTAATGCCTATGCGCAGCAGGGGGAAGATATTTTCCATACGGCGCATCTGCCGGCGGTCCCTGGGGCCGAGATCCAATGCACTGTTGTCAATGCGGACAGCAGCTTTGAGGGAGTGACAGCGGAGCTGTTTAAGGTGAATAACGATGGCACCTCCGCCACTGTCAAGAAATCGGCCTATACCGCCCTCGTCGAGGGGGAAGGTTTCAAAATCACTCACACGCACAATGGAGCAAAACAGAACTTCTATTGTGTGTTTACCGGTGACGGCGATCCGGATGTTGCTGCCGCGATCGTCATCCAGAAAGGCACCGAACAGAATAGTGAGACGGCCGAGCAACGTGACGGCAATCCTTAGAAAGGCTGCAGTTCAGGATTCGCTTGCGTACACGTAGGTAATCCGAACGCTACCGTCTAAGTTGGGGCGCGCGTAAGCGTGCCCCTTTTATTTCTTGCGCTATGACGGGGCGTTGCCAAACCCCAATCAGGAGCTTTCGGAAACATGACGAAAAATGGCGGATCGAAGGGCAAAATCGTTTGGGCGTGGTCTATTCTCCCGCTCTTCGTGGTCGCGGGCGTTATCATCGCGGTGATGTGGCAGAAACCGACGGAACCCGAGATCGGGGCGGTGTCGCCTGAAGCCGGAGTGGTCGTCCCTGAGACCAGCGGCCTGTCAAATAAGGTCACGACGGTGCAAAGCCGCGACATCACCGTCAAGGAGCCAACTGCATCGCCTGCGAATGCGGCTTCTCCCGAGACTCAGCGCACGGAGGCAGTCGTTGATCAGGGGCGAGTTGAAGAGGGGCTGGATCGGGTTGACGAAAATCTTGAGTCCTATTTGGCAGGGCTCGCCAAAGCGTCAGCAGCCACATTGCGGCAAGAGGCGCTGACGCATCCGGAGGCAGAGGTTCGTGACGTGGCCGTTTACTATTTGTCCGAGCAGATCTATGCCCCGAAACCAAATGAGCCAGTCACAAGAGAACAGGTGGCGGAAGCGATCGATACCTTTGGAAATACGCTGCGCGATGCAGACGAAAGCGTGCGTCTCTCTTCCCTGCGCGCGCTCAGAGAGATACATGATGAAGCCTTGAACAAAGATGTCCGCAACAAAAATGCGACCTTTGAATGGCTAGCAGAGACGGCGCGATACGATAGCAGCGAGGAAATTCGAGAGTTGGCCGTGCAAATTCTGGTGTATTACCATGGGAAGAAGGCCTTCCCTGTGGTGCAAGAACTCTTCGAACAAGATGCATCGCCGAGCGTGGTCAACGCTTCAAGAGTCCTCATCGACGATTACAAGGCGGGGGAGTTTGACGAAGTCACTGCATCCGCAGGGCAGTAAGCGGTTACCCTGAGAACGGGTTCGGTCTAAGACGCTGTATAGAAAATTGACCCCAATAAAAACGAAGCCTGAAGCCAGTAGTAAAAGCTAAAATCTTAGTTCATAGGCGATTTAATTGTTACCGATTGGTCTTCGTGCTCGCCTACTCGGCGAGCACGAAGACCATGAAGCAGATCGTCGTTTTAGCCCCATCGATCATCGCCCCACGCAAATCACCACCGTCGACTCTCCATGCCCAGCACCGGCTCATATAGCCGTTGGGGCGGGTTTGAAACCAGCCCCTTGTCCGGTTATCGCGTTCGATGGCTATCGCAGCGTTCCCGCTTGAGCGCTGACAGCGCTTCAGCCATTTCGTGGCCAAACATCCCCATCGCGCTCTCCCTCTTTTTTCGCTCCTTGTGATCTTCACAACTCTTCCGAACCGCCTCCCGCCACTTGCCCTGAATTGACCGCGAGGCGGTGGATGGTCGAAACCGGAGCTTTCGCCCTGGAGGCGGTTTGGTCGGATCATCCTGAATCCGGCGCCGGAAGGCTTCGCTGGATATGGAGATTCTCAAGACGCAACACTGTCCCATCCGTGTGACTGTTTTGCAAAAGTGTCACAAAAATGAACAGTTCGGTTTTTTCCCGAGTCTCAGTGCCGGATCATGGCCGTGAGTGTATGAAATTATCTCTTTTAATTTAAATGGTTAAGAGCCATGGCATGCAGGATTCATGGGTGCTTGGACAAACGTGAAGCGGTGATTCCGGGGTGATCGAGACGCTTCGAGAAGGCTTTTCGTCGCGCTCAGGGTACGGAAATCAAGACTCCGCGTGCCTGGTGGACAGCACAAAAAATTTCTTTCTTTCAATAGATTCAGCACGGATTTCGTGCTTTTGAAACACCAAGGCATTCCACCGCGTATCACCGATGTGACACATCGGCCCTGGGCCGGGATCGCCTGCCGATAGAAGCAATTGATTTTATTGTTTTCGAAAATTGGCACGTTAATCGCTTTAAATAATGAAGGGCGTCGTCAGATACAAGGACGCATCATTTTTTTCGGATTCGTCACGGTAGATGGGAGAGAGTGGCGCAATGAACAAGCACTTACTTGCAACCGCCGCTAGCGCCGCCTTGTTGTCGATGGTTTCCAACGCCTATGCGGACGACATTTTTTCTACGGCGCCTCTGCCAGCGGTCCCCGGATCGCAGATCCTCTGCACTGTTGTAAATGGTGGCAGCCGCGTCGAGTTTGTGCGAGCGACGTTGTTTCGGGCGAACAACAACGGCACAGCCGCCGTTGTAAAGAAGTCTGCCGAGACCGCTCTCATCGTGGGGGAAGGTTTCAAAATCTCTTTCACGAACGTCGGAAATACCAGGAACTTCTTTTGTCAGTTCGAAGGTGACGACGATTCGGGTCTTGCTGCCGCGCTCGTCGTCCAGAAAGGGGAGATGCAGAATAGTGAGACAGCCGAGCAACGTCACTGCCCGTAGAACGGCTGCGGTTTAGGATTCGCTTGCGTACACGTCAGTAATCCGAACTGAACCACAACCCTTCCGGAATGACTTGACCAAGCGTTAAACCCCGTAGTAGCCCGCTTGCGGGCGACAGGCGGGGCACACGGAAGGCATTTTGGCGTGTCACGTCGCCCGCAAGCGGGCTCCTACGGGTAAGATCTTTCGCAAAAATCGCCTAAAGCCAGCCGCCACGCCGGAAGCGCCACAGCATGAACCCGGCAATGGCCAGGCACACCGCCCAAAAAACCGGGTAGCTGAACCGCCAGGCATTCTCGGGGATCGGCATGTTCATTCCATAGACGCCGGCCAGGAAGGTCAGCGGGATGAAGATCGTTCCGATGATGGTCAGTACCTTCATGATGTCGTTGGTGCGGTTGGACATCACCGAGACATAGG
This sequence comes from Thiocystis minor, assembly GCF_016653465.1. Taxonomy (GTDB): domain Bacteria; phylum Pseudomonadota; class Gammaproteobacteria; order Chromatiales; family Chromatiaceae; genus Chromatium; species Chromatium minus. Next base: position 47,754 of record NZ_NHSQ01000157.1, on the reverse strand, counting down.
TTTCGGTCACCGCGCTGGCGATCTCGCGGTAGGTCTCGATCAGGTCGATGATCTGGACGCAGTGGTCCTGGACATCGCGGAAATAGGTCTGGGCGATCTCGGAGAGACACTCGTGACGCTCGCGCTGAAGCTGGGACACCAGCTCGCGCATCGGCCAGGCGGCGCGACGGATCATGACCAGATCCCGCTTGATGAGATGCATGGCGTGCAGACTCTGCATCCGAGGCTTGGTCAGCACATCCTCCTCGGCTGCCTCCAGACGCTCGGAACTTGCATCGAGCACGGGGAAGAAGCCGTCGACCAGGGCGTCGATCAGGGCGTAGAGAAGGAAGCTGGCGTCATGCTGGCGCACGCGCGAGAGAGGATTGTCGAGCCGACGCTGAATCTGCTCGATGGCCGGGCTGGAGTTCTGTTGGAAGCTCAATAGCGTGTTGCGGCCAAGGAAGCAACCGATCTGCTCGGCAAGCATCTGATGATCATCGGTCAAGCGGACGCTGCGCGCGATGACGAACAGTCGCCCCGGCAGTTCGCCGATGGCGGGAAAATCCTCCAGCTTCGGGCGATGGCCGGCATGGAGGACATCTTCGATGGCCAGGGGATGCAGTTGGTATTTTTCGGCGATGGCGCGGATGACGCCCTGATCCTGCAACCCCTCGACATGAATCCAACGCACCTGCGACCACGACGGGCGGTGGACGGCGAGGAAGGCGGCGATGTCGGTGACCTCCTGGGACTGGATCTGCTCCGGGTTGTAATCGGTGCAGAAGACCCGTGCCGGATGGTCGGGCGGGGTCTGGATCAGCTCATGGTATTCGATGCCGGCGGCCAGGCCCGGCGGGGCGCGCTTGGATCTCGGCAAGCGCGCCCGCGCCGCCCGCTTGATATGCTTGTGCCCGGCGGGTTTGGGGCGGGCGCGATCGTTCTGTGCGGCGGTGCGCGGTGACCGGGGCGGATTGCCGGCATGTCTCGTCTCTTCCGGTGGTGCTCCAGCCGGTTGCGGGGGCAAGAGTGCGCGCATGGTTTCGATGGATCCGTTCGCCAACGTCAGACCGCCACTATCTGCCATGGCGCCCTGGCGAGCAAGCCACCGCTCGATAATTTTGCGGGGAGGCCGTCATCGGTCTCCCTGTTCCGCCGCGTTCTGTGCGAGCATAAAGGCCCTTTCAAATCACGGAAAATCCATCTGTCATGAATCAGAATCCCGCCCTGCAACGTTACAACCTGCTGTCCCAGCTTTTTCACTGGCTGGTAGCGGCACTGATCATCGGTCTCATCGTCACCAATACCCTGCATCAAGGCGCGCCCGATCCCTCCGACCTCCGTGTCTCGTCGATCAAACTGCACATCTCGCTTGGCATCCTGCTGTTCCTGGTGACGATCGCACGCATTCTCTGGGCCCGGATCAGTCCGCAACCGACGCCGATCGATGCACCCCGGTGGACGCTCGTCGCCGCCAGGCTGGCCCATCTGGCGCTCAATCTCGCCACGCTGCTGATCCCGATGTTTGGCTACCTGCGGGTCGTTTCCAAGGGCCGCGTGGCCGAGTTCTTCGGCACCCCGCTCCCCTCGATCATCGGCGAATCGCCCTGGATCAACGACGCCATGCACATTTTTCACGGCGAACCCATGGAGATCTTCCTCTACTGCCTGGTCGGCCTCCATGTGGCCGCCGCGCTGTGGCATCAGTACGTCCGCCGCGACGGGTCGCTGGAGCGGATGCTGCCTTGGGGTGGACGGTCGGTCTAACGATCCCGTTGCGAGGCTTCCGAATGGAAACGCTGCTGTGCCTCTCGGCCATCATCGATACCTTCAATCGCCGACTTGGGCGTGCCACCGTCTGGCTGATCCTCGCCGCCGTGCTGCTCAGCGCACTGACCGCGACCCTGCGGTATCTGCTGGACTGGGGCTCGAACGCCATGATCGAGGCGCAGTGGTTTCTGTTCGGGCTGGTGTTTCTGCTGTGCGCCCCCTGGACGCTCCAGGAACAGGGTCATGTGCGGGTGGATATCCTCTATGGCCGCCTGCCGCCGCGCTGGCGGGTGGGGATCGACATTCTGGGCGGACTGCTCTTCCTGCTGCCGGTCTGTGTGTTGATCGTGGTCGACGCCTGGGGCTATTTCCTGATCTCCTTCCATCAGAACGAGTTGTCCATGAACCCCGGCGGGCTGCTCTGGTGGCCGATGAAGCTGGCGATCCCGGTCGGCTTCGCCCTGCTCGGCGCGCAGGGTCTGTCCGAGGTCATCAAGGGCATCGCCGCCCTGACCGGACACCGTCCGCTCCCGGACCTCAGGGGAGGTCACTGACATGGAAGCCTGGCTTGCCGCCAATCTGGCGCCCATCATGTTCGCGGCGCTGGTGCTCTTTCTGCTGATCGGCTATCCGGTCGCCTTCTCGCTCGCCGCCGTGGGCATGCTGTTCGGCCTGATCGGGATCGAGCTTGGGATGCTCACCCCGGCCCTGTTACAGGCGCTGCCGGATCGCGTCTTCGGCATCATGCGCAACGAGATCCTGCTCGCGATTCCCTTCTTCACCTTCATGGGGCTGGTGCTGGAACGCAGCGGCATGGCCGAGGAGTTGCTGGATACGGTCGGCCAGATCTTCGGCGGTATCCGGGGCGGACTCGCTTACGCGGTGATCTTCGTCGGCGCGCTGCTGGCCGCGACCACCGGCGTGGTGGCCGCCTCGGTGATCGCGATGGGGTTGATTTCGCTGCCGATCATGCTGCGCTACGGCTATCACAAACCGCTGGCGACCGGGGTCATCGCCGCCAGCGGAACCCTGGCGCAGATCATCCCGCCGTCGCTGGTGCTGATCGTCATGGCCGACGTGCTCGGGCGTTCCGTGGGCGAGATGTACAAGGGCGCGCTGTTGCCCGGTCTGCTGCTCACCGGGCTTTATCTACTTTATGTGTTTGGCATCACGCTGTGGCGGCCCGACTACGCGCCGCCCCTGCCGGTCGAGGCCCGCACCCTGCATGGTCGCGCGCTGGCCTGGAGGGTGGCGATCGCGTTGATACCGCCGCTGGCGCTCATCTTCCTGGTACTGGGGACCATCTTCATCGGCTGGGCCACGCCGACCGAGGGCGGGGCCATGGGCGCGGTGGGCGCGATGTTGCTGGCCGCCGCGAAAGGCCGGCTGAAGCTGGACATGCTGCGCCAGTCCATGACGACTACGGCCAAGATCACTAGCTTTGTGGTCTTTATCCTGATCGGCTCCAGCGTCTTCAGCCTCACCTTCCGGGGCGTGGATGGGGATCTGTGGGTGGAACACCTGCTGACGGGGCTGCCCGGCGGGGCGCTGGGGTTTCTGATCTTCGTCAACCTGCTGGTCTTTTTGCTGGCCTTTTTTCTCGACTTCTTCGAGATCGCCTTCATCATCCTGCCGCTGCTGGCGCCGGTTGCGGCGGCCTTCGGGATCGATCTGGTGTGGTTCGGGGTGCTGCTCGCGGTCAACATGCAGACCAGCTTCATGCACCCGCCCTTCGGTTTCGCGCTTTTCTATCTGCGCTCGGTCGCCCCGCCTCAGATCCGCACTGCGGACATCTACTGGGGGGCGGTGCCCTTCCTTGGGCTGCAGATTCTGATGGTCGTTCTGATCATCGCCTTCCCCCAACTGGTGAGTTGGGGACTCGATACATCAGTCGCGACCGGCGCTCCAACCGAAATTACGCTTCCCGACCAAGGTGGGTCGAGCCTGCTCGATAACGATGATTTTGGCGAACTCTTTCAGCCGCTACCGCCGAACGATCCGCCCTGAGAGCGGGCGCGGGCACTAGATCATCGCCCCTCATGCCGACAGCCGTCAAAGATGAATTTTCGTGCGTCAAGTACATTAGAATAAGCTAATATTATTGATAACAGATGCGTCAGAAACGGAGGATCCGAAGATGTCAACACGTCTCTTTCGGGGTTTGCTCACCGCTGGCCTGGCGATTCTGCTGACCGCACGCTCCGTGGGCTCACTGATGATCCATGAACAGCGGAGTCCCTATGATTTCGAAACCACGCTGGCGACCGTGGAGAAAAACGCGACGGCTCAGGGCTGACTCGTGGCCAAATCCTTCGACTTTCAGAAGTCCCTGTTGACCCATGGTCGACCGGATCCAGGGCGTTTGACTGTGATCAAATTGTGCTCACCTGAACTGGCCACGCGCCTCTTCTCGAACGACGAGACGAAATATGTGTCGGTCATGGCTCCGTGTTCGATTTCGGTCTTCGAAAAATCGGACGGCCATACGTACCTGGCGACGATGAACATGGGGCTCATGGCTCGGCTGATGGGCGACGGGGTCGGTCCGGTCCTCGCGGAGATTGCCGCAGATGATGCAGCGATCCTGCGCTTCGCCCAGGCGCCGCCGGCTGTCTCCGTCCTGGCCGGTCGTTAGCGACGGGCGGGGATTGCGTCAACCGCGAATCACCCCGCCGCGCATGGATTGCGTCGACCCGCGTCCCAGGTCAGTTGAGCCTCCCGAGGCCTGGCCGCTGGGACGGCCGCAGGGTCGGCCGGTCATTTCCGCCGCTGCACCGCCCGCATGAAGTTCGCCATCGAGGATTCGGCCACGCTCCACCAGGCATCGGAACTCTGCTGGAAGGCGAGCATGGACTCGTAGAGCGTCTTGAAGGTGGGATTGCGGGCGGATTCTTCCGCGTAGATCTCCTGGGCGATCTCGTAGGACTTGAGCAGCACATCGTCCGGGAAACGCCGCAACTCGGCGCCGTCGCGCATCAGGCGTTGCAGGGCCGGAGGGTTTTTGGCGTCGTAGGCGGCGAGCATCATCAGATGCGCCTCCCGGGAGGCGACCTCGAAGGCAGCGCGATAGGTTGGCGGTAGGGCCTCCCACTGCGTTTTGTTCACATAAAAGACCAGATGGGTGCCCGGCTCCCACCAGCCAGGGTAGTAGTAATACTTGGCGACCTTCTGGAAACCGAGTTTTTCGTCGTCGTAGGGCACGGTCCACTCGGCGGCATCGATGGCCCCGCGCTCCAGGGCCGGATAGATCTCGCCGCCGGGCAGGGACTGAGGCACCGCGCCCATCCGCGAGAAAATCTCCGCGCCGAATCCAGGAATACGGATCTTGAGCCCTTGGAGATCCGCGAGCGATTTGATCTCTTTGCGGAACCAGCCGCCCATCTGGGCGCCGGTGCTGCCGCCGGGAAAGTGGACGATGTCGTACTCCGCGAACATGGCGCGCAGCAGTTCCATGCCGCCGCCCTCATAGACCCAGGCGGACATCTGGCGGGTGTTGAGCCCGAACGGCCAGGTGGATTCCAGCGCCAGCGCCTTGTTCTTGCCGTAATAGTAATAGGAGGCGGTGTGACCGCACTCAATGGTGTTCTGCTGCACGGCGTCCAGGACGCCGAAGGGCGGGACCAACTCGCCGCCCGCGAACACCCGGATCTCGAAACGTCCGTCCGTCAGTTCGGCCACCCGTTTCGCCAGCGTCTCGGCACCGCCGTAGATGGTGTCCAGGCTTTTCGGAAAGCTCGACGCCATGCGCCATTTGATCGCCGGCGATTCGGTCTCGGCGCGGGCCGGCAGCGCCAGACCCGCCGCCACGGCGCCGACACTGGCTGATTTCAGGAAATCACGTCTCTGCATACGGTTCTCCCGGAGATATAGAGTTGTTTAAGCGTATCCCAATCGGGGTGGTCAGCCGTCCATCAGGAGCGCGACGAACGACCTCTAAAGATTGGTTCCGTCATGCTCCTCCGCTCAATAACGCCCGCCGGTCCTGAGCATGTAATTGCGCATCTCCGCGCTTTCCAGATTCATCCGCATGAGGTTGCCATGGGTGATCCGGAAGATGGCGCGCATCACCTTGTAGACGAGCCGCGGATGGGTTTCGACCAGGGCGTCGAAGTCCTCCGGCTCCAGGGTCAGGACGCGGCTCTCGCCCTCGGCGCGCAGGGCCGCCTTGCGGGTCGAGCCGTCGATAAAGGCGCGCGTGCCCGAGCATTCGCCGGGGCGCATCTGGTAGACGGTTTCCTCTTCGCCGCCGACGGATTTGCAGACGCACAGGCGGCCCGCGGCCAGCACGAACAGGGTGCGACGATCCTCGCCCTCGCGCACCAGCGTCTCGCCGGGCGACAGCGACAGCACGTCCATCCGTTCCGCCAGCACCTGACATTCGATCGCATCGAGTTCCTTGCCGAGAACCGATTGGGCCAACGCTTCCGTTTTGTTCAATTCGTTCATCGATTCGTCACCTGTGTGGTTCGTGATGGTCAGTCGAGCAACAGTTTACGCCCGAACGGGGGACGCATCGACGCACAGACCAGCGGCACGGCCCAGAGCACGGGGAAACGCGGAGAAAAATCGACGCGGCCGTCCAGATCGGTCAGAAAGACCCCGATGTCCGGTCCGTAGCGCTCGGCCTCCTTCAGCAGCGGCGTGAAGTCGGTCCCGCCGCCGCCCTCGAACCGCAGACCTTTCAGATTCGAGCGGCCCGGCTCGAACACCCGCGTGTCGGTGACCCGATCGTCGCCGATGATGACGACCACCCGCGCCTCCAGGCGCCGCGCGATCGCATCGATCTCGCTGGCGAACCGCTCCAGCAGCGGATGATCGATGGAGCCGGAGATATCGACCATCACCACCAGCCGGGCCACCGCCCTGGTCGCCGAAAACCCCGGTTCCCAAGGCATGCGCAGGCCGCCGCCGGGACGCCCCCGCCCCAGGCGTCCGCGATTGGCCAGGTAGGAGCGCGACGGTCGCGACCAGGATAGCTCCCGTTTCAGCGATAGACCGCGGGCAAGCTGGGTGCGCAGAAGTTGCTCCCAGGGAATCCGCGTCTTCGGCAGGTCGGCCAGCAGTTCGCGCAGCAGCGAATGGATGCCGTCGCCGGCATGCGCGCGGACGATGCGCTCGCGCCATTCGCGCGACCGCTCGGCCTCGGCCTCCGGGCGTTCGCGGTCGGCGGCGGGCAGCAGATCCCGGATGATGGTCGCGCCGAGCGCGCGCGCCCGCGCCGCGCGTTCGCCATCCTCGCGCGCGGTCGTTTGGCCTGACTCCGCCTCCCGGTCGCCAGCGCCCGCGCCGGTGGCCGACGACTCCCGCGCCGACCCCGCGCCAGCCTTAGAGCCGCGGGAATCGCCGCGTGGCCGACGGTCGTCGAGCGCCCGATACAGCCGCTCCAGATCCCATTCGAGCAAGGATTTCTCGACACTCTGGCGGATGTTCAGCGTCGCGGACAGCAGGTCTTCGAGCAGCACCGATCCGGGCGGCAGTTCAAGCCAGCTCAGATGGCTCAGTGAACTGTTGACGATGGCGTCGGCGCAGACATTGAAGAGTTCGTCATCGACCTCGCCGACGAGTCGTCGCAGTTCCAGCAGCCGCTGCGGATGGCGCAGCGCCACATGCAGCACCTGATGGGCGACCAGGCCCGTCTGCATCGCACCGGGCAAGGACGCGAAGTCGGGACCGTAGAAGACGGTCGCGCCGTCGTTGGCCGCGATGTCTGGCGCCTCGGCATGGTCGACGTCGAGATGACGCATCCACAGCGCCAGCCCGCCGCTGGAGGGCGCGAACTCCACCAGCGTCTGAATCGCACGGGTTCCGCGATGACAATAGAGACCGTCCGCGCCGGTCGTTCCAGGCGGGCTAGCAGGCGGGCTAGCGTGCATCCGCCGCTCGTTGTTCGGTATAGCGCCGATAAACGGGGCTTGCGAGCACCGCGCCTTCGAGTCCGCGCTCCAGCGCCTTCTGAAACAGCAACTCCATGGCCAGCGTCTGGGACTCGCGGATCGGCAGACGCGCGGGGCTGTCGATCTCCGGCAGTTGATCGACGATCTCCAGCGCCCGCGCCATGCGCTCGCGGTCGGTGGCCGCCGCCAGCAGCGCGTAGAGCAGGCCGTAGAGACCATCGAGGGTGCCTGGCAGCAGCGCCACGGTTGCCGGGCCCGGCGACGCGGCGAACAGCGCGATCACATCGGTCCCGGCCTGGATCTCGCGCAGCACGCCGAAGAACTCGGCGGCATTGGCCGCGCCGATGCGCCCCTGCACGAAGAGGCGTTTCCCGGCCTCGGATAGGTCCGACTGGAGGATGTGGGAGACATCCTCCCAACCCCGCGGGCTGGCGCCGACCAGATAATCGTTGGCGAGCTGACTGTGGGTGTCGTCCAGCTTGTCCGGGCGCACCTTCAGATAGGCCATAACCTCGGGCGCGAAATCCTGGTCGAGCGCGTATTCCAGAAAGGCGTCGATGACCGTCTGCACATTGAAATGGAACATCCGATCCGCCAGCGCCGTGCCCATATCGTGACTGACCGCGCCATGAAAGGTCGCGTTGCCCGCCGCGATCACCTGCCAACCGTCCGGCAGCCGATAGTTGCCGACGCGCCGATCCAGGATCAACGAATAGGCCGAGATCTGCAGCCGCTGATCCGCCGCCGTCAGCTCGTCCAGAAAGAGGATCCCCTGCGGCTGCTCCGGACCGGGCAGAAACTCGGGCGGAAACCAGACCGTCTGCTGGCGGTGCTCGTCGGCATAGATGGCGCCGCGAATATCGACTGGCTCGATGGTCGTCAGACGCAGATCCACCAGCGGCGCCTGGAAGTGCTCGGCCACCTGCCGGACGATCGACGACTTGCCGACCCCGCGGGTGCCCCACAGCATCGAAGCGCGCCGGCGCAGGATCGGATGCCGATACTGCTCGATCAGCGCCTGCTTGACCGCCGCGATCGAGACCGGCGGAATGTTCATGGGATTACCCTGCACGACATTGCTCCTGTGGACCGCGTCTTGGCACGGCATGCGTGACTGGCGCATCGACTCGGCGCTGTCCGAACCGAATACAGTATCGGAGTCGACGCGCGCTCGGTTGATGACCTTAGGCGATTTCCGGCAAACACCTTACCCATTGAGAGACGAGGAATGGACAGGATTAACAGGATTTCTCAGGATGAACAGGATGATAAGGCGTTGTTTTTAAATCCTGTCAATCCTGAAACATCCTGTTAATCCTGTCCATTTGAAGCTTTGATTCTGGTACAGACTTTCCCGGAAATCACCTTAAAATCATGTCAAGGAAGACGTCTCGCCGCTCGACATGGCGCCCGTCGCCAGCGACGCTGGTTTTGCAGCGGGCGGCTCAGGGTTCGGCGGCCTCGACGGGTGGCGATTCGTGATCCTGACCGGCGTGCGGGGTGTCCGTGCGCGCCAGCCAGCCAGTATTCGGCAAGGGTCGCGGCATCGGCGGCACCTCGATGCGCGGCATCTCACGCAAGGTGAAGAGTCCCGCCAGGACAATCAGTGGGGCATTGAAGATGAGTAAGCGCAGGATCGACCCTTCTTTCATTTCGATCCACTGGATCGCCGGCGTCAGGGCCAGCAGGGTCAGTCCGATGGTTAACGGAATCGCACGCTGGAAGGCCACGCGCCAGCGCGCGCGCCGATGGCGCGGATGAAACCGGCTCGGTGGCTGATCCAGCGTTTGCGCCAGGTGCGCGATGGTGCGATCCAGTTTGTCCTCGATATCGGCGGTGCATGCCGGCTCCTCTGGCCGGACGCGCAGATTGCTGCGCCAATGGTCGACGAACTCCCGCAAGGGCCTCCATTTCCAGCCCAGCACCGCCAGCAGATCGTCTGGAATCAGGAGCTTGGCGCCGGGGTCGGCGGTCAGCCTGAGTTCGACCGAATGGCGATTGTAGCGGCTGGACTTCAACTCCAGATTGACGCCGGCGACACGGGCCCTGGCCTCGACGATCACGGGTTGCGCGAAGTCGCTTAACGGCGGGTTCCGACCGGCTTTCTCGCCGCTCGTCCGTTCGATCAGATAACTGCGCGCCACCGTCACACCGGAATGAATCCGAAACTGGCGCCGGATCGGGACGGCCTCGATCTGTTCCAGCAAGCGACCGACATCGGGCCCCACGGCCGCCACGCTGGCCAGGAGACCGGAACCATCGGAAAGCGTCCGGATCAGCCAGGGATCTCCCGAATCAGGCACCTCCAGGGATAAAACCTCACGCACATGGAGCGGCAGCTCATCGGTTGGCGCATGCGCGACGGGATGGAAGACCAGGCGCCGCTCGGCGCGGTCGCTGGCGGCCAGATCCGCGTGCCGCCCGCGCTGCGTAAATGGCGCCATCAGCGACAGAATATCATGATGCGTCAGGGGTTTCGTCTGCTGCTTTCGCCCGTGGTAGACCGCGTCGGGCAAGGGCGCGGGTGGATCGTGCTGGATACGGATTTGTGTCATGAGATCTCTGACCGTTTCGGTCGTGTCGAGAACCGCCTGTACCTGTTTTCGACACAAAAGCGCCGCTCGGATATTTCTAGCATGCTTAACCGTATGGGTAAACCGGATCGGGAATTCAATCCGCAAAGACGGAGGATGCCCAAAGATAAAGCGGAAATCGACATCGGCCAATCTTGACTCCTTAGGAAGACATCGATAAGATTCCCAGCTCGCAATATTCCCTGGTAGCTCAGTCGGTAGAGCGGGTGACTGTTAATCACTAGGTCGGCGGTTCGAGCCCGTCCCAGGGAGCCAATAAAAATAAGGGGTTAGCTTCATCGGCTAACCCCTTTTTCTTGCCTAATCGCCTTCCGGGTAACGCTGGGGGTAACAAATTAACAGCGTTTGACCTGTTTTCGACTGTTACGCGGTGTCCCGCACCCCCCACAAAAAACCCGCCAAGCGGGCGGGTGTCTGTCGGTCGTCGGGTGTCTGGCTGGTCACGGTGCAGGCTTGCACTCTGCTCCGGCTCGCATCTGATGCACTCGCTCTCTCGCCGCTGCAATCTCTGGCGTCAAGGCTTCCGACACCGGACCCAACGGCTGACCACGCGCGGCCAGCAGGGCTTGCGCCAAGCTCGGCAACGTATCCTCTGGCTGGGCCTGTCGCTCCAGACTCTCAACTCTGCGTCGTAGCATCGCGACCTCCCTCGACGAACCGGACCTTGATGATGGTCGCGCCTTCAATCGCTGGCTCGTTGTCATCCTCGAAGAGCACGACAACGCGCGCCGCTCCCGTGCCCATCGCGTTTTCCAATCGCTCAACTCGGTTTTCGATCTGACTCGCCATACTTTGCCTCCAGGCTTTCGATTCGTTTGATGAGTTCACCGACTTCGACCACTCGCGCCAGACTGCCAAGCCCGGCCAGTAGACGGCTTGCCTGCTCCGGCGTGATGTCGGCGTTGCCGGTGGCCTGGATGATTGCCCGGCCATCTGCCGCCAGATCATCACCGGCCAGGGGGAGACTGACGGCCTGATCGGTGGGTCGGAGCGCGGGTAGCACGCGATCCATCACCAGCTTTGCCGCTGTCGTATCGCCCTGCTTCGCTGCCGTGACCATCGCGCTCAGGATTTCAGGCAGGTCCGCCTCGATGCTCTGGCGCAACTTCGTCATCTTGCAGACGGTGCCCGGACGTTTCCCCGCCGGGTTGCCGGACTGGCCGGGTTTGAACTTCGCCATCGCCTGTATCCCTCCTGCAAGATTCAGAATATCAATAGTATCGGCGATTATGATTGACGATGCCTATCGACTTGCATCCACCACGCGCGGGGCGTCAGCAGCCGCCGGGCAATGGACAACCTTCGCGCCTCCACCGAACGGATACCCGGTCTGCATCGGCTCGGGCTTGGCATCGGGAACCGGCTCGGCTTCGGGTTCTACCCATGCCTTGACTGACTCGACGCGAAAGCCCATCCACCCAAGCCGTTCGGCCAGCTTGGCTTTGCTTCGGGCGATGATTTGAACCGTCCGCTGATCTTCCGGCATTACCCGGCGCACGATGCCCGTTGTGTCTACCACGATTTTAGGCTTGTCGCCGGGCTGGCCGATCTTGATTGTCGCGTTGAAAAGCTGTCCGTCGCGTTGCGCCTCGGCGATCAGTCGCAATCTGGCAGCTTCGTCGTCGCCACAATGCGAGTTCCACAAGCTCGGGCGCATCGTTTGGGCGATGGACAAGTCAACAACGACCCATCCATGCGCGGCAAGCTGTTCTTCGGCGTAGATCTTCATCGGTGCTTCAGTTTGAATCATGGCTGTGTTCCTCGGGTATTTCGGAGTGAATGACCGCGCCAGTCGGCGGGTCGATTGGTGTGCCGTCCGGTAAATCAGCAGGGCTGATGCAGTGCTCCGCGAGCCATTTCCGGCATTTTCTCAGTGCCGCCTGTTCGAGTTGTGAGACGCGACCGGGGCTAACTCCGAGCGCGTCAGCGGTTTCGGCCTGGGAGAGCGGTTCGGTCATGGTTTCGCGTGACGCTCGATGATGGATCTCACCGTTGACTCGGGTATCCCGAGTTGCCGACCGATGGCACGGTTCTTCATGCCAGTTGCAGCCAGATCCAGGATTAGACGGTCGCGCTCGGCTTTGTCCCGTCGCACTACAAGCGCGCTACGGGTGTCAGTCGGTTTCTTGCTGGCTGTCTGCACTACTGGCGCGCTACCACCTTCCAGGTCGTCTAGGCGGCTCTCCACGGCTTCAAGACGAGACGCCAATGCTTCCATGCTCATGGGCGGCGGCGAGCCTTCCAGGGCGAGCAAACCACGCAAGATGACGGATGCCTGGGATTCGCCGGGCTGGGCCAATCGGCGGATGCGATCCAGCGCATCGGCTGGCAGTCGAAAGGAAGTTGGCTTCATGCGCTACGCTTGTTTACGGGTGTAGTGCATCAGTATAGCAGAATGGTGTAATGGCGTAGTGCGTCGGTAGTGCAGTCGTCGCTACTCGGGGGCAACTTTGGGGGTAACTCTGAATCCTGTTTTCAGCAAAGCCAGCAACGGCGATGCTTGCGGCGGTCTGTTCGGTAGAGCGTACATCTACCGATGCGGGTTTTGTTGCCAGCCGATGCTCGAAGGGGGTCGCTGTCGGCGATCCGCGCCGGGTCCGGTGATGAGGTATTCGGGTTCGTCCATTGGGCGTCTCCTGGGGTTGGACGCGCGCCACGGTGACGCGCGCCTGGGTGGCTGTCAGTCGTTCAACACCGCAATCGCAAAGCGCCGGTATTTTCCGCGCCCATAGGTGCCTGGAAATTTCCCCAGATACTCGATATGCACGAGCGAGCCGATACCGGCGTCGGCGAGCGCCAAGTCGCGCGCCATGTGCCCGAAGATCTGCACCGTGACTATCTCGCCGGACATCTGGCGGATGTCGATCTGGTTCGGCTCGACCGTGAAAACGTACTCGCTCCCACGCATCGGTCTTGTGGATGCGATGATTTCACCCTCGATGACCGCGGCGGGTGTGACGGGTACCCAGATCGGCGGCGGGCGGTTCTGCTCGGCGATCAGGCGCAGTTGGGTCAAGCGGTCGGTGGTCACCATGGGGATGTCTCCTTGAATTGGGTGGCGCTCGTGCGCTGCTCCAGTAGCCAGCGGGTTGCCGTATTGCTCGATTTGCTGTTGCCGTGCTTGTCGGGATGACAGCAGCCGATCAGGATTTTCAGGATGTCGGGCGGGATGGCAGGCGGTGCCTTGCGTTCCAAAGCCAGTCGAAGCGTTCGCACCTCGCGTTCCAACTCGGGGTATTCCTCCAGCATGGCTTCGCGTAGCAACCAGCACGAGTAGCACAACTTCGCCGTTGGGAATTTCGGCTCGAATGATTCGCCGCAATGGGTACAGACCTTCATCGTCCTGCCCTCCCAGCCATGGCCCACAGCCGCGCATGCAAACCTGGATACCGTTCTTTACCGGGTCGCCTGTCTGGGTCATCCGCTCCAGGTGCATAGCCCACGCACCGCTGTAGCGCGTTCTGATCGGGTTCGTAGCGAGTGCCTGTCAACGGTAGCCGTCCAGCTTCGGCGGCCTGACATCGACCGTTGCGGGAAAGATTCCGGCATTGCCGACAGGTGCGCCTGTCGTCAGGCGGGAGTGTCACGGCGACCGCCACACCGAGCGCATGCGCCATTGCTCGCATACCTGCCAGCCGCTCGGGATCGCGTAACCCGTCCAGCCAGCCGCGGCGGATGACCGGGTCATCCTCCTGCCAGTGATCCAGCAGCGCCAGCGCCAGCGACTTGTCGTTGTCAGTGAGTGCAGCGGCAGGTGGCAGGTCCGGCTGAACCTCGACGGTGCAGTCGGGGTAATCCGCCTGGGCCTCGGTCAGCGGGATAGGTGGGTTGCGGCTCGTGGTGAATTGCTCGCCGGTGGGACGGGTGACGAGGAACAGTCGGTGAAGAGGCGCTGGATCGTTGGCTGCGAGCATGGCCATCAGTTCGGCCTTGTGCTCACGGATCTGGGGCAGCAGCCGCGCCAGGGCAGCTTGATCGCCGGATGCCTTGAGTTGTCCAGCGTCGTCAATGCGGACAGTGACGCCAGCGCCGGATAGGTCGGACAGCAGTGCGGCGGCGGTCATATCGCGACCTCCCCGTTGTCGTCTACCGAAAAAAACTCAGGATCTTTGTTTTCCGGGTGGACGGGGTGGACAGGGTGGACAGCGCCAGCAACTGCGCGGTTTTGTTCCTGTCCACCTTCGCTAGTGGACAGGTGGACAGGGTGGACAGCAGTTGTGTCGTCCATTGCGTCCCGTCCACCTTGTCCACCTTGTCCACCTTGTCCTTTTTCCGGGTGGACAGGCTCTAGCCCGCTTGTTTGCTGGGGTTGTCCACCTTGTCCACCATGTCCACCTGTTTCTGAGGATTCCCCGCTTTTTTCTCCATCAAGGATGGATGTCTTCACCGAATACATGCGCGGGCGATCCGCCCCAATGGTGACGCGCTCCTGAAGTTTTCCCTCACTGGTGGAGAGATACCCCGCTTTTTTTAGCGTCCTTGCAATCGTGGTCTTATCGTTCCCTGGTGCGGCCTCGACCAATCCGGCGTCAGTGAAATACCAGTGTCCTTTCGCATGATCGACATACCCCGCGCGATCCCTGACCGGCTCTGAAGCCCGTGTTGGTGCCGGGTACTCGTTCCCGTATCGACCAGTTCGCGTCTCCGGCTCCGGCTCATTGATGCGCTGGAACCGCGATTCATGTTTCAGGATGAATGCCCGCACACTAGAGACGATGCGATCCTCGTCAGTTTCCGCCGATGCACCGAGCCAAGCGGTCACCACCTCCTTGACTGCCGCGCGGACTTCGGACGCCTCGACCGGGATCAGCCCGGCATGGGCCGCGAATTCTCCAGCGACCGCAATCAGGGCGAAGCGACGAACAGCCCGCGCCGTTTCAGCCGGAATTGACTGGTCAGCGATCAGTGAAGCGGTCACCACCGCAACCTGATCCCTGACGTACTGACGCGCGGCTGAGGCGCTACTGAATTGTTCAGCAATCAACCGCACTAGTTCCGGGCCAGCCGTGCCGTAGGTGCGTGCGCAGGCGACCTTGACGCCGGACACAACCGACTCCCGTTCGGACGCTGGCGAGGCTCCAGCAATATCGGCAATCTCGACATCCAGCGCGCGATGCGTCAGGCCGCCCTTGACGTTGCGGGTCCGAGTGCCGTCGCCGTCTGGGTCGGACATCCGCGCATGGAGAGAGAGTTCGCCGGTACTGATCGCGATGGTTCGCCAGCTTCTCGGCTCCTTCATTTCCCGCGCAGAATTGAGCGCGGTCTTTCCCTGCCCTCCGGCAAGCTGATAGATCAGCGGTCGAATATCGCCAACGGTCGAACTGCCCAACTCATCCAGGACCAGCGGCATATCCGAATGCGACTCGGCCAGACCTTCCAGGCCGTTCCCTGTCACGTTCCATCGACGGATAAAGGTCAAGCTCGGCGCGTCGTTGGGATCGGCAGCGCAACCCCATGGTGATGCTGAAATCTGCCCGACCGTGGTTTTTCCACGGCTGGTCTTGCCCCAAAAATGGATGACGAACGAATCGCCAGCTTCGGCGAAGGCGAGCAAGGCGGGAGTCAGCCCGGCGCACAGTGCGAACAACATCGGACGATGACGACAGACCGGCGCGGCGACCTTGATTTGCCACTGCGCCAGGGTGCCGGATGCGTGCACCGTGCGGACGGTCGGCGAGTAGCGGTCTGGCTGGAAAACCACCTGCTTGGTGCCGTCGCGAGTGATAACCCGATCCGGCATGACGAACGACAGCGCGCCGGTCGGATCTTCCAGCCAGCCTAGACGTTTGGCGGATAGGATACGAACGTCCGTCTCCCACGATGCCAAATAGGACAGCAGGCGTTTTTCCTTGCCGGGGATAATCTTCAGTCCCTGTCGCGCCAGTTCGCGGGCGAGGATTCCGGCGTCCTCATGCAGCCGTTCAGCAGGAATTGCAGGAGGAACGATCTCCTTGCCGTCATGGTCCCGGAATGCCAGGACAAGGCCCCAATCGCCATGCGCGCCATTGGTCCGACCTGTCACGCGCAGGTGCCCGCAGACGGGGAGATACTCCGTCTCGTCTTTCTTTTCCCTGGCCTCGAAGACCATGCTTCGGGTCAGCTTCCAGCCGTCCGGGGCTTGTATGGAGCGCGGTGGCACTGGGTCCAGATCGTCCGGGATCTCGGACTCGTCAAACGCATCAGGAGTCGGCTCGTTCCATCCCAGCGATACCGGATCAATGCCTATCTGGCTGCAAAGCCATAGCGCCGCCTCGTTGGCAGTGCGCGCCGGAGTCCCCCACTTCATCACGACATCGATTGCCGTCAGGCCGTGCTCTTCGCCGTGGTCCTTGATCCCGGACGGGTGGAGCGAAAGATCCTCTTCCAGGTGGGGTCGCCCAAGCGATTTGGACGTGACGCGGTAGCCGCCTTGATACGGTTTTGCGGACGGGAAAATGACAGGCACCCAACAGTCCATATTGGCAAGCGCGGCGTCTTTGACCGAGCGGAAAAATCCACCTTCGGATCGGTCATGATGCGAGGTATCCGCCCGCACCTGCTCCGGTTTCGGCGGCGGTACTGGCTCGTTCAAGATCGCGTCGCGGTCGAATCCGAGCACGCCGATCAGTTCGTCCAGGGTGACGCGACCATCGGGATTCCATGCCAGCAGGCGGTGCTGGTGCGCTGGCTGATACTTGGTATTCGAGCCAACAGGCAGGCGGACGTAGCGCACCGGGTTGTTGCCGCTCGTATCGATCGGCAGATGACCTGCATCCCCGAGCGCCTGGTTCAATCTTGACGCAATGCCCATATCGGTAATGGGATCAACCAGCCGATAGCCGACCTGGGTATTACTGCGCCCTTCGGGATGGCTCGTTTCCAGGGTCCATGTCGAATCGATCCCCGGCAGCGGCGGCGAGTCGTCCAGGACCACCACAAACTGACGCGAGAAATTCTCCTTTCTCCGCTTTCTCGCGCCGCTGGCGTCGGGCTTGAGTGCCGACACCGAGAAATAGGTATTGCACGCTGGATAGTCGGCCAGGGTGCCGAATACCATGTGTCCGCCCCATTGTGCGTCGGTCTTCGGGTGGCCGATAAATTCACAAGCCCACAAGTATTCCTCTGGGGTCATGCCAGCGAAGAGCGCGGCGAGGAAGTCATGATTGCTGACGCTCACAGCGTCCTCTGCGCCGTCTGCGCCATCATCGCTAGAGTCGTACTCGATTGGATCGATGACCGCCTCTATGGTGCTGGTATCGGCTTGTGGGGCTGAATCGGTCGGTGCCGACTCGATTGGTTTGCCGGACGGCTCCAGGGCCACCTTGGCGTGCCCTTCGTACAGCGCCACAAGGCGAGCAAGCGCGGCCTGATCCTTCATCTCCTGCTTGCCTTTGAGGACGCGGTTCAGGTTGCCCACGTCATACTCAATCGCAGCACCGAGCGCGGTTTGTGTCATCCGCCATTCGGCGTGCCGATCCGTGAGGGCTATCATCATCGCGGCGGCAGTCGTTGCGGCTTCCGGTTCAGTGGGCGCTTGCATGGCCTGACTGATGGCGTTCGCGGTCTTGTGGGAGGCTTTCGTCTCCCTTTGCTGGGAGGTTTCCATCAGGCGACCCCCCCCATTTCAGCAGACGGCTTGCGGTCGTGAACCCGACCGTCCGCTGTCACCCAGACGGCAACTCCGCTTCGGTGGTCGTGGATCTCAAGCGGCCAAAGATCGGACTCCCGACCTTCGTAATCGTCCAGCGTATCGGTTGACAGTGCTGCATCGCAGGGTTGGACCGAGCGCAGCACGGCGGCGACGATAGCCGCCTCGGTTTCGGCCTGAACTTCAAGCGCGAAGATGACACCCCGACGGGCGGACAGCCAGAGGGCAATCAAGGATGGGTCGACCATCTCCGAGCGGGATAGACGGGTGACAGGCTTTGCCTTGAAAGCCAGCACGCGGGCGGTATCAGCGGGGGCCGAAGCCCCCATCATGGGGGCGGTCATCAGGCGATCCCTCCTTGAACGATGGTTAGTCGGGGGCGTTTTCGGATTTCTCTATCGAGAGAAAACATACCGTCGTCGTTCGCTCGATACTCTCGATCTCCGCTGTCGTCCTCACAATCGACCGAAAAAACACCATGCCGATGGTCAAAACGAACGCTTATTTTTGCGCCAGGAAACGCGGCAAAGAAAGCGCGCGACGTTGACTCGAAAACCGAACTCGTCAATCTTTCGTGGTCGCAGATTGCACCAGCGTCAGACTGAACCAAATCCCGTCCGTCCATGAACAAAACTCGGCAACTCGCTTTCCATTTCGCAATCAGCGCCTGGTCAATGTGGGCGATGGCGCTCATCGGTCGCCCTCCTTGCGCGCGTCAAGTTTCTGCTCCAAGCGGTCAAGAACCGCACGAAGATCGGCGATCAGTTGGCGGACCATGTATTCAGGAAGATACTGGTCAGCGTAAAGCAGCTTGACGCTTAGCTTTGTGGTGTCGGAAATGAGCTTGAGTGCCGCCGACGCTTGCTTGCTCATTCCGTACCCCCAGCCATCGGCGCCGCGTCCTGGTCGGCAGACTCGACCTCTTTCAGCGCCATCTGTAACCGCTCGATGGTCTCGCGGATGAGGCTGGCCTTTTCCTCTGGGGTTTGCTCGCGACGCGGTACCGGCTCCGGCTCGGGTGCCGAAAACTCGCCTGCTTGTATCGCGCGGATATGCTCAAACGTCTCCCCGAGACGATGAGAACCGGCGTCTATCAGCCGTAGGATCGCGCTCAAGGTGCGGGTGTTGAATGACTCGGGGTAATCGGCGCTGTTGCTCTCAATGGCGGAAACGATGTCGTCACCGAGTAGTGCGGCGGTGCCGATGGCGCTGGATAGCAGCCATAGCTCCGTGCTGGAATGATCCAGGACATCAGCGAGTAGAGCGCGGTCCTTGGCTGGCGTGCGTGTGGTGGTTTTCATGCTGTCGAAACTCCAAAGTGTTTTGGTTGGTTTCGACCTTCACGGGCAGATGACGCGAGTCGGAAACTGTGCAGGCGCACGGCTCCGGGGTTATACTTTTGTTCGCGTCGGTGTCCGGTAAGGTCGGACTTTATGCCGGGGATTGGCGTCCCCGGTGACGGCGCCTATCAGCGCCATCTCCTAAATACTCTACGCTCGATTGTTCTCGCTTTGCAACGCTCTGGTGGCCGCCCCCGCCAGGGCGTTTTTCATTTGTGGGACTTTGGCGTGCTGACTTCGCGCGCCAGATCGGCGAATGGTTGGTGGATTTGCTCACGCGGCCACTCCACCCATAAGCTGATTCAGCGCCGCGCGGACCACGCGCACCTTCCAGTAATTCCTCCCGCGAATTGAAACCGGATCAGGCAGCAAGCCAGCACGGCGCCAGCGCCATACAGTCATGTCCGAGATACCGCCCGCGATCTCTTTCAGCTTGGTTTGGGTGACGAGTGTTTCGTCGGTGAATGGATCAGCGGCGATTGCCGACTGATGGGCGCTATTGAATGCGCTGGTATGGTGGGTCTGCATTCCGAACATTCTCCGTAATTGGGATGTTCAGCATGTTAGAACACGAAAGAGCGCGATAAGAGGGAACGAATTAGCCTTTATTCATTCCTTTTTTGGCCATAATTGCGTGCGTCCTTCTGGGTTGTCTCTCACGTAATCCCATGCAGCAGCGCGCCACTGAGGATTTTTTCGGTAGTATTCAAACAGGGTGTCGATTTTGTAATTCATCCCTGCCGCGACTTTCTCGATAGCCTCATCCCTTGTGTCGCCGAACGACATCCGCCTGACCACCCCAAAAACAGCATCCCGCTGTTTATCCTTAGTGGCTTCTGACTTGAGTCTGCGCTTGACGCCCGGCTGCTCCGATTGTGCGTCGATAGCATCCTTGAGTTCGCGCTTGATGTTGGGTTGTTCTGAAAGCGCCGATAGCGCCGCCTTTTGCCAAGACTGAAGGCATAAAGGAACCGGGATTTCAGCGTCATTCAGCGCATTGATAACCTGGATGGCGACCGATGGCGATGTCGGATCAAAAACGTAATCGAGCATCGCCTGTTGATCCTCTGGTGACAGCCACGCCAATTCTTCAGGGCCAATGCCGTAAAACTGACACAGGAGCGATTGAATCCGCGCCGACTCGCTCTTATCCATTCGCCCGCATCTCCACCACGTTATCCGCTTCGCCATCGCCGACAACAGCGGCTAGATACCGCGCCCACGTCTCCAGCGCGCCTTTTCGTTCTTCCAGATACAGTGCCCTGTTGTAGATGCCAGCCACGCCCGAGCGGGTGCCCGAGACATGATTCAGCAGGGCCTCGATCACATGCGGGGCAATCCGCAGATCCTCGGCCATGCGGGTTGCCAGGGTGCGGCGAAGATCGTGCAGGGTCCAAGGCGCGATACTGGCGCGGGCATCTAGGCGGGCCTTGGCCTTGCTCCACCCCTGGTACGGCTTCGACTCCAATCCTCTCTCGCGCGGCGGTGCGACGAAAACGTATTCGGTGCGGAACCCCATCGCCACCTGCTCGGCTTGGCGCTCGCGCAGGATGGCAAGCACGGGCGCCGACAAAGGAACCATGTGCTCGCGGTGATTCTTGGTCCGGTTGCCCTCGGGCAAGGTCCAGATGGCGCCGCTAAGGTCCAGTTCCGCCCATCGCATTCCGGCCACTTCCTCGCGGCGTTGCCCGGTCAGCATCAAAACCTGAACGATGGCAGCGAACAGATCCCCATCACGCGCGTCAGCGATAGCCTGCCAGATTGCGGCCAGTTCAGCGGAGGACAGGACGCGCGCCCGCGATTGCTCGGCGCCGGGTTTCTTGACGCCCTCGGTCGGGTCAACCTGGATGATCCCGCGATGCAGCGCCCAGCCGAAAAACATCCCCAGATAGGCCAGTGTCCGATTGGCCATGACCTCGGCGCCACGCTCCATCAAGACATCCAGCGAATCCATCACGTCGCGGCGGGTGACTTTCTCCAGCGGTCTCTCCTCCCAATCGGCGAACAGGTCCGCATTCAGAACGCGCGTCATCTGCGCCAGGGTGGCCGGGGCGGGTCGGCGATTCTGGCGACCTCGGTACTTGGTCAGAAACTCAGTGCGGACGAACGCGAAGGTATGGCGGCTCGCGTCCACCTTGGCTGTCTTCTTGGCGCGGACAGATGCGCCGGGATCTTCCCCTTGCTCCGCTTGACCTCGGGCCTGGATCGCCTTCTCTCTCGCCTGAGCGAGGGTTACGCCAGGGTATCGCCCGAGCGTCAGACGTTGCTGCACCCATTCGCCGTTTCTGAGAATGCGCAGGAGCATCACCCACGAACGAACACCGGATGATGAGATACGAATCCCAAACCCCGGCGTCTTGGTGTCCCAATACTCGATGCGGTCAACGTCGGTCGGGGTCTTGAGTCGCCTAACGGCGGCGTCGGTCAGTTGGGTGGTAGGCATGGCACAATCCATTTAGCGGACCAAAATGATTGTTACCCGCAGATTCTCCAATCAGGACATCCGCTTATCCAAAAATCGGCTTCCGGGTAACAACGCTTGTCACTGGGGCCTCTCCGGGTAACGCTCCGGGTAACAGGATTTCGCGGTATAGGCTGTTACCCGGCGTTAGTAACAGTCTATAACATTCGACAGAAAAGGCAACGCTGAAGGCAGGTTAGCGGAGATAGAGCGGGTGACAATGTTTCGGCAATTTATGGCCAGAAATGGGGTACCCTGAGACTGTTAATCACTAGGTCGGCGGTTCGAGCCCGTCCCAGGGAGCCAATAAAAACAACGACTTACATCTTAATTGGTGTAGGTCGTTTTGTTTTTGGTGGGACTGTAGTTTTGATTGTCCCACCTGTAGGGATCAGGTCTGATCTAATAATCTTCTGGCAACAGCACCGTCGTGACGGATCTGTCCCACTCCGTGATAACCCAGACTTTTAAATCCTCATGGATTTGGTAGGCGCTGAGCAGACGATCCCCCTCCTTGAGCGCAAGGTCGTTGGCTTGACGATCTTCATCGTCAAGGTCACCCCAGTCGCCTAGCTCATGGCGAGATAGAATCGTGGGGATGATGGCCTCCAGATCGCGCTGGCGAAGACGCTCCAACGCATTGGGGGTAATCACCGTTTGGCCGAGTGGAAACAGTGCGTTCATGGTTGGCTCTCAATGGATTCAGCCATCCCTGGCGTTCTGGTGTCTGGGGCTCAGAGTAAACCGCATTCGGCCAGTGAAGTACCCTGCCCATCTCCCACGATGAAGTGGTCGAGTACCCGGACTTCGATTAAGGCAAGCGCCTCCTTTCTGCTTGACTGGAGTTCAGCCAATCCTGAAGGATGATTGTGGGCCAGAATCACAGCCGCCGCGCCTGTCTCGATAACTTTTCTGACAACATCTCTGGGATGTACGCTTGCACCGTCGATGGTGCCGTGAAACAACTCCTCGTAGACGATGACACGATGCCGGCTGTCGAGAAACATGCAAGCGAACACTTGATACTGAAGATCATAAAGCCGGAGCTTGAGATAGTCGCGTGTGGCCTCGGGGCTGGTGATGCAGTCCTGCTTGACGAGGTATCGCTGTTCCAGGCACTTGATGGCTTCCGCCACCAGCGCCTGACCGCTACCGCCTCCATGATCGCAAACTGCCCGGCTGCCCCGATATCGTGTTTCCCGAACGACGTGCCTTGATTTTGGTCCATGGATGTCTCTGGCGCGCGCACGGCTGCCCTCTGTCCGCCATCCCTCAAACACGCCGTGACTTCTGGGAGAAAAAGCTCCAGGATCATCGGGAGCCTGACAGGCGTGCGTTAATCGCTCTCATTGCGTCCGGCCGGCGCGTCATCATCGTTTGAGAATGTGCGCTGCGAGGAAAGCGCAGACAGGATCTGATGTCCGTGATCAATGCCTGCGAGCGGTTCCTGAATCGTCCGGAGATTCGCAGCGCGATGATCGAGGGATCGGGCTGAAGATGCGGCGACGGGTCGCGCTGGTCGACCAAGATTTGCCCTTCATGGTGGTTTCACCACCCCGTGAACGCTGCCATTTGTGGCTGCCTCTAAAATGCTTAACGCTGTTCAACTGGAGAAACCTCGCATGCAACCGGAATTCTGGCTCGAACGCTGGCGGCGCGGCGAAACCGGCTGGCATCTGCCCGAGATCAACCTGCATCTGCTTGAATTCTGGCCCCGGCTCGGTCTGCCGTCGGAT
This sequence comes from Thiocystis minor, assembly GCF_016653465.1. Classification (GTDB taxonomy): domain Bacteria; phylum Pseudomonadota; class Gammaproteobacteria; order Chromatiales; family Chromatiaceae; genus Chromatium; species Chromatium minus. Next base: position 24,353 of record NZ_NHSQ01000157.1, on the reverse strand, counting down.
CTTCTGGTCTTTGTCCCGCTGTGTGGCAAGGCCCTGGATCTGCTCTGGCTGGCGAGCCAGGGACACCGGGTGCTCGGGGTCGAGATCAGCCAGCAGGCGGTGGAGGAATTTTTCGCGGAGGCCGGACTGGTTCCCGAGATCACCGAGGCGGGGCCGCTGCGTCGCTATCGCGCCGATGAAATCACCCTGCTCTGCGGCGATTTCTTCGACCTGACCCCGGACCATCTGCGCGAGGTCGGCGCGGTCTACGATCGCGCCTCGCTGATCGCCCTGCCGCCCGAACTGCGGCCACGGTACGCGGCGCACGTCAAGACCCTGGTGCCGAGCGCGGCCCCGAGCCTGCTGATCACGCTCGACTACGATCAGAACCAGATGACGGGGCCGCCCTTTTCGGTCCATCGCGCAGAGGTTGAACAACTCTTCGCCGACCGCTACGCGATGACCGAGCTGGCGAGCTTCGATGTGCTCGACGACTCGCCCAATTTTCGCCGACGCGGATTGACCGCGCTCGCGGAAGAGGTTTGGCGGCTCGATCCTCGGGGATGACCTTGATCCGGTCGATCACCATCCTGCTGATCGGTTTTGCCGTGTTGGCTGGCTGCGCCACGCCCCAGGTTATCGCGCCCCTTGGCGCCGCTCAGGACGGACAGCGCCAGATGAACGCCCTCCCCCGCCTGGATCCGCACCATGCCATCATGGCCGACGGCTATCGTCTGCCGCTGCGGGCCTGGTCCGGTTCCGCCACTCCGTCAATTGTTGTGCTCGGCTTGCATGGCTTCAACGATTACAGCCATGCCTTCGCACCCCTGGCGAGCGATCTGGCACGCCGAGGGATTGTCACCTATGCCGCCGACCAGCGCGGATTCGGCGCGAGCGCCCTGCCCGGCCGCTGGCATGGCGACCAGGCGCTCACCGAGGATCTTCGGACCCTGATCGCCCTGCTGCGCGCACGCCACCCGCAGGCACGGATTTATGTCGCCGGCGAAAGCATGGGCGGCGCGGTCGCGATGCTGGCGGCGGCGCGGCGTCCACTGCCGATCGACGGACTGATCCTGATCGCGCCCGCGGTCTGGTCGCGCGACACCATGCCCTGGTATCAGCGCGCGGCGCTGCGGGCGGCCATGCAAACCCTGCCCTGGCTGAAGCTGACTGGAGAAGGCGTTCGGCGGAGTCCGTCCGACAACCGGGAGATGCTCCTGGCGATGTCGCGCGATCCGCTGGCGATCAAGGCGACGCGGGTGGACGCGCTCTGGGGCGTCACCGATTTGATGGACGGCGCGCGCGCGTCGGCCGTTCATTTGCCGACACCGCTGTTATTGCTCTATGGCGAGCATGACGAAATCATCCCCAGGAATGCCTTTTGCCGACTGCTCGGCACTCTGCCACGCGACCGGGACGGATTGCGTCTGGTGCTCTATCGTCGCGGCTGGCACATGCTGCCCCGCGACCGGCAGGGCGCGCGGGTCCGCGCCGATATCGCCGCCTGGCTTGGCGATCCGACCGCCCCCCTGCCATCGGGAGAGGAAACGCCCATCGACGGCTACCGGACGAAAGCGCTCTGTGCCAGGCTGGATTGAACCGAAAAAGAGCTGTCAGGTTCCAGCCTTCAGCGGCCAGCTTTATTAAATCAGACACTTGGCCAACGGGCCTCGTTTGTTGGGCTAACCAGCGGGGGAAGGCTTCGATCAACGAAAACCTTTGAAAAACAACGGCTGGAGGCTGGTCGCTGACGGCTGACTGCTCTTTCTAGGTTAAAGGGCACGCCACCCCCCGATCCAAGTATCGACATGCTGTGACACAGGTCTCGACTCTCACAGTCAAATTGAATTGAACGATGTTCAAATAAAAAACTCCGATCTATACTCGACTTGGTCCGTCCCAAATTGAGTCGTCAGTCTCCAGCGCAGGCCCATCGGCGACTTGGCCGTTTTCGCCTCAGTCGGCCACTCGCACACGGAGGGCGGAGTGCAAGACCCAAGCGTCGCGCCAAGGCAAGGCTGGTCGCTGGCGGCTAGCAGCTCTTTCCAGATTCATCACTCTGTCATCACGCCCCGGAGGTGTCTCATGGCCAGTCTGTTCAAGCGCATCAGCGATGTCCTTGCCGCCAATCTCAACGATCTGGTGGATCGTGTCGAAGACCCGGAACGGATGATCAAGCAACTCATCCGCGAGATGGAAGAAAACGTCAACAGTGCGCGCGAAGGGGTCATCGACGCGCTGGCCAGCGAGAAGCAATTGGCTAGGGAGCTTGAGCATCAGCGCGGGCAGGCCGGGGAATGGCACAACCGCGCGCGTCTGGCGCTGGAGTCGGGTAACGAACCGCTCACGCGCGAGGCGCTGCTGCGCAAGAAGGAACACGACGGCATCGCCGCCAATCTGCAAGCCTCCTGGGAGTCCGCCCAGCGCACCGGCGAGCGGCTGAAGTCCCAGTTGCGGGCGCTGGAGATGAAGCTGGAAGAGGCGCGGCTGAAAAAGGGCAGCCTGGTGGCGCGTCAACGGGCGGCCCAGGCGCGCGAACAGATGGGCCAGGTCAACGATCGGTTTCAGACCGGTCTCGATCTCGATCATTCCTTTGGCCGCATGGCGGGCAAGGTGGATGAGATGGAGGCGAGGATGGAGGCACGCGATGAACTGTATGGCGACTACAGCCAGGTCGAGCGGGAATTTCTGAAAATGGAAGTCGACAGCGAGGTCGAGGCGGAACTGGCGGCGCTCAAGCGGGAAACGCGCAAGGATTGAGTCCGGAACGGTTTCCTTTTCCCTCCCGCGGAGGCGGCGATCATGGCCTGGGCCTTTCTGATAGCGACGGCAGGACTCTGGCTGGTAGCGCCGGTCGTCCTCCTGATTTCACTGATCGTTACCCACCGGCGGCTCAAGGAGGTTCGCCAACGGTTGGCGGCGGCACAACGCCTCACGCCAACGGGCGCGGCGGGGGGCGGCGTCAGCGGCGGCCACCGTCGCTACGCGCCGGACGATCTCGACAATCTGCTGCTGTTGCGGCAGGAACTGGACCGTCTGGCTGATGCCGGGGAGCTGACGCGGGAGCGGCATCGACACCTGATGGGCGAACTGGATCGGGTGCTGGTGCGTCATCTGCGGGCGGGCGGGGCAACGCCAAACAGCCGCGACTGGCACCATCGGCACGCTTTGGCCTGGAGTCTGTTGACGCAATCGATGGAGACCCCGCCCGGACCGCCGCCCTGGCAACCGGCCGAGCCGGAGCCAGAGCCCGAAATCAAGCCGGCACCAACCTGGACGCCCGTTGCCGCGATCCAGCCCGCTGCCGAGGCGCGCATCGGATCGCCGGCACTGACCCTGGAACCAATGGACTTGGAACCCTTGACCCTGGATCTTTCCGATCTGGAGCAGCCAGACGCTCGATTCAGCGCCCAATCGCCTCCCGAGCCCCGCCAACCGCCCACGCTTGATTCCCCGCCAATCAGACCGAAATCCATCACGCCAGTTCCTGCCAATTGGCAACCCGCCAAGCCGGGTCCGCTGGAAAAAGTTCTACAGCGTCTCTCCGGCTGGCCCAAACTGATCCTGCCCTTCCTGGCGCAGAACATCGGCTGGTTCATCGGCGCCTTCTGCTTCGTCTCCGGCGCGCTCTTTCTCATCGCCAACACCAGCGGGTTCGTCAATGCACTAACGGTGTTCGCCAGCCTGACCGGCGCGACCGCCTTCCTGCTCTGGGCCGGCTATCAGTTCCGCCGCAAGGGTTCGGAACTGGTGGTCGCCAGCAGCATGCTGCTGACGCTCGCCATGCTTCTGGCGCCGCTGGATCTGGCAGTCGCAGTTCGCCTGATCGAGGCCAGCGACGGCAATGGAACCCTGTTGACCGTCAGTCTGTTGATGACCGCGCTCACCCTGGCGGGCTTTGCCTGGGCGGCCGCCCTGAGCAGCGCGCTCATGGATCGGGCGCTGCGCGGGATCTATCCTTGGCTGCTGACGGCACTGGCTGCGGTGCAGCTTGCCGCGCCGCTCGCCGGTGTCTGGCCGGACTGGTCCGCGCTGGCGGCCTTGCATCTGGTACTTTTGGCGCTGCTTGCCTATGGTCTGTGGCGGTTCGCCCGCGCATGGCTGCAACGGCTGTTCGTCGACCAGCGCCTGACGACCTATTACGCCGCCGGGATGCTGATCTATACCGCGACCCTGTCGTTCGTCCATCTGACCTGGATCTGGCCGGAAGCGCTGCCCGCCGGTTATGCGGGGCCGTTTCTGATGGCCCTGAGCGGGCTGCTGTTCCTGGTCGATGCCGCCTTCAAGGATTGGGTCAACAAATACGCCTTTCTGTCCCGCTTCAGTTTCGCGCTCTACGCGCTGTCGACGGTGGCCATCGCGGTGTCGCTCCAGTCGACTCCAACCCTTCTGCTCACCTTGGCGCTCGGGGCGGTCCTCTATGCCTGGGTGACCTGGCGTTACCGGACTCTGCCGCCGTTGTTGTTGCTCCTGGCTTGCGTGGCCGGACTCTACGGGTTCGGGATTCTGACGCGCCTGCCGCCAGCCTGGCATGCACTCGCCAGTCTGCCGGGGCTGGCGACGCTGCTGTTGCTGGCGCGCTGGGTCGCTCCCCGCTCGCCGGCCATCGCCCGGCACGCTCTGCTGGCGTGCGGCGGATTGCTCATCGGTCTGACGGTCTGGAGTCTGTTTTGGAATTCGCCGGGCTGGCTGGGGTTCGTCACGGCACTCACGGCAGCGATACTCCTGTCTCGGATTGTCCGGCGCGTGCTGGCGTTGCCGGATGCCGATCCGCGTTGGGCCTCTGCCGATGCCGGCGTGGTCGTTCTGGCCTCGGTGGCGGTCGCTTATGCGGCGGTCTGGCGGCCCTTGAGCTGGGAGGCGCAAACCGCCTTCGGCCTGCTGGCGCTGGCGGCGCTCTGGAGCGGTCTGGGGCTGCATGTGCGCTGGCCAGTGCCCGTTAGTCGAACCGTCTGGATTCGCGGCGCGCTGGCCAGCGTGGCGCTGGGGCTGTTACTCGGCGGAGTCGCTTTTTGGCAGACGCCATTGGGCCGGATGGAGCCGCTCGTCCTGCTGACAATGGCGAGTGCGGTGTTGCTTTGGCTCAGTCTGAATCTGCGTCGACAGATGCTCTTTTATGGCGTCCTGGTCCTCGTCGCCGGGCTTGGAGGTTTGATCAAGCTGGGGTATTTCCCCGGCCCAAGCACGGGATCGAGCGAGTTCCTGATGGTGCTGGCGCTGTGGTCATGGTTGACCTGGCTCGACTGGCGCAACCGTCACCGTCAGGCGCTCCGCTCGCTCCTGGCCGAGGTGAACGTGGCGCCAGATTCGCCGCTGACCGCGCTCGTCCGCGTCCCGCTGGAAAGGACGATGGCCCTGCTGTGGGCGCTCGGGTTGACGCATCTGAGTTTGCGTCTGCTGGATGGCACGCTCGGAGCCTGGTTGCCCGCGCAGGTGGGGCTGGCGATCCTGAGCGGGTCGTTACTCATCGGTCATTTCCATCTCTACCGCTGGGCCGCGATCCCGTTTCTGCTGGGTCTGGCCGGCCTGATGGTCCAGTGCGGTCGCCTGGGCTTGACGCTCCCCTGGCTGGGCGCGGTGGCCGTCCTCTATGCGCTGCTGGTCTGGCGGGTGGCTGTCGCCGTGCTGGCGAGTCCCTCGGCCTGGCGCCTGGCGGGGATCCTGGGTTTCACCGTGCCCGGCGGGGCTGGCGGGCGCCGGCAGGCAGACGCGAGCCTGCACGCCTGCGCGCTCCTCGTCGCGGCCGTTCCGGTCGCGGCCAGCGTCGGGGTGGCCCTGCTGGGATCGCCGGCGCCGGAATGGCTGCCAGCGCTGGCACTGAGTCTGCTGCTCTTCGTGCTGACTGGCTGGCGCGACCGTTCGGCACCGCATGCCCTGGCGGCCCTGTCGACGCTGACCGTCGGAATCTGGCTGATCGCGGCCTGGCTGAGTCCGGTCATGCTGTTCGGGCTGGGTCAACCGCTGATCAACGTGCTTCTGAGCGCGGTCATGGCGTTGGCGGCGCTTGGGATGGAACCTGGACGGCACGCGCAACGTACCGTGCCGCTGGCCTACTGGCGTTCGCCGCTGTCACGCATCGGCGGTCTGCTCTATGCGCTGACCCTGGCGGGCGCGCTGCTGGCGGCGCTGGTCGAGGATCCGGGACTGCCCGGCTTACTGGCATTGTTGTGTCTCGCACTTTTTCCGGTGTTTCGACCCTTGCGGAACGCCGCGAACTGGCGCGGCCCGATGCTAGCGCTGCTGCTGGGCGGGTTGATCCTGAGTGTCGTCTCGCGCGCCGGCTGGAATCTTCAGGGCATGGCCTGGGGCGCCATCGTCTGGGGCTATCTGCTGTGGCTCGGCGGCAACCTGTGGCTGCCGCGCTGGAACGCCCGCCGGCCTGACTGGGCCGTGACGCCGACGCTCTGGCCCCTGCTGGGACTGGCCGGGGTGCTGGGCGGGGCCACTCTCGGCTTTCTGGCCGGTCAGCTCTCGCCCGCCGCCACGCTGGCCCTGCTGACGCCGTATATCTGGCTCCTGTTGCGCAATACCGCCTGGCCGGGCATGGCCTGGCTGGCGGTGGCGGCGCTGACGGGGAGCGGAATGCTGGCGACCGGCGTCCTGACCTGGCAACCGCTGAGCATCACGCTGGCGCTGCTCTGGCTGAATCTGCTCTTCCTGCTGGGGACGCTGTGGCGACGGCATGGCCCGCGGCTGGCGCGCTGGCTCGATGGGCGTTGCAGCGCCCTCGACACGCCGTTGTTCTGGATTCCCTTTGCCCTGCTGGCGCTGCTGACCTTGGCGCTGGCGCTGGAGATCCTCGGGTGGCGGCTGACCGTCGCACCGCCGGTGTTCAGCGGTCTGTCGCTAACGGGCGTAACAGTCTTGCTGGCGCTGACCGCTGGCCATGCGTTCGGACTCCGCCCACATCGATTCCAGGCCCATCTGCTATTGCTGGGATTGACCCTGCTAGCGGTGGCGGCGTTGCTGAATCTGGCCATGACGCCAAACCAATTCGCGCTGGCGGTGACCCTTTGGAACGGCTTGCTCCTGCTGGCCTGGCGCTACGGACCGCCCGGCCCTGACGCTTGGCGTGTGGCACTGACGCACTGGTTAAACCTCTTGCCGACGGCGGCGTTCGCGCTCTTGTTCGCCGCATCGAGCCTGGACTGGCGCTTCCTAACCCTGATCCTCATCGCGCTGGCCGGGGTGACGCTGACAACGGGCTGGTGGATGCGCGCGCGGATCTGGCTCGCGCTCGGTCTGACCCTGGCGCTGACGGCGACCTACACTGCCTGGTTCAAGGGCACGGATCCATTCGTCCTGGAGATCGTCGGCGGACTCGCGCCCTGGTATGCCGTTCAAACCCTGCTGCTCTGGCTGGCGTCGATGGCGGTTCAGAGGAATCTGGAAACCCGGGCCTATCGTCTCGCTGATGACCGCTCCGAGGTCGAACCCGAGCGGCTCGCCCGGCTTGCCGATCTGGAACAAACACTGAGCGAGTTGCGCCCCTGGCTGCTGGCGTCCGGCCTGGGCTGGCTGGTCTGGCATGGCTGGAGTGTGCTGGCGTCTCAAGCCGGATGGGATGCGTCGCCCTGGCATTTCGGCGTTCGCGCCGATCCGCTGGCGGCGGGCGCGGCACTGCTGCTCCTGGCCGGCTGGGCCGCTGTGCGGGCCTGGCGCCGACCGGACGAACCGCGTTGGATTGACCTCGCGGCGCTGCTGTTGGGACTGCTGGCGGGTTACGCGCGACTGGTGGGTCTGGGACTGGCGCCCTTCATGGTCGGCGATACGGCGGTTCTCATGGCCGCCGCCTATGTCGCGCTGCTGCTGCACCAGTTCAGCGGCGCGCGACCGTTGTACCGTCTCGCCCTGCTGCTGCCCATCCTGGCCGTGGCTACCACGCCGCTGCAACTCGCCTCGGGCTGGTCCGGCGGAACCCTGCTCGCCGCGTCCGTGCTCTATCTGACGCTGGCGAGCCGGCTGCGCCATCCCTGGGCACTCTATCTCGGGGTGCTGGCGCTCAACGGCGCGGTCTATCTGTGGGCACCCTTATGGGCCGAACGTTACGAACTCTGGCAGTTCTATATCGCACCGGCGGCGGTGTCGGTGCTGGCGCTGCTGCATCTGCACCGCGCCGAATTGCGCCCGAGCGTCCTGAGCGGTGCCCGACTGACGGCCTTGAGCGCGCTCTACGCCGGCGCCGCGCTGGACCTTTTCCTGCGACCGGAACTGAGCGTGTTCGTGCTGGCGCTCGCCCTGGCCTTCATCGGGATTCTGCTCGGCATCGCGCTACGCATCCGCGCATTCCTCTACGCCGGCGTGGTCTTCCTGATTTTCAATGTGGTCGGGCAACTGGTCCAGTTCTATCCGGACCAGGGCATCGGCCGGGCATTGATCCTGATCGGACTGGGCGCCACCATTATCGGCGGAATGGTGATCTTCAATCTGAAGCGCGAGGCCATCCTGCGCCGGGTCCAAATCCTGCGGGCGGATCTGGCGGGGTGGGAGTGACGGCTTGGACGTGTTTTGAGGGGATTTCCTGAGAACCAAATACTCACCGAGAGTTCTTTCGCGATGCCCATTTCAGAACTCAGTCTGACCGCCGCCGAGCTTGAGGAGCAACTGGACCTTTATCTCGACGCGGCGCTGTCCTCGCGTCGCACGGCGGCGCAACCGGCACGCGATCTGGCCGCGTTCGACCGGACACGTCAGCGCTTCGTGCTGCATTGGGGCGCGGTGATCGCGCGCGATAATGCCGAACTCGCCTATCAGTTCAGTGCCTTCGCACCAGCGGCGATGCGTCTGATGGAACTCGACGCGGTGGAGTCCTGGCTGCTCCATGCCATGGATCTCTACGACAAGAAAGGTCAGATGCCGGCCATTCGCGCCTTCCAGGAGGTCGCCGATTTTGCCGCGCATCGTCAGGAGCGGATCAGCGGAAAGGCACTGGAGGAGTGCACCGGGATCCTGGAGCACTTCGTGTGTGGACTCAATGGCCGGTCGCTCAAGATCGCCGCCGACATTCAATGTTTCACCGACACCGAGACCATCTTTCTCCCGCCGGTCGTCGGTCGGTTGCCGGACCGGGCGGCCAATTTCCGGCTCTACAAGGCGATGACGGTGCATCTGTGGGCGCAGAACTGGTACGGCACCTGGCGCGGCGGCTGGCTGCTGGAGGCGCTGGACTCGGGGCGTCTCGCCAGCGCGGATCTGCCGCGTTTCCATGCGTTCGAGACCGCGCGTCTGGACGCCTGCATTGCCCGCGACTTCCCCGGTCTGCACCGCGACCTGCTGGCGCTGCGGCGTCTGCTGGAGACGGACGACTCCCGAACCGATGCCGACTGGAGATTACTCGCTCGGCCCCAGGCCGATGTGCGCGACAGCCTGCGTCTCGCGGACGAGTCCGGCGGCGGACTGGCCGAGGCCGGCTGTTATGCCGGCATCCTGCAACCGGACGCGGTGCGCGCCTGCCTGGCGAAACGCGCGGCGGCGGAGCGCAACGCCTTCCGGATCGCGCTCGCCCGACTGATCGAGGACCGGGACGGCCGCCCGCCCGGCGAGGATCGACCCGAGGCCGAAACCCTGCCCGAGACCCGCGCGCGTCTCGCCGCCCGGGATCGAGCGGATCCGGATAGCCCCAGCGGCATCCGCTACGAACTCTTCCTGGACGGCCAGCCGATCGCGCCGCCGCCCGACGCGGTCTCGACCATGGCGAGCATCGTGCAGGATCTGGGCGAGATCCCGCCCGACTACCTGGTCGCGGCCGGTCCGGGGCTCTATCGGCCCAATCAGGGCGACGCCGACAGCGAGCCCGAGTCGGCGTGGGCCGGCACCTATCACGAGGAAGGCGCCTTTCTCTACGACGAGTGGGACCACCGCCGCCGGCATCACCGCAAGGACTGGTGCGTGCTGCGCGAACGGACGATCGAGCCGGGCGATCCGGGTTTTTATCGCGAGACCCTGCGCCGCTATGGCGGGCTGATCAAATCCATCCGCCGCACCTTCGAGATCCTGCGCGGCGAGGATCGGCGTCTGCGGCGCCAGACCGATGGCGAGGAGGTCGACATCGACGCCCTGGTCGATGCCCATGCCGATGTCCAGGCCGGGCTGGAGATGACCGACCGGCTGTTCACCCGGCTGGACCGGCGCGAGCGGGATATCGCCGTGCTCTTCATGGTCGATATGTCCGGCTCCACCAAGGGCTGGATCAACCGCGCCGAGCGCGAGTCGCTGATCCTGCTCGCCGAGTCGCTGGCGACACTCGGCGATCGCTTCGCCATCCACGGCTTCTCCGGCTGGGGCCGCAAACGCTGCGAGATCTTTCCGGTCAAAGGCTTCGATCAGCCCTACGACGCGGCCGCCAAGGCGCGCATCTGCGGCATCGAGCCGCGCGACTACACCCGCATGGGCGCGCCGATCCGGCATCTGACCCGGCTGCTCCAGGCGCAGCCGGCCCGTACCCGGCTGCTGGTCACACTCTCCGACGGCAAGCCGGACGATTACGACCCGCAATACCGGGGCGACTACGGCATCGAGGACACCCGTCAGGCACTCTTCGAGGCGCGTCTGGCCGGCGTGCATCCCTTCTGTATCACCATCGACGACACCGGCGCCGACTATCTGCCGCATCTCTACGGCCCGGCCAGCTTCGCCGTCGTCAGCGATGTCGCCCGGCTGCCGCTGAAGGTGACGGAGATCTATCGGCGCCTCACATCTTGATTGATTTCAGCGAATTGGCGACCGTGTTCCTCCGGCTTCATCGATGACTCGCACGAGATCGACCAGCGTGTCGGCCTCCAGTTTCTCCATGACCTGCTGGCGATGCCGTTTAACGGTCCGCAGCGCGATTCCCAGTCCCTCGGCAATCGCGAGATTGCGTTGACCGAGTGCCACCCGGCGCGCGACCTCGCGCTCCCGGTTGGTGAGCGTCGAGAGGCGGGCGGCCAATTCGCACCGGCGCGCGCCCTGGCGCTGCCGCTCCGCGCTGACCGCCAACGCCCTGGCCACGGCATCGAGCAGCGTTTCGGCGTCTACCGGCTTGATCAGAACATCCAGCGCCCCGGCACGTAAGGCGCTAACCGCTTCCGGCGCTCCACTCGCGCTGCCCATCAGCAGCATGGGGATGGCCTTCAACTCCGCCAACCGACGCTGTAGCTCCAGCCCATCCAGCTCGGGCAACCGGACATCGCAAAGCAGACAGCAGGGCCCCGGAAAGCAGGGACGGTTGTCGTTCAGCACCTGGAGATACGCCACCGCCGAGTCGTAGGTCTCGCAGGCATAGCCCTCCAGTTCGAAGATGGCACGCAGGGCGGCGAGGATTTCCACATCGTGATCGATCACGACCACATGACCGCGCGCGCAGCGGTTGGCCAACCGCCGGTCACTGACCCTCATCGGCCGGTGGGCGGGGCGGTCCTGAACCGCTAGGTGAAGGTCGGGCGGTGCGACGGTTTTCAGCGGCAACCGGAGTTCCGCCAATACGCCGCCGCCCTGTGCATTTGTCAGAGTGAGATTGCCGCCGTGCCGCTCGGCGATGGCGCACGAAATCGAGTGGTCAAGCCCCCGTCCCAGCTCCAGTGTCTTTGCGGCGAGGAAGGGCCGACCGGCCTGGCGTAACACCTCGGACCCCAACCTTGGGCCGCGGTCCTGAACTTGCCGGAGGGCGCCTCCCTCTAGCTCCCGGAGACAGACCTCAATGTCGCATCGCTGACCATGTGACGGCGCATCGATCGCGTTGCGCAGGAGATTGAGCACCATTCGCGTGAGCTGGATCGGATCGCCCATCGCCCAGAGTGGGCGCTCCGGCAGGTGGAAATCAAAGATAGCCTTCCGTGGTCGGGTCTCGGTGGCGACCAGTTCGCCGACTTCCTGGATCAGACGCGCGAGATCGACCGGTTCATGCCGGGCCTGTGCCGGCGGGATGAGTCCACGAATCTTTTCGATGATCTGGCTGGCGCGCTGGGTGTTGAAGATAATTCTGTCGAGAAAGTCGAGCGCCCCTTCTACCCGTTCCGCCGTGACACGCGCACCACGATCGCGCCGCTGCGCGAGGATGAGATGCGGATTACCTTCATGGGGTCGGCGATTCCTCCCCGGACCCTGGCGCAGCGGATGATGAGCATCTTTGTCGAGGTGGGCTGGGATCCGATCAGGCAAGTGCCCAGGGATCAGTTCGTCTTCGACTGCGGTTCCGGGGTCTGCGCCAATTACGGCGCGATGAATGTCGGCTTTGGACGGATGAACAAGGTCTTCCTGACCCATCTGCACGGCGACCATATGAGCGATCTGACTCACATCTGCATCCGAAAAGCCCACTCAGGCCGACTGGGGGTTGCCATGCGAACCCATTCCGGTTGGCGACGATCCCGACGATGACGCCTATGCCTTGATTCCCATTGATCTGGATGTCGTGGATTACGACGAAAACGAGAACATCGCCTATCAGAACAATGCGACCGGGGTCAAAATCACGTACTTTCCGGTGATCCACACCCGCAAGGGCTCCATCGGCTACAAGCTCGAATGGAATGGGCTCTCCATGATTTATACCGGCGACACCAAACCTGAAACGAACAGCCTGAAGCAAGCTTGTAACAACGTCGACGGGGTAAACAAGGGCGTGGACGTATTCATCCACGAAATGATCGTGCCCGCCGAGATCTGGGCCATGAAAGCGGCGCGCCTGACCGATCCCGACGACGCTTCGGAGCAGGCGGTCGAGATAGCGACAACCGTTCAGAACAGTTCACACTCGCCACAGGGAGCCTTCGGATACCTCCTCAGCCAGATCGAACCGCGCCCGCGGCTCACCGTCGCGACCCATTTCCCGACGGCCGACGATACGGTGGCATGCGCCATGAAAAGCGTCGGGCAGCATTGCCGGGTGGTGCGGGGTCGGGATACCCTCCCCGGAGAAGGCGCCGCCCGGATCACCTGGTCCTTCGACCTCATGGTGATCTCGGTCTTTCCGGAGCGGATCGTCGAACAACAAGGCAAGGTTCAGGAATTCGGATTCTCGGCCACGTACCAGCCGCCTCCAGGAACGATCGTTGACCCTGGGGATTTCAACACCCCGAAATACCACTACCCCGATCAGTCCGGGGGAACGTCCGGGGATCCCTACGCGCAGATCGACACCTCGACGGCGATCTGCGCCTGCGATTCGGACACCGAATGCAATTATCGCATTGATGGATATTGACGCTTGACCTGAATAAACCGATGCCCCGGCCCGGCCGGGGGATCGCGATTGGCCTGCAATGACGACCATTGGCGCGCCCTGGCAGCCCGGAGACGGTTAAATCGCCTCCAGGGCACGCACCATGGCCATGAGATCCGGTTCCTCCTCCAGTGCACCTCCCAAAAACGGAGGAATGGCATCTTCAATCCCGCTCTCGCAATGGTTGCTTTTCAGCAGGGGGGTTGGCACCCTCGCCGATACCGGTCACTGGCGCATGCTTAATCATGCAGGAGAGATCTTCAGTGAAAGACCGTTCCTGGCTTCCGTTCGTCTTTCCGATCCTTGCCTCGACACCAGCGCGACGACTCCTGGAATCCGGATGAATGACCCGCGGCCGAACCTCGACGATCTGCCCTCGCGTCTCGGACGGGCGATGCTGTTTGGCGCCTGGATCGCCGGGCTTGCGTTGCTGGCGCTGTTCTTCCAATCCGTGATCGAGCGGCAGGAAAATCCGAACCCGGATCCGGCCATGACTCAGGCTCGGGACGGGGCCCTCCAGGTGGTGCTGCAACGCAATCGCGCCGGTCATTATGTCGCGGGCGGCGCGATCAACGGCGTGCCCGTGCGCTTTCTGGTCGATACGGGGGCGACGAACGTGGCGCTCCCGCTGGATCTGGCGCAGCGTCTGCGGTTGCCGCTGCGCCCCGGCGGCGTCAGCATGACCGCGAATGGCCCCGTCGAGACCTGGAGCACGCGGCTCGATCGGGTCGACCTTGGCGGACTCGTCGCGCGCGGGGTGCGCGCGAGCGTGCTGCCGAACATGCCCGGCGGCGAGGTGCTGCTGGGCATGAGTTACCTCAAGCATCTGGAACTGATTCAGCGCGGCAATACGCTCACGCTGCGCCGGCATGAATGAGACTGGCGGCTTGAGTGCTTGCCCGAGTGCAACTGTGCGAAAGTCCCAAGACCGTCTCAGGTCGTTGTCGTTGTCGTGATCGCGGTCTCGACATGGCGAATATTCGATGACGACAACGACAACGAGGAGGCCCGGTCTCGGAATTTGAGCAGCGAAGCACTCGCCGCCAGTGACTGGCGCGCATGTCGGACCAATGCCGCGTTCGACTTGCCGTCAAGTCGCGGCTGGATGCATGATCGAACCCAATGGGATCAGGAACAGTCAGGCTGACGCCTCTGAGTCGCGAACGCGCTGATCTGGCGCGCGGATGACACTTCCGGATCTCGATCCTCAGGGACAGTGACATGGCTCCGACAACAGGCACTTGAAACGTGAGCGATCACCAGGCGAGCTTTATCGATGTCGACGAACTCTGCGTCGGCATGTATATCTATCTGGATCTCGGCTGGATCGGACACCCATTCGCCCTCAATAACTTCAAAATCGTTTCGGACAGTCAGATCGAGACGATTCGCGGTCTGGGTCTGAAGCGCTTGCGCTGGTCGCCGGAACGCAGCGACCTGGCGACGCCCGACACCGCCTCGTCAGTCGCCGAAACCGCCGGCGAGGTGCGTTCGCCGAGCGCCGAGCGCCGCCAGCTCCTGCTCGCCCAGCACGCGAGCCTGGAGCGTTGCGAGCGCGAGTTTTCCGATGCCACGCGCAGCTTCCGCGACATCCTCAAACTCGTGCAAACCCAACCGGCGCTGGCGCGGGAACGGACCGAGGCAATGATCGACGACCTGGTCGGCAAGCTGCTCGATCAAGGCGAATGCTTTATCCGCCTGCTCTCGGAAAAGGCTGGCGAAAAATCCTCGCTGCATGCGATCAACGTGACCGTCATCGCGTTGCTGCTTGGCAAAAGCCTGGGACTCGACGCCGCGGCGCTGAAGCCGCTCGGTCTTAGCGCCTTGCTGCACGATATCGGCAAGATCGAACTGCCTGAACGCTTACGCTGGCGCGACGACGGTTTCAACGCCGCCGAACGCAAGCTTTTCCAGCAGCACGTTGACCATGGGGTCGGGTTGGCGGCGCGGATGGGCGTGGAGGCTGAGGTTTGCAAGATCATCGCCCAACATCACGAGTACGTCGACGGCAGCGGCTTCCCGCGGCAGTTGAGCGGGGATGCATTGACGCAGGCGTCGCGCATCCTGGTGCTGGTCAACCATTACGACAATCTCTGCAATCCGGCCAATCCCGTCGCGGCGATCACCCCGCACAAGTCGTTGTCCTTGATGTTCGCGCAGTCCCGGCAGAAATTCGACGCGGCCATCCTCGGCATCTTCATCCGCATGATGGGGGTGTATCCGCCGGGCTCGATGGTCATGCTCACCGATGACCGCTATGCCCTCGTCGTCTCGGTGAACTCCTCGCGTCCCTTGAAGCCACGGGTGCTTATCCATGATCCGCGGATCCCGCGCGACGATGCGCTGGTGGTCGACCTCGAAGACGAACCCGAGCTAGGGATCCGCCAGAGTCTGAAGCCGGTGCAATTGCCGCGTGCCGTCTTCGACTATCTCTCGCCCGGCCAACGCATGTGCTATTTTTTCGAGCGCGCGCGCAATCCGCTGGATCTCCGGGGGAGCCGATGAACCGGATGCCCCAACTGTCGCCTGACGCATCGGCCGCCGGGGGCTCTGCCAACGGCATCGGCCTCTGGCAATCGCTCATCGAGGGATTGATCGAGGCGGTCTGGCTGGTCGACCCCTTCGATCTGCGCATCGTGGCCGCCAACGGGATGGCCGAGGAATTGCTGGGGATGACGCGCGCAAACCTGGTCGGACGCCCGGTGATCGAGCTGGCCTGCACCCCGGAGGATGTGTTTTTCTGGGAAGACGTCGCCGCGGGGAAAACCGACTGTCTGCTGTCGGAAACCATGCTGCGCCGTCACGACAACACGCTGGTGACGGTCCTGCGCCGGGTCAGTCGGATTCAATACCCCAACGGTCCCTCCTTCTATTTGGTGAGCATCTCCAACCAGAGCGAGCGTCGCGCGGTCGAGAGCGAACTGGAAAAACTGGTTGCCGAGTTGCGCGCGACCTTGGAATCGACCGCCGACGGCATCCTCGTCACCGATCTCGACGGGGCGATTCGCGGTTTCAATCAAGGTTTTGCCGAAATGTGGGATCTGCCCGAGGCACTCCTCACCGAACGCGACGACGCGGGGGTCCATGGCTGGATGGCGCGGTCGGTGCTGGATGCCGGCGAGTACGCCGCGCGCTTCAACGCGATCGTCCATGACCCTCTGCTGGAGACGTCGGATGTGCTCGTGCTGCGTCACGGCAAGGTGCTGGAGCGGGTGACCCTGCCGCAATACGCGCGCGGGCACCCCATCGGCCGCGTCTACTCGTTTCGCGATATCACCCAGCGACTGGCGGACGACAAGCGCCTGAAGCTCGCCACCCGGGTCTTCGAGGCCAGCCTCGACGCCATCTTCGTCACCGATCCGGAGTTTCGGATCATGGCCGTCAATCCGGCGTGCGAGCGGATGACCGGCTGCCGCGCCGACGAACTCACCGGACAGACGCTCGCCCAGTCGCTCCATCTCTGGCTGTGCGAGGATCCCGACCGCGCCATCTTGGAGGCGCTGGCCAGCAACGGCTTCTGGCAGGGGGAAATTCTGCAACGCACCAAAGCGGGCTTGACGTTTCCGTGCCTGGCCTCGCTGGTTCGGGTGCTGGATGCCGAGGGGGCGCCTTTTCACTATGTCGGGTTCGTCAAGGATCTCTCCGAAGCGGCGGCGGCGCGCCAGCGCATCGAGCAGCTCGCCTATACCGACGCCCTGACCGGACTGCCCAACCGCATCCGTCTCGCCGAGCGCATCGACTTCGCCATCACGCTCGCGCAACGCGAGCGGACCAGCTTTGCCGTGCTCTTCATCGATATCGATCGATTCAAGCAGATCAACGACTCGCTCGGACACGTCTTCGGCGACCGTGTCTTGGTCGAAGTGGCGCAACGTATCACGCATTGTCTGCGTCAGGTGGACACCACCGCCCGACTCGGCGGCGATGAATTTGTTCTGCTGCTGCACCAGGCCGGCGGATTTGGCGCGGAGCAGACCGCGCGCCGGTTGCTGGACGCCATGACCCAGCCGTTCGCAATCAACGGGATGAAATTCTCGCTCACCTGTAGCATCGGCATCGCGCTGTACCCGGCGGATGGGGAGACCATCGACGACCTGATCAAGAACGCCGACAGCGCGATGTACCATGTCAAGGAACGCGGGCGTGGCGATTTCCGTTTCTATCAGCGACAGATGAACGTCGATCTCCTGACCCGCGTGAAGATCGATCATGCGATGCGCGAGGCGCTGGTTCAGCAGGATTTCCGACTCGCCTACCAGCCGCAGATCGATCTGCGCACGGGCCGGGTGGTCGGAGTCGAGGCCCTGCTACGTTGGCATGATCGGGAGCTAGGCGAGATTTCGCCCGGCCAGTTCATCCCCATCGCCGAGGAAAGCGGCTTCATCGTCGCCCTCGGCGATTGGGTCCTGCGCGAGGCGATCCGCCAGGGCGAACAGTGGCAAGCCCTGGGTGTCGGACTGACGATGTCGGTCAACGTCTCGGCGGTGCAATTCCAGCAGACGAATTTCATTACGTCCCTGGCGCAATTGCTGGCGGTCAGCACCTTGCCGCCGGGCCAACTGGAGCTGGAACTCACCGAATCGATCCTGATCCAGAACGTCGAGGACACCCTGATCCGGCTCGACGCACTGGTCGCTCTCGGGGTGCGGCTGGCGATCGACGATTTCGGCACAGGCTATTCCAACCTCGCCTATCTGAAGCGCTTTCCGCTCCACCGGCTGAAGATCGACCGTTCGTTCGTGCGCGACCTCCCGGACGACGAAAGCGACGCCGCGATCGCCACGGCGGTGATCAATCTCGCGCGCGCGCTCAAACTGCGGGTGATCGCCGAGGGCGTCGAAAACGACACCCAGCGGGAATTTCTGCTGGCCGCCGGCTGTGACGAATTTCAGGGTTATTTATGCGCCCCGGCACTCGAACCCGCCGAATTTCTGAACCTGGTGGAGCGGATCGGACTCGCCGATGCGCCAACCTTGCCCGCCGCACCCTAACCTGGAAACAGAACATTGAATCATCCTCAGTTCGCGCCAGTCACCTGGCTCAAGCAACTCGCGTGGCTCAAACAATATGTCGCCGTCTCGCTGCTGATGCTCTTGGGCATACTGCTGCTGATGATGGTCAGCCTGACGGGACGTAGCGCCAACCCCAATCCCAATCCCGCCTTCGCCCTGGACGCATCGGGGCTTCCGCAGGTCGTGCTGAAACAAAATCACGTCAACCAATATGTCGCCAACGGGCGCATCAATGGCCAGCCAGTGGAATTTCTCGTGGATACGGGCGCGGTCGACGTCGCCATGCCCTACGGGGTGGCACTGCGCTTGAATCTGCAACTGCGTTCGGGAGGACTCAGCAAGACCGGCAACGGCAACATCCAGAGCTGGTCCGCTCAACTCGACAGCGTCGACGTCGGCGGCCTGGTTGCCAGCCGGGTGAAGGCGACCGTACTGCCGAACCTGCAAGGCGAGCAGGTGCTGCTCGGCATGTCGTATCTGCGACACATGGAGCTGGTTCTCGCGGGCGGGGAGCTGACCCTGCGGCCCTTTGTCAATCCGCGTTCGGAGTGATCCGCGTTCTTTGTGGGACGGACCAGCCTCCCGCCCGCGACCGTGTTACCCCTCGAACAGATCCGCCACGTCGTCCAGGGTCGCGGCTCGGCGCAGCCAGTGCCGTAATTGCTCGGGATCGACGCAGCGTTCAAGACGCGCGCGCGTGGCGGCGTCGGCGATCATCCCACGACCGTCGAGCACATCGAGCACGGCGCCGCGCAGAGACTCGACGGCCCCCTCGGCCTTGCCCTCGGTTCGGCCCTCGGCCCGGCCTTCGCCGCGTACTTCGTCCAAATCGCGGTAACCCTGGCGTTGCAGCAGGTTGCGGAGCGCCGCCGTTGCCGCCGCGTGCGGATCGTAGAGCGATTCGACGAGGAACCGGTTCCGCAGGATGCCGGGGGCTTCGAGCCAGTCGCCGGGATAGCAGACCCGCATCGTCTGGCCGGATTCATGGATCTCCACGCGCCGTGGTCCGGTGAGCCGCACCACCCAGACAAAACGGGTACCGGCGGCCAGCGGCTCGCTGATCTTGAGCGCCAGATCGGCTTCGTCCTGACCGGTGTCGGCATATTCCAGCGCCAGCGGCGGCGCGCCCGCGACCCAGCCCGGCGCGTCCGGCACATTGCCGACCGCGACATCCGGCGCGCGCAGGGTTCCCGGCGTGGGCGCATAGCCGGTATCGACGCCGGCGGACTCCACGTCGGGATCGGTCCCGAGCACGAGACCGCCGATCAGATTCGCCTTGGAGCCGCGACCGCCGGTCGGCAGACACTCGATCGGATGACCATTGGAGAGTTCATAGGGATCGCCCGAACGCAACTGGTCGGCATGGAAGGGGCCGTGACCCCGGCGGATCGTGGGATTTTTCATGGCGATGGGGCCTTCTTGTCGTGGAGTGACGGTTGTCAGGTGTCAACCACCAGCATCGGAAACCATAGTATGGCTGGATGGCGCGAAAAACCCAGATCAATCATGCCCGCCGTGCATCATCTCCCATTCGTCCCGCGTCATGAGCTGACCGAAGGGTCGAAGACGAACGAGAAATTTGGGCTATCGGTGCGTGAAGCCGTTCGCGGTGAGTGCTCAGCCCACCGAAGGGCCTTACGGTCGATGTCCGCGGGGCGACCCGCTATCATCTCGATCTCCCAAGAGGGCGGAACCGTTAGCGGTTCCACCCTCGTGTGCCCGACATGGGCATGGACTTGTTAAGCGATGCGATTCGTCGCTACAAACTTTGTCGAGGTGTCACCATGATCTTTTCACAGCTTGAATCCACGGCGCTTACACTCCTATTGGAGCAACGAGCCGCGCTCGCTCAGAAGCTGCTGTTGAGTCTGGAGGAACTGAATGATGCCGAATTCGACCGTCGATGGGGCGAAGCAAGCGCCCGGCGGGCCGACGCGTGCGATGCCTGCCTAGTGCAGACGATTCCCGGCGAGGCCGTTGCGTCTAAGGCGCGGGCATTGCTGAAGTAAGGCACAGCTTCCTGCCCGGTGCGGAGGCGGAATACCTGGACGCGATTCGTTTCTATGATGACTGCCAACGCGGTCTCGGTGCCGCCCTGATCGCGGATTTCGAACACGCATCGCGAATACCCCATTCCAAACCGCCGTGCATTGTTTGATTCGCGCTCCCTCGCTGGTCGTGATTGGAAGACATTGACCGGTTATTTGCGGGGGGTGCCTCGGTCAACGACTATGACAAGGAGGTCTTCAATGGCGATATCGGGCGGATCCAGACCATCGACCTGGAGGAGGGCGAGATCGTCATTGACTTCGACGGCCGCACGGTGGTCTACGAAAGCGGCGAATTGGATACCGTGGCGCTCGCCTACGCCACCAGTGTGCATAAAGCCCAGGGATCGGAGTATCCGGCAGTGGTGATTCCGCTGGCAATCCAGCATTACACGCTACTGCAATGCAACCTGCTCTATACCGCCGTGACACGGGGTAAGCGCCTGGTGGTGCTGATCGCCCAGCCGCGGGCTTTGGCGATGGCGGTCAAGCAAACCGGTGCCGGGCGGTTGACCAAGCTCAGGGAACGGCTCCAAGAGGACTTCCGATGACGATTTTGTTCCCGCTTTGGGCACTGTTGGCGGGTTTCGTCGGCGTCATCGCCCCGGACAGGCTATCGGACTGGCGTGCGGCCGTGATGCCGCTGCTGGGCGTTGTGATGTTCGGCATGGGCGCCACGCTGCGCCCCGCCGATTTCCTGGCCATTGCCCGCCGGCCGGCGCTCGTCGGTTTAGGACTGTGTTTGCAATTTGGCCTGATGCCGCTGATCGGCTGGGCACTCGCGCGTGTGCTGTCTCTCCCGCCCGAACTCTTGGTCGGGATGGTGCTGGTCGGCGCCGCTCCCGGCGGCACGGCCTCGAACGTCATCTGCTATCTGGCGCGCGGCGATGTGGCGCTCTCGATCAGTCTGACCGCCGCCTCCACCCTGCTCGCCGTCGTGCTTACCCCTTGGCTGACCTGGATCTATGCCGGCGCCTGGGTGACGGTCCCGGTGCTGGAGATGCTGCGCTCCATCGCGCTGGTGGTGCTGTTGCCGGTCATCGCCGGGGTCGCGGTCAATCGCTTCGCCGGGCGTTGGCTCGTGCGCGTCCAATCCTGGATGCCGCGTGTGTCGGTGCTGGCGATCCTGGTCATCATCGCCATCGTCGTCGCGCTCAATGCCGAACGTCTGGCCACGGTCGGTCTGGGGCTGGTGGTGGCGGTGATGCTGCACAATGGGCTGGGACTGACGCTGGGCTATTGGGGCGCGCGGGCGTTCGGGCAGGATCCGGTACGCGCCCGGACCCTGGCGATCGAGGTCGGGATGCAGAACTCGGGTCTGGCGGTGGCCCTGGCGCTCAAGTCCTTCCCCGTGGCCGCCGCGCTACCACTCGGTATGGCACAACCTGTCCTGGGCCATGCTGGCGGCCTGGTGGTCACGGCGGGCGGTGTCTCCGGCGGCGATACAGCGCCGCCGGACGGGATAGGCGGCATACCCGCCGGCCATCACGACGGATCTCCTGCCAGACAGCAAAGCAGGTCTGGATCGGCTTTGGGCTATCATCGGCGATATCCGAACACGATCACCCTGGAACGCCCATGGAATTTTTCTCGATATGCGACATTTCATCATTTTGATCGTTGGCCTGCTGCTGGTGTCGCATCCGGCTGTCGCTGAGGATCCAGACATCGCGCGACTCTTTGTCGAACGGGGCCTGACCGGCACATTGCAAGCCAAGGGGATTCGTCAATGATCGAGACGCCGATGTCACACGGGCGCCGTGCGCTCCTTACGCTGGTATTCACCGTGGCCGCTTTGCCCGCCCATGCCCAACTGGCCCAGCAAGCCTTCCAGGTCGTCATCACCCGAGCCGGGCACGACTGTCAGGGCATTGAGCGCACACGCGCCCTCGGAACCAGCACGAATAAGGTTGCCTTGGTGGCCGTGGCCTGCACCAAGGGCGGGAGTCATGTGGTCGCCATTCACCGCGACAACAGCCTTTCCTACATGAGTTCATGCGAAGCGTTCGAGACCGGCACAGGACTGGCCTGCTTCGAGGATCGATCGTCGAGGTGATCGATCTGTTTGCGATCAGGCGGGGGCGGCGAGGCGTTCCTCGTCATCTGCCCCGGTATGACACTGGAATCCGCCGTCGAACGCGCCGAGCATCTGCGCGCGGCAGTGCGTGCCCATGCCTTTCCAAATCTGGAGCAGCCGTAGACGGACAGCCTGGGTGTGGCGAGCTATCGCAACGGCGAGTCACGCGAAGGTCTGATGACGCGATGCCGCCTTGTCTCGCGCGAAACTGGACGGGCACGACCGTGTCGTCCAAGCGCTTTAGAGTGAGCGGCTTAGGCTGTCTCATCCACGATTCTCATCCTTGCACCCTGGAACGCCCATGGAATTCTTCGCCACATCGCCCGCTGATTGGACCGCCGAGTCGCTTCAGCGACACCTGACCGGACCGCGTCTGAGTGCGCTTTGTACCTCCATCGATCGCGTGCTGTCTTGGGACGACACTCGCGATCAGGGCGAGATTTATTGTCTCTGGGGGCAGTTCCAGGTGCGTCGCGAGTGTCTCCTGGAAGGGGTGCGCTTCACGCTACCGACCTGCCCCAATGCCTTCGCCTGGACGCTGACCGCGCTGGAGGAGTCGACCCCGTCGGGGGCGGGTGTCCTGATCCACGCCACGATCAACCGCACCGAGCATGACCCCGACTTCATCGAGTCCATCAAGATGTTCATCGAAGACTGGCGGGCGGGATTGGCGCATCCGGTGGCCGGTTGAGCCATCGATGGATCTGCTGATCGCCGAAACGCTGGCCCAGCGTGAGCCGTGCCGCTTCCCCCAACTGGCCGAATGGTCCTGTTGCTGGATCCGTCGCCGACGCTCCCATGGGCGGTGCCGCGATGATCGGTGCCGCATTGAACTCCCGCAGCACCATGTGAGCGGACGGCCCGGGACGCGCGGGTCACGGCGCCTGGAGCCTGAGAAGACGACGGGGTAGACTCAAATTCCCCATCACACCACGTCGCGAGTGTTCGACCATGTTCACTATGATTGCCCACCCGCGGGTTCTGGCTTTCGCATAGCTGATGACACAGACCTACCCGCTTCACCCGCAACTGCTCGCTGACTGCCATCGACTGGGATGCCTGTCCGCGACGCATCTGCTGCTCCATCGCAATGCGGCCGTGCTTTGGTTCATCCTGGTCCCGGAAGCCGACCTGGCCAATCTTCTGGACCTGCCGGCAGCGCAACGCGAGGCGGTACTCGCGGATTGCAAACGGATTTCGGATTATCTCGTCGGAACCCTGGCCTACCCCAAGGTAAACGTGGCCTGGATCGGCAACCTGGTGCCGGCGTTGCACGTTCATGTCATCGGGCGTCGTCCAGGTGATCCCTGCTGGCCCAAGCCGGTGTGGGGCCATCTGGAGACGGTTCGCGCGTACAGCGCGCACGAGATCAGGACGATCCGGGACACCCTTGAGACTGCGGGCCTGTCCTTCTAAACCGGCACGCGTTCACCAATGCGCCGACCCCGGTTCACCCTTGAAAGATCCTCTTCTCAGTCACGAGACGTCACTCACCAGGAGCTGCCCATGAGAATCCTCCATACCATGCTGCGTACCGGCAACCTGCCACGCGCCATCGACTTCTACACCCAGGTGCTCGGGATGCGCCTGCTGCGCCAATAAAGACTACCCGGACGGCAAGTTCACGCTCGCCTTTCTGGGCTATGGGGAGGAATCTGACCACAGCGTCATCGAATTGACCTACAACTGGGGCGTGGACCGCTACGAGCTAGGCAACGCCTATGGCCACATCGCCATTGAGGTCGAGGACGTCCACGCGGCCGTGGAGCGGATCAAGACGCTTGGCGGCAAGATCCTGCGTGAGGCGGGGCCGATGAATGCGGGAACGACCCTCATCGCCTTCGTCGAGGATCCCGACGGCTACCCCATCGAACTCATCGGCGCCCGGCAGGTGGCGGGCGGGTGCTAGCCCATCTTTAACATAACCCCATTGATAAACACCCCCAGATGGCATCTAACCATCTGATCTTTATGTACACGCCGGCCGAAAATCGCAATGTAGTGCCAAGTTATTCAATAGTGGAAGAGTAAAACCG
>NZ_NHSQ01000156.1 GCF_016653465.1 Thiocystis minor | reverse complement strand
ACATAGCGTCCGTTGGCGGAGACGAAGAAGGTCTTGTCGCCCGACTGCACGATCGACACGCCCTGCACGGGCAGCCGACGCAGACCGTCGATGCCCTGCATCAGCTCGCCGATCGCGGGCTGATCGTCCAGGAACGCGGGAGCCGGCGTGGGGGCGCTGGGAACGGGCGTGTCGGCGCCGAAGCCGACCAGCGGCAGACTCAGCGCCACGGCGACCGCCAGCGTTGGCGGTGCCCAGGCGAAACGGGAAGCGGGGATGGTTGGCATGCGGTTCTCGGGATGAGTGATGGAAAAAAGCGCGGCGCTAACGACGCGCGGCGCGCCCGCGCCCGGTGTCGAGCAGTTGTAACGTCGCACCTCGGTTGAGGATCACTTCGATCGAGCGGCCCGCATCGATCTCGACGACCGGGAACATCTCCTGGGCCATGTCGAGGTAATACTCGGCGAGGCGGTCAAGCGCTTTGCCGGTGCCGCTCATGGCCGCGCCTTGCAACGAGTCGCCGGAGAGCACGTCCTGGAACGGCACCTGCGAGCCTGGCGTGGTACTGATGACCGAGACCTGCTGTTGGCCAAAGACCTCGGAGATCCCTTCCATAAACGATACCTGCATCGCCTGGGCGATGATCTGCCCCTGCTTGGAGACCAGGCGTCCGCGCAGGCCCACCTTGCCGTCTTCGCCCACCGCGTAGCCGTCCACCGGCACTTCGATCACGCCGCCGTCATGGCGCACGCAAGTGATCAGTTCGGTGCGCAGAAACGCGCGTTCGCTGGAGAGGTCGCCGTACCCGGCCACCGTGACGAAGCACTCGCGCACGTCGGCGCGAAAGCGATTGGGCAGGATCGCGTTGTCTTTTAAGCGCACCAAGGCGGGATAGGGGTCGCGGCGGGCTTGCTTGCCGGTCGGCGCGTCCATGCCCGAGAGCAGGACGCCGCGCAGAATGCTTCCGGCCGGGATCACGACGCGTTGTGCTGCGGCGGTCGTGGCCGCGATGTCCGCCGCGTCTGGCGGCGGCGCGGCGGCACTGGCGTCGCTGGCCACCACCCGGATCGCCAGCGGATGACGCCCCTTGGCGGCCTCGCCGCGCGGATGGGGACTGAGCGTCTGGAGCGCGGCGCTGGGTTTCGCCTCGAACAGGGCCGGATCGTCGAGCGCCGGTGCGGACGGCTCGCGGGGGGGCATGGGGACCGCCGTGCCGTCCGGGACCGCGATCGGCGTTGGGGCCGGTGTCGGGACGGCGGCGGTCGGCGCGGCGGCCAGGGCTTTGACGCGTTCGAGGTCGCGCTGCAGGGCGTCCAGACTCGCCGCTTGCTGCTGTTGCAACGCCTTGAACTGACGCTCGGTGGCGCCCGCCTCGGCGGTTTTCTGTTGGGCCAGACGATTCCCGGTTTCCGTCAGCTGGCGCTCGACCTGCGCGAGACGTTGCGCTAATCCGTCGATGCCGAGGGCGCGCGGATCGACCTCCGTGAGCAGGGTATCGGTCATGCGCTCGCGTGCCTGTTGCGCGCGGCTGGCGGGTGTGCTGGGCGCGTTGCCGAACGCCAGGACCACAATCGACGCAATGGCGCCCAAAACGCTGCCCAAGACCACGGCACGACGCAGGCCGGGCGAGAGGCGTTCCCACGCGGCGGGCATTGTCAGGGACATTTAACGTCCTCCCCCGGTGCGTAGCGAGGGCCGCTCCGGGTGCCGTTGCTCGGGCGTGTGCGGACGCACCGCGACATAGAGTTCAACCTGCTCGCCCGGTGCCAGCGAAACGCGCGGCCAGGCGGCCACCGCGACCGTCTCGCCCTCGACGCTGGCGCGACAGGCGCGTTCCTCGATGTCCAGCGGGGCATCGGACGTATTGCGCGCCAGGGCCGTCAGCAGCCACAGCTCGCCCCCTTCCAGCACTTGACCGCGCGCGGTCGACAACCCGAGTTGCGCACAGGTGACGGTTTCGTTGCGCTTGGCCTGGCGCAGGCTGTACCCGCTCGGCAGCGCTTCCTTCGCCAGCGCGCGCATGGCTTCGGTGAGGTCTTCCACATAGTCCGACGCGGCGGCGGTGCTGGCGGCGCCGGGGGAGGCGAACGCGGACGCCGCGCGCGGCGTCGCGGGCAACGGATCGGTCAAGACCAATTGGATTTCGCGCGGGGGCAGCCGCCGGGGGGCGAGCGTGAGCGAGAGGGCGTGATTGGGATCGGAGGCATCGCTGACGAACAGCGTGACCGGCGCCTCGTTGGCGGTCGCGACATAGATCGCCGAGCCGTCGACGCTGGTGGTCGCGTCCGAGACGGTGCGCACCTGCGGATTCGGAAAGGGGGTAAGAATCCGATTGAGGTGATCGATGGCGATCTCGACCATCAGGTTGACGCCGGCGGTGGCGTTGACGCGCAACGGACCGACCTCCAGATGACTGGGCGTGGCGGATGCCGCCCCTGGAGCCGCCGTGCGCAGGAAGCGTCCCGCGTGCGGTCGCTCCTGGCCAGCCAACAGCGCGTTCGGCACGGCGGGGAGCGCAATGCCCACGTCGTCTTGCGCGCCGAGCGGTCCGCCGGCGAGCGACAGCGCCAACGCGAGCAGACTGACCCAGGGGCGCGGGAGAGCGGCGGAAGAGAGCGGGCGGCGATCGTGCAACATGCGGCAGTGTCCTTGGTCGACCATCGAAAGCGGGGCGTCAACGCGCCGCCGGGCGGCGCTGGGAGTGGTGCTTACTCAGAAAGCGGCTCGGGAAGCGGCTCGGGAAGCGGCTCCAGCAACGACAGCTCGGTGGGTGTCTGTCGTTCCTCACGGGCCTTCTCGTTCTCGTAGGCGTCCAGATGCGTGATCAGGGGTCGGTAATGCCGGAACGCGACGCGGATCTCGTAGGTGCGCGCGCGCGTCACTGGGCTGGCGTTTGGCCCGCTGACGATCTGTTTACCCTGCACCCGCACCAGATCGCCGGTCGCGTCGTAGCGGACGATTTCCGGGGAAAACCGCACGCTGACCTGATCGCGCCGCAGCGCCTCGACCTGGGCGGCGAGACGTCGTGTCACCTCGGCGCGGATCGCCGGACTGAGCAGCGGTTCCAGGGTGTCGCGCAGGAACGGGGCGGTGGTCGGGGTGGCGTTCCCGAGCAATTCGGCGACGAACAGCCCCCACGCCTCCTTGACCGACTGACTGGCGCTCTCGCGGGCGACGTTCACCTGCTGTTCCAGGATGGGCGGCACCAGGATGACCGTGCGTTCCGCTTGCAGCAGCGCCACCAGGGTCAGCAGGTTGGTGCCGAGCAGCGCCAGGAGCATCCAGCGATGAAAGTGGTTTTCCGTGACCAGGCGATGCCAGGTTTGACGAAACAGCGTGAGCGTCATGGCAAATACCGGCGAATGAACGGATTGGGCGTGGAGCGATGCGTCATGGGCAGGAGACCGAACCAATACAGCGCATGCAGGGCATAGCCGTCCGCGCGGCTTTCGCGAAACGATCCATAGAGCTTCACCGTGATGACGCCCAGCGCGATAAAGAGCATGGTTTGATTGATGAGAATGCCGATGACCAGCAACAGAATGAATGGCGTGACGTCATCGATGCGCCAGAGCATGAGATTCGGTGGATCGTCAATATGACGGGGCGTTTCGACCGTGGCCATTCGTTTCGCTCATTGCGCAGTGGATTCGATGGCGACACGATGCCGGATTTTTGCAACGGCGTCCGTCCAGAACGGTGAATGGATTCGAGACCGTTTTTCGACGGGGCAAGGGATTGATCGCCATCGCTCAAGCGTGACCGGCTTGAACGAGGCACGTTGGAATCGACGATTCCGGCGTGGACGATGCCGCCTTTTGAATCGCCTGTCCGCGCGCGACGGTGACTGGCTGGGGAACCGTTCTTGAATGAAAACGCGAGCGGCGATTAGAGTTGCTTCGGGAAATGACGCAGGCTGATCGCAATGAGCAAGACCAGAAGCGTGACGGTCACAGGAATGAACGCGGGATGCAGGGGAAAGGGGACAAAGAATCCCAACAGCAGCACGCCGAACACCAGCATCAGGGCGGTTTGACTGGTGCGGCGCACGGCGGGGCTGGGATAGTCGAAGCCAAGCTGACGAATCCGCCAGCGCCAGTGTCCGTCGAGGATGCCACCGACGAGCAGCAGCAGCATCGCCGGTCCCCAGGCGGCGAACAACGATAGCCGTTGCAGGGCAAGCTGGATCAACAACCAAAAGGCATCCAGCCGTTCCTGCAACCACGGCGGACTGATGCCCTCGAACAAGGAGGATTCCCCCGCCTGGCCGATGGCGACGTAACTGGCCGCGACCTCGCCGCTGTCCTGGGCTTCTTCGCGAAACCAGCGATCGGCCTGATCGAGAATCGCCGT
>NZ_NHSQ01000155.1 GCF_016653465.1 Thiocystis minor | reverse complement strand
G
Organism: Thiocystis minor; assembly: GCF_016653465.1. Lineage (GTDB taxonomy): Bacteria > Pseudomonadota > Gammaproteobacteria > Chromatiales > Chromatiaceae > Chromatium > Chromatium minus. The sequence continues at coordinate 15,112 of NZ_NHSQ01000155.1, read as the reverse complement.
CTGTCCAGTCGCCCGACGGGCGACTGGACAGCGACGCCCAAGGGGCGCTAGGCCCCAGGACGGTCATGCCCCCATCCTCACACACTTCCTCCCAGAGGGAGGCGACTTCTATCCTGACACCGGGGGATCACAAGATTGCCGGCTGATTGCGTGAGCGTCGTTTCAATCCGCGCCCCCATGAGGGGGCGACTTGTCAGGGTTGCGGAAGTCGGGGTCTTCGATGCTGTTTCAATCCGCGCCCCCGTGAGGGGGCGACATGGGCGAACGGCTCGGCCTTCCCCTGGGCAGGTTTCAATCCGCGCCCCCGTGAGGGGGCGACTGGAACCAGGTGTCGAATACGACGTTTGCTGCTTGTTTCAATCCGCGCCCCCGTGAGGGGGCGACACAAGAAACGCGCCGCTGTCCTCGCGTCCGTCGCGTTTCAATCCGCGCCCCCGTGAGGGGGCGACGGCGCATGAGTCCGAAATGGGACCATCGATTCTTGTTTCAATCCGCGCCCCCGTGAGGGGGCGACCTGGCCGCATCGGCGAAAAATCGCGCGGCTAAAGTTTCAATCCGCGCCCCCGTGAGGGGGCGACTGTTGTAGGTCGTGCTGATGGTTTGATTCTCTAGGTTTCAATCCGCGCCCCCGTGAGGGGGCGACTGTTATACGTCGTGGTGATGGTTTGGTTTTCGAGGTTTCAATCCGCGCCCCCGTGAGGGGGCGACGGTTCGCGATGGGTTAACGACCTGACGCGCATGGATGTTTCAATCCGCGCCCCCGTGAGGGGGCGACGATCTGGTGGCGCTCGGGAAGGCGCGCGGATACCGGTTTCAATCCGCGCCCCCGTGAGGGGGCGACGAGAGGCGATCCGGCGAGAATCCGTTCGCCTTCATGTTTCAATCCGCGCCCCCGTGAGGGGGCGACGGGTGTTTCCCAATGACACTAACCTAGTCGGGCTGTTTCAATCCGCGCCCCCGTGAGGGGGCGACCAGGAATCGAGTGTGTCCAGATCACCGAGCACATGTTTCAATCCGCGCCCCCGTGAGGGGGCGACACGGTCTGCATACGCGCTACCTTCTCTCACACGAGGTTTCAATCCGCGCCCCCGTGAGGGGGCGACCATCCGCATCTGGCCTTGCGCCGAAATACTGCGTGTTTCAATCCGCGCCCCCGTGAGGGGGCGACAGCTGGTGCGGATTCGCGAGATTTTCGACACGGCGTTTCAATCCGCGCCCCCGTGAGGGGGCGACCTCGGCCTTGCCTTCGCGGTCCACGTAGGTCCGGGTTTCAATCCGCGCCCCCGTGAGGGGGCGACGACACCACGGTCAACCGAGCAGGCGTCAGTTCAATGTTTCAATCCGCGCCCCCGTGAGGGGGCGACATGGGCCTGGGACATGAGTAAAGACTGTGAGGCGTTTCAATCCGCGCCCCCGTGAGGGGGCGACTTGGGAGCCTATCCAGTCGACCTGGCTGTGATCGTTTCAATCCGCGCCCCCGTGAGGGGGCGACCGCATTAACTTTTGCAGCCGATCAAACAATCGGCGTTTCAATCCGCGCCCCCGTGAGGGGGCGACTCGCCGAGCGTCATCGATTTCGATGCCGGCGATTTGTTTCAATCCGCGCCCCCGTGAGGGGGCGACCGCGGGCGGCGCGGCGACCGAAGGCTTGCTCGAAGTTTCAATCCGCGCCCCCGTGAGGGGGCGACTTGGTCAATGGCATCCCATCGAAACGAGGCCAATGTTTCAATCCGCGCCCCCGTGAGGGGGCGACCCCTGTTCCGCGCGTTGTGATTGACGATGCGGGAGTTTCAATCCGCGCCCCCGTGAGGGGGCGACCTCACGATCCTAACTCATTACGTTTAAAGAAAAAATCTATGCTTTCGCGCGAACCGCCTCTATGCCACGGGTTATCCACAGCCTAAACATTCAAAGTCATGGAAAATGCTTTGACGGTCATGACGTTAGAAGCAGCGCGAACCTCCCGACTTCATGGCGATCGCCCAGGGTTCGCGCTGCGTCAAACCACAAGCGGTCCATCTACATCGAAGCTGGGCTTGGCGCCATAGTGCTCTACCCTGGAATGCCAGTTCGCGCCCAGGTTGTAGAATCGCAGACTATCGGTTGCGGGATCGATGATTCCCAACAGTCGGTTTTTCAGCATCGCCAACTGCGCTGGATCGACCTTGCATTCGAAAACCGAGTTCTGAACCCGTTGCCCGGAGTCGAGACAGGCTTTCGCAACACGCCGCAGACGGCGGGCACCGCCCTCGGTGACGGTCGAGACGTCATAGGTCACTAACACATACATGATCTCGGTCCTCTAACGCCACACGAAAGCGGGATAGGCATCCAGATCGTTGCGCAGGTGCCGGGCGAGCAGACGCGCCTGCAAATGTACCAACAGGCCCACAGCGACCTTCTCCTGTAAAAACGGATGGGTGATTTCTTCTTTCTTGCGTTCCTGCCAGGCCACGAGCACTCGTTTGCGCGAGTCTTCGCGCAGCAGGATCGCGCCGTTTTCCTTGCACTCGAAGTCGCGCGCGGTGATTTGCTGTCGATTGAACAGCGAGAGCGCCAGTCGGTCGGCGAGAAAGGGGCGAAACTCCTCCATGAGATCCAGCGCCAGCGATGGCCGTCCCGGTCGATCCCGATGCAGGAACCCAACCGCCGCATCCAGGCCGGTGGCTTCCAGGGCGGAGCGGCAGTCATGGGCGAGCAATGAATAGAGGAACGACAGGAGCGCATTGATCGGATCGAGCGGCGGTCGGCGCGAACGCCCGCGCATGACCAGATCCGGATGGTTGGTGGTGAGCAGATGCGGAAATGCCGCGAAATAGCTGACAGCGGCACTGCCCTCGATCCCGCGCAGCCCGTCCAGGTCATTGCTGGCCTGTGCGGTGCGCAGACGCCGGGCAAGCTCTTCCGATGCCTGCTGAAGCGCGGCATTCCCCGGTGCGGCGGGTCGATCCCGTTGAGCACGCAGCAGAGAGGTCCGCGCATTGGCGATCTTGGCCGCGATGCAGTTTCTGGCGATGGCAAGAGTGCTCGCCGGATCGTCGGCCCGGCGGTACTGCTCGCGGCGCAACAAAACGTTTCCGGAGGTGAAGCCGATCGCGGCGGCCAGAAAATGCCCATGCGGGTTGCAAAATGAGAGGGTCACCCCCGCCTCGGCACAGCCGGCCATCAGGTGGGCGGAGGCGCTGATGTCCCAGCCCAGACAGAGGATGCCGTCGAGATTGTGCAGGGGAACCCGTAGCCGGGTTTCGCCCTCGTGACGGACCTCGACGGCGGCGCCGTCTTTGCGCAACCAAGCTCCTTCCAACGTCACGAAAAGCGTGTTGAGATGCTGGCGCATGGCTTACTCCTTCAGGCTGTGGTTCACGGCGTCCGCGAACCAGCGCGCGGCCCCATTGCTTCGACGGTCAATCCTGGGCATGCAGGCTTCGATCAGCGAACAGTCGTCGCATTTGCCGCTGTCGTAGAAAGGTGGCGGGGTCTGCCCGGATGTCATCAGTACCCGCAGGCGTGCCGCTGCTTCGCTGGTTGAGATCCGCAGCGCGTCGGTGAAAGCGATCTCCGTGCGCTGGCGTCGCTGGCCGTAGTAGAGATAGCCGATCTCGATGCGGCAACCGAGCATCTCTTCCAGGCACAACGCCTGTGCGCAGAGTTGCACTTCATCGGCCTGATGGGACTTGGGCCGACCGCGTTTGTACTCGACGGGGACGACGTGAGAAATGGTGTCCATCGTCAATGGGTTCAGACCTCGGGGCGGTGACGCCCCCGCGCGCAGATGAAACTCGACCACGTCGCATTGTCCGGTGAGTTGCAGCGCGAGTGAACGCACCGCAAGGCCGCGGGTGATATGCACGCCCGCGCGATGTTCATCCGGCCCCCCGTGTGCCCGTTCATGCAGGATCGCGCCCTCGGCGGTGAGGCGGTTTTCCTCCCAGACCTGTTCGAGATGGATGAGCGCGCACTGGCGCTCGCAATAGAGCAGGTGTTGCAGGGCGGAGATCGGGAGCAGGGTATCGTCGCTGTCGGTCATCGCCAGGATCCGATTCGCCTCGGTGGTTATGCGGTTTGCGCCAGTCCGCGCCCCCGATGTGGGGGCGACATCGAGCTTTCGCGGCGGATTCAGATCAGGCGCATCAGGGTGACGTCATTCTTAAGCTCTTTCACCTGGCCGCTCGGGATTGCCTGATCCAGCATCTCGCCATCGAGCCGCACCTCATAATCGGTGAAGGCGCGCGCCGGTTCGTTCGCATCCCGGCGCGCGACCGTGATCCGTTCGAAGAGTCGATGCGCGGGGGCATTGCCGAGACGATCCTGATGCTTGAAGACCAGGAGCGCGCGAGCGGACATTTCGCCACGGGCGGCGGAGCGGTCGTGATCGAACATCTGGCTCAGGGCCTTCCAGAACAGGCCCAGATCGGCGTCCGAGAAGCCGGTGTCAGCGGCCAGTGGGGCGCTGATGAAGCCATGGGTGCGGTAAAGGCCATAGGGGATGGTGAACTTGCGGCCCATGGTGCGGTTATCGCCCTGCTGCTTTGCGGATTCCGCTTCGGTGGTGACTGCGACACGGGTCACCGCGTGTTCCATCAAGACGACGGGGTCGATACTCCTGCCAAACGTCAGTTGAACAGGTCCGCGCACTTGACCGCAGTTGGTTCCAGTCGACATGACGGCGCCAAAGGTGCGCACATCGTAGAAATTACGGCACATCCACTGACGTGCCTTGTCGATCTGATCGCCTGCGCCCTTGCGTTTCCCTTCCTTGGCTGTGGCATCGGGATTTTCTGCTGTGTAGGCGCGTTCGTGCTGCTGGTTGAGAATGGCTTTCTCTCGCACATAGATATCGTAACCCGGCTTTCCATCCTCGGCGTTTTTGCCCAGCGCATCGGCATGGCTGAGGATCACGAAGTTTCGTACTTTGCGCTTGAGACAAACGTCTGTCACCAATCCATGACCCGTTTCGGCATCGACTCGCGGCAGGTTGCCAGCGTCCGGATCGCCATTCGGGTTGCCGTCGCGGACATCGAAAAGATAGATGAAATCATAGCGGTGCTGCATGGTTATTATCCTTTGGTCTCGTCCGGCGTGTGGTCGGTGTCCGTTGGGGGCTGGGTGCGCGTGAACAGATCCTTGCGTTGATGGTAATAGCCGATGGCGAACAGTCCCTGGGCTTCGAGGGCCAGATGGGCGGGCATGGTGTCGAGTCCACCTACGATGTCCTGAACCAGTCGCTCGCGATTGATCTTGGCGCCGGGATTGAGTTTGGCGAGATGATGCTGATAGGTCCGCAGCAGGCGCGGAAAGACCATGCCGGGCGTGGCCGAGGCGGCACTGTAGAAACGGTCACGGATACTGGCATTGAGATCGCCCAAGGCGTCCTGTTGGGTCTTTTCGAGCACGGCGAAGAGTCGTCCGAGACGATAGGCGGGTTCGGGCTTGTCGGGGTCCAGGCTCACGGGGATCGCTCCTTGTCGTTGGTTTGGCAAGCGGGTCAGCCATGCCTTAAGGATGGCGGCACGGCAGTAATTGATCTCGCGGTCGGCACGGATGCGACGAATCACGGCGGACGCGAGTGCATTCGGATAGGGACCACCGGTCAGGATGGCACGCATCAGGGTGCCGCCCAGCAGCGGCTGGATATCCTTGGTCTCGCGGGCGGTTTCGCGCAGCAGCATCCAGGTGGGCGGAAATTCGGGATCCGGGCGTCTCGCGCCTTCCTCGAACTGACGGACGATGCGCAAGGCGTCATAGTGGGCGTGCAAGCGGTCGAAGAGTTCGCGCAAGGTGGAGACGTGCCAGAAGCGCACGGACAGTCGCGCCGCGTTCGGAGCAAGACCCAGCAGATAAAATGTGGTTTTCGGGTCATCGCCAAGCGCAGCCAGGGCGCCCCCGCCTTCACGCAAGGCCCGAAGCAAGACCTGTATCTGTCCCAGGGCAGTCTCGTCCTGTGATTCTTCCGGCAAGTCGCCGGAAAAGAAGTTGGCGAACCAGTCCTCAGTAACGGTTGGGCGCTCGGTCCAGAACACCATGGTTGCGTCACCGATGGTTAGCCGGTGCTTATTGCTCCGTGGACCGCTCAAGAGACTATTAAGCACCGTGCAGTAACGGAAAGCAGCCGATTCGGAAACCGGCGAGTTCCAGCTTTTGTCTTTGTGATAAGAGGTAAAGGCATCGCAATTGAAGGAAACGAGCTTGGCGCCTGAGCTTTGCGCGCCGCCAACACCTTTGATTCCCGGCTCGTGGAGTTGCGCCAAGGGTCCGATCGCTCCCGTGATCAGACACATTCCGCTTTGTGCCGCGCCGTCTTTCCCGATCAATTCCTGCTCCTGCCACCAGGCGCGTACCTTTCCCCGCTCGTGGAGATAACCGGTTTCGCCCTGGAACCGAAAGACGCCAAAGCCAGCGCCAAGCTCGGCGAGGCTTGGGTGTTCAACGGCGTGCTCGGGGTGCCACTGCTCAAGAAAGCGGCAGACGGCCGAGAAACCGGGATCGTCGATCGCCGTTTCCGCCTGAAGATGCCGTTCGCGCAATGCGGCCAGGGACACAGTCGCGCGTTCCCGAAAGTGACAATTCTGATCAACGGATAGCTTGGGATCGTCCAGTTTGTAGCCCAGCAGGTAGGCCGCGTTGTCCCAGAGAAAGCCCGGATTGAGACCGGAGCCTGATGGTTTGGCCTGCCCCGGCACCAGCCGCTGCACGGGTACCGCCTTCTTACCGTTTCGATCCCGCACATCGTTGATCTGCGCCAGGGTGCCGTCCTGGGTCAGCACCACCTCGAAGCTGATCTTCTGGAGACTGTAGCCAGCGGGGGCGACGGCGTAGTCGACATCCTCCACCAGCCGGTCATAGAGCGCATGCAGTGATTGCAGGATCATGACCCGAGCATCTCCCTGGTGGCGGCGAGACAGGCTTGCACGTCGATCACCCCATCCACCATGCGCGCGCGGAAAAAACGCGGCGTCATGCCATCGGCGAAATCGATGTCGTGCAGCATGAAGCCAAGATCACGCTCGCCGCGCAGGTTCTCCGGACAGGACGGAAAGTCGCCCTCGACCGGGCCGAAGTGAGCGGCAAACTCGCGGCAGCCAAGATAGGGCCGGTGATGGCAGGCGCCTTTACGGAGACGGCGATTGAATTGATCCAGGTGCTTGGCGGTGGGGTCGGCGGGGAGACTGCCGTCCTGTTCGCGGGCGTCCAGCAGATCGAAGTGTGCCTCGATGCCGTAACAGACCTCGCGCAACACCAGCGAGGCGCGCTGCTGGCGGTTTTCGTCGGCGTAGATACAAAGCGGGGCGGTGCCTCCCTGCATCGCGGCCTGTACCTTGCCCGCCGGGATCTTGTGACCTGAATCGCCCGCCACGGCGACCTCGTTGCGCCGGATGTTGGCGAAACGGATCGGGGCGAGAACATGGATGCGGTCGATAACCCAGCGAATCTGGGGCTTCCAGTAGATCGCTTCGAGCACGCCACGCGCGCCCGATGGGGTCATGACATCGTAGGAGACGCGCTCCGCTTTCATCTCCGGCCGGGTCCAGCAGGCATCGTCGCCCCAGACCAGCATCCGTATTCCGTGGCTCATCTCCCCTCTCCTGAATGCGGTTTAATCGATGATCAACTGCTCCGGATCGTAGACCCCATCCCCCAACATGCAGAGACCGGTGTCCGATGCGTAATGCAATTCCGGGCTGACCAACACGGCGAAGCGCTCATGCAGCAGTTCGAGCAGTCCCTGTGCCTGGGCATTCTGCCACGCGAATTGTGGAATCGTCACGCTATACCGCTGGAGCCGTCGCGCGATGCCGGCAGGAGGCGGCAACTTCATTCGGTGTGTGGCGCGCAGTTGGTCCACCAGTTTCCGACCCGTTTCTCCCCAGGGGACGATGACGGGGCGCTGGGTGTCCGCGATGAAACGGAAGCGCTCAGCGACCGTGGCGAAGTTGAAGCGAAAGGGGAGTTCGCGGTCGCTAGGGGCAAAATTAAAGCCGTCGAGGATCGCGTGCTGGTCCCACAAGTCCTGATTTTTCCAATAGTGCAGACGGAAATAGGCTTCGACGGTGTCGAGCGCCAGCGGATCGGCATGCAGCGGCAGGATCTCGCGGGCAGCGTCCGCCGCACGGCGCAGGTAACCGCGTGGGATCGGATGTTCCGACTCGTCCGGCTCGAACACCCAAGTAACACCCTGGTCCTGCTGGCCCTCGCGATTGCAGCGCCCGGCCGCCTGGGCGATGGCGTCGACTCCGCCCATGGCGCGGTAGACGACAGGGAAATCCACGTCCACGCCCGCCTCGATCAATTGGGTGGACACCACCCGACAGCGTTCGCCATCGGCGAGACGCTCGCGGATCTCGGCCAGGATCGCGCTACGGTGTTGCGGACACATGGCGGCGCTCAGATGGTAATTGCCGGCGCTGCCGGTCGCCTCCACGAGGGCTCCATAGAGGTCGGCGGCATGGCGCCGTGTGTTGACGATGGCGAGTACCTGAGGTTCCTCGGCCAATCGGGCGCGGAGAGCGGCAACACCGAGCCTTCCCGCTTGGCGCACCTCGACCCGCTTCAGGGTCGCGTAAAGCGTGGGCGGATCCGGGACAATCTCGGTTGGATTCGGCAGCCCGATCTCGAATTCGCCTGGACGAAACACCAGGGCCGGTTGCGTGGCGGTACACAACACCACCGTACAACCATAATGCTCGACCAGTTCCCGCAAGGCGCGCAGACAGGGCGCGAGCAGCGTCACCGGCAGGGTCTGGGCCTCGTCCAGCACGATCACCGAGCGGGCGATGCGGTGCAGCTTGCGGCAGCGCGAGGTGCGGTTGGCGAACAGCGACTCGAACAACTGGACGTTGGTGGTGACGATCAGGGGCGCATCCCAGTTCTCGGTGGCCAAACGGGAGGTCGCCGTTTCCTGGTCGGGATCGAAATTGGAGTGGTGTTCCAGCACGATCTCCGCGCCGAGTTCCGCAAAGACCTCCCGAAAGACGTCGGCGTTCTGTTCGATGATGCTGGTGAAGGGGATGGCATGGATGACCCGGCGCAGACCATGGCGGGCGGCATGGCGCAGGGCGAACGCCAGTGACGACAGGGTTTTGCCGCCGCCGGTCGGCACCGTGAGCGAATAGAGTCCCGGCGGTTGTTCGGCGGCACTCAGGCAGGCCGCCAGCACCTCGGCGCGAGCTTGCTGAACCACATTGACCGGGGCGGTAAAGCGCGCCCCAAGCCAGGCCGACAGGTGGTCGTCGAGGCGAGCCATGATGTCGGTCGCATGGATTGGCCGGGCCGTGGCGCGCTCCGGGCTCATGAAGGCTTCGGTGGCGAGGAAATCCGCATCCGTCAGACACGAGAACAGCAGGCGTGTGAAAAAGGCCACGGCGAATTTATCCGCGGGCAGGCCGCTCGCCAGCATCGGTGCGCTGTCCAGCAGCCTCGGCGGGACAGCAGGTAGCCAGTCTGGAATGCTCTTGCGCAGCCGTGCCTTGAGACAGGAATGGGTCAGATCGAGTGCATCCGGCAACCCGGCGTGATGCCCGGCAATGGCGTAGGCCAGGAGGATGCCAAGACCGGGTAGCGTTCGGGCCGCATGCTGCGCGCCTGCCGTCGAGTGGTCGACCTTACCTCTGGATTCCAGGGTATGGGCGTCGTCCCCGACATCCGCGGTACGTAGCAGATAGCGTTGGAATTCCTCGGAAAATTTCCCAAGATCGTGCCAAAGCCCGAGGCGTCGCGCCAATTCGATGGCCAAATCCCGCAGCGGATTCCCGCTGAACGGAAACATCTGCGCGGCATGCGCTTGGACGAGTGCGGCAACTTTCTCCAGATGGCCGGTGTTGGCGATCTCTTCCGTGAGCGGTTCCCAATGACTCGGATCGCGTGGATGATCGGGGTGAGTGTGCGCGAAGCGGCTCACATCAACCCAAGCTGCAACCGCGCCTCGTCGCTCATGTTTTCCTGGCCCCAGGGTGGATCCCAGACCAGCTCGACCCGGACCTCTCCGACCCCATCGACTCTGGCGACCGCGTCCTTGACCATGATCGGCATCATGCCGGCGACCGGACAGGCCGGGGCGGTCAGGGTCATGTCGATGGCCACGTCGCCGTTGGGGGCGATGTCGACACTGTAGATCAGGCCCAGGTCATAGATGTTGACCGGAATCTCCGGGTCATGGACACCGCGCAGCGCGGCGATAATGGGCTCGCGCAGTTCTTCCGCCTCCATGTGCTCGACGGCGACATCGCGATCCAGAACCGCCGTGTCTCCCTGTTCCTCGTCATGCTTGCCGAAACCAGCGAAGCGGGCCAGTCTGTTCATAGCGACCTCTCGACAACCTTCATGGCCGACCGTTAATCCAAGTTTCCACGCGACCCGAACTCAATTCAGGGGAGCGGATTCCAACCGCTGACCGACCCGCTCCGAGACATGCTCGCGCAGCGCCTCCGCGCTCAGGGTCTGGATGATCTCGCCGGCAAATCCCAAACAGAGCATGCGCCGAGCCAGGGGCGCCGAAATCCCGCGCGAGCGTAGATAAAACAGCATCTCCGGTTCGATCCGCCCAACCGTGGTGCCGTGGCTGCATTTGACATCGTCGGCGTTGATCTCCAACTGCGGCTTGGTATCGACCTCGGCGCTTTCGGAGAGCATCAGGTTGCGGTTGGACATGGCTGCGTCCGACTTCTGGGCGTCGCGAGCAACCGCGACGAGCCCGTCGAACACCGCCCGTCCCTTGCCGTAGAGGATGCCCTTGAAGTTCTCCCGACTGGTGCAACGCGGCACCGAGTGGGCAACATCAAGGTGATAATCCATGAGCTGCCGGTCGCCGGCCAGATACAGACCCTGGAGATCGCATTCGGCCTGCTCGCCGCGAAAGCGCGTGACCAGTTCGGTGCGCGCCCAACGCGCGCCCAGACCGATGTTCACGCCCCGATAGCGACTGTTGGTGTCCTGACTGAGATAGAGCCCGGTGAGATGGAAGGCATTGGCGCTCTCCATCTGGATGCGGTCATGCTGGAGCACGGCATCGCGACCGAGCGCGATCTCCAGCACGGAATTGGTGCAATAGAGCGACTCGCCGAGGCTCACGTAGCGTTCGATCAGGGTTGCTTGGGCGCCGTCGCCGAGCACGACCAGATGACGCGGCTGAGCGACCCGTGGCTCGTCCATCCCGACCGACAGATGAATCAGCTCGATCGGCCGTTCCAGGATGGCCGCGCGGTCGAACAGGGCCACGAAACCGTCGTCGAGTCCCGCCGTGTTGAGCGCCAGGAACAGCGGTTGTCGATCGCCCGCGATCCGATTGAGACGATCGCGCAGGGCATCGGGGTCCGCGTCGAGCAGGGTGCGCAGACCGCCGAGTCGAACCCCTTTGGGGAGATCGCCGAGCACGGAAAGTTCGGGGGCATAACGACCGTTGACCAGGACGACGCGATGGCTGTCGAGACCCGGAATCAGGATGTCTTCCAAGTCGTCCGGCTGCAGCGCCGTGATGGCTTCGTCGACCTGGGCGAAGTTCTGCTCCAGCAGTCCTTTCAGGCTGGTATAGCGCCAGTCCTCCGTCTTGGACGTGGGCACGCCCTGCTCGCGGACCCGCTCCCGGGCAACGCGGCGCTGGTCGTCCAGCCAGTCAAGTCCGGCGCCGGCGAGTTGCCCCGGTGGCGCGGCCAGCCAACTTTCGAAGCCGTTGGAGATGACGCCGTTCATGCCGCCTGCCCCTCCGCGTCGATCCAGCCGTAACCTTTTTCTTCCAGCTCAAGCGCCAGTTCCTTGCCGCCGGAGCGGATGATCCGACCCTTCGACAGGACATGCACATGATCCGGCTGGATGTAATCGAGCAGACGCTGATAGTGGGTGACCACGATCATCGATCGCTCCGGACTGCGCAGTGCGTTGACGCCATCGGCGACCACGCGCAGCGCATCGATATCCAGACCCGAATCGGTCTCGTCGAGGATGGCCAGCTTGGGTTCCAACAGGGCCATCTGAAAGATCTCGTTGCGCTTTTTCTCGCCGCCCGAGAAGCCGGCATTGACGGCGCGTTTCAACAACGAATCGTCGAGATGCAGGATCTTCAGCTTCTCCTTGATCAGGCGCAGAAAAGAGACCGCGTCCAGTTCGGGTTGGCCACGCGCCTTCAGGATGCTGTTGAGCGCGGCCTTGAGGAAATAGGTGTTGTTGACGCCGGGGAGTTCGACCGGATACTGGAAGGCGAGGAACAATCCCAGTTGAGCGCGTTCTTCCGGTTCCAGGGCGAGCAGATCCTGGCCCTCGAAGGTCGCGGAACCGGCGGTGACTTCATAGCCCTCGCGCCCGGACAAGACATGGGCGAAGGTACTCTTGCCCGAGCCATTAGGACCCATGATGGCGTGCACTTCACCGGGTCCGACCGAGAAATCCAAACCCCTCAGGATCTCTTTTCCACCCACATTGGCCTTCAGGCCCTTGACAGCTAACATCGCGTACTCCGAATTGATCTCTGGGCGTTAGGCAGTTGGCAGTTGGCAGTTGGCAGTTGGCAGTTGGCAGTTGGCAGTAAAAGTAACCAGATCATGCCACCCTCAATCAATCAATCAGGCCGGCTCTGCTATCGCGTTCATCTCAACAAACACAATTTGACAACTGACAACTGACAACTGACAACTGACAACTGACAACTGACAACTGACAACTTCCCCTCAACCAACCGCCCCTTCCAGACTGATGCTCAAAAGTTTCTGCGCCTCCACGGCAAACTCCATCGGCAGCTCGTTGAAGACCTCCTTGCAGAAGCCGTTAACGATCATCGAGACGGCGTCCTCCTCGGTCAGACCGCGCGAGCGGCAGTAAAAAAGCTGGTCGTCGCTGATCTTCGAGGTGGTCGCCTCGTGCTCCATGTTCGCCGAGGGGTGCTTGACTTCGATATAAGGGAAGGTATTGGCGCTGCAACGGTCGCCGATCAGCAGCGAATCGCACTGGGTGTGATTGCGCGCCCCTTCCGCGCGCGGACCGATGCGCACCAGACCGCGATAGGTCTGCGTGCCCTCCCCCGCTGAGATGCCCTTGGAGACGATGGTGGAACTGGTGTTTTTTCCGATATGGATCATCTTGGTGCCAGTGTCGGCCTGCTGGCGCCCCTTGGTCACGGCCACCGAATAGAACTCGCCGATCGAATCGTCGCCGCGCAACAGACAACTGGGATATTTCCAGGTGATCGCCGAACCGGTCTCGACCTGGGTCCAGGAGATCTTGGAGCGCGCCCCCCGGCAGTCGCCGCGCTTGGTTACGAAGTTGTAGATCCCGCCCTTGCCCTGCGCGTCGCCTGGATACCAGTTCTGGACGGTCGAGTATTTGATCTCGGCGTCGTCCATCGCAATCAGTTCGACGACCGCGGCGTGAAGCTGATTTTCATCACGCTGGGGTGCCGTGCAGCCTTCCAGATAACTCACGTAACTGCCGGCCTCGGCGACGATCAGGGTGCGCTCGAACTGACCGGTATTGCGGGCGTTGATGCGGAAATAGGTGCTGAGTTCCATCGGGCAGCGCACACCCTTTGGGACATAGACAAAGGTGCCGTCGCTGTAAACGGCCGCGTTCAGCGCCGCATAGTAATTATCGGTATGGGGCACGACCGAGCCCAGATGCTGCTGGATCAGCTCGGGATAGTCGTGCACCGCCTCGGAGATCGAGCAGAAGATCACGCCGGCCTCAGCCAGCGATTTGCGGAAGGTAGTCGCGACCGAGACGCTGTCGAACACCGCGTCGACCGCGATCCCCGCCAGCGCCTTTTGCTCTTCAAGGGGGATGCCGAGCTTGTTGTAGGTGTCGAGCAGGACCGGATCGATCTCGTCCAGGCTCTTGGGCATGTCCTCGGGCCGTTTGGGCGCCGAAAAATAGGAGATCGACTGAAAATCGATCTTGGGATAGTGGACGGCGGCCCAGGCGGGTTCTGGCATGGTCAGCCAGTGCCGATACGCCTTCAGGCGCCACTCGGTCATGAATTCCGGCTCGCCCTTGCGCGCCGAGATGGCGCGCACGACGCCCTCGTCGAGACCGGGCGGAAACGTCTCGGACGCAATCTCGGTCGTGAATCCGTGTTCGTATTCTGACCCGACAATGTCGTCGACGGCTGTGGCTGAGGTCATCGCTACTGGCTCCGTTTTCTTGAGCTTATTACTTGGTTTTTAATATACGCCCATGCCTGCATGAATCAATCCCCCCACCGGCTTGATGGACGCCCTGGCTGGCGGTCGAGTCCGAGTCCAAGGTTTTCGGAACGCTCCGCCGCTAGCGGATCGCCGTTGGCGATCGTTAAGATGATTTCCGGAAAAACGTCTTACCCATTGGATGCATTGATTCTAGTAGAAACTTTCCAGTGTCCCGCCCCACTGCCATTCAGTGAAGCCGTTCGTGGTGAGTTTATCGAACCATGAACGGCTTCACTGAATGGCAGCAGGATCCCGTCCTCAACAACGCCGACAATTCCGGACGCGGCCGCAAGATCAGCGGTGGATTATATTCTTTCCAAGGATTGCTTCTCAAACTTTGGCGGGGATCGCGCTTCGCGCGCGGCGGTGTCGGGGATCCGGCGAACATGGCGCGACCGGAGGCATTGACGCCTCCGGTCGCGGGAGTGGCGATGGGCTGCTTCCGCGTTCGGAACTACTTCTGACTTTCCTTTTTGGCCTTTTTCTCGGCCTTCTTCTCCTTCATGGTTTTGGCCGGTTGTTTCTTCGCTTCCTTCTTTTTGTCTTCGCCTTTACTCATCGCAATCCTCCGGTTGAAACCTCCCCCTGCCGGGGGATCATGCGCACGGGAGAGGGGTCATCTCTTCCGTGCAGTGTCGCCCGGCGAAGCCGGGCACGGCTTGAAACATACGCGGACGCTCCGGTTGAATGCGCGCGTTCGCGCGGAATTGACCCCTGAATCGTGAGACTGGCCGCCCGCCGCGCGGCGAGGCACCCGCGAACCATACTATAGCGTCGATCCTCGCGTTTAACAGACTGTCTTGGCGGCCCAGGGCGAGCGCGCTTAAACATTCCGTTTTTCGGGTAGTTGACGGATGATCGCGAGAAACGACTATCGGAGTTTCTCATGTCAGCCAGCCTTCTTGAGCATTTTGCGTCCCTGGAAGATCCCCGGATCGAACGTAACAAGC
>NZ_NHSQ01000154.1 GCF_016653465.1 Thiocystis minor | reverse complement strand
TTGGCAGTACACGCGGGTTGGGGACAGGACGGTTGGTGCATCGTTGGGGGCAGCGGCGGCAATGGATTGCCCCGGATTTTACCACTCAGGCCCCGTCGATGACGTGGAATAAATCAGCGTCTCCTTAGCGGGTTTCGCCCCCAAGAGCCGCCGCCCTTATCCAGAACTCACGTTAAGCAGGACTCGATCTCCAGCCATTGCTCTAACTGGGCCTGGTACTCACCCAGTTTCGGCACGGGTTGATGCTGTCGCTGGTCGACCGGATCCGTCAGCGCGGTCAGCGCTTTGCGAACCGCGGGACGAGAGCGCTGAAGCTCGCGGGCAATCGCGCGGATGCTCTCCCCGTCGACCAAATGACGCCGCCTGATGTCGGCAATGAATTCCATCCTGATCGCCACAGGTTGCTCCGGCCAAAAGGCCGGTCGGTTGCACCACTCCGGGGTGGCAAAAATTCAATGTTGATTTCCCCGGATCCCTGGGAAGTTTTCCATGTTGATTAACACACTGATTTGCACACTGGCCCAAGGGAGGGTGGTATCCCTCATTTTCCTTGATGATCTAGCGACCGATGAGGCGCTGGCGTACCCTTGCCTGGCAGATTTTGTGCATAAGCGAAGGGCGCGACGGTGGATTGGGAAACGCTCTACTGCCCCAACAAGCACTGTCGGTGCTACGGACTCCCGTTCCGACAGGGCCAACTGGTCAAGAACGGCAGCAGCCACGGTCAACCGCAGGCGCTGTGCAAAAGCTGCGGGGGCAGCGTGGCCTTGAGCGACGCCACGGCGTACTACGGATTGGAAAGCGAGCCCGCGATTTTCGAGGCGGCGGTCCGTGCCTTGGCGGAAGGAAATTCGATCCGGGCGACCGGGCGCATTTTCCAGGTGGACAAGGACACGGTTTGCGACTGGCTGACCCGAGCCGCCCTGCATTGCCGCTCGGTCGTCCTTCACCTCTGGAAAGGGCTGCATGTGGCCGAATGCCAACTGGACGAGCGATGGAGCTTTGTTCACACCAAGGAAGCCCACCTCCCCTATGCCAAGGTGCTTTGCGACCCAGGTGGTCAAGGTCCGCGCCAACGGGCATGTGACCGAGGTCAAAACCAGGGTGGTGTTCGGTTCACCTGAAAGGGTGGCGGCCTACCTTGCCGGTTCCCTGGCGAGCGGAACGATCAACACCAGCTTCGTGGAGCGCGATAACCTGACGCAACGTCAAAGCAACCGTCGCTTGGCGCGCAAGACCAACGGCTTCTCGAAGGACATCGCCTGGCTGGAAAAGCAACTCTGGCGATCGACGGCCTATTACCATCTCGTGCTGCCGCACCATCGCCTGCGCCAACCGTTGGCCAGCCCCAAGGCCACACGGGGAACGGGCTCTTCGAGGTACTGGAAACCGGTTACGCCAGCCATGGCCGCAGGCATCACCGACCATGTGTGGACAACGCCTGAGTTGCTTTCCTGCCGGGTGCCGCCCGACTTCCTTGACGGCCTGCAACATTCAAACCCTTGTTTGCCCTGCTGGACGAAGAAGTCCATCAAGGAAAATGAGGGACAACACCCAAGGGAGGTTACGGCAGGCATAAAAAAGCCGCTGTTAAGCGGCTGATTCAAATCGGGAATTTTGGTCGGGGTGACAGGATTCGAACCTGCGACTTCTGCCTCCCGAAGACAGCGCTCTACCAAGCTGAGCTACACCCCGAAAATGGGTCGTCGATTAATGCGTGCGACTGACTGCGAAATTGGCCATCATCGCGAGAGCCTCGGTTGCCGCGGAAGCGGGCAGGGCCTTGAGCGCATTCCTCGCACGCATCACGTACGTTTGTGCAAGCTGCGTAGTGTAGGCGATTGCATCGGTCGACGCAATTGCCTCGACCACGGCATCGATCTGTTCGCGTCCGCCATTTTCGATGGCGTTGCGCAGCATGGCTTTCTGCTCTGGAGTGCCGACCGCCATGGCGCGGATCACCGGCAGCGTGGGCTTGCCCTCGTCCAGGTCATCGCCAACATTTTTGCCCAGCTCCGCGTTATCGACGCTGTAATCGAGCGCGTCGTCAATGAGTTGGAAGGCGATCCCGAGGCTGAGTCCATAGTCGGCGGCGGCGTCCTCGATCGCTTTCGAGGAGCCCGCAAGCACGGCGCCGAGCCGAATTCCCGCCTCGAACAGAGTGGCGGTCTTGCGGGTGATGACCTCCATGTAGCGTGACTCGTCGGTGTCAGGATCCCGCGTGTTGAGCAGTTGCAGCACCTCGCCTTCGGCGATGCGATTGGTCGCGTGGGAAAGGATGTCCATGACGCGCATGATGCCCACGTCGACCATCATCTCGAAGGCCCGCGAGTAAAGGAAATCGCCGACCAGCACGCTGGCGTCATTGCCCCAGACCACGTTCGCGGTGTCGCGATTGCGGCGTAGCTCGGAACTGTCCACGACGTCGTCATGCAACAGCGTCGCGGTGTGAATGAATTCCACCACGGCGGCAAGGTCGATGTGGCGCTCTCCGCCGTAACCGCAGGCGCGCGCGGCGAGCAGCACGCAAAGCGGGCGCAGACGCTTGCCGCCGCTATTGACGATGTAGTGACCGATCTGGTTGATCAGGACAACGTCAGATTGAAGTCGGCGCAGGATCAAGGCGTCCACGGCCTTCGAGTCCTCGGCGACAGGGTGTCGAATCGTGGAGAGGTCCATGCGTGTCTGGAGGCTGTCGATGATGGCGGCGGATGCTAGAGGTGGCGCGGGTGGCTGTCAAGCCGCCCGGTCACGGTGGATGTCGGTTTCATGTTCATCGAGCGAAGGTTACGCCAATTCGACCGTCCGGGTCGACTGCTAACGTTGGCTTCCCGCCGGGAATCGCTAATCCACGCCTGCCGATAAGCCGTCGAGTCGATTCATTAAGATGGGCGATTGACGCGCCATCTTTCCTTGGCGTATGATTCCGCTTCTTTGTTCCGGCGCCGGGCGTCGACAATTCCGAATAGTCTTGGGGATTTTCAGACATGTACGCGGTCATTCAAACCGGCGGTAAACAATACCGAGTTTCCGAAGGTGATACGGTTAAAGTTGAAAAGCTTGTCGCCGAGGCAGGGACGAGTATCGACATCGATCACGTCCTGATGGTTGCCGATGGCGATGACGTCAAGGTCGGAAAGCCTTATCTCGACGGTTTTAAGGTGACCGCGACGGTCGAAAATCATGGTCGTGCAAAAAAGGTCAAGATCGTCAAATTTCGCCGTCGCAAACACTATCTGAAGCGTCAAGGGCATCGTCAATGGTTTACGGCGCTCAAAATAACCAGCATTAGCGCCGGTTGAGGAGAAAGCTCCGATGGCACATAAAAAAGCAGGCGGCAGTTCGCGCAACGGTCGCGATTCAGAATCCAAGCGCTTAGGCGTGAAGGTGTTCGGCGGTCAAAAAGTCACGGCGGGCAGCATCATCGTTCGCCAGCGCGGCACGCAATTTCACAATGGTGTGAACGTTGGCTGCGGCCGGGATCACACCCTGTTCGCGCTGAGCGACGGAATCGTCAAGTTTGTGGTGCAGGGACCAAAAAACCGCCGATTCGTCACGGTCGAGTACGGCTGATTACCCATTGATTCGGCGTTCGACTGACATTGGCAAAGGCGGTGAGCCTCGTCCCTGGGACGGGGCTTTTTCATTTAAGCGTTGTAGACACTACCGAGTCGGGTCAAGTTCATGAAGTTCGTCGACGAGGCATTCATACGGGTCGAGGCCGGCGATGGCGGTAACGGCTGCGTGAGCTTTCGCCGCGAGAAATACATCCCCTTCGGCGGCCCCAACGGCGGCGATGGCGGCGATGGCGGGAGCGTCTACCTGCTGGCCGACAACAACATCAACACCCTGGTGGACTTTCGCTATCAGCGTATCCAGCGCGCGGAGCGGGGTCAGAATGGCATGAGCAAGGACATGACCGGGCGTGGCGGCCAGGATCTCGTCGTTGCGGTGCCGGTCGGGACGCGGGTCTTCGAGCAGGAGACCGGCGAGCTGATCGGCGAATTGCTGGAGCCGGGTCAGCGCATGCTGGTCGCTCAGGGCGGTTTCCATGGCATCGGCAACGCGCGTTACAAATCCAGCACCAACCGCGCGCCGCGCCAGTCCAAGCCAGGCACGCCGGGCGAGCGCCGCGATCTCCATCTGGAACTCATCCTGTTGGCCGACGTGGGTTTGCTCGGGTTTCCGAATGCCGGCAAGTCGTCCCTGATCCGTCAGATCTCCAGCGCGCGCCCCAAGGTCGCCGACTACCCGTTCACGACGCTATATCCCAACCTCGGTGTGGTGCGGGTCGGGCAAAATCGCAGTTTCGTGGTCGCCGACATTCCCGGTGTGATCGAGGGCGCGGCCGAGGGCGCGGGTCTGGGGATTCAGTTCCTCAAACATCTCGCGCGCACCCGTCTGCTGCTGCATCTGGTGGACATCGCGCCACTGGGCGATCAGGAAGATCCTGTCGGACAGGTGCGCAAGATCGAGGCCGAGCTGGCCGCCTTCGCTGGCGAGTTGACGGATAAAGAACGCTGGCTGGTCTTAAACAAGACCGACCTGCTCGACGAGGATGAGTATCGGACATGCCAGGCGCAACTCCTGGCGGATCTCGGTTGGCAGGGGCCATGCTATGGGATCTCCGCCCTGACCGGTCAAGGAACAGTCGCACTCGTGCAGGATCTGATGCGCCGCCTCGAACAACTGAAGGTCGATCCCGATGCGACGCCCATCGCGCATCAGGATCCCGCGGATTCCAGCGTCTCTGAGTGGGACATGCCGGCCACACCCGATGAGGGCGAGTGGCATCCTCTCGATTGATTTCCGGTCCCTGTCTCCATGATTACCCGCGAAACCATTTCCAGCACCCGCCGCTGGGTCGTCAAGATCGGAAGTGCGCTCCTGACCCAGGATGGTCATGGTCTGGAGCGCGGCATGCTCGTGCCCTGGGTCGACCAGATGGCGGCGCGCCGCCGGGCTGGCAGCGAGGTCGTGCTGGTCTCCTCGGGTGCCGTGGCGGAAGGCATGGCCCGCATGGGTTGGCGACAACGCCCGAAGGCGTTGCACGAGCTTCAGGCCGCGGCCGCCGTCGGCCAGATGGGATTGATACGGGCCTATGAGGATTGTTTCCAGGTCCGCGGCCTCCATACCGCCCAGGTTCTTCTGACGCGCGACGATCTTGCCAATCGGGTGCGTTATCTCAATGCACGCAGCACCTTGCGTACCCTGCTCAAACTCGGCACGGTCCCGGTCATTAACGAAAACGATACGGTGGCAACCGACGAACTCCGTTTTGGCGACAATGACACGCTTGCCGCGCTCGTGGCCAACCTGATCGAGGCCGATCTGCTGATCCTGCTCACCGATCAGGATGGGCTCTTCGATCAGGATCCCCGTTTCCATCCCGATGCGCGCCTGATCGCCGAGACCTGGGTCGACGATCCGCTGCTTGACGAGGTCGCCGGAGGGAGCGTCACCGGACTTGGCACCGGCGGCATGGTGACCAAGGTCCGGGCGGCGCGGCTGGCAGCGCGTTCAGGGACGCCGACGGTCATCGCGCCTGGCCGCGGCACGGAGGTGCTGACCCGTATCGGCCGTGGCGACCTGGTTGGCACCCTGCTGATTCCTTTCCAGGGACCGCAGGCCGCGCGCAAACAGTGGCTCGCTGGACATTTGCAGTCGCGCGGGCAGCTCATTCTGGATGCCGGCGCGGTCAAGGCCCTGCGGGAAAAGGGAACCAGCCTGCTTGCTGTCGGGGTCAAGGCGGTACGGGGAAAATTCGATCGGGGCGAGGTCGTATCCTGTCTCGACGAGACCGGGAAGGAGATCGCGCGCGGCTTGGTCAATTATGATGCCGTGGACGCGGATCGTATCAAGGGGCAGTCGTCGCGACGCTTTGAATCCATCTTAGGTTATCTGGACGATGCCGAGTTGATCCATCGCGACAACCTAGTGGTTCTTTAGCCAGCAATTCCTGGCAAAAGCTTAGACACTGTCTAAAAACTAAGATATTAACTGATGTTACGCGGACGGGGTTGGACCTGGTAAGTACATCAATAGAATCGTTAATGGGCAATGAATGCGATAAAGATCAATTAAATATTTAATAATTGCTTATAAATCAATATCTTGCAATAATTAATTTTTTAATAAATCGAAATTAGCTTCTACAAATAATTCTATTGAAGTACTTAGTTCTACTTTGTCACTTTGCATTCAGGCATATTGACTATCCTGTTGCAGTCAGCTTGTAATGGCGTTCGATATCCTTGCGTCTTTGCTCATGCCTGACCCGCATTTGCTCGATTCTTTTTTCGACTGC
>NZ_NHSQ01000153.1 GCF_016653465.1 Thiocystis minor | reverse complement strand
CAACTGCTCTGGGGTAGACTGGAACATGGGCGACCTCGTTTAGCTTCTCCGAAGCGTTCTTGGCGGAACACCAATTTTATCAATTGGTTAAACGAGTGTCGCCCGTTTTTATGAATAATCCGGGCTAGAAAGGGCTGTCGAAAACCCGATTCGAAAACTCGGTCTACATGGTTATCCGACAGGTAAATGGCGGCTCATGACAGAGGTGTTGGGTCTACCCCATGTAGTGACTCTCTCCGTCGATCAGGTGTTCTTTCGCGAGCCGGTCCATGTCGGCGAACTCTTGACGTGATTGGCCTCCGTCAACGACACGGGCACGACCTCGATGGAGGTGGGAATTCGGGTGCTGGCCAAGGACATCATCCAGAAGCCCCGCCGCCATGTGATCACCTGCTATTTCACCATGGTCGCCGTCGACGATCAGGGTCAGCCGACCCCGATCCCGCCGCGGGTGATCGAGACGCTCCTGGAGCAACGACGTTATCAGGCGGGGGCATTGCGCTGCGAGATCGAGCGACGGACGCTGGAGATCAAGCGGTGGCACCGCTGGGAAGCGAACCAGGGAGGGGCGTAGGGGAGGGCGAAGACCAACCCCCTGTGTGCTTGGATGTCATCTTGCATTAATGTTGGCATGATCATCTGCCAACAGAACTTCATGCAAGATGGGGTAGAACCAGTCGTCTTGTGATCAGCGGTCATCGCGCGCGACAAGGGTTCAAGGCGCCGTGGAACGGACAACCGAGTTCCACATCCGCCATCCTCTCTGCAAGCGGACGATGGATGGTCAAATAATACAACACGAATACATGCTTGCATGATGCTATCATTTCATGTCGTCATCCAGTCATGCAATATGAGGTTTTCCGTGCTTCTTGAACAGGTCATTAATGGCTTCGGTCATGAGCGCCTGGATGGTGGTTTCCTCGGCGGCGGCCATCATCTTGATCTGCTTGAGCACCGCCGGATCGAAATACCCGGTCAGCGCCTTCTTGCCTTGGCGGCTGGGCGGTAAGGGAGCTTTCGGCGGCCCCGTCGCGGACGAGGTCGGCACGGGTGTGGGGTCAGCGGTTTCCTTTGCGACGGGTGCCCGCTGATCAAGCTGGCCTAACGCCTTCAACAAACCGCCGGTCGTGGATTTTCTGGTCATGCTTTTCGTCTCGTCTCACGCGGTCGCGCTTTCTTGACCGTTTTCTTGATGGCTGTCATGTCCACTTGTTTGCAGATGAGCTTGAACAGCGCCTGAATTTCGTCCGCCGCTTTGCCGTCCGGTTCAAACTCCAGCACGGTTTGTCCCCCTGTCAGGGAATGGACGAATGCCATCCGCTGCGTCACGACCACATCCGCCACTTCCAACCCATATCCGCAAATGGCGTCGCCAGCTTCGTCCGCGAGCGATCCACGCGGCGGGGCGGCGTTGATGACGGCTAAAGCGGGCGTGTTGGCCAGATCCGCGAGTTCCTTGGTCACGGTGATCGCCCGCAGGTCGAGGATCGCCGGACGGCAAGGAATCAAGATTAAATCCGCCGCGCGGGCAGCAGCTAAAGCGTCGCGTTCGGAATGCGGAGCGGTGTCGATGAGACAGAAGGCGGCGCCATTCTCCTTGGCCGTTGCCAAAACTTCGTCAAGCTGCGAGGCATGGCTCGAAATCACCACGGGCGTGTCAGCGTCACGGCTTTTGGACCATTCCTTGGCGCTGGCTTGCGGATCGAGGTCGATGATCACGGTCGGATAGCCCGCCGCTTCGGAGGTCACCGCGAGGTTTAAGGCGAGGGTGGTTTTCCCGGTGCCGCCTTTTTGCGAAAGAATGGCGATGGTTTTCATGTCGGAATGCTATCTTAATCGCATCGCGACATGCAAACATGTTGTCCGATGAACCGCCAACAGGCTAGACGACCGCGGCCAGCATAGGCGATGCTTTCGGTTCTGACTTCACCGGGCGAGGACTGCAACGTGCTCAAGATCTTCTGTTCGCCATCGCGTTATGTCCAAGGACGCGATGCCAGCCGTGAACTGGTGCGGGAAATGGTCAAGCTGGGGATCGCCAAGTGCCCATTGATCATCACGGGTCTCCGGGCGCGTCAGGACATCGAGCCGGTGTGGATCGACATCTTTGGCGCGGCCAACATCGATTTTTCGGTGGTGGAATTCGGGGGCGAGTGTTGCGCCTCTGAAATCGACCGTTGCACGCAGGAGGCCCGGCGCACCCAGGCCGGATGCATCGTCGGTGTCGGTGGCGGGAAAGCGCTCGATACCGCCAGGGCGGTGGCCAATGGGCTCGGTCTCCCGGTGGTCTGCTGTCCCACGATTGCGGCCAGTGATGCGCCATGCAGCGCCTTGTCCGTGGTCTACACCGCCGCGGGGGTCTTTGAACAATGCCTGTTTTACAAACGCAATCCCGATCTGGTCTTGGTGGATACCCGCGTGATTGCCCGCGCGCCGGTGCGCTATCTCATCGCGGGTATGGGTGATGCCTTGGCCACTTGGTTCGAGGCGGAGACGGTCCAGCGGGCGTCTCGGCCCAATGTGCTGGGCGGCGGGGGCACGCTGGCGGCAATGGCGATTGCCAGGCTGTGCTATCAAACCCTGTTACGGGACGGTGAGGCCGCCGTTGCGGCGGTGCGGGTGGGAGCGGTGACGCCGGCCTTGGAACGCATCATCGAGACGAACATTTTGCTGTCTGGGCTGGGATTCGAATCGGGCGGACTGGCGGTCGCCCATGCGCTGCATAACGGGCTGACGGTCGTCCCGGAGACCCATCGCTGCTTACATGGTGAGAAAGTCGCCTTTGGCACCCTGGTGCAATTGGTGTTGGAGGGTCGGGACCTGGCGGAGATCGAGGAGGTGATGCGCTTCTGCGCGGCGGTGGGGTTACCACTCACGTTGCAGGCGCTCGGGATCGAGACGCTGTCCCCGGAACAGGCGCGAATGATTGCGGAGCGGACGCTGGCGCCGGGGGAGAGTTCACACCATGAACCCTTTGAATTGACCTGGGTGGCGATCAAGGATGCGCTGTTGGCGGCGGATGCGCTGGGACGTGACTTTCTCGCGGCAAGTCAGCCAAAACCTGCCTGATCCACAGGATTGATGCGGAGGTGCCAGTGATAGGCATACTTCACGCATGTCGCCTTAACCACAGCCTTCGAGCCGGTCGCGCACCGATTTTTGCAGCGAGACGGCAGAGAACAGGCCATACATCAGGAGCGTAAAGTAATAGCCCTTTTCGTTGAGCGGCATCGGCGCATTCCAAAGACCGATCAGGTAGGCCATGGCGCCGATGAGCAAGGCAAGCCAGGAAGCTCCGATGAAGGCGTTGGTCGGGCGTCGGTCGTTTGACATGAGGCGGCTCCGAGGTGAGTGGACGAGCGCGATGCCGGCCAGTGCTTCGGCAAAATCGTGGTGCACGGACGCTGACAAGATGTCTCGGTTAGTTTCAATCCTGATGCGGTCGTTGTTGAAGTCGCCGATCCTGAAGGCGTGAAAACAGCACCAGCGCGGTAACGGCGCCGATCAGCGAAAAGAACATATCCGATTGCGTATCCCAGGGATCGCCTTGCGTGCCGAGGAAGTCATCCGCGCCCTGTCCGAGCAACACGGCCACCGCCCATTCGATCAACTCATAAGTCGCGCTGATCGCCAAAACGACGCAAACCACCAGGAAGGCGAGCATGCGCTTTCCTTGCACACAGGCGCCGCGAATCAGAATCTCCCGCGTGACGAGGGCAGGCACGAAGCCCTGAAAGAAGTGGCCGATCTTGTCATAAGGGTTGCGGCTGAGGTCCAGGAGATCGGCAATTTGGAAACCCAGCGGCACCCGCGCATAGGTGTAAGCGCCGCCGAGCATCAACACCAGCGCATGCAGAAAAATGCCGGCATAGACCAGCGTGGTCAGCGGATATCGCCGGTAGGTGGCCCACAACAGGGGCAGGACGATGACGATTGGGAGAACTTCGAGCGCCCAGGTGGCACGGTCATAGGGCCGCACCCCCGACACGACGAGGAGCGCGAGGAGGACCAGTGACGCGATGACCAGGGGTGTGGTGCGGGTCATGATGCATTCTCCAGTCGCAGGAGGTTGCC
The DNA here is from genome assembly GCF_016653465.1 of Thiocystis minor. GTDB lineage: Bacteria > Pseudomonadota > Gammaproteobacteria > Chromatiales > Chromatiaceae > Chromatium > Chromatium minus. Next base: position 10,684 of record NZ_NHSQ01000153.1, on the reverse strand, counting down.
ATGAAAGCCCAGTCTGTTGCGCGCAAAAGAGTCTTGCCGCCGCCGTCGCGACGGTTTGCAGCATTGGTCAACCGAAGCGGATCAGGCGGTTTGCGGCAGATGGCCGAATTTTTTCAGTTGCCTGATCCAGCGCGGTGCCTTGCGTTGCACCGCCAATGCTTCATCGTCGACCGTCTCATCGCGATAAGGTACGCGGCGCGCCAGCAGCACATAAACGATCTTGAGCAGCTGATGGGCAATCGCGACGATTGCCCGCTTGGCTCCCCGACGAATGACCAAGCCTTGGTAGCGGCTCTTGAATTGGCTGGCGGTGCGGGTGGCGGCCCAGGCGATTTCGCACAGCAGCGCACGCACATAACGGTTGCCCTTGGGGGTCTTCGCGCTTCTGCGCTTGCCGGCGGATTGATCGTTGCCCGGACAGAGGCCGGCCCATTTGGCCAGGCACCCGGCGCGACCGAAGGCGGTCATGTCGTCGCCGATCTCCACCAGCAGTTTGGCCGCTGCCAGGGTATCGATGCCGGGAATGGTCAGCAGGAGATCCATGGCGGGCTGGTAAGGTGCCATGGCCGTGATGAGTTCGCGCTCCAGGGCGCCAAGGTCCGCCTCCAGCGCATCGAGATGGCGCCGCAACAGGCGCGCCACGAACAGATGCTCGGCGCTCAATTCGCCTTCCAGCGCGGCGGCGAGTTCCTCGCGCGGCGCCTTGAGCCGTCCGGCATGGCGCAGCGCCTGTTGTGGAGTACCGCCGTCAAGCAGACAATCAATCATCGCGCGTGCCGCGACCCCGTGGGGATCGGACACCACCGCCGAGAGACGGATGCCGGCATCCCCGAGCACGCGCACCAAGCGGTTCTTTTCGGCCCCCAGCAAGGCGGTCAGACGCTGATGGTGGCGGGAGAGTTGACGCAGGTTGCGCAACCGCTCCGGTGGGATGAAACTGCCGCGCAACAGACCCGCGCGCGCCAGCATCGCCAACCACTCGGCGTCGGCCACGTCGGTCTTGCGGCCAGGAACCTTTTTCACATGCTGAGCATTGACCACCAGCGCGCGAATGCCGAGTCGTTCCAAGTACGCATAGGGACTCTTCCAATCGATGCCGGTACTCTCCATGACCACCGTCTCGGGGGCGAAGCCGGCGATCCAGTTGGCCATCTCCAGCCGCTCCCGACGGAACCCGCCGAAGCGGCGCCGATGCACCTGCGGCTCGCCGTCGGGATTCTCAGTAATGACACAGACTTCGATCAAATTTAGGTGGATGTCCATGCCCACCGCGCAACGACAGATGGGTATCAGGTCCATGGCGACCTCCACAGACGTCAGTGATACAGCGCGGTTAGACGGAGATCTGTCGTGGTTCCGATGGAGATCCTGGCCGTTCGCCGCAGGCCCGCACGGGGCTGCGGCGCCACGGTCGGCGTGGTTGCCATACGCGCTCAATCAAGGCAGCAGTTCGGGGTCCGCGTCGAAACCACAGGCACATGTTGGGGTTCGCAGTCGCGCTGACAGTCCTACGACGGCCTTGCGACAGCACCTCCGCCGCTCAGATATGGCTTTCATGGGAGGGGGTGTCAAGGCCGATGACATGACCGTTGGAGTGGAACACCCACGAAGCGGCGGTGATGGCGTCCATCGGGAGAGCCCCGACGAAACGCGTCAGCTTGATACCAACATGATTTCTTAACCACATCACCGCATGTCAACATGTCACCTTGATTCAGAGCCGCGAGGCGATCAGCGTCCGATGCGACGAGCACGTCGCTTGTTCCTGACGCGCCGGCGGATGCGTTAGGTCATGGGGTTGTAAGCCCAAACCGCTGAAAATTCCGTCAGCCCAAATCCAGTCCCGCCAGGATCGCATCCAGGTCAATGATCTGGCCGGTACTGCGGAAGGTGTAGTGCCCATTCAGATGGACGTGGCGCCACGCCGCAGGTGAGGTTGTTTTGATCAACGCCAGCGCTTTCGCATTGCCACTCGCCTCGTATCTGTCGAGCAGGCGCGAGAGGATGGTGGAGTTGTAATAGAGGATGGTGTTCGCGATCAGGCGCGCACACTGATTGCTGATCTCGATGGCGATGTCGGTTCGGCCCGTGAGTTCCTTTTTGCCACCCACTTGGGCGATGGTCTCTCGGTTCGCAAGATCGCCAAGGTACTGGGCTATTCGAGCCACATCGCCCTGAACACGTACATCAACAAACGGGGGCTCCATCAATCCGCCAAGATGTGATCGAAACGCTTTCGATGAGGCCGCACGAACCCTGACGGAATTTTCGGCGGTTTGGGCTTACAACCCCCAAATCGGTGCGGCCCGTTGCCAGTTCCGGCTACGAACAAGGCTATCTGGACAGCGTGCGGATCTCCTGGGACGGGGGCAGCGAGTACGGGCGTGGACCGACCGGGGCGGCCATTCGCACCGGCCTCACCCAGATCAATCAAGACTGTCGCACCAACCCGCGCATGGCCCCCTGGCGCGAGGCCGTCCTCCAGCGTGGTTACCAAGCGAGCATAGCGCTTCCGCTGCGGGGACGGTCGCCGCTGTTGGGCGCTTTGACCCTGTATGCGGCGGAACCGGATGCCTTTAACGCCGAGGAAGTGGATCTCCTGGAAGAACTGGCCCGCGATATTGCGTTCGGGATCGACATCCTGCACCTACAGCGACGGCGCCGGGCCGCCGAATCCGCTACCCAGGCCAAAAGTGCCTTTCTCGCCAATCTGAGCCATGAGATCCGGACGCCGCTCAATGCCATGATCGGTCTGGCACACCTCATGCGGCGCGACGGCGTCCCCCACCAACAGGCGGAACGGCTCGACAAAATCGAGACCGCTGGACAGCATCTACTGGCCATTATCAATGCCGTTCTCGACCTCTCGAAGATCGAAGCCAGTCAGTTCACCCTGGAGGAAACGGGCCTCAGTCTTGAGGGCATCACGGCCAATGTCGTCTCGATCCTCATCGACAAGGCACACACCAAGCAGCTCCAATTAGCGGTTGAGATCGGCCCACTGCCGCCTGACCTCCTCGGTGACCCGACCCGGATCCAGCAGGCGCTGCTGAACTACACCACCAATGCCATTAAATTTACCGACACCGGAACCATCACGTTGCGTGCGATGCTGGAAGAGGATCTCGGAGAGTCAGCGCGGGTCCGTTTTGAGGTTCAGGACACCGGGATCGGCATCGCGCCCGAGCACTTACCCAGGTTATTTACCAACTTCGAGCAAGCGGATCGCTCGATCACCCGACACTATGGTGGCACCGGGCTTGGTCTTGCCCTCACCAGGCGACTGGCACAGTTAATGGGCGGGGATGCCGGGGTGATCAGCAATGTCGGCGTGGGAAGTACCTTCTGGTTCACCGTGAGTTTAAAAAAAGGGCTGCCAGCGGCGATGGCCGTGCCCGCCTTGCCAAGTGGCGAGGCCGCGATCCGGCTGATGCGCGACTATCCTGGTCGACGCATCCTGCTCGCCGAAGACGAACCCATCAACCGCGAGGTCGCCTGTGGGCTCATGGCGGATCTGGGGCTGACGATCGAGACCGCGGCGGATGGCCTGGAGGCGCTCGAATTGACCCGTCGCCAGCCCTATGACCTGATCCTCATGGACATGCAGATGCCGATCATGGATGGTCTGGAGGCAACCCGTCGGATCCGCCAGTTGCCCCATGGCGCCCAGGTACCGATCCTGGCGATGACAGCGAACACCTTCACGGAGGATAAGGTGCGTTGCCTGGACGCCGGGATGAACGATTTCATCGCCAAACCGGTCGATCCTGACGCGCTCTTCGCCACCTTGCTTACCTGGCTCAGTCAAGCGCCAGGCGCAACCCAGCCGTGACCGACAAACAGCGAACCCGGTGCCGACCATCGCGCATGACGGAAGCAGACTCAACACTACAGGACCGATTTCCCCCGCACTCGAACAGGTGTTTCAGGATGATCTGATCGACCAGAAGCGGCGCACCACTCGGGAAGGTGGCTTGCACTGATGCACTGACTGTGAGCGCCACCCGAAAGCGTGAATCACGGCATCCGAGCAGGCACAAGGCAATGCCTGCTCGCAAAGGGCGGATGATTTGCGAGCGGCGACCGTTCGACGCGAGGATAATCGGCGAGCCGATCCCTCCTTTCAGGCCAATGATGCTCACCTCCCGTCGATCCCAGAAGACCAGCCTCGCCTGGATGGCGCTCGGCGTCGGGTTACTCACCAGTCTTTACGCCGGCCTTTTGGTCAAGCAGGACATTGAACAGGATGCCGCGAAACAGTTCGCGTTCAGTTGCGATCAGGTCGCGCTCAAGATCCAGGAACGATTGAGCGCGTATGCGCTGATTCTCCGAGGTGGCGCCGCCCTGTTTGCGGCGTCGGAAACGGTGGCGCGCGAGGACTGGCGGACCTATGTCGAGATCCTGCGCGCGAGCGGCAGTGTGCCCGGTGTGCAGGGGATCGGCTTCGCCCAAGTCATCCTTCCGGAGCAACTCGCGGCCCATGTCGCCAGGATTCGTGGCGAAGGGTTTCCCGACTACCGGATCAGCCCGCCCGGCGAGCGCTCGCTCTATACGTCCATCATTTACCTCGAACCCTTCCGCGAGCGTAACCTGCGCGCCTTCGGGTACGACATGTACACCGAGCCCGTGCGCCGGGCCGCGATGGCGCTGGCGCGCGATACCGGCGAAGCCGCCCTGTCCGGCAAGGTCCAACTCGTACAGGAGACCACGACCGATGTCCAGGCCGGGACCCTCCTGTATGTCCCGGTCTATCGCCACGGCGCCCCGGTGAACACGGTGGAGGAACGCCGGACCGCGCTGCTGGGCTGGGTCTATAGCCCCTACCGTATGAATGATTTGATGACCGGCCTGCTACACGACTGGGCAAGCCAAGACGCCCTGAGTGTCGACCTGGGCATTTACGATGGTCGCGAGGGGTCGCCGACCCATCTGCTCTTCGACAGCCAACCCGCCGTCGACGCGGATGCGCATTCCCTGTTTTACCAGCAGCGCACCCTCGACCTGTACGGGCAGTCATGGCGGCTGGTGTTTGATCACACCACGGCCAGCCTCAGTTATACGCCGGCCTGGTTCACCCTGGCGGCAGGCGTCGGGCTCAGTGCCTTGCTGTGCGGATTGCTGCTGTCCATCCGCAACACGCGCGCCAACGCGCGACACCTCGCCCAAACACTCACCGCCGACATTCGGCAACGCGAAGCGCAGATCCACCTCCTGCTGAATTCCACCGCCGAGGCGATCTACGGGATCGACCTGCACGGCCACTGTACGTTCTGCAATCACGCCTGCCTTCAACTGCTGGGATACCAGCATCCCGAGGACCTACTCGGCCAGAACATGCATTGGCGGATTCACGCCAAACACGCCGATGGCACGCCCTTCCCCGTTGAAGATTGTCGAATTTTTCAAGCCTTTCAAACCGGCGACCGCATTCATGTGGAGGACGAAGTGCTGTGGCGGGCGGATGGCACCGCGTTTCCGGTCGAATATTGGTCCTCTCCACAACACCGCGACGGCGTCGTGGTCGGCGCCGTGGTGTCCTTTTTAGACATCACCGCGCGCCAACAGACTGAGGAGCAGCTTCACGTACAGGCATTGATCCTGGATCAGATCCAGGATTTCGTCACCCTGACCGATCTGAAGGGCACCATCACCTACATCAACCGAACCCAAGCCGAGACCGGGCATTTCTCCCGTGACGAGCCGATTGGTCAACCGGTCTCCGACTATGGGGACGACCCTGAGGCCGAGGCCACCCAACAGGAAATTCTAACGGCCACGCTCACGCAAGGGGCCTGGAAGGGGCGGGTGGTGAACACCCGGCCAGATGGCTCGCGTCTTCATGTCCATTTACGCACCAATCTCCTCAAGAACGCGTTGGGTCAACCCATGGCGCTGGTCGGGATTGGCACGGATGTCACCGAGCAATTACGGGCGGAACAGGCATTACGGACCAGTCAGCGCCAACTGGCCGACCTCATCGACTTTTTGCCCGACGCCACCCTAGCGATCGATCGGGACAAGCGCGTCATCCTCTGGAACCGGGCCATCGAGCAGATGACGGGCGTTCCGGCGTCCGCGATGCTCGGTCAAGGTGATCACGCCTACACCATCCCCTTCTATGGCGAGGCGCGACCGCAGTTGATGGATCTGGTCTTTCAAGACGATCCGGCGCTGTTGACGCAGTATCCGCACCTGCGCCGCGAGGGGGAGACGCTGGTGGCGGACGTTTTTTGCCAGGCTCTGCACCCGCCGCAGGGGGCGTGGCTCTTTGCCAAGGTGTCGCCCTTGCGCGATGCCACCGGGCAGGTGATCGGGGCGATTGAAATCCTCCGTGACATCACCGAGCACAAACAGGCCGAGCGCGAACAGGCGCGCCTTAACCGCGCGCTCCGCCTGCTCAGCGAATGCAACCTGACCTTGATTCGGGTCGACAGTGAGCCGCAGTTGCTGGCCGAGGTCTGTCGGCTCGTGGTCGAAACCGGCGGCCATTTGATGGCCTGGGTGGGATTGGCCGAACAGGATGCCGAAAAATCGGTGCGTCCCGTCGCCCAGTCCGGTTACGAGGAAGGGTATTTGGAGCGCATCCGCGTCTCGTGGGATGAGGCATTGGCGATTGGTCGAGGCCCCACTGGCACCGCGATCCGAACCGGCGTGACCCAAGTCAACCACCACGTCTTGACGAATCCGGCGATGCGCCCGTGGCGGGACGCGGCCATCCGGCGTGGTTATCAATCCATCATGGCCATCCCTTTGGTGAGTCCTGAGCAACGGCTGGGCGCGTTGACGGTGTATGCCGCCGCCCCCGAGGCGTTCGGTGCGGAGGAGGTGAGGCTACTGGAAGAACTGGCCGCCAACCTGACCTTCGGCATCCAGACCCTGCGCACGCGCCTCGAACGGGCGGCCGCCGAGGCGGCCAATCGGGCCAAGAGTACCTTCCTGGCCACCATGAGCCACGAGATCCGCACGCCCATGAATGCCATCATCGGGCTCACTCACCTGGCCCAGCGCCACGCGCGGGAACCCACCCAGCAGACGCATCTGCACAAGATCGGGGAGGCGGCGCAGCATCTGCTGGGGATTCTCAACGACATTCTCGACTTTTCCAAAATTGAGGCAGGGCGACTCCAGCTTGAGGAAGGCGACTTCGCACTGGCGCAGGTTCTCCATCATCTGACGACTCTGACCGAGGACAAGGCACGGGCCCAGGGACTGATGCTCCGCGAGGAGATCGATCCGGCGCTGTCGGGCACCCTGCACGGCGATCCCCTGCGGTTAGGGCAGATCCTGCTCAACTTCGTGGGCAATGCCCTCAAATTCACGGAGCATGGCTCCATCACGCTGCGCGCCAAGGTGCTGGAAGACACCAGCACGGCATGGCTGGTCCGCTTCGAGGTGGAAGACACCGGGATCGGGGTCGCGCCGGCAGAGCAGGCGCGCCTGTTCCACGCCTTCGAGCAGGCAGACGGGTCCATCACCCGCCGTTATGGCGGCTCCGGTCTCGGGCTGGCGATCAATCGCCGACTGGCGCACCTGATGGGGGGACAGGTGGGGCTCGAAAGCCGGGTCGGCGAGGGCAGTCTGTTCTGGTTCACCGCCCGTTTTGGCAAGTGTGCCGAATCGGCCCTTCCCCGCCTGCCGGGCGAGACGGCGGCGACGGCGAGCGTCGCCGCCGAAGCGACGCTGATGGCCCAGTATGCGGGCACCCGAATCCTGCTGGCGGAAGATAACCCGATCAACCAGGAGGTCGCCCTGGGACTCTTGCAGGGACTGGGGTTTGAGGTTGATCTGGCGGAAAACGGCGCGGAGGCCGTGGCGATGGCGCGGCGAGTGGAGTATGCCCTCATTTTGATGGACATGCAGATGCCGGTGTTGGGCGGGCTGGAAGCGACCCAGGCCATCCGCCGTTTGCCGCAACACCAAAACACCCCGATCCTGGCAATGACCGCCAATGCCTTTGACGAAGACCGACGAACCTGTCTGGAGGCGGGCATGAGCGATCATGTCGGGAAACCGGTACAACCCGAAGTCCTGTTTTCCCTGCTGCTGCAATGGTTGCGCCAGACGGGCGCGGGCGCCACCGCGGAGTCACCCGCCCCCTCCACCCACAGCGACCTGCGTGAGCGGCTGTGCCACCTCGATGGATTGGACGTGGACGCCGGGCTGCAACCCGTTCGCGGCCAGTTCGCGACCTATCTGCGGTTACTCGATGCCTTCGTGACCAATCATCGTGACGATCTGCACGCGCTACGTCGCCAACTGCGCGCGGGTGATCGGGTGGCGGCCTGCCGTCAAGTCCACACCCTGAAAGGACTCTCCGCAACCCTGGGAGCGCGGAAGGTGCAGACCCTGGCCGCCGCCCTAGAGGCGACCCTCCGGGAACCGGCGGCGGACGCGGTCATTGAACCGCAGGTGTTGGCACTGGACATCGAGCTGCACACGTTGATGGCGGAGCTGGCGAGGCTCCTGCCGCGCCACGAGGCGCCAGCACCCGTGGCGGTGGAATGGCCACGGGTGCTGACTGTCCTGACACAGCTCACGACTCTGTTGGCCGAAGACGATACCGAAGCCAACCGGGTGTTCCGCGATGCCGCGCCACTCCTGATGGCGGCCTTGGGCGAACCGGCGCGCGAGATCGGGCGCCTGATTGCGGCATTCGATTATGCCTCGGCATTGGCGTGGTTGCGCGAGATCCTGGCCACCTGGCCAGAGATCAGCGACGATCCGGAGACCGATCCCCGGCGGGAAACTGACGATTTCCAGAGGCCGATTCGATCAAGCCGATAGACGCGCTTTCTGGCTGTCTCTACCGGTGTCCTGGCGTCTCTGTTTAGCGGCTATTTCCTGGTGTTCAACCGCCTTTTTTACCCTTAGGCGTCGGGGCTGTCCCTTTCTGGAAAGGTGCCGGACCCTTGGGCGGGCAAGGGCGGGCGGGGCGTTGGTTGTTTGGCCATCTCAGTTCCTCATGGCGAGTCGGCGACCGAAGGCCGTTGAATCGGGATCGTCGGAGGCTTAGAGATGGGGCTGTCTGTGGAGCCCTGCAAGGCATGACGGCAAAGCAGGGCCGCGCGCTAACCCAAAGACGCCGGTCAATACCCCATCGCCTCGGCGGCATGGTCGCGTTGCCACCGATTTTGTTCCGTCCAGTCGGGAATGGCCATCCCTTCGCCCTCCTGCTCCTGCTCTCGACAGTCGGCCTGCAACTCGGTCAGCGCACAAACTAACGCACCGCCGCGCGTCAGGCGTCCATCGCAATCAAACCCGTCATCGCACCATTCCCAGGTCACGGTATCGCCGTCGTGACTCCAGGTGTTGCCAGACCGCGACCAGCCTTCTTCATCCGGACCACCCGACTGGTGATGCAAGACTTGTCCGGGCTTCAGGGTGATCTTCACCACGGAGTCACGATGCCAGTGCCAAAAGCGGGCATTCGGAGGATTGTTCATGGCTTGATCCTCCCGGTCACCGCCGTTTGGGCCTCATCGGATGTAAGCTTGGACGCCCACTCGGAGACCTGTAACGCCAGATCCCAAATCCAATGCCCTTCGTCATCGAGCCAGTCATCGTGCCCGAGGGCGTTCGCGGTCAGTTCGGCCAGTGCCGTCAGGTGGAGGGCGGGATCGTCCAGGATGGCTTGACGCATGATTCGGCGAGCGTGAAGGTTGAGGTGTCCCTCGGTCAGGGTTTTGCGCATGTCACGGCCTCCTCCGAGCGCGGCGATCCCGATGATCAGGGTGCCGTCGACAGCGCCTCGCTCGGTTGCTGAATTGGAATTGGAATTGAAATCGGAAGGGGTTACTGAATCACCAGCCGTTGGGATTTCTCCAAGTGGGCGCCGGTCACCTTTTTCCCCGCTTTCAAGGCAACGCTGATGTCGGCCTTGAGGATGGTCGTCACGGTTTCGGTGCGGCGGTACGCCTTCGGGATCTTCGCCTCATCGTCCAGCACCACCGAGGGCGGGTTGTTCTGTAACCGGAGCGCCAAGTCCGCCGCCTTCGGCTTCAGGCCCGTGCGTTCGAGTTCCAGCTTCAAATACGCTTTGAGTCGGGCGGCTTGGTTGGCGGTGGCTTTGGCGCGGACGTCCATGCGCCGCTTGGCGTCCTCGATGGCCAAGGCTTCCGCTTCCAAGTTGCGTACATAGCGCGCGACATTCAGCGCCTTGTCTTCCCAGGCTCCGGCCAGTCCTTCCAGGGTGTCGGCAATGGCTTCCGGGGGCAGTTCCTCGATCTCCGCCAGCCCCTCCAGGGCCTCCAAGTATTCGGCGGACAGTTCGTATAGTTTCAGCGTTGCTTTCGCGTTTGCGGTCATGGTCTGGCTCCTTGAACAGCGCACCCGTCCATCCGACTCAGGACGGGCCACGCTGAGTTGAGGGTTGGTGAGGGGTTAACCCGCGAGCAGCGTTTCGGCTTCGTGTTCCAGGCGTTGCGCGTGCGTGAGTTCTTGCTGATACGCGCGGTAGTCATCGGCGTATTGAGCCGTGGTGTTAATCAACATGGAAAACTTCCCAGGGATCCGGGGAAATCAACATTGAATTTTTTCCACCCCGGAGTGGTGCAACCTACCGGCCTTTTGGCCGGAGCAACCTGGGGTGATCAGGATGGAATTCATTGCCGATATCAGACGGCGTCATTTGGTTGACGGGGAGAGCATCAGTGCGATTGCCCGTGATCTTCAGCGGTCTCGTCCG
>NZ_NHSQ01000152.1 GCF_016653465.1 Thiocystis minor | reverse complement strand
ATCGGGGTTATCCTTTTCAGGAGATTGTCGCCATGATCGACCAACAGCAGTTCTATCCAACCCCCGCCGCTCTCGCGCGAAAAGCCTGGTCCAAGTTCCAGAACCGCGAGTTTACGCGCGTCCTGGAACCCAGCGCCGGCACCGGCGACTTGGCGGGCGAAATGCCCTGGAGCCGCCACGACGCGGACAAACCGATCGACTGCATCGAGATGGATCTCGCCAAACATGCGCGCCTGCGCGAGCAGGGATTCCGTGTCGTCGGGATGGATTTTTTACAGTTCAGCGGCGGGGCGTTTTATTCGCATGTCGTCATGAACCCCCCCTTTGCACGGGGCACGGAGCATGTCCTGAAAGCCTGGGACATTCTGTGGGACGGCGAGATCGTCGCCATCCTGAACGCCGAGACGCTCCGCAATCCCTACACCAAGGAACGCCAACGGCTTGCGCGGCTGGTCAATGAGCACGGGGGCGTGGAATACATCAACGATGCGTTCTCCACCTCGGAGACCGAGCGCAAAACCGATGTTGAGATCGCCTTGGTGTATCTGCGCAAGCAGGTTCGCCGCGAGGACATCGTGGGAAGCCTTCTGGATGACCTGACGCGCGACGCCACCTCGGGGGAAGCGCTGGCTGGCGACGATTGGCAGGCGCAGGAGTTATGCCTGCCCGGCAGCGAGATCGACAACGCGGTCTTGAGGTTCAAGGCGGCGGTCCAGGCGATGCGCGAGTCCGTCCTCGGCGAGGCACGGGCGAGTCATTATGCCAGTCGCCTCGGGCATACGCTGGCGGTCTCTCGGGGCGACGCCTCGGAAGACACGCATCCGCGTGAGGTGAAATGGGTGACCGAAACCTTGCACGAGCGTTATCTGACGCTCAAGGATCGCGCCTGGAACGCGATTTTGTCCTCCACCAAGGTCAGTGAACGTTTGTCGCGGGCGGTGCGTAACGATGTGGAACGCCAGTTCGAGGACGTGAAGCAATTGGAGTTCAGTGCTGCCAACGTCTATGCGTTTCTGTTGGGTCTGTCGGAAAACCAGGGGCAGATCCAAATGGACATGCTCTGCGAGGTGTTCGACGAAATCACCCGGTATCACACCGACAACCGGGTCTTCTACAAAGGATGGAAGTCCAACGACAAGCATCGCACCGCCGGGATTCGGATCAAGACCAGTCGGTTCGTGTTGCCGCACCATGGGACGGAGAGCCACGCCCATTCGATGAAGTGGGACTCAATGAACCTCCTGGCCGATTTTGACCGGGCGTTCGCGATGCTCGACGGCAAACGGAGTCCCGAGGTGGGGCTGTGCGATGTCTTCCGGACGCAGTTCCGTGCGCTTCGCGACGGCGCACGGGTCAGTAGCCGTTATTTCGATGTGCGCTACTACCCGAAGGTGGGCACGATCCACTTTTTCGCCCGTGACAAGAAACTCGTCGAGCGTCTCAATCTCCTGGTGGGACGTCAGCGGCGTTGGTTGCCGCCCGAGGACGTGCGGGTCAGCGATGCCTTCTGGTTGCAGTACGAGAAGGCCGAGGCGTTCGAGAAGGACGTGAATGTCCAGATCACGGCGCTGGCGAAATCCCAAGGATCCGGATGGGAAGACCCACGGCGCCGGCTCAATGACACGGAGGCGTCCGTGGCGCAACGCGCGCAGGCCATCATCGATCAGGCACTCGACGCGGTGCTGGAGAAGCAGGGCATTGACGTCCAGGGTCTCCTGGACACGACGACGGACGCTCTGCAACTGGAGTTGCTCGTCGCCTAATCGTTAACCCCCAAAACCCACCAGCCTTGGCTGGTGGGTTTTTTTGCTTCAAGACGGCACAAATCTTGTCAATCCGTTGACGGGAAGGCGCCGCTGCGCGACATTCGCACGATGTCGACCACAAACGGACCCGATGGCGAGGAGCCGCCCACCGTGATGTACCGTTGGACTAATCCCGAGAAGGCGCGCTACTACCAGGTCGATCTGGTCCGGGATCTCTTGGGCGATTGGACCGTTATCCAAAGCTGGGGCGGCGTGGGCTCAAAGCGGGGCCGGGTGCGGATCGTCTGGGTGCCCTCCCACGACGCCGGCGTGGCGCGCCTGGCGGCGATCGGGAAGCAGCGGGAGAAGCGGGGATATACGCCCGTCGGCTGATCGGACGGTCGTGTGCTCGCCATCGCCACGACAAGGAAAAATTGCGTCAACGGTTGATCGCGTACTCGCGTCAACCGTGCATCTGCATCCTCAGCGCGTCTTGTCCGCGCACCTCCCCCGCTAACCGCTCCCGCAGCTCTGTCAATCGTCCCCGCCCGTCTGCTTGACCGCCATCCCCAACGCCGGTCGCTGGGCGATCAGCACCACCAAGGCGCTGGCCGCGCGTGAGCGCCGTGTAGACCTGCCAGACTCAAGCACGCCAAGCCGGGACAGCTTTCACCACTTTCCACATCATGGCATCCAAGTTTAAGCCGTCGCGACGGGTATTGGTGAAGGCGGCCCAGCAGAGCCCGCTGGCGGTTCTCGCCATGATCGTTAAACTGCCGGGCAGGCTGCCGCGGTGCCACCAGTTGGGAACTTTGTTCACGCACCAACCGCAGGCGTAACCAGTATTGGCCGGGCTCGGGGTGGTCATGGCATTGATGCTGTCCGCGCTAAGGATATCAGGCGTAGCGTTAAAGCCGTCCACATGCATGGCAAAACGCACCATATCGCTGGGCGTGGCAATCCAGCCGCCGTGCGAATCCATACGGGTCAGGTTCATCTCGTAGGGCTCGCGATCAGATCCATTTTGCCCATAGATCACCTCTCCCGGCGCCCGCTGCGCCAGGGTGTTACCGGCCAGCGTCATGTCCTGAATCCCGCAGCGTTCCAGCACGGCATGCTGGACGTATTCCGCATACGTCTGTCCGGTGATGTTCTCGATCACCCGCCCGAGCAGGCAATAGCCAAAGTTGGAATAGGCGTAGTGGGTACCAGGCGCATGCCTTAATGGCTGATGACGCACCGCCCAGGCGATCAGTTCCTGGTGATTCATCTCGGGATGGCGAAACATGGGATCGGCATCGTCATTTGCCCAGCCGCCGCCGGTGTGCGTCAGCAAATGGTAGAGGGTGATTTGACTGACGAGGTCCGGATAGCGGGCTCCATCGTCAACGGCCAACAGGCCCCGTTGGCCAAACACAGGATCGTGCAAGCCAAGACGGCCCTGCTCGATCAGGGAGAAGATGGCGACGGCGGTGATCGGTTTCGTCAGACTGGCGATGCGGAACCGGCTTGCAGCGGTCGCCAGCTCGCCCGTGCGCTGATCGGCCAAGCCAAATCCTTGCTGGTACACCCATTGCCCGCGCGAAGCAATCGCCAGCGAGAGCGCGGGGGCATGGTAGGCGCGCATGGTTTGGGTCACGATGTCGGCAATCGTTGCCGCCTCGTGGTTCGTTGGCAACGGCGGCGCTTCTGCCAAGGCGGACAGCGGACGAATCAGACCGGGCACGACGCCCGCTGACAGCGCGTAAGCGGCGCCTTGCAAACAGGCGCGGCGCGTTATTCTTGTCATGGCTGATCGTTGTCCAGCGCCATGCCATCCGTCGACGGCTGGCACCCGCGATCAGATTCAGCTTGACACGCCAACTTTTGCATACCCGCCACTGCTGATCCCCCTCTGGGATGAGACCGAATCATCCGCGCGGCTCCAAGTCAGTTGTCATGCTCAAGCGATCAGCCCACGCGGGACCGCTCCCGCTCCGCGAACGTAGCCCATGCTGCCTCGTCGAGCCCCGCGGCCATCGCCAACCGGCGCAGATTCGCCTAAAGGTTCGCCTCGACGCCGAGAGACGGGGCATGGCCGACGTCGTCGCCCTCCGCGACCGACCAGATCAGGACTGCTCTGATTGGCGGTGATCACGATTGCCGACATTGCACCAGTTGCTGGCGGCTTGTACGTGATCTCAGATCGTTCGGAGTGGCGGTTAGGGAGACTGAAGCGATGGTGGCATGGCGTTGCCAAGACCGTCGCATTGAGGCATCAAAATGACCAGCGCATGCCGAAAGATTCCTCACCGTCACAGTGATACTCTACGCGCAGACCTCGCTGCTGGAAACGGACCATGACCCCGGAACAGTTCGTCGCCAAATGGACCGGCGTCACCCTCAAGGAACGCTCGGCGGCCCAGGAACACTTCTGCGATCTCTGCCGCCTCCTCGACGAACCCACGCCCGCCGAGGCCGACCCGACCGGCGCTTGGTACTGCTTCGAGAAGGGCGCCAAGAAAGCCGGTGGCGGCGACGGTTGGGCCGATGTTTGGAAACGCGCCTGCTACGGCATGGAGTACAAGGGGCCGGGCAAGGATCTCCAGAAGGCGTTTCAGCAACTCCAGCTCTACACCCCCGCCCTCGAATATCCGCCGTTGCTGATCGTCTCCGATATCGCGCGGATCGTCATTCACACCGCCTTCACCGGTACGGTCCCGGAGATCCACCAGATCAACCTGGAGGATCTGCTCGATCCCGCCCAGCGGCGTTTACTCAAATGGGCCTTTAGCGATCCCGAACGGCTACGCCCCGGTCGCACCACCGCCCACCTGACCGAAGCCGCCGCTGGTCGTTTCGGCGATCTTGCCCAAGTGCTGCGCGAGCGCGGTCATGCCCCAGCCCAGGTCGCCCATTTCAGCCAACAGATCCTCTTCTGCCTGTTCGCCGAGGATATCGATCTGCTGCCCAACGAATAAGGTTAGATCGTCCGAGCGAAGCGAGCGACGATCTGAACCGTTTGTTGGACGAGCCCGGGACGGTGGGGATTTGGGGGATAGAAAATAGCTTTTGCGAGGCCAAAGGAGCGTCGGGCTCGGAGGCCGGTGAAGCGCACGCATTGTGGTCGCTGAGGCTCGCCATTGCGGCGAAGGTGGCGGTGAAGACGGCCTGAACGGGCAACCATCCCCGAATTCAGGCCGAGCGTGGCCCCTGGCCCGTGGAAGCCGACCTCCGGGGAGTCGCCCTGTGGACGAGGGTTAGATCACCGCCGCCTCGCGTGTGTGCAGAAGTGGAACGGTGAGGGTCTTGGGCGGTCGCGGCGGAATCCGGGTCTGCACGATCTCCATGTCCGCCCCGCAGCACGGGCAGGTCAGTCGGGGCCGGGGTCTGAGCGTCTCGATCAGACGCCTCGGATCGAGGCCGAAGAGCCACTGCAGCAGGGCGATGGCGCGCTTGCTGTTGGGATGCAGAAAGCCATAGTTGCGGGTGCGCCGGAACCCCTTCGGCAGGACATGCTGGAGCACCAGGGCGAGGAAGCGTGCCCCCGGCAGGGTGCGGTAGGCGACGCGCTTGCGCTTGGCATCGCGGTAGCGAAAGGTCACCTGCCCGTTCTCGCAGGCGACAATGTCCTTCTCCTGGATGACGCCGCGATAGAGATAGCGCCCCAGATAGACCAGCGCCTTCTCGCCGCGCCCGACGTTCTTGCAGTCGACGACCCAGGTGCTCGGAAGGCCGGGCGGTAGAGTCAATCCCTCGGTGGCGATGGCCTCGAGCAGCTTGGCGCGGAAGACCTTGGCGAGTGCCTTGTGATTGAACAGATAGCCGCGCTTGGCGCTTTTGGTGCGCCACCGCTTCTTGTCCGGGTCGATGGCGGCGGCTGGCACCACCAGATGGACATGGGGATGGAAATCGAGGCGGCGCGAATGGGTATGGAGCACCGCAATCGCTCCGGCCTCACCGTGCAGTTGGGCGTCATTGCGCGTGAAGGTGCGCACCGTCTCCCAACTCGCGCGGATGAGGTGATCGTAGAGCGCCTGCTGGTTGGCCCCCATCAGCGAGCGCAGCGCCTCGGGCACGGTGAAGGTCAGCAGGAAATAGCTCGCCGGCACCTGTTTGGCGAGTTGACGCTCGATCCATTGCTGGCTCTCATGGTGCTGACAGTGCGGACAGGCACGGTGCCCACAGGAGTGTGGGACGAACTCGGTGTGATCGCACGCGGTGCACTGCGCCCGCATCAGGGGGCTGGCCGAGGTCCGGCAGGTCTTCAGGGCGTGCAGGGCGTTGAGCTGACTGGGCAGGATCGCCTCCCCGGCCTGCGCTAGGTAACGTGAGTTTTGTTTAAGAATCTTTTGAATTCAATATGATAAGTTGATTTTTGGTAAGATTGAGAGACTGCTTGGTGGGTTGATACGTGTAAGCGATCAAGGCCGCCAGGACATTGACCATGGCGTTGATGACACTCCGATGGCGCGTGTGCTCAATCTGCTGGATGTTTTTGAGCTGATCGTTGATGCTTTCGATGATCGCGCGCTTGCGCAATAACAGCTTATCCATCAATGGCATGAGTTTATTGTGCATGTTCTTGCGGATCTTGGTGATCAGCTGCAGGCCGCGCTCCCAGAGTTCGTCAAAGAGGCGCTGGGAGATGTCGCCGCGATCTCCAATGAGTTTGCCCGTCAAGCCCTGGGTCAAATCGGGCACGGGCTGACGGTCGTCAACATTGCCGGGCGTGATCCGAAACGCGAGCAACTCGCCGCGATCGTTGACGACGAGATGAAGTTTGAAGCCGTAAAACCAGCCCATGGAATTTTTGCCGCGTCGGGCGACCTGCTTGAACACCTTGTGATTGTGGATGCGCCGGTTGTGGCAAACCACCCAGGTGGTCGAATCCACAAAGGCAAGGCCGGTCTCCTGGCCGTAGCGGCTCTGGAGATAGACGCACAAGGGCATCAAGGCGCGGGGGATCAAGGCCACAAAGCGCGTATCACTGATCAGGTGGGGAAACTCCGCGCGGGCGTGTCGGCTCAGGGACAACAGGTAGAACGCCTTGAAGGTGCGGTATTGGGATTGATGGAAGACGATCAGGATCGTCAGGATCTCGCTGAGGGTTAAACGGCAGGCGCGCTGCCGGCGCCGCTCGCCGCTGGTCAGGAGTTGGCGCTGCCAAGCCGGCAGAAACACCTGGCAGAAATCATCCACATCACAGAACACGGCTTCAAAATCGATCATGGCGGCTCTCCGGGATCAGGATGTTCTCCTGAAACCTTAGCGGGTTTCGTCCCCCAGAGCCGCCGCCCTTATCCAGAATTCACGTTAGCCAAAGTTTAACGCCTCAGATTATTTCTCTTTTAAGATCATCCGCTTACAGCGGAAAAAATCGCTCAGTGGCACTACATTCGTGAAATTTTGTGAAACCGGACGATTCAGACAATCATTTTCTGTATCCCTCCCGGGCTGGGATCGCTGCCCAGCGCCTGGATGATCGCCAGCTGCGCCGGCTCGGCGCGGGTCGCCTT
>NZ_NHSQ01000151.1 GCF_016653465.1 Thiocystis minor | reverse complement strand
AAGGCGACCCGCGCCGAGCCGGCGCAGCTGGCGATCATCCAGGCGCTGGGCAGCGATCCCAGCCCGGGAGGGATACAGAAAATGATTGTCTGAATCGTCCGGTTTCACAAAATTTCACGAATGTAGTGCCACTGAGCGATTTTTTCCGCTGTAAGCGGATGATCTTAAAAGAGAAATAATCTGAGGCGTTAAACTTGGGCTAAGATCGGAAGAGCGAGGGTCGAGCGATCGCGCCCAAGACCTGGACGTTGCCATGCGTTCCCGTCTCCTGGACCGCTGTCGAACCGGACGCTTGGTCGCTCGCCGCCGATGCGTGAAGCGTGATGCGATCCAGGTTGAACGCGGCGCCAGTCGGCACCCCGCGACCGACATCTCGGTTTTCGCCACCGGATATACGCCCACTGACCGGATGGGCGGGTGGCCAACGCGATCGGTCAAGCTCAATATCGTCTGGTTGGCCATCGATGTTGTTGGCGAACGGCTTTGGAATCGATCATCGCTGACCGAGGAATCGGTGGTCGCCAATCGCTGTCCAGCACCTGCTCTACCGTCCAGGGGCAATGTCCCCGAAAGCTGGAGAGACCGGTTTCCTGCGCGGCCTGCACGGTCGCGTCTTCCCAGATGCCGTCCCACCAGTCCGCGTCCCGCAAATCGGCCTTTAAACAGCGAGTCGGTTCGCTTGCGACCACCGGGCGAACGGCGAACCGCCACGCCCGCAGTCAGCCGCAGTCGTCATCCCGCCGGTCCGCTGGGACTCGGGCGGCGTCTCCTTCAGCCATCGGACGCCCCGCTTGGCGCCACTCCGGCAGCCCGTCCTCCAGGCGGCGGGCGCTGAAACCGGCCGCGCGCAGGCGGGCGACGGCCTCGAAGGACAGCACGCACCAGGGGCCACGGCAATAGGCGACGATCTCGCGCTCGCGCGGGAAGTCGCTTAGCCGCTCCTGCAGCCGGTCGAGCGGGACATTGAGCGCCCCGGCGACATGGCCTTGGGCGTACTCCTCGGCGGGGCGCACGTCGATCACCGTCGCCAGCCCGTCGCGCACCCGCTCCAGCAGCACCATCGCCGGGACCGGCTCCAGGTCGTCGCGTTCCTTGAGATAGCTCGCGAGCAGTGCCTCGACCGCGCGGCTGCGCGTCTCCGCAAGCACGCGCAGGGCGGCGACCGCGTCCAGCACGCGGTCATCGGCCAGTCCGTAGCGAACATGCTTGCCGTCGCGGCGCGCCAGCGCCAGACCGGCGGCCTTGAGTTGCTGCAGGTGCTTGGAGGTGTTGGCGACGCTCAGCCCCGACACCCGCGCCAGCTCCTCGACGCTGCGCTCGCCCTGGGCGAGAAAATCCAGCAGTTCCAGCCGCGCGCCGCTGCCCAGTGCACGGGCGATGACGGCGAGTTGCTCGAAGAGGGCCTGCTTGGGTTCAGGCGTGGGTCTGGGGGAATGAGTCATGGTGTCGGTCGCGTCGGGCGGTGATTCAACCCAGGGAGAGCGTCGTCCGGATGAGGCGTGTCGGCGCGTCGGATCGACGATGGCCGAGGTTATCGCGTCTGTTGCTGGCGCCAAAGGTTGGACTGGATCCGCTCGGCGAAAGCGCCTGAAGGATGCCAGGATGAGTGGATTAGAATCCAAGGATTCCCCGAGAAAGGGGCCTGATGGCAAAGCCCAATGATGCGTTCGAGAAGCGCTGGCGCGATCCGGGGAGTTCGCCAGCCATGCAGCGTTGTAAAATCCAGCCCCGGCGCGGCTTCGCGCGCGACATTCGATGGCAGGCAACCTGCATCGGTATGGGCGCCAAATCCCTCAAGCATTCGGAGAATCCAACGTTCGTGAAAGAGATCTCGACATTCCTCGCCGCCATCGGTTTTGAGATCACCGGCGCTGATCAAGCCCAGGAGAAATTCGACCAGCGGGAAAAAAGCGAAAGCCACACCGCCGCCCGCGAGGCCGTCCCGCTGTTCCGCCACGCCCACAACCGCGAGTCGCTGCACCACGTCTGGAAGACCACCTACGCCAGCGCCTTCCAGCCGTCCGGCCTCTTCGAGGACGATTTCACCCCTTACGCCATCGGCTACCGGCCCAAGCGCGGCAAGGATCTCAAGGAATTCAACGGCGAGAACGGCAGCACCAAGGTCTTCAACCAGTTCATGGAGATCCTCCGCCACAACAACGTGTCGGACAAAGAGAACGCCTTCAATCGCCTGTGCGCCATCATCCTGGCCAAGCTGATCGACGAGGAGCGTATCCCGGAGGCGATCCTCGACTTCCAGTGGTTCCCCAACAAGGATACCCCGGAGGATCTCATCGACCGGCTGCAACGTCTTTATAAACGCGGCATGAAGGAGACCCTGGGGGAAGACATCACCTACTTCGAGGAGCGCGACATCGACCATGCCTTTCAGGCGCACCGCCGGGACGCGGCCAAGAACCAGGTCAAGAAGATCTTCCGCGCGCTGAAGTTCTATACCAACAGCGATTTCGCTTTCAAGGAGGTTCACAACAAGAAGCTCTTCGAGCAGAACACCCAGGTCGTCAAGGAGGTGGTGGAGCTTTTCCAGGGCTACCGCCTGAAATACACCAGCAAGCAGGCGTTTCTCGGCAACCTGTTCGAGCTGTTGCTGAACAGCGGTTTCAAACAGAGCGAGGGCCAATTCTTCACGCCCATCCCCATCGCGCGCTTCATCGTGCGCTGCCTGCCGTTGCGAGAACGTATCCGCAAAGCTCAAGAGGAAGGCCGACAGCGGATCATCCCGCGCGTCATGGACTATGCCTGCGGCTCGGCCCATTTCCTCACTGAGATCGTCGAGGAGATCCAGGAAGATCTCAGTGCCCTGGGTCTACCGCAAGGCGACAGTACCACCTGGACCCGCGACCACGTTTGGGGCATCGAGAAGGACTACCGGCTCGCCCGCACCGCCAAGATCGCCATGTTCCTGCACGGCGCAGGCGACGCCAACATCCTGCACGAGGACGGCCTCGATCACGCCAACCCGGCGCTACCGAAAATGGGCGAGGTGGATGTGCTGGTCGCCAATCCGCCGTATTCGGTCAAGGACTTCAAGCAGCACCTGCGCCTCGCGCCGCAACAGGTCGCCCAGTTCAGGCTGCTGCCGTCTCTGACGTCCAACTCCAGCGAGATCGAGACCCTATTCGTCGAGCGCGCCGCGCAACTGCTGCGGATCGGCGGTCTGGCCGGGCTGATCCTGCCCTCGTCCATCCTCAGCAACGCCGGCATCTACCAGCGCACCCGCGCCCTGATCCTGGAAAAGTTCCTGGTGCGCGGCATCGTCGAACTGGGCGGCAGCGCCTTCATCGCCACCGGTACCAACACCGTCATCCTGTTCCTGGAGCGACGCGACGATATCCATCTGGAACACTTCACCTGTCGCGCCGATGCCCTCTACAACGACGAGAAGACGCCGAACGACAACGACTTTGCCGACAGCGACCTGCTCCGCGCCTACACCGAGGCCGCGGATCTGCCCCTGAACGCCTATCGCGACTGGCTCGCGGCCGACGACGGCGAGCCGCCCGCCGAGTTGGAACAGACCGATTTGTTCCGTACCTACGCCCAGGACTTCGAGGCGCTTGCGACCACCAAGACCCGCCGCAACCAGGCGGGCTTCGGCAAGCTGAGCCGGGACGCGCGAGAAGCCGAGATGCGCGGCAAACTGCAGCGCCATATCCGCGAGGCCGAACGGGAGAAATTCATCTATTTCGCCCTTGCCTATGTCGAGGCACTCGACACGGGGGAGATCGTGCCGCAGCGGACCACCGTCCTGCGCGGCGCGGGGAACAACAAGGACGAGCAGGCATTCCTCGGTTATAAATGGAGCAACCGGCGCGGCGCCGAGGGCATGGTGCATCTGCGCGAGCCCTACGACGGTGGCGCACTCTACTCCACCGACCGCGATACCCGCGACGACGGCCCCGACAAGGCGGCGCACCATCTGCGTCGAGCGTTTCTCAGTATCGAGCCGGAAGAGTTGCCCGATGATAGCGCATTGAAGGGCAAGTTGGGCGTTGCGGCAACACCTGCTTATCTCGATTTCACTCGCAATACCTTTACACTCGCATTCAATCTCTCTTCGTCAGATAACGAACCTGCCGGCCCGCTGTACGCAACCAAATACAAGCTCGTCCCTTTAGGAAACATCACAGACATCCTCAATGGCGGAACTCCCTCGTCCAAAATCAAGGAATATTGGGACGGAGGTATTCCGTGGGCGACCCTAGTCGACGTTAAACAACGAGAGGTCTTCTCTACAGCGCGCACAATCTCTCAAACCGGGCTCGAAAACAGCAATGCCCAAATTCTCCCCAAGAACACCGTTTTGCTATCCAGTCGCGCGACAATAGGCGAGGTCGCGATAGCCCGTATCGCGTTGGCAACCAATCAAGGGTTCAAAAACCTTATCTGCGACAAAACAATCCTGCTCCCGGAGTTCCTCTACGAGATATTGTTGCTTCAGAGAGCAAGTCTTAAGACGCTGGCAGGCGGAATGAACTATGGAGAAATAAGCAAGGCAAAGATCGCCCAATTTCCAATACCGTTACCGCCGCTGAAGGTTCAACAGCACATCGTTGAAGAAATCGAGCAGGTCGAAGCCGAGGAAATGAAGGCCCGCGAGACGGCAGATCAGGCGCGGGAGGCCATCGACGCCATCGTGCGGCAGGTCTACGAGTCGAATACGCCGCGAAGAACCATCGAGTCATTGAGCGGAATGGTTCAATACGGTCTATCGAAGGCGATGAACGAGGACGGCATCGGCTACAAGATCTTCCGTATGAACGAAGTCATTGGCGGTCGCATGGTCGATAACGGCGCGATGAAATACATCGACATTGATGCGGACGAATTCGCCACCTACCGTCTCGATAAGGGCGACGTGCTTTTCAATCGCACAAACGGCAGCATCGATCAAGTCGGCAAGACGGGGCTCTTTGATTTGGGCGGCGAGTATTGCTGTGCTTCATACCTTATCCGGATCGTTCCCGGACCAGACATCGAGTCGCGATTGTTGGTGGCGCTGATGAACTCGTCCCATTTTCTTAATGAGATTCGAAAGCAAGCGGTACGCTCAGCCGGACAGAACAATATCAACGCCACCAAAATGAAAAACATGGACATTCCCGTGCCATCCCTGCCGAACCAGCGATCGCTGCTCGATGAAATCGGCGAGCACGAACGCCACCGCGCTGCCGCCGAGGCGTTGATCGCCGCTGCCCCCGAAAGGAAGCGAAAAATCCTGCTCGACGGCATCAAGTGAGCGTTCGATCAAGCCATCCTGAACGTCTGTCAGCAACCCGTCGTCATGGCCTGAAGCTGGCTCCAGCTCAGAAAGGGCCGGTAGCGATGGCCAGGCAGCGGACGGAAATCCCAACGCCGGTAGAACCTCAGCGCCTTGTTCGCCAGCCAATCGTCGACCTGTGCCTGGCCGCTGTGGAAGGCCCGGCATGAGCGAGTCATCCCACCCCTCAGACCCGCCGCCCGACGCCGACCCGATCGACGCCGGCCTTTGGCCGTCCGCCGACTATCACCGCCAGGTCGAGCGGCTACGCAACGCCGTTGGCGAAATCATCTATCTGGTCGAGCTGGTCGAGAGCGCCATCCAGCTCGGCGTGCATATCAGTGGGGCGCCCTATGAGCTGCTGGGCGTCATCGACTTCCCGCGCCCCGACCCGACGCGCGGGCTGACTCCGCACCTGCTGCTGCTCGACGACGGACGCGGGGTCAACCTGGGCCGGATCGCCCGCGTCAGCCACCGGCCCTTCGCGCCCGTGCCGGCCGATCTGCTCTATCTGGACCACACCGCTGCGCAGAACCTGCTGTTCGCCGAGCGGCGTCTGTCGCGCGACTTTCTCGCCCAACGCACGCGGGTCGCGTTGGGCGAGTGCCTCGGCTATTCCCTGCCCGAGCGGGCCCGACTCCTCGAAGGCCCGCCGGACGACAAGACGGAGGATCCGTGAGCCGCGCGCCCGCCGATGTCGGGCTCGCAGTCACCGGGCTGGACCCGGACGGGGCGGCGCTGGACTTTCTGGCACGGCGGAGGCCCAGGGTATCAACCAGGATGCGATCAAGAACGCCCGCATCATCAACCGCTCAGAGCATCTGGCGATCGAAGGTTATAGCACCATTGCGGCGATGCGTCTTGGCGCTCTGTTCCGGCCAATCCAGTCCGGGAAATGAAGCGCGATTTGGTTTAATCCCCGCTGAAACGATCCCACAAAAGCCTGCCCGAGATCGCGATGGAGGCCGCCACCAGCACCGGACGCACCAGTGCCGCGCCATGGCGTAGCACCAGATGCGAACCAAGCCAAGCGCCGATCAACTGGCCACACGCCATCAGGGCGGCGAGTGTCCAGACGATTTGTCCGCCGGCCAGGAAGAACAGCAGGGCCGCCAGATTGCTGGTAAAGTTGAGCGCCTTGGCATGGGCGGTGGCGCGACGCAGGTTGTAGCCGAGCAGCGCGACATAACCCATGGCGAACAAGGTGCCGGCCCCCGGACCGAAGAAGCCGTCGTAAAAGCCGACCCCCAGGCCAATCGTCAACGCGAAGGCCGGCACGCCGATCCGCTGGTGCGAATCCAGGTCGGAGACGCGCGGCGACCGCCAGAAGTAGAGCGCGAAGGCAATCAGCAGCGCGGGGATCAAACCTTGCAGCAAGGCGTTGTCGAGCCGCTGCACCAGCACCGCCCCGGCGGCGGCGCCGCTGAAGGTACAGAGGACCGCTAGCGCGATCCCGCGCGGCTCCACGTATCCCTTGCGGACAAAGTGGGCAGTCGCCATCCCGCTGCCGAAGACCGCCTGGGCCTTATTCGTCGCCAGGGTTTCGAGCGGCGTCAGTCCGGCCCAGAGCAGCGCCGGAATCGTGATGAGTCCGCCTCCGCCGGCGATGGCATCGACGCCTCCGGCGAGCAGGGCGGCCAGGAACAAGACAATGGCAGGATCGAGTGATTCCATGTTGAGCGTTCTTCTCGTTTCTTCGCTGACCGCGCGCGCGTCGCCGCGACCCGAGCCCCGGCGTCGCGGCCTTGGCGGGGCGGGCGTATTCGCGCTCCTCGTCCTGATGACCGGCCTGCTGCCCGGCTGCGCCAGCCTCGTCGAGTCCTGGAAGGCACCCGAGGTGGCACTGATCGGGCTGCAACCGAAAGAGTTGGGGCTGACGCGACAGGTGTTCATCGCGACTCTGGCGGTCAAAAACCCGAACGACCGCACCCTGCCGATCAAGGCCATGACCTACCGGCTTGCACTGGAGGGTCAGGATGTAGCCGAGGGCGGCGGTGCCCTGGATCGGCAGATTCCGGCCTTCGGCGAGACGACGGTCGATGTCGAGGTCATCGGCAGCCTGCTCGGTCTGCTCCAGCAGTTGCCTGTGCTGGCGCTCAAAGAACGTCCGCTGAACTGGACCGTCTCCGGGACGGCGACGCTGGCCGGCGGCTTGATCACGCTACCCTATCGCTACTCGGGCAAGATCGACGCGCGGGAACTGACCGCCGGGGGGCCACGTTCGTTCTGATTGTGCCTGACGGCGTGGTGAATAACAGCGGCGGGATGCCGCAACCGCGGCTGGCGCCGACTCTCGAACGCCTGTCGCCGTCGCTCTCCGAGGATGCGCTGTTCGCTCGCTTTATGCGAGAGTTCGGTGACACGTCGAGGGCAGAGTTCCTGGATCTCGCCGGCAACCCGCTGATCGTCGATCGCAACCTCTTTCTGAACCGCAAGAACGAATGGAAAATCATGAAGGGCGAGCGGGCGCCGTGGCTGCTCTATACGGCCATCAACATCAAGGAACCTGACGAAATCTGGTTGGAACCGGGGCGGCGGGGTGGAGCGGACAAGCTGTATTTTTTCAGCCGGTTCGATGTTGAACGGCGGGGGTTTTTGGCCTGTCTTGCGGTCTTTGAGCGAGAGCAGGGCGCGTTGGGAATGTGGGCGGGCAAAACGAATTACGCGACGACACAATTTGGCTATATCGAGCGCAAACGCAATGTCGAAATCATCGACGCCAGGATGCTGTATCGGAGGCGGGACTAGGGGAGGGGCGTCCCCCCTATCCAAGCAGGTTGCTGGTGAGCCACGTCCCGACCTCGCAACCAACCCTTACCCTAAGTAGAGTAGAACCTCGCTTCCGAAGATACAACCCGGTGTCGATCAAGCGCTCCTGGGGCAAAATGCGCAGACCCTGTCCTGGCCGGCAAGTACCTCCATTCATTCGACCCTCGGAAACCCATGCCCGCACTCGCAGTCCAGCAACTCACCAAGACCTATAAAGGCGGCTTTCAGGCACTCAAGGGGATCGACCTCGGTGTGGAGCAAGGCGACTTCTTCGCGCTGCTTGGCCCCAATGGCGCCGGCAAATCCACCTTCATCGGGATCGTCGCCTCGCTGGTCAACAAGACCGCCGGCAGCGTGAACGTCTTCGGTCACGACCTCGACCGCGATCCCGAGGGCGTCAAATCCTGCATCGGCCTGGTCCCCCAGGAGTTCAACTTCAACCTCTTCCTGCCGGTGTTCGAGGTGGTGCTGAATCAGGCCGGTTATTACGGCATCCCGCGCCGCGAGGCCAAGGTCCGGGCCGAACGATCGCTACGCCAGCTCGATCTCTGGGACCGGCGCGACAGTGAGATGCGCACGCTGTCCGGCGGACTCAAGCGGCGGCTGATGATCGCGCGCGCGCTGGTCCACCGGCCCCGGCTGCTCATCCTGGACGAGCCGACCGCCGGGGTCGACATCGAGATTCGCCGTTCGATGTGGTCCTTCCTGCGCGAACTGAACGCCGAGGGCACGACCATCATTCTCACGACGCATTATCTGGAGGAAGCGGAGAGTCTCTGCCGCAACATCGCCATCATCAACCGGGGCGAGATCGCCGAGCGCAGCAGCGTGGCCGACCTGCTCAACACCCTGCATACCGAGACCTTCGTGTTGAATCTCAAGGGGCGAGTGTCCGAACTCCCCGAACTCGGCGGTTTCGTGCTCCAGCACTTGGACGACTGCACGCTGGAAGTGGAGATGAATCGCGACCACACCATCAACGGTCTGTTCGACGCGCTCTCGCGCAACGGCATCGAGGTCATCAGTCTGCGCAACAAACAGAACCGGCTGGAGCGCTTGTTCCTGGAGATGGTCGACCGGCGCGCGACCGAAGCGGGAGACGGCGCATGACTCGTCTCCTGAGCGACTGGCACCGCTACTGGATTACCTTCGCGACCATCCTGACCAAGGAGATCCTGCGTTTCACACGCATCTGGGTGCAGACCATCCTGCCGTCGGTGATCACCACCACGCTCTATTTCGTCATCTTCGGACGCCTGATCGGCGACCGCATCGGCACCATGGAGGGTTTCGCCTACCTCGATTTTATCGTCCCAGGGCTGGTGTTGATGGGGGTCATCACCAATTCCTATTCCAACGTCGTCTCCTCGTTCTACAGCAGCAAATTTTCCCGCTATATCGAGGAACTGCTGATCTCGCCGGCGCCCAACTGGGTGATCCTGGCCGGCTACGTGGCGGGCGGCGTGGCGCGCGGGCTGGTGGTCGGCGGCGCGGTCATGCTGGTGGCGATGGTCTTTACCGACCTCCAGATCCACAGCCTCGGAATCATGCTGCTCATCTGTCTGATGACCGCCACCCTCTTCTCGCTCGGCGGCTTCATCAATGCCATCTACGCCAACAGCTTCGATGATATTTCCATCGTCCCGACCTTCGTGCTGACGCCCCTGACCTATTTGGGCGGCGTCTTCTATTCCATCGAACTCCTGCCCGACGTCTGGCAAATCCTGTCGCTCGCCAATCCACTGCTCTACATGGTCAACGCCTTCCGCTACGGACTGCTCGGGGTCAGCGACATCCCGATCGGGCTAGCCTTCGGCATGATCCTGATCCTCATCGTCGTGCTCGCCGCCATCAGCCTGAATCTGCTGCGCCGGGGCGTGGGGATCAAGACCTGAAGGCTGGCCGCGGCAACCGGTAAGGCGTGCTTTAGACTCGCAACAAGTCCGCATGCCGCTTCCGCAGTTTCGCGAGCTTGGGCGAAATCACGGCCTGGCAGTAGCCCTGCGCGGGATTGCGGCGGTAATAGTCCTGATGATCGGTCTCGGCGGGGTAAAACGTCGGCACTGGCTGGAGTTGGGTGACGATCGGGTCCGGCCACACCTGAGCGGCCGTCATTGCGGCGATCACCCGCTCCGCAGTCGCTCGCTGGGTGTTGGAATGATAAAAAATCACGGAGCGGTACTGGGTTCCGGCATCCGCGCCCTGGCGGTTGAGGGTCGTCGGATCATGGATGGTGAAAAAGACCTCCAGGAGCGTGCCGAAATCGATCGCGCGATTGTCGAAGGTGACGCGAACCACCTCGGCATGCCCCGTGGCACCGCCGCAAACCTCTTGATAGCTGGGATTCTCGGCGAGACCTCCCGCGTATCCAGATATGACGGATTCGACCCCCTGGAGTCTCTGAAAGGCCGCTTCCAGGCACCAGAAGCATCCACCGCCAAGCGTCGTCGTTTCAATGGCCATGCGTCATTCCTCTTCAGGATAGAAGACTACCGGGGCGCGCGGTCGGTTCGCGCAACGCGCATCCGCTTTACCCAACATGCGGTCAGTGACGATCAACGCCAACCGGGGCCGGCTCGGCAGCGGCGGGAAACGCGCTTCACATCACGCCGTGGCGGCTTGCCATTGAGTCTTGCGTCGGCATGTTCGCGAGTACGAATTCGTCATCGACAAGCATGAGGATGCTGGGTCATTCTCGACTCCGATAAACAATGTGCCGAGTGACCTGCATCGCTGGTCACCCGCGGCACTCGGCGAGATGCGGGATACCATGAATGCAGAATCGATCCGTGTGCGTGGTCTGGTCCAGGGCGTCGGTTTCCGGCCCACGGTCTGGCGCCTCGCCCGCGCTTGCGGTCTGGTCGGGGATGTCCTCAACGATGGCGCGGGCGTCCTGATCCGTGTCCAGGCGGACGACCGTCAGACCATTGATCGGTTCTGCGAGCGGCTACGGGCGGAGTGTCCGCCACTGGCGCGGATCGAGAGCATCGAACGCACCCCGCTCGCCGCCGGGCTGGAGACGGACGCGTTTGCGATCCTGGCGAGCGCCGCCACCGAGGTACAGACCGGCATCGTCGCCGATGCCGCCACCTGTCCCGACTGCGCCGCCGAGATCCTGGACCCGACGGATCGCCGCTACCGCTATCCCTTTACCAACTGCACCCACTGCGGGCCGCGGCTCAGCATCGTCCGGGGCATCCCCTATGATCGGGCCTGGACCAGCATGGCGGTCTTTCCGATGTGCCCGGTCTGCGCCGGGGAATACGCCAATCCAGCCGACCGCCGC
The DNA here is from genome assembly GCF_016653465.1 of Thiocystis minor. GTDB lineage: Bacteria > Pseudomonadota > Gammaproteobacteria > Chromatiales > Chromatiaceae > Chromatium > Chromatium minus. The sequence goes on along the minus strand of NZ_NHSQ01000151.1, from coordinate 69,166 downwards.
TTTCACGCGCAGCCCAATGCCTGTCCCGACTGCGGCCCCAGGGTCTGGCTGACCGACGCCGAAGGGCGCGAGCTGGATCCGGCCGGCTTCGGCGCGGTTGACGCCATCGCGGCGGCCAGCCGTCTGCTGGCCGAGGGGCGCATCCTCGCCATCAAGGGGATCGGCGGCTTTCATCTCGCCTGCGATGCCGCCAACGCGGCGGCGGTTGCCGAACTGCGCCGGCGCAAGCGCCGCTTCGGCAAGCCCTTCGCGCTGATGGCGCGGGATCTGGAGACGATCCGCGCCGTCTGCCGGGTCACGGACGCGGATGCCGCGCTGCTGGAAAGCCCGGCGGCGCCGATTCTGTTGCTGGACATGCGAGCGCCTCGGAGCGGTGAGGATGGGCAGGTTTCGCGTTGCCCATCCGACGCAACGGCTCTAGCTCCGGAGATCGCGCCGGGTCAGACCACGCTCGGCTTCATGCTGCCCTACAGTCCGCTGCATCGTCTGCTGCTGGCCGACTGGGCGCGTCCGCTGGTCATGACCAGCGGCAACCTGAGCGAGGAGCCCCAGTGTATCGACAACCTGGACGCGGCCAAGCGCCTGAGCCCGCTGGCGGATTTCTCGCTGCTGCATGATCGCGCGATCGTGAATCGGGTCGACGACTCGGTGGTGAGGGTGATGGCCGGAGCGCCGCGCCTCCTGCGCCGCGCGCGCGGCTATGCCCCCTCCCCCATCCGGCTGCCGCCGGGCTTCGCGGATGCGCCGCCGATCCTCGCCTTCGGCGGCGAACTCAAAAACACCCTCTGTTTGGCGCGTGACGGTCAGGCGATCCTCTCCCAGCACCTGGGCGATCTGGAAGACGCCCGCACCGCGCGCGAATACGAGGCCACGCTCGCGCTCTATCTCGAACTCTTCCAGCACCGGCCACGGCTGCTGGCCGTGGATCTGCACCCCGACTACCGCTCCAGCCTTCTCGGGCGCGACTGGGCCGCCCGCGCCGATCTGCCACTGGTCGGCGTGCAGCATCATCACGCCCATCTGGCCTCGGCGCTGGCCGACAACGGTTGGCCGCTGGAGGCCGGCCCGGTCCTCGGCATCCTGCTCGACGGACTCGGCTATGGCGATGACGGCACGCTCTGGGGCGGCGAGTTTCTGGCCGCCGATTACCGCGACTACCGACGGATTGGACATCTGAAGCCGGTTCCGCTGCCGGGCGGAACCCAGGCGATCCTGGAGCCCTGGCGCAGCCTGTACGCGCAGCTTGAGTACGCCCGCGGCTGGGATGAAATGCAGGCCCGTTATCCCCATCTGAGCCTCGTCCGGCGGCTGGACGAAAAACCGCTCGGCGTGCTGCGAATCCTGATGGAGCGCGGACTCAACGCCCCCCCGTCCAGTTCCGCCGGCCGGCTGTTCGACGCGGTGGCGGCGACGCTCGGGCTTGGCGGCGAGCGCGTGACCTACGAGGGACAGGCGGCCATCGAACTGGAAGCGGCGGCCTCGCGGGCGATGGAGACGGCGGGTCCAGGCTATCCGTTCGCGACCCTCGCCACGCCATCGGCGACCGTGCTGGATGCCGCGCCGCTCTGGGATGCGCTGTTCGACGACCTGACGCAAGGCGTTGCGAGCGATCGGATCGCCGCCCGTTTTCATCTCGGATTCAGCGCCGCGCTCGTCGATGTGGGGCTGGAACTGGCCGCGCGCAATGGGCTGGACACGGTCGCGCTGTCGGGCGGCGTGTTTCAAAACCGCCTCCTCCTGGAATCCGTCGCGGACGGCTTCAGCGCGGCTGGACTGCGCGTCCTCATGCAGCAACAGGTGCCCGCGAACGATGGCGGACTCTCGCTCGGCCAGGCCTGCGTCGCGGCGGCGCAATCGCTGCCCGCCTCATCTCGCCAGCCCTAACACACGCAGTTGAACCGCAAAGAGCAGAAGTACCATGAAAAATTTTCTCGAACTGATCAAGAATTGTCTGACCGACATCAAGGAGATCATGCCCTGGGATCTGGAGGAACGGATTCAAGAGAATCCCGACCTGCTTATCCTCGATGTCCGCGAGCCGGACGAGTTTGCCGCCATGCATCTCCCCGGCTCGCTGAACATCCCGCGCGGCATCCTGGAATCCGCCTGCGAGTGGGACTATGAGGAGACGATCCCCGAACTGGTCCGAGCGCGCGAGCGCGAGATCGTCGTGGTGTGCCGTTCCGGCTATCGCAGCATCCTCGCCGCCCATTCGCTGACCGTGCTGGGCTACGAACAGGTCGCCTCGCTCCAGACGGGACTGCGGGGCTGGAAGGACTACGAACAGCCGCTGGTCGACCAGGCCGGGAAGTCGGTCGATCTGGACGACGCGGATGTCTATTTCACGCCACGGCTGCGCCCGGATCAGCGACGGCCCGCCGTTTAGAGGATATCCGGTTCAGCCCACGTCGGGCGGAATGCGATCGCGGTTCCGCAGACCGCGAGCAATCAATCCGTCCTCTTTTCCCCGCCCATCACGCCGTGCGGGCGAGGCTGGTCCAATGGATGACCGTGCCGTGCAACTCCTTGAGTCCGAGCGGCTTGCTCAGATAGTCGTCCATGCCGGCGTCCAGGCACAGTTCCTGGTCGCCCGGCATGGCCAGTGCCGTGAGCGCGATGATCGGCGTCAGTCTGAATGCGGGATCCGCGCGTAAGCGACGCGTGGTCTCCAGCCCGTCCATGTCCGGCATCTGCACATCCATCAGGATGATATCGGGACGTTGCTCGCAGGCCAGCGCAATGGCTTTGAGGCCATTGTGGGCGGTGAGCACTTCGCAGCCCTTGATCCGGAGATAGGCCGCGAGCATCTCCAGGTTGCCTTCATTGTCGTCGACCAGCAGGACGCGCGGATGAGGGAGCGCCTCGGCCTTGGCCTTGGTTGGCGAGTCGGCGACGGCGTCTTGTCCCGGCCGGAACTGGTCGGTGTTCTGCGCACGCGGATCCCAGGGCAGGATGATCTCGAAACGGCTGCCCCGCCCGAGATCGCTCTGTATCTCGATGCGACCCTGGTGCAGTTCGGCCATCCCGGCGGTGAGCGCAAGCCCGAGCCCGGTGCCGTCATACTGGCGCGCGGGCCGACTGTCCAACTGGACAAAGGGCTGAAACAGTCGGTCGAACTGATCGGCGGGGATCCCCACGCCGGTGTCCCAGATGCCGATCCGCAGCTCGCATCGATCGGCGTCCGCGTTGACATCCAGCCCGACCGCCCCACCCTGGGGCGTGAACTTGACCGCATTGCCGAGCAGGTTCACCAGCATCTGCTTGAGTCGTCGGCTATCCCCACGGACCAGATGCGCCTTGGGATCGAGCTTCATGGAGACGGTCAGTTCCTTGCGCTTGGCCGAGGGACCGACCAAACGCAGGCTGGCGTCGCAGAGTTGATGCATGGGCACCGCGTCCCAGCGCAGGGTCATCTTTCCGGAAGCCACCCGAGACATGTCCAGGATGTCATTGATGAGTTCGAGCAGATGAATCCCGTTTTCATGGATCATGCGGGCGGCCCTTTCCTGCCGCGGGCTCAAGGGCCCAATCAGTCCGTCCCCCATGGTTTCGGAGAGCCCGAGGATGGAGGTGAGCGGGGTCCGTAACTCATGACTCATGGCGGCGAGAAACTCGTCCTTCGCCTGTGACGTGCGGGCCAGCTCCGCATTAGCCCGATCGAGCTCCAGGGTACGGCGATGCACCCGGTCGGCCAGTTGGGAGCGCTCCTCCGCGAGCGCGTTATGCGCCGTGAGCAGTGCCGCCTCCGCCGCCTTGCGCGCGGAGATATCGGAGAAGGTGACAACCGCTCCCACGAGTTGCCCGTCCCGATGGATCGGGTGGGCGTCGTATTCGACAGGAAAGTAACTGCCGTCCGGACGCCAGAATACCTCGTCGTCGACGCGCGCCGAGATCCCTTCGCGATAGGTCACGGCGGCCTTGCAGCAATGGGCTGGATAATCCGTGCCGTCTTCCCGCGAGTGATGCACCGTCTCGTGCATGTTGCGGCCCTGGAGTGCGTCCGGCGCCCGGTAGCCGAGCATCCGTGCGGCGGCGGGATTGCAGAAGGTACAGCATCCATCGGTATCGACCCCATAGATACCCTCGCCGGTCGACTCCAGGAGCAGGCGGGATCTCGCCTCGCTCTGGCTCAGCGTCGCCTGGAAGCAGGCCAGGTTCGTCTGCATCGTCTTGAGCGCGGCGAGCATCTGGGCCTGTTCGTCGATACCGGTCACCTCGATGGGGGTGGAGAAATCGCCCGCGCTGACCCGTCGGGCGATCGCCGTGGCGGTGGCGATGGGCTGTCCGATGGTGCGGTCGACGAGCCAGATGAGGAGCAGGACCGCACCGCTCATGAAGCCGACCATCGCAAACGGAACCCGCTGTTCCAGGCGTCTGGTCGCGGTGTCGATCTGTGTCAAAGTGATTTGCTTGTGGGCGAGTGCGGCGGTCACGACCTCATCGATCAGGTCGGTCGGCTCTCGGTCGATCCCGCGCACCCGCCGATCGACATCCAGTTGCGGGCTCGTCTCCCGCGGTCGATAGTAGGCCAGCGCGGCCCGGTATTCCTGACCAAGCCGCCGGTGTGCATCCAGAAAATGGGTGGCGGTAGCGGTGGCGCACGCCTGATCGTTCCCGTCCAGTAAGCGGATGAGTTGCCCGATGGTTTCCTCGGTGCGCCTCTCTTCCTGCTCGAAGCGAGCAAGATAGTCCGCGTAGAGTCCAGGCTCCTGTCCCCGCAGGAGGATATTTTTCCATTCCTGCACCTGTTTCTTGAAATGAACCTGTGCCGAGAGTGCGGTCGTGACGATCCGCGAGCTGGTCTCGCGCACCTCCGCTTCCCGCTCCGATGCCTGCCTGAGCAGGAGGAATCCATCAAGGCTGATGGCCAGATTGACGATCAGAATGGCGATCAGGCCGCCGGCGAGCTTGGTTCGGATTTGCATGCAATGCCTATGGCAGTGGCGACAACGGACCTCGCCGATGCCAAAAATTCTCACTGTCAGCAGTCTCGGTGGAATCGCCAACAGAATGTTCCAGGCCGACCGGTGAATCTTCAGCAACCGCCCGCTTGATGTCGCCCCTTGACCCTTTCACGCGATCACCGCCTCCCGGCGCCAGGCGTCCCGTGTACTCGTGCTGAGCGGAGCCGAAGTATGCACCAGCACCTCCCCGCGATCCGCCCGCCATTCGGCAAGCACCGAGCGGGTCGCCTGCCGTCCGTCGATCCGGATCGAATGCTCGTCGGGCCGGTGCGTATGCCCGTGGATGAGCCGAACGGCCCCGTAGCGCCGGAGAACCGCGATGACCGCCTGTTGATTCACGTCCATGATCCCTTCGGGTTTGACCGCGTTGGCGGCGCCACTCTTGCGACGATACTCGGCGGCGAGCGCCCGGCGGTTCGCCAGGGATTTCCAGAGAAAGAGTCGCTGCACCAGCGGATTGCGGACCCGGCGTCGAAATTTCTGATAGGCCGGATCGTCGGTGCAGAGCAGATCGCCGTGCATCAGCAGCGTCGGCTCGCCGTCGAAGCGGGTCAGGGTCGGATCGGTTAAACGCTGGCAGCCGGTGTCCCGAAAGAAGGCGCGCCCGAGGAGAAAATCGCGGTTGCCGTGCATCAGCGCGCACGCGACGCCAGAGGCGGTCAGTGCGCGCAAGGCCGCGCGGACCTGGAGGTTCATCGGCGTCTCGTCGTCGTCCCCGATCCAAGCGTCGAAGAGATCGCCGAGGATGTACAGGCATTGGGCGCGACGGGCGCGGCCAGCCAGAAAGCGCAGCAGGAGATCGACGGTGGCCGGGCGCTCCGGCGAGAGATGAAGGTCGGAGATGAAGAGTGTTTCCATCCTCAGTCCAGCGGATCCTTGGAGCGCGCCACGGGTTTTTTCCGGCCAGTCGTCCGCCGGAGCGTGGCCCTTCCGGAAGCGCGGGCGTCTGGCCGGAGAGCCGGCGCGATTTCCTCCTCTCCCGGAAACGGATCGGAATGCAGCTCGGGATCGGCATCCCGGACCCGACGCCGGGGCGCCTTTTGACGGGGCGCCTCCGCCCCGGCCCGAGCGCGCTTCGGTGCGACGGTCGGCCGGCGCGCGGATCCTGGAGCCGACTCGGAGATGGCCAGGATCAGGCCCAGGCTGATGAAGCCCGTCAGCAGACTGCTTCCGCCGTGACTGATGAAGGGCAGCGTGATGCCGGTCAGCGGGATGAACTTAGTCACGCCGCCGAGGTTCAGAAAGGTCTGGGTGGCGAGCACGCTGACCAGCCCGACCGTCACCAGCTTCCCGAAGGACGAGCGCGTCTGGTCCGCGATCCCCAGTCCGCGGCTGAAGAAGATCAGGAAGAAGACCACCACCAGCGTGCAGCCGACGAAACCAAGCTCCTCGCCGATCACCGAATAGATGAAGTCCGACTGCGCGATTGGGGTGTATTCCGGGTTGCCCCGACCGAAACCCTCGCCCCAGAGTCCGCCCGAATACATCCCGGACAGCCCCTGTAGGATCTGCCAACTGTTGCCGGTCGGATCGTCGAAGGGGGACTGCCAAGCCGCGATGCGGCTTTGTCCGTGCGAGAAGAACGTCAGAACCAGAGCGCCCAGCCCGGCGGCGCCCAGGCCGCCGAGGACCAGATAACCGATCCGCCCGGTACCGACGAACAGCATGACGAGCAGGGTCACGCCGAGGATGACGAGCATCCCCAGGTCGCGTTGGAACAGGAGCAGTCCGGCGAGCACCGCCAGGAAGCCCAAGAGCGGCAGCAGATCGCGCAGCGGCGGGCGGGGAAAGCCCTTGCCCCAGTTGCTCAGCGGCTTGGCATGGCGGTCGATGAAGCTTGCCAGAAAGAGCACCACGGTCACCTTGAGCAGTTCGGTCGGCGTGATGAGCCCGGCCCCATAGACGGCGCCCCGATAACGCTGTCCGATCAACAGGAGCACCACCACCAGGGCCAGCGAGAGTCCGCCCCAGATCCAGAGACCGGCGGCGAGCCGTTCATAGCGCCCGTGCATCAGGGCGACGCAGGCGGTCAACATCAGGAGAACGCCAAGCGGGAACAGAAAAAGGCCCGGTCCCGCAAGATCGCTGGTGTCGAAGGCACCCATGCGGTACTGGGCCAGCAGACCGAAGCCCGAGAGAAAGGCGAGGGTCGCGAGCAGGATCTGATCGCCCTGAAACCGGACCGCCACCAGGCTCAGATGCATGACGAGCAGAGAAATTGCGTAGACGAACAGCGGCAGAAGATCCGGCGGGCGGAGCGGACGCCCGGCGGCCAGACCGGAACTCAGCACCATCAGAAATCCCAGCGTCATGCAAAGCAGACACAGCAGAAGCAAACGCCGCTCAGGCCAGCGGAGGTCCCAGACGTCCAACAGGGTCGAACGGGAGGCGAGAGGTTTTGGTTGCAACGTCATCGGTCCGGGTAGTCATCGCCAGGCATCCCCCGCGACGGCGGGCGGGAAGACGTCGGCGTCATCTTGAGGTGGCGACGAACGTACCTGAAGAGTTGCCGCCTGTCGATGATCGGGGGCCAGCAATCGCTCTGAAAAATCCTTTGTTCTATCTCTGGCGACTCTTGGTTGGATAATCGAGCCCCTGTGCGGTCAGCTAGCGCTTAACTGCTCAAGTTCCGAGACCAGGGCCTTCTCGTTGTCGTTGTCGTTGTCGTTGTCGATTATTCGCCATGTCGAGACCACGACAACGACCTGAGACAGTCTTGGGACTTTCGCACAGTTGCACTAGGTTACCTTGATGCGCAGTTGTTCACCGGTCTCCGGATCGCTGAGATGCACTGCGCAGGCGATGCAAGGGTCGAAGGAGTGAATGGTGCGCAGAACCTCGATCGGCTGCTTGACGTCGACCAACTGGTGGTTGTCCTGTAACGCCGCTTCGTAGGCACCGGCCTGATCGCTCGGGTCGCGCGGTCCGGCGTTCCAGGTCGAGGGCACCACGGCCTGATAGTTGTCGATCTTGCCGTCCTTGATGACGATCCAGTGCCCCAGGGCGCCGCGAGGAGCTTCCATGTAGCCGGCGCCTCGTGCCTCGGAAGGCCAGGTGGATGGATCCCAGAGGGTGTCGTTGAAGGTTCGGGTGTCGCCAGCCTTGATATTGGCGATCAGCGCGTCTTGCCAGCCCTGCATGGCGTCGACCATCACCTTGGTTTCCAGGGTGCGGGCGGCGGTGCGACCCAAGGTCGAGAACAATGCTTCCACCGGCAGATCGAGCGTCGACAGGGTCATCTCGACCAGCTCCTTGGTCTGCGCGTGGCCATTGGCGTAGAGCAGCAGGACGCGCGCCAGCGGACCGACCTCGACCGCCTGACCCTTCCAGCGCGGGGCCTTGATCCAGGAATAACCGTCGTTGACATCCAGTTGGGCGTAAGGCGGTTTGACGCCGCCGCGGGCGTCGTATTCCAGCTTGGTTTCACCGTCGTAGGGGTGCAGTCCCCGCGCCTTGCCGTCGGCATAGTCGTACCAGGAGTGGGCGACGAACTCCTGAATCTGGCTCGCGTCATGGAGATCGACTTCGTGGATCGTCGAGAGATCGCGATTCAAGATCACCCCGCGTGGGAAGAGGAAGGTCGCGGGGTCCATGAAGCCGCTGCCGGGCAGGTCGCCATAACAGAGGAAATTGCCCAGCCCTTCGCCGCGACTGCCCCAGTCCTTGTAGAAACCGGCGATGGCGAGGGTGTCCGGGACATAGACCTGATCCACGAAGGTCTGCATGGATTGGATGATGTTCTGGATTTCCGCGAACCGCTTGGCGTTGATGGCCGAGTCCGATTCGAGATCGATCGGGCAGGCGACGCCGCCGACGACGAAGTTCGGATGCGGGTTCTTGCCGCCGAAAATGGCGTGCAGCTTCGCCGCATCGCGCTGCCAGGCGAGCGCCTCCAGATAATGGGCCACCGCCATCAGGTTCGCCTCGGGCGGCAGCTTGTAGGCCGGATGCCCCCAATAGCCGTTGGCGAAGATCCCGAGCTGGCCGGATTCGACGAAGGTCTTGATCCGCTTCTGGGTGTCGGCGAAATAGCCGGGCGAGGATTTGGGCCAGGCGCTGATGGATTGCGCGAGCGCCGACGTTGCCTTGGGATCGGCGCTCAGTGCGCTGACCACGTCCACCCAGTCCAGCGCATGCAGATGGTAGAAGTGCATGACGTGATCGTGCACATACTGGGCGCCGATCATCAGATTGCGGATCAACTGGGCGTTGGCCGGCAGTTCGATCTTGAGCGCGTCTTCCACCGATCGCACCGAGGCGATGCCGTGGACCAGGGTACAGACACCGCAGATACGCTGGGCGAAGGCCCAGGCGTCGCGAGGGTCGCGACCCTTGAGGATGGTCTCGACCCCGCGCACCGAGGTGCCCGAGCTATAGGCTTGGGCGATGTTGGCGCCGTCCATCTGGGCCTCGATGCGCAGATGGCCCTCGATGCGGGTAATCGGGTCGACGACGAGTCGTTCACTCATGTTCGCGTGCCTCTTTCTCGACCAGATGGTCGGCAATCATTTCGGTCAGACCGACCACCGGGATCTCCATGTTGAACTCTTCCAGGCCCTCTTCGAGCTGGGTGCGGCAGGTGGCGCACATGGTCACCATGCGCTCCGGCGCGACCTCCTCGATCTGCGCCTTCTTGCGCTTGAATGCCGCCAACTTGAGCGGCTCGGCGCGTTCGTTGGAACTCACGCCGCCGCCCGCGCCGCAGCACCACTGGAATTTGCCGTGCTCCTTCAGCTCGACGAAGTTGTCGGCGACCAGATTCATCAGATTGCGCTGCTGCTGAATAACGCCGCTCTTGCGCGCCAGGTTGCAGGGATCGTGCATCGACAACCGATCGCTTTCCATGCCCTCGGTCTGGATGCGCCCGGCGGCGCGCAGTTCGTCCAGCACCTCGATGATGTGGAAGACTCGGAAGGGATAAGGACGCCCGATCAGATTCGGCCCCTCCCAGCGGATCGCGGTGTAGGCGTGACCGCACTCGGGGCTGATCACATTCGCCACCTTGAGTTTCTCGGCAGCGGCCACGACCCGTTCGACCAACTGGGCGGCAATGTCCTTGTTGCCGATCTGGATGCCGGCGTTGGTGGCCTCGAAGCACTGCGTCGACAGGGTCCAGGTCACCCCGGCATGGTCGAAGATCTTGGCGATGGCTTCCAGGTACTCGGGGAAGTTGATGATCTCCATCGACGAGAGCAGGACCAGATAGTCGACGCCGGCCTTGTCGACCGGGACTTCCATCCCCGTGCTGTCCTCGACATGCTTGATCTGGACCGCCAGCGTTTTCCATTGCAGGCCCATGGGGCTGCCGGTTTGAATGGCGCGCACCGAGGCGGCGATCAGACCTTCCGGCGCATGTCCCGACTGGACCATGCCCTCGCGCGATTTGCGGATCATATAGGCCAGGTCGTTACCGACCGGACAGACCAGCGAGCAGCGTCCGCACATGGAGCAGGAGTCGTAGAGCAGTTCTTCCCACTCGGCCAGCATCTCATCGGTCACTTTCTGCTGGAGTCCGAACAGCCCCTTGAGCTTGCCCCAGAGGGTGAATTCGTTTTCCCAGACCAGGCGCAAGGGTTCGAGCTTCAGGATCGGCGTGTACTTGGGATCGCCGGTCTCCAGATAGAAAGGGCAGGACTGAGCGCAGATCCCGCAATGCACGCAGCTTGAAAAGAAGGCCGCAGTTGGCGCGTCGATCTCGGCGCGAAAGGCCGCTAGGCCCCGTTCGAGTGTCAGCTCGCTCATGACTGAACCCCCTTGCGGCCGAACGCGGCCCCGTTGTACCAGCGTGCGATGAACGTGGTGAAAATGTGCGTGAGTTTGGTGAAGGGCAGAATGATCAGCAGGATCTCGGCCATCAGGATGTGCATTCCGAGCGCCACCGGGTAGGGGTTGACGAGGCGGTGATAGGCCAGATAGCCGGTCAGCACGACCAGGAAGACGACCGTCCAGACCAGATAATCCTCGATGGTGCTGATGCGCTGTTTTACCGGATGGGTCAAGCGGTGCACCAAGGTCGCGACCAACGCGATCAGGGTGATGGCGGTGACCAGGTCGACGACCGGATTCGGCAGCGCCGGCCAGGCGATACCGAACAGTCCCTTGATCAGCTCGGCATGGGGCACGAACAGCAGGAGCGCGATCAGGAAGCCGATGTGCCAGACCCAGCCCACGACCACGTTGAAAGAGGCGCGCTGAAAGGTGCCGGGGTCGGCGATGGTGCGGGTGAAGACCGTCCTCAAACCCGGCAGCCATTCGCCGGCACGGGGCTCGGCATAATTGGGCTTGCGTCCGAGCAGAAAAATCTCGGCGAGACGCGCAAACAGACCGATGGCGAAGATCGCCAGCGCGATGTCGAACATCGGCCCCTTGGTCCATAGCAGAAATTCCATCGAGCCGCTCATAGCTTGTCCTCCAACTCCTCGACCGTGACCGGCTGGCGATGCGCGACGATGGTCTTGGTCTCCTTTTTCGCCAGGACGGTGGCCGCGCCACCGACGACCGCGCCGAGAGCACCAGCCGCCAGAATGGCACCGGACGTGGCGGTGATCGGGACGGACAAAGGTTCATAGAAGCCGCCGGCATCCCAGAAACTCGGCTCGGAGCAGCCCAGACAGGGATGACCGGACTCGATCGGCCAACTGGTGCCGTCATTCCACTTCATCGTGGCGCAGGCGTTGTAGGTGCTCGGTCCCTTGCAGCCCAGCCGGTAGAGACACCAGCCCAGCTTGGCGCCTTCGTCGTCGAAACTCTCGGCAAACAGGCCCCGGTCATAGAAGGGGCGGCGATAGCAGCGGTCGTGGATCGACTGGCCGAAGAAGGCCAGCGGTCGGTGATAGGCGTCCAGTTCGGGCAGACGCCCGAAGGTCAGATAATGGGTCAGCACGCCGGTGATCACCATGGGGATCGGCGGACAGCCGGAGACATTGATGACCGGCTTATCCTTGACCAGATCCATCACCGACCTGGCGCCGGTCGGGTTGGGATTGGCCTGGGGCAATCCGCCGAACGCGGCGCAGGTGCCGACCGCGATCACGGCGGCGGCATGCTCCACCGTCTCCATCAGAATGTCGTAGTTGCTCTGTCCGGCGACGGTCGAGAAGCCCGGATTCGAATCCGGCCCCGGAATGGAGCCGTCCACGATCACCAGATATTCGCCCTTGTTGTCCTCCATCGCCTGGAGACGGGCCTCCTCGGCGGCCTCCCCGGCGGCGGCCTGGAGCGTATGGTGATAGTCCAGCGAGATGATGTTGAGGATCAGATCCTCCAGCGTCGGCGCATGACTGCGGGTCAGCGATTCGGTACAGCCGGTGCATTCCTGGAACGACAGCCAGATCACCGAGGGGCGTCGGGCGGCGTCGAGCGCGGCGGCGATCACCGGCACCATGCTCGGCGGCAGGGCCATCATGGAAGCGGTCGCCGCGCAGAATTTGAGAAAGCCACGGCGCGAAAGGCCATGGTCGCGCAGGCTTTCGCCCAGGGTTTTATCGGGGGTCTTGCGGACGGGCATGGTCCCTCCTTCAGGGTCAGGACGGTCGAGGCGGGTTGCTCTGGCCTTCGTCCATGCGGGCATCGAGCGTGGCGATCGCCTCCGCGAGGTCTTGCGGCTGCGGGCGCAGGATCTCCGGCACGGGAGCGATCTCGATATGCAGCGTCAGGCGCTGTGAGTCGGCATTCTGGTAGTCCACCAGCCAGACGCCGGGGATCGCGGTTTCCTGGATCAGCGTCAGCCCCATCGCCGAGACGCTGGCCTGAACCTCGCCTGTTCCCAGCCAGGCCCGCAGACGGTCCAGATCGCCGGGGCCGAACGGCATGGCATTGAGGTCGATGCGGGTTTCCTCGCCGGTCGCGATCAGGCGTTCGAGGGCGTGGCGGATTTCATGCAGGATCGGCAGGGTATGACCGTGATCTTGAGGCTTGCCAGCGCAAGGCGCCTTCGATCCAAGGGTGACTGAAAGCTGTTCCACGCCTGACCTATGCTGAATCACAGGAATAAGTCAAAGAACTTTAGCCTCTTTGTACCATCGTGAAGTTGACGTGGCGCAGGCTTTTTTAGCAATTTAAAGAATTAGCAAGCTCCAATGTCTCTCGGCTTGCCACCTGTCGAGTTTGAGTTACCCTAATGGTTGAGATCGTGACTACCGTGAGCGTTATCGAGTATCGAGCGAGATCGACAGATCATCCGACGCGGGACATCTAAATCATGTCGTCGCGTGGTTTCTACTTCGAGGATCCCACCTGAATGGCTAAAATCACCAATGACCAGGAACTCCGTGCCGCACTCAATCGGCTGACGGGAGAGCAACAGCGCCTGCTCGGTTCCCGGTTTGCCGAGAATATCCTGCGCCTTAGCCGGGATGAGCGCATCCACCGCGCCATCGCAACGGGTCTACGGGACGATGTCACGCCGGGCGAACTGGAAGACGCCTTCAAGGCCGCGCGCGCCTATACCGTCAAAACCTACACCGATTGCGGCAAGGATACCGATTGGCTGGCTCAGGCCGATCACTTCGTTGCCGCCGCCGCCGCCGCCGCGCTGACTCCGGATGAGCTTATGACGGAGCGACAGAACCGCGCCTGGAAGGCGGCCGTCCAGGCACGGATGGCGGTCAACTGCGCCATGATGGAAGATGACACGGCCTCCGAGTCCGCCGAGGCGCATCAGCAGTACGCCCTCGCCAACGCCTTTCTGGATTAAACCGCGTCCAGTGCGGTCTGCGATGTTTTTGGATTGGATCAATCCCGGATCCGTCTGTCGGGCGGGCTGCCTCCTCCGCCCGGCAGCGTGATCAACCGTCAGGGTCAGCAGGAATGACAGTAATATCTCGGCAGTCCGGAGATCCGGCAAGCCTGCTTGCAGCCTCCATTCGGAAACAGACCTTCCAGGTGCTTGCGGGTGCAGGGGACGTGTGCGGACAGTTCCGTGCCGATCGCCTTGATGATGACTCGCGGCGATGGCGGCATCTCATGGGCGTCGTAGTATTCTCGTAGGAAGTAAATGATTTTCCAATGGCATTCGGAAAGGACGAGACCTTCGTCTTCCGCCAATGCCTCGGCGACGCTCATGCTCCAATCATCGAAGTTGGCGAGAAGACGTTGCTTGTTAAACGCCAAATCCCGTCCCGCGATTTGCATGGTGGACATATTTCGCTCCTCCACCCGAGGGTGGTCTACGCTTGCTGGTGGTTTTATCGCCTTCCGGTGGCGGTTTTTTCCCTGTTAAAAAATCGGTTTCGATTGGATCGGCGGGCAATTGATGATTATCAATCGCCCGCGACCCAAAGCATGCACGAAAATTTCCAGGATGCAACTCGCCTCTCGAACCCGCCCCTTGTCTACGCGGTCACGGCGCACAGGACACGAGGAAACCTCAGGCGGACCAGAGCGGCCCTTCTTCCATGGCCGCGATCTGTTCGCGCAGCTGCAGAATATGGTTCTGCCAATAATGTTGGTTGCCGAACCAGGTGAAGGCGGCCGGAAAGGCTGGATCCTCCCAGCGGCGGGCGAGCCAGGCGGCATGGTGAATGATGCGCAGGGTGCGCAGCGCCTCGATCAGATGCAGTTCGCGCGGGTCGAATTCCTGAAAATCCTCGTAACCGGCCAGAACGTCGGCAAGCTGGCGGCTCATTTCGCCGCGCTCGCCCGAAAGCAGCATCCACAGATCCTGCACCGCCGGACCCATGCGGGCGTCGTCGAAGTCAACGAAGTGCGGTCCGGCATCGGTCCAGAGCAGATTGCCGAGATGACAGTCGCCGTGAAGCCGGAGGTATTGCACCGAACCGGCGCGTTCATAGCAGGCCCGCACGCCCTGAAGCGCCTGATCGACCACGCTGGTATAGGCGGGTAGCAAGTCGCTCGGAATCCAGTCGTTGGCCAGCAGGAACGCGCGCGGTTCGGTGCCGAAGCTGTCGATGTCGAGGGTCGGGCGATGCGCGAAGGGCGCGACGGCCCCGATGGCATGAATGCGTCCGATGAAACGCCCGATCCATTCCAGCACCGTCGCGTCCTCCAGTTCCGGGGTGCGTCCGCCCCGGCGCGGGGTCAGCGAGAAGCGATGGCCGCCGAATGCATGCAAGGTGCGACCATCGATGAGCGACGGCGGGACGGCCGGAATCTCGTGTTCGGCCAACGTCAGGGTGAAGGCATGTTCTTCCAGGATGGCCTCGTCGCTCCAGCGTCCCGGTCGGTAGAATTTGGCGATGACCGGCGTGGATTCATCGAGACCGACCTGATAGACCCGGTTTTCATAGCTGTTCAGCGCCAGCAGACGCCCATCGGTCAGGAGTCCGAGACTCTCCACCGCATCGAGCACGAGATCCGGGGTGAGATTGGCATAGGGGGTTGGATTGGGTGTGGTCATGACAGGATTCTATACCTCGCCCCCGTGGTTTGTCCGTCCCGCGCGGAGCCGTTGCGAATTGCGCCGCGACCGGCGGGCGGGCATGATGCATCGGCTTTTCCTGCGTCCACATTCGCGAGGTAACGACTCACATGCATGGCTTTTCACGCCCATTCCACATCTTATTCCTCGTGCTGCTGGGGTGTGCAACAACGCCCGTATCCGCCGCGCCCCTGCGTTTCTTCGCCACTGGCGATGCGCCCTATGCACCGGCCGAAATACCGCCGTTACAACGGCTGTTCGCGGCCGCGATCACCCAGCGGACGCCGTTTCTGGTCCATATCGGCGACATCAAGGACGGCAGCACGCCCTGCACCGACGCCAGTCTCAAGGACATCGCCGAGCTGTTCCGCGCCCAGCCCGTGCCGGTGGTCTACACGCCTGGCGATAATGAATGGACCGATTGTCATCGCGAAAAGGCCGGTGGGTTCGATCCGCGCGAGCGGCTCGCGCGGTTGCGCGACGTTTTTTTCGAGGATCCCGAGGTGCTGCGTCTCGCGGCGCTCGGTGTAAGCCCACTAGACCGGTGGGATGGCGTCTCGACCTACCCGGAGATTTACTCCTTCCTGCGCGAGCAGGTGCTGTTCGTCGCGTTGCATGTGGTCGGCAGCGACAATGGCTATCGCGAGGACGACCCGGCCGCGATAGCCGAGTTCGAGCGACGCGACAAGGCCAACCTCGACGCTCTGCGCCACGCGACCCGTCTGGCCAACGCGCGGGGCGCGCGAGCGATGGTGCTGCTGTTCCACGCGAATCCGCACTTTCACAAGACCCGTTCGCCGCACGGCTTTGACGCGACAAGACGCGCGCTGGTGCAACTGATGGCGGAGTATGCGGGGCCGGTCCTGCTGATTCATGGCGACACGCACAGTTACAAGCATGACCGACCCCTGATCGATCCCGGCACCGGCCAGCCCTTTGCGCGTTTCGTCCGGGCCGAGGTACCGGGTTCGCCCGTCGTCGGCGGCATCTGGGTGAGCGTCGACCCGGACGCGGACGAGCCCTTTGATATCGAGGAGGTGTATCCGATGTCGCTGGATGCTCTGGGGGAGTCATAATTTGATTGTACTCGGCCGAGTTGCCACCCTGGCGGATTCGGAAAACGCGATTTTTTGCTATGGGTCATCACATGAATTCACGTTGGCGCCCTGCTTTCGAGGCTGACTGCGATAGTCATCTGGCTGCCATCACCGCTCGGATCGCGCGCCCATCGCGATGAGCATTCCATCCGTCATCCTGTACGCCCTGCTGGGAGGAGCGCTCATAGCGTTGTTCCTGGGATGGCGCCACTGGCGTGCGCAGTGCATCCGCGCACGGGCGTCGAGGCAGCGCTTGTCAGCACATCCGCCATCTCGGGCCATGCGGTCAGCCGCGTCCACCCAAGGTTTTCACGACCCGCTCACGGTGGAACCGGACGTCTGGCGACCACCCCCGCGTCAGCAACTGATGCGCCGTCAGGCCGCCCTGCTGCACGCGGTCGCCGAACAACCGACCGAACGCTTGACGGCTTCGAGCGCGCGGCGGATCGCGGGCGATCCACGGCAGCGCCTCCAGGCAGACATCGCGGCGCGGATCGTCGAGGACAGCCATCTGGCGCCGACTGAACCCTCGGCCATCGATCAAGAACTCCCGCGACCCATTGACGGAGCGAACTTGCCGCGTCTCGGGCGCAAGCGCCAGGGTCTGGAAAGTCTCATTACCGAAATTCCCTCCACCAGCGAGGGACACCGCCATGAACCGAACGCGCACTGATTCGCGGCCCCCCTCGCCGGAGGTCGTCGCCATCGCCAGCCAGCAAGGGGGCGTCGGCAAGAGCACAACGGCGCTCAATCTCGCCATCGCACTGGTTGCCGCGGGCCGTACCGTTTTGCTGATGGATCTGGACCCGCATGGACAGACCGGCTTGACCCTGATGTCCGGCGTCCAGCCCGGCGGCACGGAACGCATGCTTCGCGAGGCGAGTCTGACCCGCGAGATGATGACTGCCACCGAGATTCCGGATCTCTTTCTGGTGCCGGCCGGCCCCGGTCTGAGCGGTCTCGAAAGCGAGCTGGGCCTGCTCGGCGACAGTCGGACCCGGCTGCATCAGGCGCTCGCGACCTTGCCCGCGCTGCCGTTCCATTTCGATTTCATCGTGATCGACTGCCCACCGTCCGTGGGACTGCTCACCCTGAATGCCCTGGCCGCCGCACACCGGATCCTGTTGCCCGTGCCCTGCGAACCCGGTGTCATCGAAGGTCTCCCAACCCTCCTCAAGACCATCGGCCGCTTGCGCGCCGGTCTCCAGCAGCCGCTGCTCGGCGTGCATCTGCTGCTCGTCCGGCGCACCCCAAGCGCATCCGCTCAGGCGCTGGCCAAAACCTTGCGTCAGGAGTATGAGCCTCTCATGCTGCTGACCGAGATTCCGCTTGACGATGCGGTCAGGGATGCCGGCGAGCGCGGCCTGCCATTATTGGCGCACTGTCTGCCGTGCGATGCCAGCCAAGCCTATCTGGAGCTGGCCGCGGAATGGCGATGGAGACACGAAGAACGCCAACAACCGGAGCATCGCTGGTCTTTCCGGACGCGCCGGGCGCGCATGAGCCGCGATCGCGACAAGATGAGCAAACGCATCCAGGCCTGGCTCATGGATCCTTCGTCGCTGCTCTATGATGAGACCTGGGAGGCCAGGCGCCAGCAAACGGCACCTGCGTTCGACGAACTCTTCCGTACCCAACCGCCGAAGCGACGGGCGCGCGTTCTAACGCCGCTCCTGCTGCTTCTGGCCCTGTCGGTCGCGCTCTTGCTGCACTTCCGGTTGCCGGAGGCGCCCTGGCGGATGGGGTTAAACGGACTCCTGCCCGGTGCCGAACACCTGTTGCCGACTCATGTGCTATCCAGCATGGAAACGAGCATACCGGCCAGACCGGAGCCGGTCGACGCACCGGACAAACCGGAGACGGTGGACACATCGGACAAACCGGAGCTGGCATACACACCAGATGCCTGGGAATCGCTGTTCATGGGGGATGACACCGAAGACGCTGCGATGACAAACATCGTGGAGACCCTGGCGCCCGATGCGCCTGAACAAGCGGCGGGACCAGTGGAGATTCAGATCCCGCCCCTCCCCGATTACCGCTGGTATGCGCAGGTACTGGCCGGGCGTTCGCTGGATCGCGTTCGGGAAGACAGCCAAGTCTTCATGCGCAAGCACGCCGTTATGCTCGATCGCCTGAGGCTCGTGATCAGTCAATCGCGTTTTGGCGACGCGCGCGACGCATTCTATCGGTTGCGCGTCATCGGCTGGGACAGCCAGCGCGCGGCCGCGGACTGGTGCAAGCGTCTGCGCAACCGCGGTCAAGGGTGTCTGGTGATCCGCGTGGATGAGGACGCCGGCTGACGCGGATGTTGCGCGGCATTCCGCTCAAGGGATGGAGATGCCCTTGATCTCCATGCACATCCCACGCAACGAGAATGGATGACACGCCCCAAGACAGACCGCTCATGACGGTGGCGCTCTGGGCACGTCCGGCAGATCGGATGTCCATTGCGCCCATGCCTGTCGCACGAGTTCCGCGACGGCATCCCGCGCTTCCAGCCAGCGGGCGACGCGCTCGCGCCAATTCCGATACGCGGGATCCTCCACCTCCGCCACGGCGTCCAGCGCCGCCCGCCAGGCTCCCTGACTGGCCTGCGTCAGCGCCGCGTCCGCCTGGTCGCGCAAGGTCTCCAGGGTCTGCATGTGCGCGGCATAGTCCGCGGGACTCACCCGCCCAAATTGCGCCAACTGTGTCCATTCGCCGCGCTGCCTGATCAACTCCGCGTTCAGACGGGTCAGCTCCGCGCGAAGGGCGACCGGTTCGGCAGTGTCCCGCGCGGCGAGCGGTTCCAGGAAGGCCAGTTGCGCCGGGTCCGGCCAGATTCGGTTGAGCGCGGCCAGCTCGGTCGCGAAGGGCTGACCCTCGGCGAATTTTCTCGACAGTGTCTCAAGCACCACGAAGGCCGCCATGGCGCGACGCTGACGTTCGCTGTCGAGGATTGGCCGCGTTCCCTCCGTCTCCCGATGGGCGCCTGTGCCGCCGTCCAGCGTCCGCCACCAGGTCCGGGTCTCCTGTCCCAGGCGCGACAGGCGATGCTGCCCATCCTGGCTCGACAGCCACAACCCGCTTGCCGCACCCGTCAACGCCAATAAGGACAAACCGAGAGGCCAGGCGATGCGCCGCGACCCCCTGGGCGAGGGCGGCGCGAGGTATGGCAAGGCCAGTGGGGCCGACGCATCCGTGATGCAGGGTTGCGGCGGGGCCGGAGCGGCTGCGAGTGCGCTGGCTTCCAGATCGACCATCAAGGTCAAGAGGCGCCGATAATCCACAGCAACCAGACGCGCAAGACGCGGATCCCGCCTCAACAGCAGGCACCAGCGTTGTTCCGGCTCGAGTTTGAGCAACTCGCTCAGGAGTTGCGCGCTTTCGGCCTCCACGGCGACCTGGCCGGTTGCAATATGGGCATCGAGGTGAGCAAGCCAGCGTGCATTCATCGACAGCAACAGCCGCGTTCATGATGTCGGGCGAGCGGCGCTCGCCAGATGGGCGATGCGGATTTCAGGCCGCGGCAATCCGCGTTCATTCCGGAGGAAGCGGAACCAGCGATGCGAAGCTTTGGTGCAACTGCTTGATCCAGGAGGCATAGTCGCCGACCGCGCGCTTGGCGGCAAGGATGCCCAGTCCGGTCTGTTGCGCCACCGTGGCGGCATTCATCTGCAGGATACGCCAAGGCGGCAGTTTCAGACGCTCGAAGTCGGTCCAGGCCTCGCTCAGGCAGGGCTCCATGCCGACGACGATCAGTCCGTCGGCCCGCATCGCCGCGATGCGATGAAATTCCGGGGTGGCCTCATAGGCATTGAAATGACCGGCGATCCGGTTGAGCACCAGAATCCGTCGGCTGTCGGGAAACGCCCTGGCGGCGGACTCCAGCACCTCGATGCCCGCGGTGACCGCCAACGGGTCGGCGGTGATGGGGACATAGATATCCATGCTCACCCCGCTCTCGCTCAGGAGCTCGCCCAGCTCGGACTTGACGGCCCACTCGAGGATATGACGATCCATGTTGGCCCCGAGATCGACGCCCGTATCCCGCTCCAGGATCTCGGCCGCCAGTTGATCCCAGTAGCTGTAGGCGAGCGAAGGGTCGGCGCGCAGTGCCTTGATGTCCGCGCCAATGCGCAGCGAGAGGACGTGATCGTGGCCCGCGAATTCGGCCAGCTTGGCCTTGTCGTCGATATCGATGAGACGCAGCGGGCGGCTCATGGCATCGTAGAGGCAGGACAAGACCATCATGAGCACCGATTTGCCGACGCCCCCCTTGCCATTCATGATCCAAACGGTGTGTATCGACATAATTGGCGGGAATCACTCATTCAACGATCAGGAGTTTGAAGTGGTGGCTTGAGCGACGCGGATGGCCACGGCTTGCCGCACCGGAAGACACCGGCCAGAAACGACTGGAACCGCTTACCCAGCAATGTTGGCTCGATTCTCTATGAGAGCGACATCTCCGGTCAACATCCCGGGACGCCCGTGCGATCCGGGCGGCTATCGCCACACCAGCGCGCCCAGGCTCACGCCGACCCCCACCGCAAGCAGACAGCAGACCAGCATCAGGCGCAGTGCCTGGCGCAGATGTGCGCCATCGAGAGCCGCCGGCCAGTCGGGATCGCCCATGTATTGCTCGGTGACCAACCGCCCGCCATAGCGGATGGGACCGATCAGACGCACCCGCAGCGCACCGGCGCAGGCGGCCTCGCTCCAGCCTGAATTGGGGCTCGGAAGCAGGGCATGGTAAGTCCGGGCGGCCCGGAACGCTAGCCGGGGATGCAGATCGAGGATGGCCGCCGCCATGGCGATCAGGGGGACCGAGAGCCGCGCCGGCAGCCAATGGATCAGATCGTCGGAACGCGCCCCGGCCCAGCCGAAACGGCCATAGCGTTCGTTCCGATAGCCGACCATGGAATCCAGACTCGACACCGCCTTGACCAGAATCAGCCCCGGCAGGCCGAACAGACACAAGGCCCAGAGCGGTGTCAGGACCCCATCGGTCAGGTTCTCCGACAGGCTCTCGATGGTGGCGCGCACGATGCCGTCGCGTGGCAGGTGCGCGGTATCGCGCCCGACCAGCATGCTCAGACGCTGGCGCGCGGTCGGCAGGTCATCGAGCGTGTCGAGCACCCGCTGGCCGTGCCGCAGCAGATCGCGCATGCACAGCAGGCTGTAGGCGATGAAGAGATCCCAGGCCGGCGCCAGCCAGGGATGCAGCCATCCGAGCCCAATCCGCGCCCCCCACCAGGCCGCGAGCGCGCCGCCGACGACCAGCAGCCAGTGCAGTATCCCGCCGCCGCGTCCGTTCCACCCGACGGTGAACAGCGCGCGTTCCCATAGCAGGCTCCAGGCGCCGACGACCCGGATCGGATGCAGTCGATACACCGGATCGCCAACGACCGCATCGAGCAGACAGGCGGCCAGGATCAACGTGAGGTGTCCGGTCAGATCCATTTGCGTGCAAAAAACAGAGGGCGTCCCCGTCGGTGCGGGCGATACAGGTCGGACTCTTCGAGCAGCATGCGGGGCCTCGATCGGAAAGGCGGATTGCAATCGCCAATGCCGGGTTTCAGGGGACGGTCAGTCGCCATCGGGATTGGCGAGTCGCTTGGCGATCGCCTGGGTTGGACTAGTATTGAGTGTGAAGCAGCAGACGGACCGATGCCGATGAAAACTCGCAAATGGCTGTTTTTCGCTTTTACCTCGCTCATCATTCTACCGGCAAAGCGCGACGCCGCCTGGATCCGTCTCTATCTCAAGGATCCCATGGCGGCCCTCCCCGAGGCAAAGATGCCCAAGGTCGACCTGACCGACCAGGAAATCGCCGATTTGACCGCTTTCCTGCGACTGCGTTAAATCGCATCCGGCACGGCACGCATGGTTTCGCAAATTTGTCCTAGACTCGTTCACGCCAACCAGCGTTGCGACTGACGCGGCTTAGAATCGGACGTGAGAACACCATGGAAAACGATCAGATCAGAGTCTGCCCACGTTGTGGACGCTCCTTCGCATGCAAGGCGCACCGCGTCAAGTTATGCGATTGTATGAGCGTCCCGCTGAACCCGGACGCGCTTGACGTCATCCGCGAACAGTACGCGGGCTGTCTGTGTCCGAAGTGCTTGCGGGAGTTGAACGCCATGGTCGATGGTGCGTGCGGAATGGCGCAATAAAGGGGCGACGCAGCGAGCGCTCGGGAACGCGCGCTCCTTTGGCCTCGGTTCAATCCGCGCCGCGCGCGGAACACGCCAGCAGGCGTCTCGCGACGCTATAATCGCCAGCCGATTCACCGGCAGCAGGCCGCAATCGGCAGCCCTTACACTTGAGTCCAGATCATCATAAACGCCTGATGTCTACGAAACCAAAGAAGCGTATCCCCCCCGGCGGCGCCAAACTCTCCCCCGAGGAGATCGAGCGCAAGTCGCGCGAGCATCTGGCCGGCGGGCGTTTTCGCGACGCCATTGACGGCTTCAAACAGCTTCTGAAGCGAGAGCCCCGCCCGGACTGGCGGTTCGCGCTGGCCGACGCCTATGCCGGACGCGCGCGCGAGCTGAACGCGAAAGGCATGCTCAGGGAGGCGCTGGTGATGTGGGAGAACCGCGCCAGTCTGGGCAAGGACATTGCGTTCGAGCCGGAGCAGGCGACGCTCCTGCTACGTCTGGGGCGTCCCGAGCCGGTGTGCGCCCTACTGACGGCGGGCGCTGCCTTGCCACCGGCCGAGGCCGAGCGTCTGCGGACCCTGCTGGCCGCGCGACTCCTGGCTGGAGATGCCGTCATCGCCGAACGGCTGGCGCCCGAGGATCCGGTGCGACGCCATGCCGCGCCGGCGCTTGCGGCTCTGGTCGCCTATTGCGCGGGCGACGAGACCGGTCTGCGCGCGGCATTGACCGCGCTTCCCTTCCGTTCGCCCTACCGTGATTGGGTGCAGATCTTGAAGGCGTTGCAGTGTCTGCCAGAGAGTCACAGGGAAGCCACCGAGTTGCTCGGACGGGTCGGCGAGGACTCCGCCTTCGCCGCGATCAAACGGGCCGCGGAGCTGGCTCTGCTGCCGGAGCCCCGGTTTCTGGAGGCGATCCACGATGCCGGAAAGCCGCAACGGACGAGCAAAAGCGCGGTCCGCTTCGCCTGCGCATTGCGCGGCTGGTCGCCCGAGAGAATCGCACTGTGGGAGGAGATCGATCGGCTGGGTCGCGATGCGCAACCCATCGCTCTGCTGCGTCTTCTGCACCGCCATCGCGACCGACTGGGTGCGAACTGGGTTCGTCAGCGGAATCTGCGTCTCTTGATCCGCGATTATCCGGCGAGTCTCAAGTCGCTCCTCGCGGTGGGTGCCGTCAAAGCGAATCCGCTGGAAGCGCGCCTAGTGGCCGCCTGGTATGCCGAGCAGTCGAAAGATCCCTGGGACGTTCTGGACGGTTGGGAGAATTACGCGCGCGACCTGAGCGGCGCCCGCGCACCCGCGGACCTGACCCCGGACGAGCGACTGCGCATCGCATTGGCCCTGCGGCGCGCCGACCGGTTCGGCCGGGTACTGGACCGGCCCGAGCCCTCCGACGATCCGGACGATCTCGATGCGCGGGTCGCTGAGCTGGTAGAGGAAAGTCTGCGCTGGGATCCCGACGACCGCGACCTCACCCTGCGTCTGCTGCACTACTACCGACGCGGCAAACGCACCAAGGATGTTCGCCGATTGCTGGATCAGGCCTCCGAACGCTGGCCCCAGGATCCTCGGGTCTTGAGCGCGGCCATGGACGCGGCGCTCGATGCCGGGGCGTTCAAGAAGGCCGCCGGCCTGGCCAGTCGGATTCTCGCCGTGGATTCGATCAACACCGAGGTGCGCGAGCATCTGGTGGCAGCCCATCTCGCGCACGCCCGTAAACAGCTCCTCAAGGGGCGCGCGGATCTGGCGCGCAAGACGCTGGACGAGGCCGACACCTGGGCGCGTGGCGGTCATGCGCGCGAACAGCTCGATCTAACCTCGGGGCTCATCGCCGTGATCGAACATGCCGATGCCGCGATCCTGCGCGAGACCGTCGCGCGGCTGGGCGGAGGACTGGCGACTCAGGCGGCGCTGGTGCTTGCCGGGGACGCGGTCAGGCTGCCGCCGCTCAAGCTGTTCAAGCAGGTCATGCTCCCAAAATTCGTCCATCAGGGACGCGACGATCTGCTCGCCGCGCTCGCCCGGCTGCGCACTCATCTGGATGGCGGCGGCAAGCTCTCGCGCGAACTCGATGCCTATTTCACTAAGTCGCTCGGCAGTGCGCCCTGGACGCAACTGTCGCGGAGCGATCTGGAGTCGGCCTGCGAAACCCTGCGCCGTTGCGGCTTCCACAAACTTCGCCAAAGTGTCGCGGACATTGCGCTGAAACAGTGGCGAGGCGCTCCGGTGTTCGAGCTTCACGCCTTCGAGGCCAAATACCCCAAGGGATTCAGCGGCCGCCCGAACCGGGATCTCGACCGTCTGGAGGATGCGCTGGCACAGGCCCGCGAGGAAGGGGATATGCGGACCGCGCTGCGGATCAAGGAGATCTTTGACGCTCTGAACCCGTTCGGCTTTGGCGGTCCCCTGGGTGCAAGCCCGTTCGGCTTTCCTTTTGACGACGATGATGACGGTGACGCGGGAGACGTCTCCGACGAGATGGCGACGGATGCGCTGGTGATGATGCTGCGCATGGCCGGGTTGGAGAAGACGATGAACATTCTCGGTTTTCCGCCCGACATCAAACGCCAGCTCAAACGCATGGCGCGCCAGATCGGCGAGCCGGCGGTGATCGAGAAATTGATCGAACTGTTCAGCCACGCCCGCGACGGCACGCTGCCGGATTTTTCCGACCTTTCGGATTTTTTCCGATGAGAGACCCCTATCTAATCCTTGGCGTACCCGATGACGCGGACGACACCGCTATCGAGGCGGCCTATCTGGAAGGCATCAAACGTTGCCCGCCGGAGCGCGACGCTGACGGCTTCCAGGCCCTGCGCACGGCTTACGAGGCCCTGCGCACCCAGCGCGACCGCCTGGCGTATGCGCTGTTCGAGACCGCGCCACCCGAGCCGGCGGATCTGCTCGACCGGGCGTTTCCGCTGGGTCGATCCGGAGCCTTCGATACCGCTTGGGGGCGACCGGAACCGGCGCTGTTTGCGGCCCTGCTGCGCGGGGGCGACTGATGGACGAGGCGGAGAAGGATCAGCTTACCGCACGCTTCCGGGCTTATCTGGACGCGCGTTCCCATGCGTCGGTTCCCTTCGACTCCGCTCAGGAAACGAGTGGCAGTGTCGCTCCGGATCTCTTCACGCTGCTTGCGGAGCTGGTCGCGCTCAAGAACGAGGTCAAGCTGGAATCGCGTCAGGTCAAATCCGCGCTCGACGAATTCCGCTCGCTCTTCGATACGCTGCGCGAGACCAATGCCCGTCTGAGCGACGAACAGGAACGACACCGCGAGCAGGACCGCAAGGCGGACCAACAGGGCCAGAAAAACCTGTTGCTCGAACTGCTGGAACTCCGCGACCGCCTGCAGGCGGGCCTCGATCAGGCGCGGCGCTTTCAACCTGGCTGGTTCGATGGCCGCGCCAGCGGTTTCGTCGCGTCCATGGCGGAAGGCATGAGGATGAATCTGCGCCGGTTCGACGAGACGCTGGCGCGCCGGGGCGTGCGCGAACTGCCGGCGCTGGGCCAGAGCTTCGATCCGCACACCATGCACGCCGCCGAGCTGGCGCGAAATCCTCTCCGTCCGGAAGGTGTCGTGGTTGGCGAGCTGCGCAAGGGTTTTTTCTATCAAGACCGGCTGTTGCGACCTGCCGAAGTGGTGGTCAACCGGCCGCGAGGTCGGACGATTGGCGACGCTAGCGGCGCGCCACCGCCGGGGGTTTGGCCGTTGGGCTAGGCGATTTCCCGAAACCCTCTGCCAACGCGCGTCACGCTGTACGTAGTTTTTACATTTATTCCACGGAACCACACTTGTGAACGACATCATCATCGGTATTGACCTGGGAACCACCAACTCCGAGGTGGCCGTGGTCCAGGACGGTCGCACCCGCATCATTGAGGTCGACGGTTCCAAAATCCTGCCCTCCATGGTCG
The DNA here is from genome assembly GCF_016653465.1 of Thiocystis minor. GTDB lineage: Bacteria > Pseudomonadota > Gammaproteobacteria > Chromatiales > Chromatiaceae > Chromatium > Chromatium minus. The sequence continues at coordinate 42,658 of NZ_NHSQ01000151.1, read as the reverse complement.
GACTCGCCGACGACGGCACGCTGCTCGTGGGTCAGTCCGCGCGCAATCAGTACGTCATCTATCCGGAACGCACCATCCGCTCGGTGAAGCGGCGCATGGGCGAGGACGTGCGTCTGCCGATGGGCGAGCAGTCCTACACGCCGCAGGAGATCTCGGCACTCATTCTGCGCCGGCTCAAGCAGGCCGCCGAGGACGCGCTGGGCCAGCCGGTGTCGAAGGCCATCATCACGGTGCCCGCCTATTTCTCCGACGCGCAGCGCCAGGCAACCCGCGACGCCGGCGGACTGGCGGGCCTGGAAGTCATGCGCATCATCAACGAGCCGACCGCCGCCGCGCTGGCCTACGAGGCCGACCATGAGACGGCCAAAACCATCCTGGTCTATGACCTGGGCGGCGGCACCTTCGATGTCTCGGTGGTGCGCCTGAACCGGGACGTGACCGAGGTACTGGCGAGTCACGGCAACAATCATCTCGGCGGAGACGATTTCGACGCCCGGCTGGTCGAACATGTCGTGACCCATCTGAAAGAGACCCAGGGCGTCGACCCCGGCGAACAGAAGGCCGCCATGGCCCGTATCGTCCGCGCCTGCGAAACGGTCAAGATCGCGCTCAGCGACGCCCCCTTCGCGCGTATCGAGGAAGAATATCTGCTGGAGCAGGACGGCAAGCCGATCAACCTGTCGCTGGAGGTGGCGCGCACCGATTACGAGGAGATGATCGCGCCCTACATCGAGGAGACCCTGGAGGCGGTGCATATCGCCCTCAAAGGCGCCTCGCTGACCGTCGCGGAACTCGACGAGGTGCTCCTGGTCGGCGGCGCCACGCGGACCCCGCTGGTGCAGACACGGCTGGAGCAGATGCTCGGCATGCAGCCCCGCGCCGAGGTCGACCCGGAACTCTGCGTGGCGGCGGGCGCAGCGATCCAGGCGGCGGTGATCGCGGGCGAGAAGGTGAGCAGCGTGCTGGTGGACATCACCCCCTATACCTTCGGGACCAGCGCGCTCAGCGATCTCAACGGCGAGCTTTACCCCTACACCTACATTCCGCTGATCCGCAAGAACACCCCGATTCCGGTGACCAAGAGCGAGGTCTTTCAGACCCACTACGACGGTCAGACCATCATCGAGGTGCAGGTCTATCAGGGCGACGATCCGGACGCACTCAACAACACCGAGATCGGTTCCTTTCGAATCGAGGGCCTGAGCGATGTCCCGGCGGGCAACCTGATCGTGACCACCTTTTCGCTGGACCTGAACGGCATCCTGCAGGTCAGCTCGCGCGAGAAACGCACCGGTCTGGAAACGCGCATCTCCATCGACAACGCCACCACCCGCTTCGAGCAGCAGGAACTCGATGCCGCCCGCGAACGCATCGGCGCCCTGATCGACGGCGAGGCCCGCAATGTGTCCCATGATGCGACCCATCATCAGCGCGAGACGGTCCAGGCCAACGCACTGATCGAGAAAGCCGAACGGTTGCTGGAGACCGCCAACCCGGAGGACCGGGAAGACCTGGTGGATCTAATCGAAAGGGTGCGCGATGCGCTCGTAGAAGGCGATGTCGGCGCGTTGGAACCGGCGGTCGCCGCGCTGACGGATCTGCTCTATTACCTGGAATCCTGATGGAGCGGTGTCCGAACTGCGCGGCCCGCTGGGATGGCCGCGTCACCTGTCGGCGGTGCGGCATGGAGCTGGCCGGCCTGATCCGGGTCGAACAGGCGGCCGAGTCGCTGATCGCCCGCGCCATGGCGCATCTGGAGGCCGCCGATCCCGAGGCGGCGAGCGCGGACCTGATCCAGGCGCTGGCCCTTCACCGCACGCCTTTTGCGGAACGCCTGCTCAACTTCGCCCAGTGGACCGCGAGAGAAGAGCGCGATGACAGCAAGGTCATTGCGCAATGCCAAAATCAAGTCGGAACGGACGTGATGTACGTCGTCGAGAGGGATTGAGATTCAAGGAATGCGATGGTCGCCATGAAAGCATGGCCGGCATCATGTTCGACAAAACGGTTGCAGAAAGGGGGATTGGAATCGTGACACGTCTATTGATGCTTGGGACACAGATGTCGACGAAAGGCGGCATCGGGTCGGTCATCCGTAACTACGTGGAGCGGGATATGCTCGGACGCCTCGGAGTCCGCTACTTACCGACCCATTGCGACGGCAATAAATTGACAAAAGCGTTGTTCTATCTCGTTCAATCGCCACGTATCGTCGTTTTCATTCTGGCTTCCGCCCTTGTCCATTTTCATACCTCCCAAGGCTGGAGCTATCGACGTCTTTTCTTGTTTTTCCTGATCGCGTGGGCGTTTGGCAAACGCACGATCTGGCATGTCCATGGCAGTTCCTTCGATACTTATTATCGAAAATCCAGTCGCGTCGAGAAGGCCGCTATCCGATTCGGTCTGTCGCGGGCCAACGCGGTCATCGCCTTGTCGCAATCCTGGTTGGTGAAACTCCAGGAAATCTCGCCGGGATGTCGGGTGTCGATGATTCATAATGGCGTCAATGTCGAGAAGTACCATATCGAGCGAACCGGCTTGCACGCCCCCATGACCGTTCTCTTTCTGGGACGGATCGGAGAGCGGAAAGGCGTATTCGATTTGATTCGCGCAGCGGATCGCCTGCGAGACACGGACGTACGCTTCTTCATTGCCGGAGATGGGGATGTCGAGGGAGCGAAGGCGGCGATTCGCGCGGCCGATCTGATGAACAAGGTCGAAGTGCTGGGTTGGGTCGATAACCGGCAGGTGGTCGAATTACTCTGGCGTTCGGATCTGTATGCCTTGCCGTCCTATGATGAGGGATTGCCCATGGGAATTCTGGAGGCGATGGCAGCCGGTTTGCCGATTATCGCGACCCCGGTCGGTGGGATCCCCGATGCGGTCATCGATGGCGCGAATGGCTATCTCATCGAGCCGGGTGACAGCGAGGCGTTAGCCGATCGGATCTCAAGATATTCAACCGATGAGGCTGCCTGGCTGCAAGCGAGCCGCCTCTCGCGCAAGCACGCAGACGAATCCTTTAGCATGGATTGCGTCGAGCGTTCGCTGAGCGCCTTGTATGCCGAGATCGATCGCTGATGAGGACATCGCATGGCGCGGCAATCCGAAAAATTCAACTGGTATCTGAACCGGCTCCGGTGCATGTCGATCGGAGAAACGCTCTATCGTCTTCGCAAGAAGGTACGCGTGACGCTGCGGCCGCTTCGAGGGTCGAATCGCCGACCGCCGGCGCCAACACTGCCGGTGGCAAACACCTCATGGCTGCATCCCGGCGAGCGCTTTGACGCCACGGCCTATGCCACTGCGGCGGATCGAATCCTCGCGGGTCACTATGCTGTTTTCGCGCTCTCCGATGTCGATTTAGGAACGACTCCGGACTGGAACCGGGATCCGAAAACGGGCACCCTGGCCCCGTCGACCTTTGGGATGACACTCGATTACCGTCAAGAGTCGCTCGTCGGAGATATCAAATATCTCTGGGAGCCAAATCGGCATCTGGAGTTCGTCACGCTCTGCCAAGCCTACTGGATCACCCGGGATGGGCGTTATCTGGAAGGTTTCAAGCGACTTTTGCGCTCCTGGATCGACCAATGCCCCTATCCTCAGGGTCCGAACTGGTCAAGCTCGCTGGAGGCCGGGATTCGCTTGATCAACTGGTCGATCTGCTGGCAACTGATCGGCGGCGCGGAGAGCCGGTTGTTCGCGGGCGAAGACGGCAAGCAGGTTCATTCGGCCTGGCTCGGTTCGATTTGGGAGCACTCGTGTTTCATTGCGGAAAACTGGTCGCGCTATTCATCGGCGAACAATCATCTGATCGGCGAGGCCGCCGGACTCTTTGTCGCCTCCGCGACCTGGCCCGCCTGGCCACGGTCGGCCGCCTGGCGGGCCGAATCGCACGCGATCCTGACGAGGGAAGCGGTCCTGCAGGTTCACGCGGACGGGGTTCTCAAGGAACAGACCGTCTCTTACATGCAATTCGTCGGGGATTTTCTCCTGATCGCCGGGCTTGCCGGGCGTGAAAACGGTTGCGATTTCGAGCCACGCTATTGGAAAAGTCTCGAACGCATGCTCGATTTCCTGGCGTCGATCATGGATGTCGGCGGAAATCTGCCGATGATCGGGGATGCCGACGACGGTTATGCGGTCCGACTTGCTCAGGGAGAGAATTTCTGTCCCTATCGGTCTCTGCTGGCCTCTGGGGGGCTCCTGTTCGAACGCCCGGAGCTGTTGGCCAAGGCCGGCGGAATCGACGCGAAGACCCGCTGGCTGATGGGCGCGGAGATGGACGACGCTCGCGCGCTCCCGATGGACCGGCCTGACTTCGCTCGGCCGGTACGCACGAGTTTCCCGCACGGGGGTTATTACATCCTCGGCACGGACTGGGAGACCGATCAGGAAATTCGCATCGTCGCGGACACGGGGCCGCTGGGCTATCTTTCGATCGCCGCGCATGGTCATGCGGATGCGCTTGCCTTCACCCTGTCGGTTGGCGGCGTCGAGTTTCTCGTCGACCCCGGTACCTATAGTTATCATACTCAAAAGGCTTGGCGCGATTATTTCCGAGGCACCGCCGCGCATAATACGTTGCGTGTCGACGGCCTGGATCAGTCGCTGATTGGCGGAAACTTCATGTGGGTACGTCATGCGCGCGCCCGTTCTCTGGCATGGCGCGACGATCCCGACGTAGCGGAACTGGTTGGAGAGCATGATGGTTATTCCAGTCTGCCGGATCCGGCGATTCATCGCCGGCATTGGCGATTCGAGAAGTCCGCCCGAGTGCTTCGCCTTCGCGACACTCTGGAGTGCGCCGCGGATCATCGGGTGGAGCGATGGTGGCATTTCTCGGAAGGTTGCCAGGTCGATTTCACCGCTCCGGGCGTTGCGGTGTCCAATGCCGGACAGCGCATCGAACTCGCGCTGGATCCCAGGTCGCAAGGTCATCGCGTTCTGTCCATCGGCTCGGACGATCCGATGACCGGCTGGATCTCGCGCAGTTTCGACCGCAAACATCCCGCTTATTCCCTGGTGGAACGCTTCGACATTCGCGGTCAGACACAACTGGACGCGACGATCAAGGTCGGCCGCTCGCGTTGAATCCGCCATGGATGACCGGATGGTAAGCAATTCTTAGAGTTCTTGGCGGTTCCAGTACCGGATCTCGGGTTTTCGTTTACAGAGGGGGTAGGGTCATGAAAGTCAGTATTTTCGGTCTGGGTTATGTTGGCACGGTCTCCGCGGCCTGTCTCGCCAAGGAGGGTCATGAGGTCGTTGGTGTCGATCCGAATCGGACCAAGGTTCGTCTGATTCAACAGGGCGTCTCGCCGATCATCGAGGAAGGCGTGGGCGACATGATCGCCGATGCCATCGCCAAGGGAACGCTGACCGCCACGGAAAGCGTTCAGGATGCCATCGCCATCTCCGATCTTTCCCTGATCTGTGTCGGCACGCCCAGTCAAATCAACGGCAGCCTGGATCTGCGCTATGTGCGCTACGTCTGCGAGCAGATTGGCGAGGCACTGCGCGATCAAAAGCGCTTTCATGTCGTGGTCGCGCGCAGCACGATGCTGCCGGGATCGATGCGGAATGTCGTCATCCCGGTGCTGGAGGAATGCTCCGGGAAGCGGGCCGGGATTGACTTTGGCGTCTGTAACAATCCCGAGTTCCTGCGCGAAGGCTCGGCGGTTTGGGATTTTTATAATCCGCCCAAGACCGTGATCGGCGAAACGGACGATCGTAGCGGGGAGATTCTGGCCAGCCTCTACGCGGGACTCGACGCGCCCTTGATCCGCACCGAAGTCGAAACGGCCGAAATGGTCAAATACACGGACAACGTCTGGCACGCGCTGAAGGTCGGATTCGCCAACGAGATTGGAAGTATCTGCAAGGCTTCAGGGCTTGATGGGCGGCAGGTCATGGACATTTTTTGCCAGGATACGAAGCTGAACCTTTCCCCCTACTACATGAAGCCCGGCTTTGCCTTCGGCGGCTCATGCCTGCCCAAGGATGTTCGCGCATTGACCTATAAGGCGCGAGAGTGCGATGTTGCCGTGCCTATCCTCGATGCCATCATGCCAAGCAACGAGCTTCAGGTGCGACGCGCGCTGGACATGGTGATCGCCGCCGGCCACAAAAAAATCAGTATTCTGGGCTTTGCCTTCAAGGCAGGGACTGACGATCTGCGCGAAAGCCCGGTCGTCGAGTTGATCGAGCGGCTATTGGGCAAAGGTTTCGAGTTGAAGGTTTATGATCGAAACGTCAACATCGCCAGCCTGTTTGGCGCCAACCGGGACTATATTTTGAATCACATACCGCACATCTCGAAACTGATGGTTGACAGTATCGAGGAGGCATTGGCTCATGCCGAGACGGTTGTGATCGGAAATCCGTCCAAGGAATTCAAGGGCATGCTGGAGCGTTTATCCTCCCAACAAATCATGGTTGATCTGTGGGGCGTCACCGACCAAAAAAGCAGCGAAAGCCAGTATCGCGGCATTTGCTGGTAATCTCAGCCCCCGGTAAACCGCGTCCGCCCTCAGCGCGGTCGGACGCGACCGCCCGAATCAACGACGCGCCAGCAGGACCAAATCATCGCCACGCTGGACCCGCAGGCTGTAGAGCCCGCCGGCCTTGCTCAAGAGAATGGCGATCTCGCGCAGACTGTCGATCCCTTGACCGTTGACCTGCAGGATGCGGTCGCCCTCGCGCAGACCCGCGTTCCAGGCAGGGGTATCGGTTTCCACCGTCCCTACGGGCACGGCGGGCACGCCGCCCCGGCGGTCCAACTCACCCAAGAGCGCGCCCGCCAGGATGGGCGAGAGGCGGTCGCCGCGGACGAAGTCACGGTAGGGATCGGCGATGATTCCGCTCAGACGGCGCTGCTTGCCGCCACGCACGATTTCCAGTTCCACCCGCTCCCCAACCCGCAGCAGTCCGAAGCGATTGCGCAGATCCGCCGATCCCCGGACGGGTTTGTCGTTGACCGTGAGGATGATGTCGCCTTCGCGCAGTCCCGCGTCGTCGGCTGCCGAGCCCTTTTCCACGCTCGTGACCAGCGCGCCCTCGCGATCCTCAAGGTTAAAGGCCGCAACCAGTTCTCCGGTCAGATCCTGCACCCCGACACCGAACAAACCACGCCGCACCGCGCCATGCTCCACAAGCTGCTCCATGATCGCCCGAGCCATATTGGCCGGGATCGCGAAGCCGATGCCGATATTGCCGCCGCCCGGGGCGAGGATCGCGGTGTTCATGCCGACCAGTTCGCCGCGCAGATTAACCAGGGGACCGCCCGAGTTACCCGGATTGATCGAGGCATCGGTCTGAATGAAGCTCTCGTAGCCCTCGATGCCGAGCCCGGTGCGTCCCAGCCCGCTCACGATTCCTGAGGTCACCGTTTGGCTGAGACCGAAGGGATTGCCGATCGCCACGACGAAATCGCCGACTCTGAGCGAGTCCGAATCCGCGAACGACAGAGCGGCCAGATCCTTGGCCGGGATGCGCAGAACGGCGATGTCGGTGGCCGGATCGGTACCGATTAACTCAGCGGCGAGGGTGCGGCCGTCGTGCATGCCGATCCCGATCTCCGACGCCTTGGCAATGACGTGATGGTTCGTCAGGACCAGCCCGCGTTTGGCGTCCACAATGATCCCGGAGCCCAGGCTATTGTTTTTCCGTTGCTGACGTTCCTGCGGAATGTCGAAGAAATGGCGGAAAAAGGGATCTCGCAGCAGCGGATGATCCGCCGCCTCGATCTGGCTGACCGTGGAGATATTGACGACGGCCGGAACCGCCCGCTCCAGCATCGGCGCCAGACTGGGGAGCGGCTGATCGTCGATCGACGTCGGCAGCCCCGCGCGCAATGGCGGCGCCGACAGCAGAAGCGGAATGAGAACGAAAGCGAGGACAAGATGTCGGATAAAGGTCATGGCTGGCCGTCTGATTGAGATCGCATGACATCAAAAATAAGGGAGCAAGCCTGATTGCGCAATGGATGACGACGTTTTGCGCGCAACCGTCAAGAGAGGCAATCCCGACCTTCGATGAACATCGGTAGGCGAGAGGCGCGTGATCGCTGTCAAGGCAAGCGTGAAGGGCTGGAGACAGACAGTGAAAAGACGGGGCCGAACAGAGGGACCGAACTTGCGTACGGGGGTAGACCCTGGAATTGAGAAGGTAAACCCTGGGATTGAGAAAGCGCTTATTTTTCCAAGCCATTGAGAGAATGGTGCCGAGAAGAGGACTCGAACCTCCACAAGCTTTCGCTTACATGGACCTGAACCATGCGCGTCTACCAATTCCGCCACCTCGGCATGAGGCTTGGAGTGTCATCAAGCGAGCGATGACGACACCGAGCGAGGCGCGAATATTAGTGAGACGCGCCGGGCTTGTCAACGGTACACTTAGCCTTTTTGAGAATTCACGAGATCACGTGGCAAAACGTCAACCCTCCAGTACCGCCAGAGACGCGGATCCGCATCGCCAGCGCGAGGCGAAGAAATACGCCAACCCCATCCCGAGCCGCGAGTTTATCCTCGATACGCTCACCAGCAACGGGGTGCCTCAATCCTTCGAGGAGCTGGCCACCACCCTCACCCTGACCGACGAAGAAGATCGGATCGCGCTGGAACGCCGACTCGGCGCCATGGTGCGCGACGGTCAGTTGGTCCGCAATCGCAACCAGGCGTTCTGTCTGGTGAACAAGCGCGATCTGATCGCGGGACGGGTGATCGGTCATCCGGACGGGTTCGGCTTCGTGCGTCCTGACGAAGGGGGCGACGATCTCTATCTCTACGCGAAGGAGATGCGCGCGCTCTTCCATGGCGATCGGGTCGTGGTGCGGGTGAGCGGACGCGACCGGCGCGGGCGTCTGGAAGCCGCGGTGGTGGAGATCCTGGAGCGCAATACCCGCACCGTGGTCGGTCGTCTCTATCAAGAGAGCGGCGTCGGTTTCGTGATGCCGGACAAAAAGCGTCTGACCCACGACATCGTCATCCCGAGCGACCGCATGGAAGGCGCGCAGCAGGGTCAGATCGTGGTGGCCGAGATCACCGATCAGCCAACCTCGCGCACCCAGCCCATCGGGCGCATCGTGGAAGTGCTCGGCGATCACATGGGGCCGGGCATGGAGACGGATATCGCGATCCGCACCCATGATCTGCCGGTGGACTGGCCCGAGGAGGTCAAGGCGGAAGTCGCCGAACTCGCCGCCGAGGTGCCGGAGACGGCGAAGGAGGGCCGCACGGATCTGCGCAAACTGGCGCTGGTGACGATCGATGGGGCCGATGCGCGTGATTTCGACGATGCCGTCTACTGCGAACGCAAGCCCAAGGGCTGGAAGCTGCTGGTCTGCATCGCCGACGTCTCCAGCTACGTGGTCCCCGGCACCGCGCTGGACACCGAGGCCAAATCGCGCGGCAATTCGGTTTACTTCCCGGATCGGGTCATCCCCATGCTGCCGGAGATCCTCTCGAACGGACTCTGCTCGCTGAATCCCCAGGTGGATCGGCTGTGCATGACCGCCGAACTCTATATCAACGCGGAAGGCAAGGTCACGCGCACCCGCTTCTTCGAGGGCGTGATGCGCTCCCAGGCACGCCTGACCTACGATCAGGTCGCGGCCATGGTGGTCGATGGCGATGCCGATCTGTGCGCGCAATACGCGGATGTGTTGCCCCGTCTGCACGAACTCTATCAGCTCTATCAGGTGCTCCACGCAGCGCGGGTCGAGCGCGGTGCCATCGACTTCGACACCACGGAAACCAAGTTCGAGTTTACCAACCAGGGCCGCATTGAAGCGGTGGTGCCGCTGATCCGCAACGATGCCCACAAGCTGATCGAGGAATGCATGCTGGCCGCCAACGTGGCCGCCGCGCGTCTGTTCGAGCGCAAGCGGATTCCGGCGCTCTATCGCATCCATGACACCCCGAGCGAGGAAAAGCTCACCGATCTGCGCGAGTTCCTCGGCCAGTTGGCCCTGAAGCTGCCGGGCGGCGCCAAACCGACCGCCGCCGATTACGCGCAACTGCTGGAGCAGGTGAAGGATCGCCCGGATCGCCGCCTTATCCAAACCGTGCTGCTGCGCTCGATGCAGCAGGCCATGTACAGCGCGGACAATGTCGGCCATTTCGGCCTGGCCTTCGATGCCTATACCCATTTCACCTCGCCGATCCGACGCTATCCCGATCTGATCGTCCACCGCATCATCAAGCATCTGCTCGCGGGCGGGACGGCGGCGGATCTGGACTACTCCAAGATCGACCTGCAACAGATCGGGGAGCAGTGTTCGGGCACCGAGCGGCGCGCCGACGAGGCGACCCGCGACGCCGAGGACTGGCTCAAGTGCGAGTTCATGCAGGACAAGCTCGGCGAGCAGTTCGACGGCACCATCACCAGCGTCAATTCGTTCGGCATCTTCGTCGAACTCGACGAGGTGCATGTGGACGGACTGGTGCATATCACTGCGCTGGACAACGATTATTATCACTTCGACCCCATCGGCCACCGGCTGCACGGCGAGCGGACCGGGATGGTCTATCGTCTGGGCGACCGGCTACGGATTCAGGTCGCCGCGGTGAATCTGGACGATCGCAAGATCGATTTCGTGCCGGTCGCGGTCCCGGTCGCGGGATCGGGCGGGCGCAAGTCCGCGAAGTCGGGCGGCGACAAGTCTTCCGGGCAAGCCGCCCCCAAGCCGGCCGCCGAACAGGGCCGTCGCAAGTCCGCCGGCCAGGTCGCTCGCAAGAAGACAGCCGCTCAGGGTGCGCGGAAAGTCGTCGACGAGGGTGCCCCAAAAGCGGCTGAACCGGCTGGCGTCAAGAAGCCGCGCTCGCGCAACCGTCGCAAGCGCAAGCCTTCCGGCTCCGCGCCTGAGTCCTGACGGTGAAAGACCTCTCCCCTGTCAGCGGAATCCACAGCGTTCGCGCCGCGCTCAAGTTTGGCACCGAGGGCGTCGCCGAACTCTGGCTGGAACGCACCCGACGCGATCGACGGCTGGCCGATGTCGCGGAACTGGCCCGTCAGGCGGGCGTGAAGGTCCGTCAGGTCGACCACGACGAGCTGGACGGCAGCGCAGAGGGGGCAAACCATCAGGGCGTTCTGGCTTGGGTGCGGGTGCCGGCGGCGCGCTCCGAACAGGATCTCGCGGCGCTCCTGGACGCTCTCCAGGAACCGCCCTTCCTGCTCCTGCTCGACGAGGTACAGGATCCGCACAATCTCGGCGCCTGTCTGCGCACCGCCGAGGCGGTCGGCGTTCAGGCCGTGATCGCGCCCAAGGACAATGCCGTTGGTTTGACGCCCGTGGTCTGCAAGGTCGCCAGCGGCGCGGCCGAAACCCTGCCCTATTTTCAGGTCACCAATCTGGTCCGCGTTATGGAAGAACTCAAGGCGCGGGGAATCTGGCTGACCGGAACCGCCGGCGAGGCCGACATCGACCTCTACGCGGCCGATCTGACCGGCCCGCTGGGGCTCGTCATGGGCAGCGAGGGCAGCGGTCTGCGACGTCTGACCCGCGAACGCTGCGACCGGCTGGTTCGTCTACCCATGCGCGGCCAGGTCGAGAGCCTGAATGTCTCGGTCGCCGCCGGGGTCTGTCTGTACGAGGCATTGCGGCAGCGTCGATGAGTCGATCGGCAAGTCCGTCGTCCGGACTCTCAGAACACCCAGGCAATCAGCAGCGTGAGGATGAGGAAAAACGAGAAGAACGATCCCAGCATGAATTGAAGTTCCCCGATCAGACCGTCGCCCGCGACGATCGCGAACAGCACGAACAGACCGAGGGTCACGCCAAAGCCCCAGGGCACGGCCTCCTTTAGCCCCATCCCTGTGTTCAATGCCGCGACCGCCGGCACCGTCGCGGGCAGCAGGACGGCGGCCACCACCAGAAGCAGGAGTACGACGACGCTCAGGACGACCGCCAGAAGTTTCCAATCTCCACGGTTGTCGGCGCCCATCCTCAGACTCCGGATGACGCCTGCGCCTTGACCAACTCGCGGATCCGCGCCGGCTCCGGCAGGCCGCGCACCATCATCTCGGGATTGTCGCCGGCGGTGAAGACCTTGATGTCGCCCGCGTTCATGATGCGCTGCAACAGACTCTGACTGACCCGCACGGTGCGCACCGAGGCCATGTTGATCTCGGTGTATTGCTTGTTGAGCAGACCGTGGGTCCAGAGCAGCTCATCCTGCGTGATCACCAAATGATCCGAGCGCGTTGCGACCCACCAGATCAACAGCTGCAGCGTCGCGATCGCAAAGACCCCGATGCCGATCGCTTGCAGGGCCTTGCCATCGACCTGATCGACGATCGCCTCGGGCAGGAACGCCAAGACCTGATCGCCGAGCACGGCGACCAGGATGCCCCCCAGCAACAGCAGGATGGTCAGCAGGGTCGCGAACGGTCGCATCCGGACTAGGGAAGGGTGAGCGTCATAACGAATCTCGGACATTGGTCTCTCTCCTTTACGTCGCGATACATCAGATGCTGATCGATCATTTCCATTTCTCGGCTCGAAGCTCCGTCGCGGATAGTATCAGCAAGAATCCCGGTGAAACAGCGAGGAGCGTTGTCGCCGCCAGCCTCCTAAACCGCGCCGGACATGGGATGCACCGTTTCGAACGAGCGGTCGGACTGGCATGGACCCACGGTCATCGGAGCAGGCGCGGCGGTTGAGCGCGTTTCCAACCGGAGTCACGAAGTCGCTTCATCATTTTTTCTATCGTTGAAAACAGACTGACGGCCTGCCACTCCAAGTATGAATGCTTTAAAGTAGTTCTACTCAATGTCACGCCCGTTCACACCGTCCTACCCGACGCAAGGAGACACCGCATGGCCCTCGTGAAAAAATCCTCGACCACCGCAGGGACAACCGCAGCCGACGGCAAGACCTCCGCCGTGGCCGCGCGCGAGGCCGAAGCCCAACGCAAGCGAGCGCGTACCCTCGCCAAGCAGCAGCAGGCGGCCGAGCGGATCGCCGCCGCGACTGGCCAGTTGTCCTCCGGCATCAATGAGGCGGCATCAGCCGCAGAGGAGCTGAAGCGCGCCGCCGATCAGATCGCCACCGGTGCCGAGGAAGCCTCCGGCGCGGCGCAGGAGTCGTTGGCGGCCTTTAAGCAGGTCGAGGCGGCCATCGGTCGCCAGTTGCGTAGCGCGGATGTCAGCCAAGCCAAGAGCGAGGCCACGCAAACGCTGGTGGCCAGGACCAGCGCCGAGGTCGCGGGGTTGGTGACGAATGTCGGCGTCGCCGCGCAACGCCAGACGGCCTCGGTGGAACGGGTGGCCGATCTAGAGAAGCAGGCGGCCAGCATCGGCGATATCGTCAAGGCGGTGGCGCGCATCGCCGACCAGACCAATCTGCTGGCGCTGAACGCCGCCATCGAGGCCGCCCGTGCCGGCAAGCACGGCAAGGGCTTCGCCGTGGTGGCCGACGAGGTGCGTACCCTGGCCGAGACCTCCGAGAAGAGCGCCAAGCAGATCCAGGATCTCGTCGGTCAGATTCAGAGTGAGGTCAAGATCATCGCCGAGGGGATTGGCAGTTCGGCCAAGACCGTGGAGGAGGAGGCCGAAAAGGGCAAGACCATCACCACCCAGTTGGAACAAATCCGTCTCGACGCCGCCGAGATCGTCAAGGGCGCACAGGAGATCGCCGCCGGTGCCCAACAGTCCAGCACTGCCGCCCAGCAAGCGCTGAAGGGATCGGAAAATATCGCCGCCGCCGCCGAAGAGCAGTCTACCGCCGCCGAAGAGGCCGCCAAGACAGTAGCCGAACAGGCGCAGGCACTGGCCGAATGCGAGCAGGCGGCTCAATCACTCTCGGAGCTGGCGGAAGAACTCAAGACCTCCACCGATGTCGCCAAGAGCGCCGAGGAAGTCGCCTCCGCCGCCGAGGAGCTGTCCTCCGCCGTCTCCGAGATCAACCGCTCCAGCGACCAGATCATGATCGCCATCGATCAGATCCGCAAAGGCGCGGAGGTGCAGTCCGCGGGGACCGAGGAATCGGCCGCCGCCATCACCCAGATCGAGAAGGGGCTGGAACTGGCCCAGGCCCGCGCGACCGTCGGTGGCGAAAAGGTGGCGGCGATCAAGGCCCTGCTGGGCGTGAACAAAACCACCGTCGACGGCTTGGTCGCGGGCATCTCCTCGGCGGCGGATTCCTCCCGCTCCAGCATCAGGCAGATCAAGGATCTGGAGCTGGTGTCGCGGCGCATCGACAAGATCGTCGACGCCATCACCACGGTCTCAATCCAGACCAATATGCTGGCGGTCAATGGCTCGATCGAGGCGGCGCGGGCTGGTGAGTTCGGCAAGGGGTTCGTGGTGGTAGCGACCGACATCCGCAACCTCGCCCACGATTCCGCCGAGAATGCCGACAACATCAAGGATCTGGTGAAGGCGGTACAGGATCAGATCGGGGTGGTGGGGCGCGATCTGGAGGAGATCGTGGCTGGCGCGATGAGCGAGGTGGAGCGGGCCAAGGCCACCACCGCCAATCTGGTGATTATCGAGTCGGACATCGCCGTCGTGGAGACCGGCACCCAGGAGATCCTGGCGGCGGCTAACGAGATCGCCACGGCCATCGCGCAGGTGAAGACCGGGGTGGAACAGATTTCCGCCGCGGCCCAGGAGGCCGACAAAGCCGCCACCGAAGCGGCCACCGCGTCGAAACAGCAGTCGCAGGGGGCCGAGGAACTGGCCGCCGCCATTGAGGAAATCGCCTCGCTCGCCGATGAACTGCAAAGCGCCTGACCGGGGGATGCCATCATGACTTCAGCGACACTGGAACGACGAGACGCGCCGCCGCCTCCCACCGACGGCGACCTCGACGAGCAGATCTCCGACATCCGTCAGTTCGTCACCTTCATCGTTGGCGACGAGGTCTTTGCCGTGGACATGGCCCCGGTACAGGAGATCATCCGTGTCCCCGAGGTGGTGCGGGTGCCCTTGGCCCCGCCCAGCCTCGACGGTCTGGCCAACCTGCGTGGCAAGATCCTGCCGATCGTGTCGCTGCGTCATCTCTTCGGTCTGGCCGAGCGTGACGACGATGACACCACGCGCGCCCTGGTGATCGACATCGGCCAACCATTGGGTTTCGTGGTGGATCGGGTCGCCAGCGTGGTCGGCGTCGAGCCGAGCAAGATCGAACCCGTGGGAAGCATCAGCGGCACCGTGGATACCGAGCTGTTGTCCGGGCTCATCAAGGACGTGGGCGGCCACGCCATGATCATGGTGCTGGATTTCGCCAAGCTGATCGGCCGGGAGTTCGCGGACATTGTCAGCGTCGCCAAGACCGCCGGCATGGCCGGCGGCCTGTTCAGCCGCGCCGAAACCAACGAGGACGGGAACAGCGACGAACTGCAACTGGTGAGCTTCGAGGTGGCCGGGCAGGAATACGCCATTGCCATCGAGAACGTCCAGGAGATCGTGCAGGTCCCGGAGCAGATCGTGCATGTGCCCCGCTCGGAGGCGCATGTACTCGGTGTCATGAGCCTGCGCAACCGCCTGCTGCCACTGGTGAGTCTGCGCCGGATGTTCGCGCTGCCTCCCCGCGATGCCGACGAGCATAGTCGCATCGTCGTGGTGTCCCTGGGCGCGGCCTCGGTCGGCGTGGTGATGGACAGTGTCAACGAGGTGCTGCGGGTCGCCAAGGCCGACGTGGAGGCCATGCCCGGTCTGCTCGCGCGGGAAGGGGATCTCGCCGATATCTCCGACATCTGCCGGCTGGACGGCGGCAAGCGCCTGGTGTCGATTATCTCAACCGACAATCTGTTCAGTCATTCGGCTATCAAGGAGGCGTTGACGACCGTGGATACCTTGCAAGACGATGAGCGAGGCGATGACGACGCTGAGCGGGATGAGGAAGGCACCGACGACGATGAGCAGGTGGTGGTGTTCCGCCTCGACAAGGAGGAGTTCGGGGTACCGATCGAGAGTGTGCAGGAGATCGTGCGTGTCCCGGACGAGCTGACGCATGTGCCCAATGCACCCGCCTTCGTGGAGGGCGTCATCAACCTGCGCGGCACGGTGTTGCCGGTGATCGACCTGCGCCGACGCCTGGGGCTGCCCGGCGTGGAGCGCTCGGACCGCCAGCGCGTCATGGTGTTCCTGATCGACGGCGCGCGCACCGGGTTCATCGTCGATTCGGTGGCCGAGGTGCTGCGGATCCACAAGAGCGTGATCGAGCCGGCGCCCCGGCTGTCCGGCGATCAGGCCAAACTCCTGGCGCGCATGGCGAACCTGGAGAAACAAGGACGTCTGGTGCAGTTGATCGACCCCACCCAACTGATGCAGGGACGGGAGCTGGCCGACCTGGCGGAACTGTCGGCGTGAGCAGTAAGGACGGTCGGTGTGAGCGGGCGGGACCAGGGTTGGTGACATGATCAAGCTGCTGATCGTTGACGACTCGGCGCTGATGCGCCGTCAGTTGACCAACGTCTTCCAGGTGGAAGGCGACTTCGAGATCCGCCAGGCGCGCAACGGCCGGGAGGCAGTGGAGGAAAACCGCGCCTTCCAACCGGACGTGGTGACGCTGGATATCAACATGCCGGAGATGGATGGCATCACCGCGCTATCGCTGCTGATGGCAGAGCGGCCGGTGCCGGTGGTCATGGTCTCCTCGCTCACCGAGAAAGGGGCGCTGGCGACGTTCGAGGCGCTCAATCTCGGCGCCATCGATTATCTGGCCAAACCCGGCGGGACCATTTCGCTCTCCATCGACACGATCAGCGACGAGCTGGTGACCAAGGTGCGCGCCGCGGCCCGCGCCCGACTCAAGGCCAAGAGCGCCCGTGGACTGGCGCAGCGGCTGCGGGAGGAGCGCGCGAAGCCAGCCCCCCGCCCGCTCGCCGTCCGGCGTGGCGTGGCGGGCGAAGGACTGGTCGTGATCGGCGTCTCGACCGGCGGCCCGCGCACCCTGGAGGACATCCTGCCGCTGTGGCCGGCGGATTTCCCCTGGCCGATCCTGGTCGCCCAGCACATGCCGGGCTCCTTCACCCGCCCTTTTGCCGAACGCATGAATAGCCTATGCTCCCTCACGGTCGTAGAAGTGGACCGTCCCATGGCCGTCGAACCCGGCACCGTCTATATCGGCAAGGGTGGTGCGGATATGGTGGTGGGGCAGCGCGCCGGGAGATTGACCGTCCTCGCCAAGCCGGAGAGTCGCGAATTTCTCTGGCACCCCTCGGTGGAACTGCTGGGCCGCTCGGTGCTGGAGCACTGCGACCCGGCGCGCGTGGTGGCGGTCATGCTGACCGGCATGGGCTACGACGGGGCGGATGCCTTCGCCGAGATCAAGAAGCGCGGCGGGCGCACCATCGCCGAATCGGAGCAATCCGCCGTCGTCTTCGGCATGCCGGCCGAACTCATCGCCCGCGGCGGTGCCAGCCTGGTGCTGCACGCCGACAAGATCGCCGCCCAGGTCAATGTTTGGGCGGGGCGTTGAGGCAGTAGGCAGTAGGCAGTAGGCAGTAGGCAGTAGGCAGTAGGCAGTAGGCAGTAGGCAGTAGGCAGTAGGCAGTAGGCAGTAGGCAGTGTGTGTTTATCGTGTCGCCGGAGAAGTTCTACCGATCGCACCTGGATTTTCGTTTTTGGATGACAAAAATATTCTAAAACAGCGGCTTGTAAAATACTGACGACTGAAAACTGACGACTATCTTATGGGTTTGGTGGGATTTGAGAATCTTGATGTCTGGAAGAAATCTGCGCGGCTCAGCGCGGACCTTTACAAGGCGTTGATGGATTTGAGGGACTTCGGATTTCGGGATCAGATCACCCGGTCAGGGCTCTCGGTTCCAAGCAATATCGCGGAAGGGATGGAGCGACGATCCCACAAGGATCGGCAGCGATATCTCGATATCGCGCTCGGGTTCCTGCGGCGAGCTGCGTACACAGATATACATCGGAGTCGAGATCGGCTACATCGACAAAGAACAAGGTCGCCTCTGGATCGCTCAAACAAGAGAAATTTCCGCCATGCTGATCGGACTGCGCAACAATCTTACTGACCACTGACCACTTCCCCCCCCATGCCCCTAATCAAGTCACAAACCGCCGAACCTGTCACCGAGGAGGCGCGCAAATCCGCGCGCGACTGCGCGGGCCTGGTTGCGCAGTTGGCGGATGCCAATCCCACCGCCCGGCGCTGGGCGGCGCGGGATCTGGCGGATTGCCCGAACGCCGCGGCGGTGCTGCTCGATCATCTGAAACGGGAACCGGAGGTCTCGGTTCGCGAAGTGATCCTCACGACCTTGACTGCCCTGGGCGATGAGACGGCAGTGGCCGGTCTCGTGGACTGTCTGAGGAGCGAGGACGCTGCGCTGCGCAACGAGGCCATCGAGGCCATGCGGCAACTGCCCGACGCGATGGCGCCCATCATGCGCGGGCTGCTCGCCGACCAGGATCCGGATGTCCGCATCTTCGCGGTCAACATCCTTGAATCCTTGTGTCATCCTGACGTTGAAACCTGGCTGATCGAGGTCATAGACTGCGACCCCCATGTCAACGTCTGCGGCACGGCGGTGGATCTGCTCGGCGAGGTGGGATCCATGCAGGCCCGCGAGAGTCTGTTGCGCCTCAAGGCGCGCTTCGCGAATGAACCCTACATCCGATTTGCCGCCGATCTGGCCCTGGAGCGCCTCCGTGATGCCTGACCCGGTCCCGGTCGACCCGACCATCAGCGACGCGGATTTCCAGAAATTCCGTGAATTTTTCTACCGCAAGACCGGCATCCAGTTCGATTTGTCCAAACGCTACTTCGTCGACAAGCGACTGGTGGAACGCATCGAGGCCACCGGCACGGGCTCCTTTCGCGGCTATTTCACCCTGCTGCGCTTTCAGGTCAACGGCGAGGAGTTGCAGGCGCTGACCAATCTGATGACGGTCAATGAAACCTATTTTTTTCGCGAGGAATATCAGTTTCAGTGTCTGGTCAATTCGGTCCTGCCGGAGATCGTCGCCCGCAAGACCGACCGCCGCCCCGTCCGTCTCTGGGTGATGCCATCCTCCTCCGGCGAAGAGCCCTATTCCATTGCCATCTATCTCCTGGAACGTTGGGCCGGCATCCATCACTGGGATGTCGAGATTATCGCCTCCGACATCGATACCCGGATTCTCGCCCAGGCACGCCAGGGACTCTATTCCACCCGCTCGGTACAGCATCTGCCTGCCAGGTATCTGCAACAGTATTTTGAGCGTCGGGCCGATGGCTATCAGATCTGCGACGACCTGCGCCAGTCAGTGGAATTCACCCGGGTCAATCTCGCCGAACGCACCGATACTCGCCCTTATCGCGATTTCGATGTGATTTTCTGCCGCAACCTGCTGATCTATTTCGACGATGTCTCGCGTAAGACCGCAACCGAAACCTTCTATGACATTCTGAAACCAGGCAGCTTCATCTTTCTCGGTCATTCGGAATCCATGAGCCGCAGCTCATCGCTGTACAAGGTGCGCAAGTTCCCCGAGGCCATCGTCTATCAAAGACCCCTGGAGGAACGATGAAACGCATCCTGATTGTCGATGATGCGGCGACGGTGCGGCTGTATCACCGCGAGATTCTCGAAACGGCGAATTATGCGGTGGAGGAGGCGATGAACGGGATTGAGGCGCTGGAAAAGGCCCTCCAGTCGCCATTCGATCTCTATCTGGTGGACATCAACATGCCCAAGCTGGACGGCTACGGATTTCTGCGTGAGCTGCGCGGCCAGGATCTGCCGCAAGCGCCCGCCATCATGATCTCCACCGAGGCGCAGGCCAACGATGAGCAGCGCGCCTATATTGCCGGCGCCAACATCTATCTGATCAAGCCGGTCAAACCGGACCGACTCCTGACTCAGGTCCGGCTGCTGCTGGGGGATGTATACCGATGAATCCATTGCTCGAACAGTTTTTGTCCGAGGCACGGGATTTCCTGCAAGGCATCGGCGAAAAGCTCATGCAACTGGAGAACGCCCCGGACGATGCCGCGCTGATGGGCGAGCTGTTCCGACTGGTGCATACCCTCAAGGGCAACAGCGGCCTGTTCGATTTCCCTGAAATGACGCGGGTGCTGCATGCCGGCGAGGATTTGATGGATGCCGTGCGCAATGGCCGTGTAGCCTATTCGCGGCTCCTGGCCGACTGCCTGCTGGACGCGATGGATTTCGTCGGGATGCTCTGCAATGAAATCGAGGCCAATGGGGCGATGGGCGTGACCCATGCCGGAACCTCGGTGCGCCTGGTGGAGTCACTGCGTCAATTGATGGAGAGGGATGCCGCCGGGCCGCGACACGCTGACACGATCGAGACTGCCGAGGCGGAAACCGCTAGCGGAGCGACAGAACACCCGTCGGCTTCGTTCAGGGCAGACCTGCCGCTCGCCGTCATTCCCGAGGCCGCGCGCATGGATGCCTACCGACACGCCGGCGCGGGCCATCTCTTGCATTGGATCGCCTACACCCCATCCGAACAGTGTTTCTATCAGGGCGAGGATCCCTTCTTTCTGGCGCGACAGACACCCGAGCTGCGATGGGGCTGCATCGAGGCACGCGATCCCTGGCCACCCTTGGCCGAGATGGACGCCTACTGTTGCCTGCTGGATTTCTGTCTGCTAACCGCTGCGCCGCGTGCCGAGCTAGAAGAACACTACCGCTATGTGATGGATCAGGTGGAGATCGCACCGTTGCCTCGGTTGGCTCTCGTGCTGCCGCAAGGCGACTCGAACGGTGGGCCGGTGTATGACGATTTCGCCACCGACGCTCGCCATCTGCTCGCGACAGGTGACCTCGTGGGTCTGGCCCGCAACGCCGGCACCATGCTGGAACTCTCCAACCCCGATCTCTGGATCGCCTCGGCCCTGCGCTGGCTGCGGTTGATGTTGGAGATCGAACCCGAGAACCGCGCCGCCCTCGCCGTGCTTGTCGAGTCACTGAGCCGCCTTGCCGCCCCCGATTGGGCTTCCATCCAGATCGGTACGACTGGATCGGCAGAGCACAGCGAAATCACTCGTCCTTCTCAACCTGACGACGGCCAATTCGTTGCGACAGCTAGCGAGTCGAGACCCATGGAGCCAATCAATCAAGGCCAGGCGATGGCGAATGGGCCAGCGTCGGCGGAGGCTGATGCCTTGGCTGCCATCGTCGCCACGCAACGCGAGATCCTGGCACTGACAGACGATCCCGCCTGGCTGCCGGGCCGGATCAAGGCCGCCGCCGCTGCGCTGGCCGGCTGTCTGCGTGTCTCCGTTGCTCCCGATGCCCTGCCGGGGCTGGAAACCGGCCTGGACGCCGCGACCACGCTGGCACTGGCAGACAACAGCGGCGCTGCGCTGTTGGCCTGGCTCGACGGCCAATTTTCCCCCTCGCTGGATCTGAGCGACGCTGAAGGGGCAGCGGCGGATGGCTCGGTCAACGCGGAAGAGACGACCGCAACGATGGCGCGCGAGTCAACAACGCAGGCACCATTGGCACCGACGCCTCCGCCCGAGGGGGATGGCGAAATCAAATTCGGTCGTCGCGCCGAGGACGCAATCGCCGGACCCAAGAGCCTCAAGGTCGATCAAGCCAAGATCGATCGTCTGATGAACCTGATCGGCGAGATGGTGGTGGCCAAGAACGCGCTGCCCTATCTCGCCGGACGGGCCGAAGCGGTGTTCGGGGTGCGCGAGCTGTCGCGCGACATCAAAGGCCATTACGCGGTGATCAACCGCATCGCCGAGGAGATGCAGGACGCCATCATGCAGGTGCGCATGATGCCCGTCTCCTTCGTTTTCCAGCGCTTCCCGCGACTGGTGCGCGACATCTCGCGCAAGCTCGGCAAGGAGGTCAACCTGGTCCTGGAAGGCGAAGAAACCGAGGCCGACAAGAACATCATCGAGGCACTGGGCGATCCGCTGATGCACATCGTGCGCAACAGCCTGGATCACGGGATCGAGTTGCCGGAAGTCCGCCGCGTCGCCGGCAAGCCGGCGGCCGGCACCCTGACCCTGCGCGCCGCGCAGGAATCCGACCGGGTGGTGATCGTGATCCAGGATGACGGCAAGGGGATCGATCCCGACGCGATCAAACGCAAGGCGTACGCCAAGGGGCTGATCGACGAGGCGACACTGGAGCGCATCGGCGATCAGGAGGCCGTCAATCTGGTCTTCGCCGCCGGGTTTTCGACGGCGGAGCAAGTCTCCGACCTCTCCGGTCGCGGGGTCGGCATGGACGTGGTCCGCACCGCCGTCGACAAGGTGAACGGAACCCTCGCCTTGACGAGCGAGCGCGGGCGCGGCACCCATCTGTCACTCTCGTTGCCCTTGTCCATGGCCGTGACCAACGTCATGATCGTCGTTTCCGACGGCCAGCGTTTCGGGATTCCCATGGACAGCGTGGTGGAGACGGTGCGGGTTCCCCGCGCGGCGATCCGGACCATCAAGCACAGCCTGGCCACGGTGTTGCGCGGGCGCATCGTCCCGCTGAAGTCCATCAACGGATTGCTCGGGCTCGACGTCGCGCCCAAGGCCAACGCCGATGATGAACTGGCGGTGCTGGTGGTCCGTCTGGGCAATGAAGCGGTCGGTCTGCTGGTGGACGATTTCCGCGAGACCCTGGATATCATCCTGAAGCCGATGACGGGCGTGCTGGCGGGAATCCCGGCCTATGCCGGCTCCGCCTTGATGGGCGATGGGTCGGTGTTGATGGTGCTCAACGTCAAGGAAATACTGTGATGTCGATCGAATTCAAGCGAAACCTCGCCGTGTTTCGCGAGGTCGTGAGTGTCGAGGAAGCGGAAGGTTTGCTGGAATGGCTGCAAAAGAAACCGACGGCCAAGGTGGATCTGGGCGCCTGCGTCCATCTGCATCCCGCGAACCTGCAAGTGCTGATGGCAGCGAAACCCGTCATTCAGACTTGGCCAACGGATGCGCAACTGCGCGTCTGGCTGGAATCCGCGTTGGTCGCGCATTGAAGATCTGGATCAAGGAGAACAAGGTATGTCGAAAACCATCATGATCGTGGACGATTCGGCCACCATGGTGTTGAGCCTCAAGTCCACGCTGGAGATGAACGGCTTCAAGGTCGAAACCGCCGGCGACGGCGCTCAGGCGCTCGCCAAGCTCAAGGCTGGCGTGAGGCCCGACCTCATCATCACCGATATCAATATGCCCAACATGGGTGGGTTGGAACTCATCAAGAACGTGCGCGCGCTGCTGGGTTTCCGGTTCACGCCGATCCTGACGCTCACCACCGAAAGCCAGGCGGAAAAGCGCGACGAGGGCAAGAAGCTTGGCGCCACTGGCTGGCTGGTGAAACCCGTGCCCGGACCCGATCTCATCAAGGTCATCAAGCAAGTGCTGCCGGGCGCCTAGCGGGATCCGCGATGACCTCCGCCGAGATTCCATTTCCCTCGCCTGGCGCGCTGTTCCGGCTCCTGATGGTGGCGCTGGCCGCCCTCGCGCTCAACGTTCTGATCGCCTGGTTCCTCTCGCCCTGGCTGCGCGAGACCTTCATCGTCCCCATGAACATCGGCTATGCCACCGAAATCGCCCTGACCACCGGTGTCTCCACGATCTCCGTGCTGGCGTTCACCGCGGGGCTGGCGTGGGTCTTCCTGCGTCGGGATGTGCGGCAACTCACGTTTTTGCTGCGCGACAGTCGGTCTCGGCTCGCGGGCATGCTCACGCAACAGCATGCCGTTCAGGACGAGATCCGCCATGTCCCACCCTACCTCGACATCATGGGCAGCCAGATGGACGGTGCCGTCGAGGAAACCGAGCGTGGCGTCCTGGCGGTCATTGAGCAGATCGATCAGGTGCACGAACTCTCGCGGATGCAGGTGGAGCGGATCGGCCATTCCATGCGCAACGGCATGGCGCTGGCGGACATCATGCAACGGCAGACGGTCAACAATCAGCAGGTGATCGCCGTCCTGACCGAGCATCTGGATGGACAGAGGGCTGAACTGAACCGCAACCTGGAGCGCATCGAGCGGCTCGCCAACCAGGTGGGGGCGCTGTCCCCGCTGGTGGGGATGATTTCAGGCATCGCCAATCAGATCAATCTGCTGGCACTCAATGCCGCCATCGAGGCCGCCCGCGCGGGCGAGGCGGGACGCGGCTTTGCCGTGGTCGCGGGTGAAGTGAGGGCACTCTCGACCCAGACCGCCAACGCCGCGGCGGATATCGCCGGCAAGATCAGCGCCGCGACCCGGGGCACCCAAGCGGAACTGGCCGTCGCCCGGGACGCGAGGGACAAACAACAATCCAGCGACCGACTGCGCCACATCATCGACGAGATCCGCGTCATGGAAACCCGCTTTACCGAAGGTAGCGGCCTGCTGATGGAGGTCATTCAGGGGGTGGAGGCGGGTAACCAGGAAATCGTCACGCGGTTGTCCGAGGCGCTGGGTTACATCCAGTTCCAGGACGTGGTGCGTCAGCGCCTGGAGCAGGTCGGGATTGCACTGCGCGAACTGGGCGAGCACTTGCAGGGGCTGGATGATTATTGGGGCCATCCCGACTGGGACGGCAGCCTGCCAACGAGCCTCAAGAAGCGTCTGGACGGACATCTCGAACGCTATGTCATGTCCAGTCAGCGTCAAACCCACGCCTCCGTGACCGGCGAGGTCGTAGCGAGCGACGAGCGACCCCAAATCGAGCTGTTTTAAACCGGCGTCTGCCGACCTGCCTGATGGCGGGAAGCAGAAAGACGCGACAAAACGATGGATTTCTCTCAGGACGCGGTGTAGCCATGGCCAAGATTATCGCGATCTCCAACCGCAAGGGCGGCACCGGCAAAACCACCGTCGCCGTCAATCTCGCCGCCGAACTGGCGGCGCTTGGGCGCCGGGTACTGCTCGTCGACCTCGATTCGCAGGGGCATTGTGCCACTGGACTGGGCGTGCAGGTGGACAAGGGCGCGCCGACTGCTCACGACATCTTTCTCGATCCACGGGCCAACCTGAACGCGGCGGCGCGGCGCACGGACGACCCAAACCTCGCGCTGGTCCCAGCCGACCAGCTCTTCGAACACGGCAGCGGCCCCCGCGATGAGCGGCGCCTGGCCCTGGCGCTCGCGCATGAAGACATCGCTGCGGACTTCGATCTGGTGATTCTCGATACCCCGCCATCCCTGGACCATCTGCTGCTCAACGCGCTCACGGCGGCGCATTGGGTGCTGGTTCCCTATGTTCCGCATCAGCTTTCCCTGGAGGGCATGCGGCAATTGATGCGGGTACTGTTCAAGGTCATGTCGGGCGCGAATCCGCAATTGAAGATCCTCGGCCTGCTGCCGACCATGGCCGCGGAGCACATTCGCCAACACCGCCTGGTGACGGGCGAAGTCTCGCGCCAGTTCGGCGCCCCCCGCGTGCTGGCGGGGATCCGCAACGACATCCGCCTGGCGGAAGCCTTCGGTGCCGGCAAGCCCATCCGCCGGTACGCGCCCAAATGCCGTGGGGCCGAGGATTTCGCCGCCTTGGCAGCCACTCTGGCGCCGCTCGTGGATGAGCGTTAAACCGTGCCCACTGCAACGGCCGTGAGTTCGTGCGAGGATGCGCCCATGCGGAAACGATGCGGATAATTCTGGACGCGGTTATCGATGATCCCTTACTCGCTACGACATCTCTCGCCCGGCCCGATCCGCTCGCGCCTGCTTCGCGACCTGATTCTCCTGGTCGCCTTCACGGTCGGCGTCCTGGTGACGATCAATCTTCTGCTGATCGACGACATCAAGCACGATCTGGCGGGGAGCCGGATCGCCGGGGCCACGGCACTGGTCCGCGACGAGGTCCGCGGTCTGTTGTTTCCGGTGCGCCAGCAATTGTTGATCCTCCGCGACGGACTGCAAAGCGCCGGGATCGCGCCGGAGGATGAGCCGGCATTGAATCAACGCCTGATTCCGACGCTTGCCCACATGCCCCAGATCGCGGGCGTCATCGACGCCGCGGCCGATGGCCGGGAGTATTTTCTACGCCGTGACGGAGACGGCTGGCTGACGCGGGTGCGCGAGTCGGGCGAGACGGCGCGCTACGCCATCCACCAGTGGGACGCGGCAATGCGCCGTCTGGAGCAGAGCGAGGAACCGGCGAGCCAAGACCCGCGCGCCCGGCCCTGGTTCATCGATGCCCTGGAGACGCCCGGACAAGTCGTCTGGAGTCCGCCCTATGTCTTCGCCTCGCTCCAGGTACCCGGTGTCACGGCGTCGATCGCCTGGACGCAGTCCGAGCAGATTCGGGTGACGGCGCTCGACGTGACGCTCCAGAGCATCGTCGACGCCATCCAGGGGCTCGACATCGCCACGGAAGGTCAGGGGTTTCTTTTCAGCGGCGCGGGCGGGGTCTTCGTGCCGCCGGAATCCTCCGAGGCACCGGCCAGCGATCACCATGCCAGTGGCTTTTTCTCGGCTCAGGCGCGCCTCGGCGGACCGCTCCAGTTCGACGCCGTGGCCGCCTGGAACGCCAGCGGTCAGCCGATCAACGAGCTGGTCCGCTTCCACAGCGGCGGCGAGGACTGGTGGGGCGGCTTCCATCCCTTGACCGACGACCGGGATGGCGCCTGGATCGGCGTGGCCCTGCCCGTCTCCGCCACCCTGACCATCCTCCAGAGCCGCTGGCACATCATCGCGGTCACCGCGCTCGGCATCCTCGCCGCCAGCCTCGGCCTAGCCCTTTTAGTGGTGCGCAAATACAGCCGTCAACTGCGCGACCTGCCCAAGCTCAGTCTCGATCGACGCCGGCTGGAGCAGGATCTGCGGGAATTGATCGCCGCCGGCGAGGGGACGCATCTGGAATTCAAATCCACCATGCGGATGAACCTCCACACCCAGACCGCGGGCAAGGAGATCGAACTCGCCTGGCTCAAGGGCGTGGCCGCCTTCCTCAATACCGAGGGCGGCATCCTGCTGATGGGGATCGCCGACGATGGGACCGCGCTCGGCATGGCCGCCGACAAGTTCGAGAACGAGGACAAATGCCAGCTCCATTTCAAGAATCTGCTGAACCAGCACCTGGGGCCTGAATACGCGCGTTTCGTGCGCTTCTATCTGCACGATTTGGATGGCCTGCGCATCGGCGCCGTCGAGTGCGAACGCGCCGACGCGCCGGCCTTTCTGCGCGACGACAAGCAGCGCGAGCTATTCATCATCCGTAACGGTCCGTCCAACATCGAACTCTCCATCAGCCGGGCGCTCAATTACATTCGGGGCCATTATTAAACCGCGTCCGGCGTATCGTGCGCGGTCCGGACGCGACCAAATATCCACGATCCTTGCGCATTCCCTGCACGAGCGATGCACCCTCGCCCTCTATTCTCTCTCTCGTCGGAGCCCAATCGCTCCGCCGCACTCGGGAGGGCCAAGCGCCAACCGATCCCGCAACCGAATCGAGAGGAATGACGGTATGAAAGACTCACGCATCCGCACCGGACTCACGGGCATCGCCGCCGCCACGGGCCTGCTCATCGGCGCATCGTTCATCGGCCCCGCCCAGGCCAGACCGCACGATGGCTGGGGCCTCGGTCCCGCGCAGGGCGTCGAGACGCGCATCGAACGCATGACCGGCCAACTCGGCCTGACCGAGGCACAGCAGGCGGAGATCCGCAAGATCTTGGAGGCCGAGCGCGCGCAACGCGATCTGCAACGTCAGGCACTGCGCGAGCAGATCGACGCGGTTCTGACCGACGAACAGAAAGCCACGCGCGACGCCGCCATGCAGACGCGCCTGGACCGCCGTCTGGAACGCATGACCGAGCGGCTCGACCTCACCGACGAGCAGGTCGCCAGCATCAAGGCCATTTTCGATGAGCAACGGACCAATCCGGATTTGAACCGAAGCGACGTGCGCGAGCGGGTTTCGTCCGTCCTGACCGATGAGCAGCGCGCGGCCAGCAATGATCGGTCGAAGCGCAATTCCGGGGCCGATCGGCGAGACTCCCAAGAACAGCCCGATCGTGATCGCCTCTGACGGAGACGTCCGAGCGCGAACTGTGTAGCCTGGATGCAGCGTACCCGCTCTGCCCGAAGGCTCCATTGTCCAAATCAACAGGCCCAACTAAACTAATCGGACTTGGTTCAGTTGGGCGGAACCCTGGATACCCTCAATTTTCCCGAAGCGATCGTTCGCGAATCTGCTCCTGGATCCCCCATCTCATCCTCAGAACTGCCAGCCAGTCGGACCGATTGCCAACACCTTGAACAACTCCATCCGCCTGCGCGGTCTGCGCCAGAACAATCTGAAAAACCTCAATCTGGATCTGCCGCTCGGCGAGCTGATCGTGGTGACGGGCGTCTCTGGTTCGGGTAAGTCGTCGCTCGCCTTCGACACCGTTTACGCGGAAGGCCAGCGCCGTTACGTCGAGACCTTCTCGCCCTACGCCCGCCAGTTTCTGGACCGTATGGACCGTCCGGCGGCGGATCGGATCGAGGGCATCCCGCCGGCCATCGCCATCGACCAGACCAACCCGGTGCGCACCTCGCGTTCCACCGTCGGCACCATGACGGAGCTGAACGATCATCTCAAGCTGCTGTTCGCGCGCGCCGCCCGGCTGTTTTGTCATGGCTGCGGACGCGAGGTCCGGCGCGAGTCCGCCGAGGATATCTGGACCGCGCTGACCGCCATGCCCGACAGCGATGCGCGACCTGTGCTCGTCGTCTTCCCAGTACCGGTCCCCGCCTCGCTCGGCACCGAGGCGATCAAACAGATGCTCGCCCAGCAGGGCTATGTGCGACTGCTGCGCGAGGACGCGGACCCTATCGAGGTCATCCAGGACCGCCTGCGACTCACGCCGGATTCCCGAGGACGCGCCATCGAGGCGCTGGAAACCGCGCTCGCCAAGGGCCATGGCCGCGCCCTGGTCTATCCGCTGGATGAGGACCGGCAACCCGGCACGCCCTGGCGTTTTTCGGGCGACCTGCACTGTCCGGACTGCGACATCGTCTATCGCGACCCGGCGCCGCATCTGTTTTCCTTCAACTCGCCCGCCGGCGCCTGCGAGGCCTGCCGCGGCTTCGGGCGCACCATCGGCATCGACTGGTCGTTGGTGGTGCCGGATCCGTTTAAGTCGCTAATCGAAGGGGCCATCAAGCCGATTCAGTCGGACAACTACTCGGAGGTCCAGGAAGAGTTGATGGGCTTCGCGCATCGGCATGGCATCCCCACCGACGTGCCCTGGCGGGATCTGACCGAGGCCGACCGCGAGTGGGTGATCGAGGGCGAAGGCGAGTGGGACGCGGGCGTCTGGTACGGCATCCGCCGCTTCTTCGACTGGCTGGAGGGGCGCAGTTACAAGATGCATGTGCGGGTGCTGCTCTCGCGTTATCGCGCCTATGACACCTGCTCCGCCTGCCATGGGGCGCGACTCAAGGACGAGGCACTCGACTGGCGGCTCGGCGATCAAACGCTGGCGGACCGGACACTGGCCCCGGCGGATCGCTTCCGGCACGACCGTGTCGGCATGCCTCGCGGCGTTTGGGAAACCCTGCCCGGTCTCAACCTCCACGACCTGATGCGACTGCCGCTTGCACGCGCCCATGCCTTTTTCGAGGAACTGACGTTCGATGGGGCCATGGATCAGGCGATGGACCTACTGCTGACCGAGATCCGCGCCCGGCTACGTTATCTCCGCGAGGTCGGGCTGGGCTATCTGACCCTGGACCGCCAGTCGCGCACCCTCTCCGGCGGCGAGGTGCAGCGTCTCAATCTGACCACGGCGCTCGGAACCGCGCTGGTCAACACCCTGTTCGTGCTCGACGAGCCGAGCATCGGACTGCATCCGCGCGACCTGGACCGAATCACGAACATCCTGCGCCAACTGCGCAATCGCGGAAACTCGCTGCTGGTGGTCGAGCATGATTCGCAGGTGATGCTAGCCGCCGACCGGATCATCGACATCGGTCCCGGCCCTGGCGAACAGGGCGGACGCATCGTTTTCCAGGGAACGCCGGCGGAACTGCTGGCCGCGCCCGACTCGCTCACCGGCGACTATCTCGCCGGTCGCCGTCGGGTCGCCCCGCCCCGCGCGCCCGACATTCCCACGGCGGACAGCGCCTGGATTCGTGTCCGCCATGCCCGCGCGCACAACCTCAAGGGAATCGATGTCGGGATTCCGCTCCACCGGCTGGTGGTGGTGACCGGCGTCTCGGGCTCGGGCAAATCGACCCTGGTGCAGGACGCGCTCTACCCCGCGCTTTGCCAGCGCAAGGGACACCCGGAGGGCGCCCCGGGCGAGCATGACGGCATCGAGGGCGACGAGGCCATCGCCGATGTCCTGCTGCTCGACCAGTCCAGCATCGGGCGCACCTCGCGCTCCAATCCGGCCAGCTATGTGGGCGCGCTCGACGTGCTGCGCAAACGCTTCGCGGGCGTGCCGCTGGCCAAGGAACGCGGCTACACCGCCGGCACCTTCAGCTTCAACAGCGGCAATGGACGCTGTCCAACCTGCGGCGGCAACGGCTTCGAGCATCTGGAGATGCAGTTTCTGGCCGATGTCTATCTGCGCTGCCCGGACTGCAACGGACGGCGGTATCGCGCCGAGGTGCTGGAGGTCGCCATCATGGGATCGGACGCCGACGCGCCCGCCCGCTCCATCGCCGATGTGCTGGAGATGACCGCCACCGAGGCGCTCGCCTTCTTCGCCGCTGACCGCGATCTGCAACGCGCGCTGGAGCCGCTGCAAGCGGTCGGTCTGGGCTATCTGCGACTCTGCCAGCCGGTGCCGACGCTCTCCGGCGGCGAGGCGCAACGGCTCAAGCTCGCCGGTTATCTGGCCAAGTCGGGGCGCCGCCGTGCGCGCGACGGCGGACTGCTGTTTCTGCTCGACGAGCCCACGACCGGGCTGCACTTCGCCGATATCGCCGTGTTGCTCGATGCCTTCCGCCATCTGATCGAACAGGGTCATTCGCTGCTGGTCATCGAGCACAATTTGGACGTGATCGCCGCCGCCGACTGGCTGATCGACCTGGGGCCGGAGGGTGGCGACGAAGGCGGCGAGATTCTCTGTTGCGGAACGCCGGAGCAGGTTGCCGACCACCCGGCCAGCCATACCGGACGCGCACTGCAAGGCCATCGTCGCGCGCTCATCACCGAAGCGCCCGCCACCGCGTACCGGATTCACCAGCCGACACCCGCGCCTCGCTCGCCACGCGACACGCATCACTCGATTTCCATCCTGCACGCCCGCGAGCACAACCTGAAGGATCTGACACTCTCGATTCCCCGCGACAAACTCACCGTCATCACCGGCGTCTCCGGCAGCGGCAAGAGTACACTGGCCTTCGATATCCTCTTTGCCGAGGGTCAGCGGCGTTATCTGGAGTCGCTGAACGCCTATGCCCGCCAGTTCGTGCAACCTGCCGCCCGCGCCGATGTCGACGCCGTCCACGGCATCCCGCCCACCATCGCCATCGAGCAGCGCACCAGCCGGGGCGGGGCCAAGAGCACCGTCGGCACACTGACCGAGATCCACCATTCGCTGCGTCTGCTGTACGTCAAGCTCGGCGTCCAGCACTGCCCAGACTGTGCCATCCCCATCGAGCCGATGACGCGCGACGTCATCCTGGCGCGACTGCTGCGCGATCACGCCGGTCAACGGATCAGCCTCATGGCCCCCATGGTCATCGCCCGCAAGGGACTCTACAACGAACTCGCCGCCTGGGCCGCCGGCAAGGGCTGGCCGCTTCTACGCGTGGACGGCGCACCCGTCGGAACCGCCGATTGGCCCCGGCTCGACCGCTTCCGCGAGCACTCCATCGACCTGCCGCTCGGCGAGCTGACGGTCACGCCGTCCGCCGAACCGGCCCTTCGCGCCCTGCTCGATCAGGCGTTGGATCTGGGCAAGGGACAGATCCGCGCGGTCCAGATCGAACAGGCGCGCTGGAGCACCGAAATCCCCTATTCCACCGCGCGTGCCTGTCCCGGCTGCGGCCGCGCCTTTCCCGAACCCGATCCGCGTCTCTTTAGCTACAACTCCAAGCACGGCTGGTGCCCGGACTGTTTCGGCACCGGCCTGGCGCTGACCGGCTTCGACGGCGAGCAGACCGGCGAGGAAGGTCCATGGCTGGAATCCGTGGGCCAGCGCGCGCCCGTCTGCCCCGCCTGTCACGGCGCGCGACTCAATCCCGAGGCGCTGGCGGTGCGCTTTCGGGAGCGATCCATCGCCGAACTCTCGGCCCTGACCGTCGACCGGACCGCCGCCGTCCTGGACGGCCTGGAACTGAACCCGCGCGAGACCGCCATCGCCCGCGATCTGTTGAGCGAGGTCCGCCACCGGCTCGCCTTTCTCGCCGAGGTCGGACTCGGCTATCTGGCGCTCGACCGCGCCGCGCCCACGCTCTCGGGCGGCGAGGCCCAGCGCATCCGGCTCGCGGCCCAACTCGGCTCCAATCTGCAAGGCGTCTGTTATGTGCTGGACGAGCCCACCATCGGGCTGCATCCGCGCGACAACCGACTGTTGCTCGATACCCTCGTCCGGCTCCAGGCCAAGGGGAACACCGTCGTGGTCGTCGAGCACGACGAGGAGACCATCCGGCGCGCCGACCATGTCATCGACCTGGGTCCGGGCGCCGGAACGCGGGGCGGCGAGATCGTCGCGCAAGGCACCGCCGGGGAACTGATCGCCAACCCGAACTCGGTCACGGGCCGCTTTCTCGGGCGTCGCCATCAAGCTGTCAGTGCGCCGCGTCCCAGCGGTCGCGGAACCGACTGGCTAACGATCAAGGGGGCAAGATTACACAACCTCCAGGATCTGGACGCGCGACTGCCGCTGGGACGGCTGGTCTGCGTGACCGGCGTGTCCGGTTCTGGCAAGTCGACCCTGGTGCGCGAGGTGCTGGCCGGGAGTCTCGGCCACCTGCTGACCACGAAACCGCCCGCCACGGGGCACGCCGGCAAGGGCGATCTGGTTGGCTGTCGGAGCCTCGCCGGCTGGCAGGGGCTCACGCGCCTCCTGGAAGTCGACCAGACCCCGATCGGCAAGACGCCGCGTTCCTGTCCCGCCACCTATGTCGGCTTCTGGGATGGCATCCGGCGTCTATTCGCGGCCACCCCGGAGGCGCGCATCCTCGGCTGGGGGCCGGCGCGGTTCTCCTTCAACACGGCCGAGGGCCGCTGCCCGGCCTGCGAGGGTCAGGGTATCCAGAAACTGGAGATGAGCTTTTTGCCGGACGTGCGCATGACCTGCGAGGTCTGCGGCGGTAGCCGTTTCGACCGCGAAACCCGCGAGGTGCGTTTCAAGGGGTTCGACATCGGGCAGGTATTGGCGCTCAGTGTCGACGACGCCATCGGGATCTTCGCCGCGCATCCGGCGATCCATCACGCGCTGACGCTGCTCGCGGACGTGGGTCTGGGGTATCTGCGCCTCGGCCAACCCAGCCCGACGCTCTCGGGCGGCGAGGCCCAGCGCATCAAGCTGGTCACCGAACTCGCCAAGGCGCGCCCGAGCGCCGATGGCCGCGCCAGCCGCCCGACCCTCTACGTCCTCGACGAGCCCACGGTCGGCCTGCACATGGCGGATGTCGAGCGCCTGATCGGCGTCCTGCAACGCCTCGTCGACGCCGGACATTCGGTCCTGGTCATCGAACATAACCTGGACCTGATCGCGGCGGCCGACTGGATTCTCGATCTGGGACCGGAAGGCGGGGACGCGGGCGGGCGGATCGTCGCGCAGGGTACGCCGGAACAGGTCGCCGCCTCCGGCGACGCACCGACCGCAGGTGCCTTACGCGGGCACCTGGGGTAGCGAAACCCCTCGGGCCACCGTACCCGTTCGACCTCGCACGGATCTTCGGTGCCATACTGCTCATGAAACCTGGGCAGAAACAATCCGGGTTGGAATTGAAGGCGATTCATCGGCATCAGTGGATCTTTCAGCAAGCCGCGGTAGAACCGTGTGCGCCATCTTTCGGCAAACATTGGTTTGGCTGAAAAAACTTGCCCATCAGGTACCGTTATGCTGAATGAACTGGACGGCACTATCCACCGATAGTGAATAGGGCTTAAATTGAGATAGCGGCCACAGGGAGAGGAGACATGCGCGGGCTTTTGTGGGATCTTTAAGAAGCTGTTTGGCCCCCCGTTTCAAGACCGTTGGTTGACCATCAGCTTGATCGTCGCCAGATCAATCCAGGTTTCGCTTGGTCGGCGACAGGCATTCGTCATCCTTGCTGAGACGCCGAAAGAGGTTGAGCCAGGAAAAACGACCACCCAGCGCCGGTGCGGCAAGACGAACCAGCGGATTTCCTTGAGGCTCAGGGTCTGCGGTCGGCCAACTGGCGATTCGGGCAACAGGGGCTTGATGGCGTTCCAAGCCCCGTCGCTTAGATGACTCGGATCGCGTTTCCGGCGGCTTTTTGCTCACGAAGATCGTTTTCTTTATAAAATCAATGTACTAATTTTCCTGCGAATTTCCAAACAGCTTCTTTAAGATCCCAAGCGCCGCCTGCTTCCAACCCTCGCCACAGCCGCGGCACTTTTTTTGCTTATCTCCCCCAACTCAAGCCAAGGAATTCACCCCAGATGTCGATTTTGGTTGCCCTGAATCACAAGACCGAATATCACTTCGATCGCTCGGTCAACCTCTCGCCCCATGTCGTGCGTCTGCGCCCCGCGCCGCATTGCCGTACGGCGATCCGCTCCTATTCGCTCAAGGTCGAACCGGCGGAGCACTTCATCAACTGGCAGCAGGACGCCTACGGCAACTATCTGGCCCGCTTGGTCTTCCCGGAAAAAACTCGCAAGCTCTCGGTCGAGGTCGATGTGATCGCCGAGATGATCACCATCAATCCCTTTGATTTCTTTCTGGAAGATTACGCGTTTTATTATCCCTTCGAGTACGACCCCGAGCTGCGCAAGGAACTGGCGCCCTATCTGGAGATCACCGAGGACGGCCCGCTGCTGAAAGATTGGCTCAAGGATGTCGACCGCACCAAGCGCGAGACCGTCTATTTCCTGGTCGACCTCAATCAGCGGCTCCAGCAGGATATCGGCTATGTCATCCGCCTGGAGCCGGGCGTGCAGACCTGCGAGCAGACCCTGGGCACCGGCAAGGGCTCCTGTCGCGACACCGGCTGGCTTTTGGTGCAGATCCTGCGCCATCTTGGACTGGCGGCGCGCTTCGTCTCCGGCTATCTGGTGCAGTTGACGGCGGACGTGAAATCGCTCGACGGTCCGTCCGGCCCCGAGGCGGATTTCACCGACCTGCACGCCTGGGCCGAGGTCTATGTGCCGGGCGCCGGCTGGATCGGGCTCGACCCCACTTCCGGGCTGTTCGCCAGCGAGGGTCATATCCCGCTCGCCTGCTCGCCCGCCCCGCGCAGCGCAGCGCCCATCACCGGCGCGACCGACGAATGCGAGGTGGAGTTCTATTTCCATAACGAGATCGCGCGCATCCACGAGGATCCGCGCGTCACCAAACCCTACACGCCCGAACAATGGGAGTCGATCGAGTCGCTCGGCCATCAGGTCGACGCCGAGTTGAAGGCCAACGACGTGCGCCTGACCATGGGTGGCGAACCCACCTTCGTCTCCATCGACGACATGGACGGCGCCGAGTGGAATATCGACGCGCTGGGGCCGACCAAGAAGCCGCTGGCCGAGGATTTGATGCGCCGGCTGAAGAAGCGTTTCGCGCCCGGCGGACTGCTGCACATCGGTCAGGGCAAATGGTATCCAGGCGAGCAACTGCCGCGCTGGGCGCTCTCCTGCTACTGGCGCAAGGATGGCGAGCCGGTGTGGCACGACCCCGATCTGTTCGGGCTGGAGAGCACCAGCTACGGTCACGGCCCAGCCGAGGCCGAGCGCTTCATCCACACCCTCGCCCGCCATCTGGGCGTCGAGCCCGAACATGCCTCCCCGGCCCACGAGGATGTCTGGTACTACCTCTGGAAGGAGGCGCGGCTGCCGGTCAACGTCGATCCGCTCGACAACAAGCTCAAGGATCCCAACGAACGCAAGCGCATCGCCCGACTGTTCAGCGAGGGACTCGACAAAGTCACCGGTTACATTCTGCCCTTGCGCTGGTGGGGCTTCGGAATCGATGGGGGCTGGAAGAGCGGGCGCTGGACCTTCCGTGACGGCAACCTTTTCCTGATCCCCGGCGATTCGCCGATGGGCTTCCGGCTCCCGCTGGATGCGCTGCCCTATGTCCCGGACAGCAAACTGGACCGGGTGCCCGAACGCAACCCCTTCGAGCCGGTCGCGCCGCTGCGCTCGCCCTTCGACGAGGTCGCCCGCCGCTACAGCCGGCTGGTCGAACCGGCCCAGGCGCCCCAAACCATCCGCGAACAGGGCGTGCAGCCGCGCGATCTGGCCGCGCGCTACGGACGGCTCGCGCCCGCCGATCACGCGCATCAAGACGTGCGCCAGCAGATCGCGCTGCCCGATGACCTGCATCCCGATCTGATCCGCACCGCGCTCTGCATCGAGCCGCGCGAGGGCCGGCTCTACTGCTTCATGCCACCGCTGACCCATCTGGAGCACTGGCTGGATCTGGTGATGTGCATCGAGGACACGGCCGCCGAACTCAAGCTGCCGATCATCATCGAGGGCTATGAGCCGCCGAAGGATTTCCGCTTGCAGAAGCTCGCGGTCACCCCGGACCCCGGCGTCATCGAGGTCAACATTCATCCGGCCGAACGCTGGGACGACATGGTGCGCGACACCGCCATCCTCTACGAGGAGGCGCGGCTCGCCCGGCTCGGCACCGAGAAGTTCATGCTCGACGGGCGTCACACCGGCACCGGCGGCGGCAACCATGTCACGCTCGGCGGCCCAACCCCGGCGGACAGCCCGCTGCTGCGCAAGCCCGATCTGGTGCAGAGCCTGATCGCCTACTGGCAGCATCACCCGAGCCTGTCCTATCTCTTCTCCGGCATGTTCATCGGCCCCACCAGTCAGGCCCCACGGGTCGACGAGGCGCGCGACGACCGGCTCTATGAACTGGACATCGCCTTCCAGCAGATGCCGACCGGCGAGATCCCCCAGCCATGGATCGTCGATCGGGTGCTGCGCAATCTGCTAACCGACGTCACCGGCAACACCCACCGCACCGAGTTCTGCATCGACAAGCTCTACTCGCCCGACTCCTCGGCGGGCCGCCAGGGTCTGGTGGAATTCCGTGGTTTCGAGATGCCGCCGCACTACCAGATGAGCTTGGCGCAGTTGCTGCTGCTGCGCACCCTGGTCGCTCGTTTCTGGAAGGAACCCTACGCCCGCAAGCCCATCCGCTGGGGCACCGAGTTGCATGATCGCTTCCTCCTGCCCCATTTCGCGCGGCAGGATTTCGAGGACGTGATCTGCGACATGCGCCGCGCCGGTTATCCGATCGACGCCGCCTGGTTCGATCCCTTTTTCGAGTTCCGCTTTCCGCACTACGGCGATCTCGTCACCGAGAACGGCATCAACATGGAACTGCGCGCCGCCATCGAACCCTGGCATGTGCTGGGCGAGGAAGTCACCGCGCAAGGCACCTCGCGCTTCGTCGACAGCTCGGTGGAACGCATGCAGGTCAAGGTCAACGGCATGGTCGGCGACCGCCATGTCCTGGTCTGCAACGGTCGGCGCGTCCCGCTGCGCCCGACCGGACGCAAGGCCGAATTCGTCGCCGGCATCCGCTTCAAGGCGTGGAGTCCGCCGTCGGGTCTGCACCCAACGATCCCGGCGCACAGCCCGCTAGTCTTCGAGATCGTCGATCTCTGGAACCGGCGCAGCCTGGGCGGCTGCACCTACTATGTCGCCCATCCCGGCGGACGCAGCGAAAGTAACTTCCCGGTCAACAGCTATGAAGCCGAGAGCCGACGCATCGCCCGCTTCCGGCTGATGGGGCATACGCCAGGGGTGATCGACCCGCCGCCCGAGGAGCCGGCTGGCGAGCATCCCTATACGCTGGATCTAAGGTATCGGCCGGGGTGCTGAGTTGATGAGCGGGCGGTAGCCGATCCTGTATAACGGATTCGTGCAGCGGGGTTAAGCAGAGGTCTCGAAAACAGTGATCCCCGCACTGCCCAGCTCGACATCGCGTGGGCTGTCGACGAGTACCTGAACCAGGGTGTCCCAATGTTCATCGAAGAACGCGAGCAGGGCGTTATTCGAGAGGTTGCCCAGGGTGACCCGGATCAGGCGAACGGGTGTCCCGGAGAGGAAATGGCTGTCCCGGAAGTCGCTGTCCTTGGTGATCAGGATCATCCCGTTGGCATCCGCAAAGGCGGCAACGGCGGCATCCTTCGTCGCGGAACCGTCCAGGATCCTGTTCACATGGGTGGCGTCAATGCCGCGCTCGCGAAGCTGGTTCACCAATCGGTAGGGCAGATGAACATCGCACAGAACTCGCATCAGGCCACGCGACGCAGAGGTTCACCAGACACCAGCAGGCGGGCGTAGTGCAGACAGGCCAGGATGTCGTCACGCTCCAGTTCCGGATGATCGGCCAGAATCTCATCCCAGCCCATGCCGGCGGAAATGAGGTCGAGGATTACCTCCACCGGCCAGCGCAGATGGCGGATGCAGGGCTTGCCATGGCAAATGTCCGGGTCGAGAGTAATACGGCTCAAATCAGGCATGACGGGATCTCGGCGGTGTTCATGCTCGGAAGGCTAGTCGCCCGACCAGCCCTGTTCAAGCACTGCGATCCAGGCGCATCGGGTTGGCCGTTGCCAACAGTGTTTCATCGGACACGGAATGATGCGAAACAATGCGATTGCCTCGCATGACATTGACCGGGAGATTCTGCAACTCGTTCGGCTCGGCTCTCACGCGGAGTTGAGGTTGTGAGCGGCGTGGGAGCGGAACACAGTGATTGATCGAGACCACGAGATTCGCCTGGCGGCCTTTGCTCGCTGTGCGCGACGCATGCACGATCACGGCGGGGCGGTCGCCTGGGACGCGGTTCAGGAGGGGTTCGAGTTCGACGGCGAGCGGGTTTATCTCGCCGGCAAGGCGCGCGGCATTCATCGACCGAGACAGATGAACCGGGGTGTCCTCAGCATCAAGACCACCAAACTCCGGAAAGGTCGTACCGCCCGTTATGATATCGGACGAGTGTCGCGAGACATGACCCTTTTCCCCTCTTTTTATGCGGTGTTCCGCCATGGGCGCGTCGGGGCTATGATGGACAGTGTCGAAGTACGTTTTCCGGAGCGTCCAATGAATCAGGAGGCACCGCCAGACGAAAGGGGCGGAAACAGGTAGGCCGGATCGACGGGCGCGGGATACCTGCTCTCTACTCTACCCGGCTTTCCTGACCCCGGCTTTCCTCACCGCATTGTAGCGAGCCGGCTCACCGTATCTGGAAACTGGGCCGCAAGCCGCAGAAGCTGCCGTGCGGCCCCCGTCGGCTGCGCCCGGCCCTGCTCCCAGTTTTCCAGCGTCCGCTTCGACACTCCAAGGGCACGCGCGAACTCCATCTGCGACAAGCCTGATTGGGCACGAGCCGCCATCAATTCCCAGCGCGGACCGGTGAGAACTTCCTCCTTTTCCACCGTTCCATCCGCCCGCTCGATACGGCGCCGTACCGCACCATTCTTCAGCACCTCGAACTCGGTCTTACGTGCCCAGCGCCCAGCCCTCAGATCACGCGCGGCTTGGAGAAGTTCAGCACCAATGTCGCGCTCCGCGTCGCGGGCAAGCAGTTCATTTTCAGTCTTGGGCATCTTCCATCTCCTCACGTAGCGCCTTAAGCACATGACCAGGAATCGAATCCCGGGCGCTCTTGGCATAGATCACCAGCATCAGCATTTGCCCGGCGAAGGTGCGTTTGTAGTAGCACACCCGCACGCCGCCGGACTTTCCGCTCTCGGCGCGGCTCCAACGCACCTTGCGCACTCCGCCTGAGCCGCGCACCACGTCGCCTGCCTCCGGGTGCTCGCACAGATACTCCTGAAGCCCTGTGTATTCCTCGTCCGTCAGGTAATCGGGCAGGAGCGCGGAGAAGAGCGGAGATTCGATGAATTGGTAGCGCATCATCAAATTATACGCATCACGCGTACATAAGCAAAACGCGCATCTCACGCGCAAGATGAAGCGACTGCTCCCAATTGGCGTCAATCTCATCTGTCAATATCGATAGACAAATTGTCTACATAAAACTGATATGTGGCAAGGCAAGACTTTATCTACCCGTCGTCAGAGGAACCGAGGAGCGGTAAGATCGCGAGGTATTCCCGATTTCATCACGCAGGGAGCCATCATGCCATGCAACGCTACATCCTGACCGACTACAACGACGCTTCTCCCGAGACACGGCAGGTCTATGATGACTTCATGCGCACGACCGGTGAGATCTCGGTCCCCGTTTGGATGCAGAGCCTCGGGCACAGCGCGCCTCTCGCCCGAGCCTATTGGGAGCGGGCGAAGGGAACGCTGTTCAGTGGCAGCCTGCCCTTGCCGCTCAAAGAGATGATCGTCTTCGTGGTCTCGGTCAAGCATGGCGCGCGCTACTGCTCGGCCTGCCACGCGCAAAATGTTCTCGGTCTCGACCATGCGTTGACCTTCGATAAACTCCATACATTCGCGACGGCGGGCGCGGACCGCATCCTGCCACCCTACTATGAGCATGTCGTCGCCTTTGCGGAAAAAATCGTCGCCGACGCCAACCAGGTGACGGACGAAGATTTTGAAATGCTGATGGATGAAGGCTTCAGTCGGGAGGAGATCTGCGAAATCATCGCGGTCATCGATCTGGCGTCCATGTTCAACGTTTACACCAGCGCTTTGAAGTTGGATCTGGATCCAAACTATCGGGCTGTTCTCTGACGTTCATTTCGAAGCCGGATCATGGACAAGGATTTGACGTCATCATCCTGGCAGGAGCGCACCGCGCAGCAACTGGTGCGGTACGAAGCCGTATTCAAGCTGCTCGACGATATCCAGCAGACCGAAAATGTCGAGGAGATCGCGCGACGGGTCGCACGGCATTGGAAGTATTTCGCCAATGCCACCTGCTGGCGCCTCGTGCTGCCCAAGGAGGAGGGCTTCGAGGTCGTCGACGGCTATCGCGGGGAGGCGCACCTTGCAAGCGTCTTGACGCTCGACGCCTGGGACGCCTGGCACTTCTCCCAACAGAAGCCACGTCTTATCCGGCCGGCGGAGCTGTTCGAGCCGCCGGTTCCCCCGGAGCATCTGACGGGCAAGGCCATCACCGAGATCCAGGTACTGCCCTTTGTCCGTTCGGGGTATTGCACCGGGCTTCTGAGCGTCGCCGCGCGCCACGCGTCGTTCAACGACTTGGACATCAAGTACATTCGGCTCTTCGGCAACCATTTGACTGATCGTCTGTCTGGCATCGAACTGCGCCGACAAATCATGAACGCCCTTGTCGACAAGGCGACCCGCGACGCTCTGACCGGGTTGCTGAATCGAGGCGCCATCATCGAGCAACTCGAACAGCAGCTCGCTCATACGATCGCTTGCGGGGAACCGCTGAGCATCATTATTGCCGACATCGATTTCTTCAAGACCATCAACGACAATCATGGTCACCTCGCCGGTGATCAGGTGCTGCGCGAGGTCTCGCGCCGGCTGCGCGCGCAGGCCTTCTCCGGGGACAGCCTGGGACGCTACGGCGGAGAGGAGTTTCTGTTCGTGCTATCTCCGTGCGGCACGGAAGACGTTGAGAAGGCGGCTGAGCGCTTTCGTCGAACCGTCGCCGAAACCCCGATCCCGATTGGCCCGGATGCGCACCACGCGCTCAGCGTGACCGTCAGTCTGGGAACGGCCAGCACGACGGGGTATGAGCATCCCAGGCTTGAGGTGTTGATCAAGCGCGCCGACGACGCACTCTACCGGTCAAAAGGGGCCGGACGTAACCGGGTCACGCTTGGATGAGCGGGCAACCTTCGATGATCGGCGCAATACGATCGGCTGAGTCCGCGCCGAACGGCGCATCGCTTTCAAAAAAAGTCGGGTTCAGGTCTCCCATGGCACGCGGCGGTTTTTTTGTGCCTCGGCGAAACGGTACGCGATGCGACGGAGCTATCCCCGTTGTCGAAATCGAACACGATCACGACAACGAATGGGTAGCCGCTGTGGAAAGCCGGGGTCAGCGAGATCGATGGGGAGAGCGGCCAAGGGATTAAGCGGATGACTGGCATGGACGCCGATTGGCCGTGAAACCCATCGTTCACGGCTCCAACGTCTGATGAAAACGCTCCCGCCAAACCGGGGGCGTTTTTCGTGGCGCGGCGCATGACGACAAAGGAGACGCAATCGACCAGTCCCCACTGCTTATCGGCATGGCGCCGATAGAGGTCGAACGCCGACTCGAACAACTCGGGCGTCAGGCTCACCACGGTCGCTTCCGAAGCGTCGCGGAGATCCCGCTCGCCGACGATGTAGGCGTCGTGGTTGGTAGAGAGATCCGTCGGCCCCTGGATACGCACCCGGCGCAGGCGCGCAAACAGGGTCT
Organism: Thiocystis minor; assembly: GCF_016653465.1. Classification (GTDB taxonomy): domain Bacteria; phylum Pseudomonadota; class Gammaproteobacteria; order Chromatiales; family Chromatiaceae; genus Chromatium; species Chromatium minus. The sequence continues at coordinate 324 of NZ_NHSQ01000151.1, read as the reverse complement.
CGTTGCCGCCGGCGTCCTGGGATTCGGCATCTACCAGGACGACGCGCACCGTCTTGCCGTCCAGTCGGCAGCGATGTTCCGCCGGAATATCGAGAGCGCCGTCGTGGGCAACGGCCTGAAATTCGATTGCGTTCGTACCGATGGTCATTCCGGTTCGCGGCCGGTTGCGGCCTGGGCTCTTGGCAGGGAGTTGGGGGCTAGGTCTTGTTGTTTGTATGGTGGTCTAATGCGGTCAAATTAGGCCAATCTAGACTTGGCGGCAAGCAAAACGACGCGTCCACCCGTCACAACGGACCGCCATGCTCCGATTAGCCCAACCCTTCC
>NZ_NHSQ01000150.1 GCF_016653465.1 Thiocystis minor | reverse complement strand
CAAGTGCTCAGCAAGAAGGTGAACCGCGGGACGTTGAGCGCGTTCATGGCGAATCGCCCACCGTGCCTGGTGGCGATGGAGGCGTGCGGGAGCGCGCACCATTGGGCGCGGGTGTTTCGCGGCTTCGGCCATGAGGTGCGGCTGATCGCCCCGCCGTTCGTCAAGCCGTTCGTGAAATCCAACAAGAACGACGCGGTCGATGCCGAGGCGATCTGCGAGGCGGTGCAGCGGCCGAACAGGCGCTTTGTGGCGATCAAGACGGTCGAGCCGCAGGACATCCAGGCGATCCATCGGATGCGCCGTCTCAACGTCGAGCGGCGCACCGCCCAGATCAACCAGGTGCGTGGTCTGCTGTTGGAAGACGGAATCGAGATTCCCCAAGGGCGCGCGGCGCTGATGCGAGGCCTGCCCGAGATTCTCGAGGACGCCGACAACGGCTTGAGCGAGCGCTTTCGTACCGAACTCAACCGCCTGCTTGAGGAACTGCGCCATCTCGATGAGCAGGTGACCCATGATGATACCCAGATTCAGATGATCGCCCAGAGCGATGAGACGGTCCAGCGGCTGATGACGATCCCCGGCATCGGTGCCCTCGTGGCGACCGCACTGTTGGCGGCTGTCGGCGAGGACGTCAGCCTGTTTCGCAACGGTCGCGGCTTAGCCGCCTGGCTCGGGCTGGTCCCGCGGCAGCATTCCACCGGCGGACGCGAGCGCCTGCTCGGGATCAGCAAGCGCGGCGACGTCTACCTGCGCCAGCTGCTCATCCACGGGGCACGCGCCGTCATGCGCTGGGTCGAGCGCAAGGAGGATCCGACCAGCCGCTGGGCGACGGCCCTCAAGGCACGCCGTCACACCAATGTCGCCGTCGTGGCGCTGGCCAACAAGATTGCACGGATCGCCGATGCCGTCATGAGCACCGGCAAGCCCGACGACCCGGCGGTCGGCAAGCCGATCGCGGCCACCGCTTAAGACCGGCGAGACGCGCCCTCAGGCGGGTTGAGCCGCGACCTTCCGGTCGTCGCCACCGAGTAACGAGTACCGAACACCACGAGTTGCGAAGAGTGAACATCACGGTGATGGCATGAAAGGCACGGCCTGCCTTCCTGAAAACCTGGTTTACCCATCAGCCGGCTGAGCCGAGACTGTCAGGATGATGAGGACGGGAAGGCGCGCGAATTCCATCAGGGCACGAGGGTCGGCGACGACACCTCACCGATGCCGGATAGATGGCTGCAACGTCTCCTTCTGTCAAAAACAGCGATTTCCCTCTTGCATCGCGGGGCGGACCATATATGGTTAGAGGTCTAGGCCGAGCTGTTCAGCCCGTTTCTCGCGGCGTTCTTGATACAGCACATAGGCGCGAATCTTCTCCGCGTCCAGGCCCAGGGTATCGACACAGTAGCCGCGTGCCCAGAAATGATTTCCCCAATAGGGCTTACGCTTGAGTTCACGGAATTGGTTGAAGACCCGAATCGCCGTGCGACCTTTGACGGTCCCAACAAACGCCGAAATAGCCACTTTGGGCGGGACCATGACTAACAGGTGCACATGGTCGGCTTGAAGTTCAACTCGATGACTTCCGCTTTCTGTTGCTCGGCAAACGCTCTGATGCAACGGGCGACTTCTTCGCCGACACGACCAGTCAGAATGCGGAAACGATACTTCGGCACCCAGACAATATGGTACTGACAGTGCCAAATGGCATGTGATAATTTCCTGAATCGACTCATTGGTTTCTCCTGATCGAACGTTGTGGGGACAACGCCACAGGAGTAGCAAATGAGTCGTTCAACCGGCAAAGCCGTTGAACTCTGACCACGCCCAAAGGGCGTGGATTTCTACGTTACGATTAATTCTACTTTGTTACCTTCAAAAAATCTTTAAGTGTTTAAATTTTATGATAATAAACAAAAATACACATAAACAATAGGGTTCTAGTGGCGCGTTGAGCGCCTATAATCACCCATAAACCGCCAACATCTATCTTCAATAGGGGCATAGTAAATGAAGATTTATTGCGCCTAATAAAAAATAACTTAAAATTCATTAATTTATGCGACAGTCAAAGTTAACAAAGTAGAATTAAAAACAGCTTTTTACAAAATCCTGTCCATCCTGAGCAATTCTGTTAATCCTGTCCATTCATCACCTTCCTGTTGGGTAGATTGTTTTCAGAAAATCACCTTAATAGTAGAGGGTCGAGACACGCCAGCCTTGCCGGTCAAGGTGCAGCCGCAGGATCACCGGCTGCGCGTTGCGCTGACCGATTCGCACCCGAAAATACCTCGGGTTCTCGAAAAAGCCGACAGCGGGGATGGGTGGCGAGCCGTCCTTCGGGAGCCTTCTTGAGGTCAGCTGCTCCCGCACCCAATCGAGCGTGACACTGTGTTCCAGCGCATGGATGCCATGATGTCGGATCCCCAATTCCAACCACTCGATAAAGTTGTCAGACAAGCCATCGATGGCGCTGACGCGCTCCTTGTTGAGTCGGCGCGCCAGTTCTTCGCGAATCGCATCCAGGTCCACCAGCTGCTCCAGTGTCGTCTCATCACCCTGGGCGAGTGCGCGATTCAGGCGCCAGAGTGTTGCATAGGGCCAGAGTCCGTAGAGGATAACCAGCGCCAGCCCCAGGATCGATAAGCGTCTGACTGACCGACGCGCGAGTCGCCACCAGTGACGGATGAGCACCCAGATCCGATGACGCGAGCGCGCAAGCGCCGGCATCAATAGAACCGCTTTCTCACGCGCGCGCATTCGAGTCATCGTCGCGGGCATGAAATTGTTCGATGGACTCGCTGACCTCAAGCCAGGCGTCCTCGGTCGCTTCCAGATCCGCGCTCACCTGACGCTGCTCGGCCAGCAGTGCCAGCAGTCGCGCCTTGCTCTCGGGCGCGTAGAGATCGGATGCCGCCAGCGCCTGATCCAGGGCCGCGCGGCGTGCGTTGAGCGTCGCGAGCCGCTGTTCCAACTGCTTTTCGCGGTCGCGCAGCGGCTGTAATGCCTTGCGCGCCTCCGCCGACTGCCGACGCTGCTGCTTGCGGTCGCCGCCGTCGCGAGCGTTGTCCGTCGCGTCCGCCGGCCGCGCGGCTGGATCGCGTCCCGCCAGCCAAGCCGGGTAATCGTCCAGATCGCCGTCGAACAGGCGCACCCCGCCGCCGTCCACCAGCATCAGGGTATCGCTGGTCACGCGCAGCAGATGACGATCGTGCGAGACCAACACCAGCGCCCCCTCGAAGCCCTGCAACGCCTCGCTGAGCGCGTGGCGCATCTCCAGATCCAGATGATTGGTCGGTTCGTCGAGCAGCAGCAGATTGGGCTTCTGACGGATGATCATGGCCAGCACCAGTCGCGCCTTCTCGCCGCCCGAGAGCGGCGCGATCGGATCGAGCGCGCGGTCGCCGGCGAAACCGAAACCGCCCAGATAGTTGCGCAGGGTCTGTTCGGTGGCGTTCGGATCGAGTCGGCGTAGATGGCCGAGCGGGGTGCCGTGGCGGTCGAGTTGATCCAGTTGATGCTGGGCGAAATAGCCCACGCGCAGATCCTGCGCGCGCTCGCACTGACCCGACAATAGCGGCAGCTCGCCGGCCAGCACCTTGATGAGGGTGGATTTGCCCGCCCCGTTGCGTCCCAGCAGACCGATGCGGTCGCCCGGCTCCAGACTGAAGCCGACGCTCTGGAGGATCGGCTTCGCGCCATAGCCGGCCGTCGCCTTGTCCATCCGCAGCAGTGGACGGGGCAGATTTCCGGCCGGCTCGAAACCGAAGCGGAAGGGCGAGTCGATATGCGCCGGCGCAATCAGCTCCATGCGCTCCAGCGCCTTCACCCGACTCTGCGCCTGACGCGCCTTGGTCGCCTTGGCGCGGAAGCGCTCCACGAAGCTGTGCATGTGGGCGATTTCGCGTTGCTGACGGACATAGGCCGACTGTTGCTGGGCGAGCCGCTCGGCGCGCTGGCGCTCGAAGGCGGAATAATTACCCGCGTAGAGCGTCAGTCGCCGATGTTCCAGGTGCAGGATGTGGCTGCCGACCGCGTCCAGAAAGTCGCGGTCATGCGAGATCAGCAGCAAGGTGCCCGGATAGCTCTTGAGCCAGCCTTCGAGCCAGATCACGGCGTCCAGATCGAGATGGTTGGTCGGCTCGTCGAGCAGCAGCAGATCCGAGCGGCACATGAGCGTGCGCGCCAGCGCCAGACGCATCCGCCAGCCGCCCGAGTAGCTGTTGACCGGGCGGCGTTCGTCGCCGGGCGCGAAGCCCAGGCCATGCAGCAGACGCGCGGCGCGGCTTTCGGCGTCGTAGCCGCCGATGGATTCCAGCCGGCCCAGCAGTTCGCCGTGACGCAGTCCGTCGCCGGCAGCATCGGCGGCGGTTAGCTCGCTCTCGATCTGGCGCAGTTCGCGGTCGCCATCCAGCACGAACTCGATGGCCGCGCGATCGGTGTCCGGGGTGTGCTGGGCGACATGCGCGACCTCCCAGCCGGTCGGGATCGAAAACTCGCCCGCGTCCGCGTGCAGATCGCCCAGCAGTAAGGCGAAGAGGCTCGATTTTCCGCAGCCATTAGCGCCCACCAGACCCACCTTCTGGCCGGGATAGATGGCGAGCGACGACTCCTCCAGCAGGAGGTTGGGGCCACGGCGGAAACTCAGGTCTTTCAGTTGAAGCATGATCGTCGCGGCAAGGAGAGTGAAGAGGTCAACGCGATGCCCTGCGCGGATGACGGAAAACGGGGTGCGGTGAAGCTCAATCCAAGCGTCGACGCGGCATAAATTGTTGCATGCATGCCACCAAAATAGGATTTTGTGACCGCCATTCTAGCAGATGGAAGGGATTTCCCTCATCAAATTGTTGCGCGGTTTGCCTAAAGTGTCGCTAAAAAGAGAATGTGGAGGGCGGGCCCGGTGGCGCCATCTCGCGGATGGCCTGTCGGTTGGCGTCACCGCGCTCAGGCGTGCGGCTGTCCCCGGTCGAGACGACGATAGCCGATGGCTTCGCTCAGGTGCGTGGAATCGATGGCGTTCGCCTGCTGAAGATCGGCGATGGTCCGGGCGACCTTCAGGATCCGATGGTAGGCCCGCGCCGAGAGCGCGAGGCGGGTCAGCGCCTGTTCCATCAGACGCCGCCCGGCCTCGTCGAGCGCGCAGTCGCGATCGATCTCGCTTGGTGTCAGCGCGTTGTTCGGCTTCCCGGAGCGGGTCTGCTGGATGGCGCGGGCGGCGGCGACCCGCGCGCGCACCTGCGCCGTGGTTTCAGCGTCGGCGGGGCGCGGTCCGCCGAGCCGCGAGACATCGAGCCGGGGTACCTCGACGTGCATGTCGATGCGGTCGAGCAGGGGGCCGGAGATGCGTCCGCGATAGCGCCCGATCTGCTCGATGGTACAGCGGCAGCGCCCGCTGCTGTCGCCCAGATAGCCGCAGGGACAGGGATTCATGGCCGCCAGCAACTGGAAGCGCGCCGGAAAGCGCGCCTGTCGTGCCGCCCTGGAGATATCGATATGGCCCGACTCCAGCGGTTCGCGCAGCACCTCCAACACCTTGCGGTCGTATTCCGGCAGTTCGTCGAGAAAGAGCACGCCCTGATGGGCCAACGAAATCTCGCCCGGCCGGGGATTGCTACCGCCGCCGACCAGCGCGACCCCAGACGCGGTATGGTGCGGCGACCGGAAGGGCCGCTCGCGCCAGCGGCTCGGGTCAAACCGATCCCGGTCGCTGACCGAGCGGATCGCCGCCGTCTCCAGCGCCTCCGACTCGGTCATGGGCGGGAGCAGACCCGGCAGCCGGTTGGCCAGCATCGACTTGCCCGTGCCGGGCGGGCCGATCAACAGCAGGCTATGCCCCCCGGCGGCGGCAATCTCCAGCGCCCGCTTGGCATGCTCCTGGCCGCGCACCTCGGCCAGTTCGGGATAGGCGGGATCGTCGTCATGGCCGGAATCCTCGCCCGACACGAAGGCGGAGAGCGGGCGGGTGCCGTTCAGATGTTCGCAGACCTCCATCAAATGACCCGCCGGACGCAGCGACAGACCGCTGACCAGCGCCGCCTCGGCGGCATTCTCGCGTGGCAGGATGAGTTCGCGGCCCGCGTCGCGCGCGGCGACCGCCGCTGGCAGCACCCCATTGACCGGCCGTAGCGCGCCGGACAGGGCCAGTTCGCCGATGAACTCATAGTGATCGAGCGCATTGGTGGCAACCTGACCCGAGGCGCCCAGGATGCCGAGCGCGATCGGCAGATCGAACCGACCGCCTTCCTTGGGCAGATCCGCGGGCGCCAGATTGATGGTGACGTGCCCGTCGGGAAAGCGGAAACGCCCGTTGAGCAGGGCGCCGCGCACCCGATCCTTGCTTTCTTTCACCGCCAGCTCCGGCAGGCCGACCATCGAGAGCGACGGCAGCCCGCCGGACAGATGGACCTCGACCGTCACCGCCGGGGCATGGATGCCGACGCGGGCGCGGCTGTATAGGATGCAGAGCGCCAAGTCCCTGGCCGCGCGCTCAGTCCGCTTGCGGTCGGCTGACCGCGAGCGCCTGCTCCAGCGCCGTCACCTGCGTCTCCAGCGCGATGAGTTTTTCGCGTGTCCGCGCCAGCACCGCCGACTGCACGTCAAACTCCTCGCGCGTCACCAGATCCAGCCGGGCCAGCCCCGATTCTAGTGAAGCCCGGAGGTTGCGATTGATGTCTTCCTGCAACACCTGGATACCCTTCGGCATGGCCGAGGACAGACGCTGGAACAGGTCGTCGAATTGTTTTGGATCCAACATTGGGAGTTACCTCTGCGCGGGGGTCGGTTGCGACCCGTGACAAATCAACCGCGGCCCGTTCGTTGGGGGAAAGCGGCCGGGGGAGAATGCTAGCGAACATTATAGGGATGGTGCGTTCTCGCGTCTGCGCCGAAAGCCGCACTCTTGCGGTGCAAGCCGGAGTCATGTCCAAAAGTGCTGTTTTAAGTTGGTGCAGTATCTGTTGTAAATTTGGTGCAAATAACAAAAACGTCTTGTTTTTGCCCCAATCATAGAATGGCATGTACCATGCATAAGTCAAACGTAAGTCGTCGCGGCTTTCCGGCCTTATGCCAGGCGCCAGTTCGCCGCGCTTTATATAGATGCCTGGGCAATGAAGAGGTACAACCCAATGAAACCACAACACATCAGCGCCGCACTGGCAGTTGGCGCATTGACCATGAGCGCGGGCGCTTTTCAGGCCGCCATGGCCGAGGATCCCCACTCGATCAGCGCCAACATTGGCGTCGTCAGCAACTACATGTGGCGCGGACAGACCCAGACCGATAATCAGCCAGCGGTTCAGGGCGGACTCGATTATGCCCACGTGAGTGGTTTCCACGCCGGAGCCTGGCTGTCGAATGTTGATTTCCTCGACAGCGAGGGGAACGACACCAATTATGAACTCGACGTCGCCGCCGGTTTCGGTCAGTCGATCAATGATGATTTCAGTTACGACATCAACGCGATCTACATCGCGTATCCGGATGGCCGCGACCTCGACTTTGCCGAGATCGGCGCCAGCACGACCTACAAATGGCTTACCACGGGCATTGCCTACACCGTTTACGGGCAGGCCGACGATGCGCCTGGCGTCGCTGACTCCGAGGCGCTTTACATCCAAGGCGACCTTTACTATCACGCCGCGCTGGACTTCGTGCTGCCCTATAACCTGGGCCTGAATCTCCACGGCGGATACTACGACTTCCGCTACAACGAAGGCGGCAACGATTATGGCCATTGGGGCGCCTCCATCAGCCGCGAAGCCGGCGATTTCGGCACCTTCAGCTTCAACTACGATCAGATCGGCCGCGACACCTACGACGAGGATCCGAAGCTATGGATCGGCTGGAATAAGGAATTCTGATCTCGGCAACTTTCGCGACGTCAACCCCACGGCTTGGGGCGTGATCGCCCCAGTCTTCAACAGGAGCTAAAACGCCATGAAAATGGTTGCAGCCGTCATTAAACCCTTCAAGCTCGACGATGTCCGCGAGGCGCTGGGAGACATCGGCGTTTCCGGCATCACCGTCATCGAAGTCAAGGGCTTCGGACGCCAGAAAGGCCATACCGAACTCTATCGTGGCGCCGAATACGTCGTCGATTTCCTGCCGAAGATCAAGGTCGAGATCGCCGTCGACGACGACATGGTCGAGAAGGTGATCGAGGCGATCAGCAATGCCGCCCGCACCGGCAAGATCGGCGATGGCAAGATCTTCGTGTTCGAACTCAATCAGGTCATTCGTATCCGTACCGGCGAGACCGGGCCGGACGCATTGTGACCGCCGCTAAGGAGACCCTATCGATGTCCAAACTGGATCCCAAACGGCTTGTTACACCGGCCCTGGCCGGCCTGCTAACCCTGGCCCCAATGCTCGCGCTGGCGCAGGAGGAGGTTCCCGTCCTGAACAGTGGCGATACCGCCTGGATGCTGACCGCTACCGCGCTGGTGCTGTTCATGACCATCCCCGGCCTGGCCCTCTTCTACGGTGGCTTGGTGCGTTCCAAGAACGTGCTTTCGGTGCTGATGCAGTGTTTCGCGATCACCGCGCTGATGACCGTGCTCTGGGTGATCTACGGCTATAGCCTGGCCTTCTCGACCACCGGGATGGAAAAAGGTGTCCTGAATCTCAATTCCTTCATTGGCGGATTCGATAAGGTTCTGTTGGGCGGCGTGACCCGCGAGAGCCTGACCCTCGCCATCCCCGAGACGGTCTTCGCCACCTTCCAGATGACCTTCGCGATCATCACCCCGGCCCTGATCGTCGGTGCCTTTGCCGAGCGCATGAAGTTCTCCGCCCTGCTGTGGTTCATGGGGATCTGGTTCACCATCGTCTACCTGCCGATCGCGCACATGGTGTGGAGCGGCGACGGCGCCATGATGTGGGACTGGGGCGTGCTCGACTTCGCCGGCGGGACCGTGGTGCATATCAACGCCGGTGTCGCCGGCCTGATCGCGGCGCTCGTGCTGGGTAAGCGCAAGGGCTATCCGACCACCGCCATGCCGCCGCATAACCTCGGCTATACCGTGATCGGCGCCTCGATGCTGTGGGTCGGCTGGTTCGGCTTCAACGCCGGCAGCGCGGTCGCGGCCAACGAGAGCGCTGGCATGGCGATGCTGGTCACCCAGATCGCCACCGCCACCGCGGCATTGGCCTGGATGTTCTCGGAGTGGGTCAACCACGGCAAGGCCAGCGTGCTCGGTATCGCCACCGGCGCCGTTGCCGGTCTGGTCGCCATCACACCCGCATCCGGGACTGCCGGTCCGCTCGGCGCGCTGGCGATCGGCGCGGCTTCCGGCGTCATCTGCTTCCTGGCCTCGACCAAGCTCAAGCGGGCGCTGGGCTACGACGACTCGCTCGATGTCTTCGGCGTTCATGCCGTCGGCGGCATCGTCGGCGCGCTGCTGACCGGCATCTTCGCCGCCGCGAGTTTGGGCGGCGCCGGTCTGGCCGATGGCGTGACCATCGCCGGCCAGCTCTGGATCCAGACCAAGGGCGTGTTGGTGACCCTGGTCTACACGGCGGTTTTGAGCTATATCATCCTCAAACTGGTCGATCTGACGATCGGTCTGCGGGTGAACGAGGAGCAGGAAACCGAGGGACTCGACCTCTCGCAGCACGACGAACGCGGTTACATTCTCTGAACCGTTCGCGGCGGACGAATGGATTCGGCCGCCACCCAGATCTTTTCTCTACCTGCCACGGAGCAGGCTCCCACTGACACGACGCTCCGATTCCCGCCGGCAAGCTCCTTGCCGGCATCTCGAAGGGGTCGGAAATCGTCGATTTTCTCTGCTGTTGTGACTTGATTTCGGGGCCTGATGGCCCCCTTTTTTTCTCCGAATCAGTCTCGCGTCTCGACAATCGCCGCCAGCCCGCGTCGAACGAACTCCGGTTGAGCCAGGGCCGCGCGGTGAATCCCCGCGTTGTAATACTCGGTTTCAAAGGGTTTGCATTCCGCATCCACGACCCGGAAATCGGCAAGCGCTACCGCCTTGCCGGCCAGGGTCGCACTCCACCAGCCCGAGGGGTAGATCGGCTGGGGGAACGACAGGGTTTGGGTGTCGGCAAAGCCGGCGGCGCGCATCGCGCCATGCATCTCTTGCAGGATGCGCAGGTGATACAGGGGCGATTCGCTCTGTTGCACCAGGATTCCATGGGTATCGAGCGCGCGCAGACACTCGGCGTAAAAGTCCCTGCTGAAAAGTCCCAGAGCGGGGCCGACTGGATCGGTGCTGTCGACGACGATGAGATCCAGACTGCCGTCGGGGGCCTTCCGGATCCAGCGGATGCCGTCTTCGAACAGCAGTTGGGCGCGCGGGTCATGGTTTGCGGCGGTGAGTTCGGGGAAATAGCGCTCGGCAAGCCGGGTGACCCCTTCGTCGATATCGATCTGCACCGCCGACTCGACCCCCGGATGTTTCAGCACCTCGCGCAGGGTGCCGCAGTCGCCGCCGCCGATGATACAGACCCGCCGGGGCGCCGGATGGGTAAAGAGCGCCGGGTGGGACATCATCTCGTGATAGAGAAAATTATCGCGGCTCGACAGCATGGTGCAGCCGTCGATCACCATCAGATTGCCGAAACCCTCGGTGGCGTAAATCTCGATGAACTGAAAGGGCGTCTGCTCCTCGTGGAGCTTCTCGCAGACCTTCAGTGAGAAGGCGCTGCCGTCGTCCGCGGCAACTTCCGAGAACCATTGATTGGGGTCGAGCATGGCGGGTTTCCCGTGCGAAATAGAGACGCCATTATGAAGACTCAAACACCGGGCTCACAAGCCGTCCGATGATCTGAAGCTGGCCCCAGACGGCCCCAGACGGCCCCAGGCAGTCCGGAGGACTGGCCGGGGCGGCGCACACTCTCCAGAGTCTAGCGATCGAGCCGGTTGTTCGACGAGCGGATAAAACGAACAAAGCGAGACTGCATGTCCCTGGCCCACGGGGGCTGAGGCCAGCTCCAGCCGATCAAGATTCCGATGACGAGTCCGACCGTTAATATCAACATGCCCGCATCCTCCTGATTGATTGAATCAACACTGACGCCACCATGGCCGCCAGGCGCCGGGCTGACGCTGGCTCAGTGGCGGTCTTCGAGGTGAAAGCCAAAAAGTTCGAGCAGAAGGCCGGTCAAGGCGCCGCCGAGCAAACCGCCCAGCAAGCCCGGCGGGATGTCATGGAGAACCCGCCCGATCGCATCCCGGGTGCTCACATCCAGCATGGCCGAGGTGGTTCCGCCCACGATCCAAATGCTCGCGCCAACGACCGCGGCAATCAGCCCCGCCACCACGGGTGCGGACAAGATGCCGGGTAGCCAGCCAGCCGTGCGTGTCAGCAGCCAGCGCTCCGAGATCTGGAAAAAGGTACCGACCAGGGCCACCACGCCAGCCGCCAGGACGAACATTCCGATCTCTTCGCCGCTCATCGCCAGCGCCACCGCGAGCGAACCGCCCGCCAGCAATCCGGCAAGGAGTCCCGTGAGGGTCTCGGCGAGCGGTCGACTGCCACCCGTCACCATCCAGGCGTAGAAACTTCCCGCCACGACTCCAGCGGTTCCGGCAATGCCGACGATCATGAATAATTCGATTTCTTGACCGGTCGCAATCAAATAGCCGATCGAGGACAGCACGCCGGCCATTGCGCCTACCAGCGCGACGGGCATCGCGCTATAAAAGGCGGATGTCGTCATGGCGGCCGCGGCGGCCGCCACAATTAACGGTTGCCAGCCGATGAGTCCCAGCACCTGCAAGACCTGATAGAGACCGGCAAACAGTGCGCCGAATAAAGCCCCGGCGAAGCCCCACACGAAAAGTGTCATGACAATCACGGCAAACTGGTCCTTGGTGAGCATTCTTGTTTTCCTGACGGTTCTAAATTTTAGTGGACATAGTCTAGCCTTTCTCCGGATGTCAGCGGATATGTATCAACCTCCAGTCAATGGCAGCAAACGCTTGATCAATGGTGTCGAGCGTATCTTTTACGATGGGTACTGGGTTAAATATTACGAGCCGCCACAGGACAGCTTTGAAGTCAGGCGGCATTTGGTGCAGGCGCTGACGCGGCGTTTATTCAATCATGTCGAACACGGCATCAACATCCCTGGGGTGCGGCTCAAGGAAGCTCGCGCCGCCTATGAAGCCGAAAACGAGCTTGAACGCAAGCGGGTCAACGGCGCCATGCTGGCCGGCGCGCTATTCAATCGCGCGGCGGATATTTTCAACTGCCTGGTGGATCTCCAAACCGCCGGGGTCGAGATTTTCCCTGACCATGCGCTGATGCGCGAATGCGGACAATGTCTGCTGGAGGCGCTTGAACTCGGCAAGATGGTGCGTCACCGCGGTGGCGATGAGGGGATCGATGAACTGTGGGGCGAGCCTTTCAAAGCGTTTTCCATGCCAATCGAGGATTTCTATGCGAGCCGCTATCTGAAGATTGCGATGACGATGCACGCCATCGACCATCTTGCGGTGGCGCTGAAAAACACCTTCGCGGACAGCCGGCAAATCGCCGACAGCGAGATTCGCATCGACGAGCTTGCCGAGGCGGCCAAGCGAAAATGCGAAATTCTCCGCACCGATCCAGCGGTGTTCGATGTTTGGCCGGCCTATGTCGTGGCTAGCGAGCGGCTGCGCAAATCCGACCCCATCCTGCCGAACACGCCCTCCGCCATGGACATCCGGGAGGCGTTGGAGGGTATCGGTCTCTTGCGCGAAGGCGCCGATCTCATCTGTTTCCTCGTCCGTGCCCGCGTGCCGATGCCGAAAAGTACCCACGAATTCATTGATCGCTGCCAACAGTTTCAGCGCGCTTTTTTCGAATCGGAAGCGCTCTTGCCCAGTCGCGACCTGGAGGTCACCTCTGCGTAAACCGGCGCCCAAAGCAATGGGCGTTGCTTGAAATGACCGTTTAGGAGCCTGACAGGAAGATCTCGACGATCCGGAAACCCGCTACGTAGGTACCGATGGCTGCGCCTAGATTGCTCAACGCAAAGACGACCAAAATCCGCGAGACGCGATTGCGCCACCAGCCAGTCCAGGAGGCGACGTCCGCGCGTAGTCGACCAAAATCGCCGACGCTCGGTTTGCGCAGATAGAGTTCCACTGCGCCTGTGACCATCCCGGCGCCAATGGCTGGATTCAGGGTTGTCAGCGGCGCGGCCAGGAAGGCCGATAGGATCGTGAGCGGGTGGCCAGCCGCCATCAGTGTTCCGAGTGCCGATAAGCCGCCGGTGATCAGCACCCAGGTGATCACCAGATCCCAGCCCAGGTCGGGGTTCATTGCAAAGCCCCAGGCAAACCCCCCCAGAATGAATACGAGTACGGCCCACGCCAGGATCTTGGGCCAGCGGCCGGGCGTTGGGAGCCGCTCCAACTCGGCAAGGGTGTCCGCCGCATCCTCGGGGTTCTGACCGAGCGTATCGGCAATGCCCTTGAGATGACCGACTCCGACCACCGCAAGCACACGCTTGACGCCGAGTCGTGCCACCTCGCGCCGCAGCTTGGCGGCCATATAGCGATCGCGCTCTTCGATCAGTGGCACATAGAGATCTTTTCGATCGGTCGCGAATTCGGCAAAGGTGGTCTCCAGAACATCCCCTTCCTTGAGTCGCTCCACTTCCTCCTCGGTCACTTCGTTCGAGGTGACCATCGCGGTCAGCAGACCCGTAAAGAGCGTATAGCGCTTCCACCAGCCAAGATTGGCCGAGATTCGCTTCAGGGTGATGCCGATTTCGCGGTCGATCAGCAGAATCGGTAGACCGCGCTCCTTGGCCAGCCGCAAAGCCATCCGCTGTTCCGCGCCCGGCTCGATGCCGAACTGATCGGCGAGCCGTTGCTGATAGGCCGACAAGGCCAGGCTGGCGGCCACCATATAGACGCGGTTCTGGCGGATGACGGAGAAGAGGTCTGTCTGAGCGAGCGAGCGCGGATCCATCAAGGCGTTGAAGCGGTTCCGGCACAACTCGACCGCCACGGCGTCGTAGTCGCCGCTCTGGATCAGCCTCTCGACCTGCTCGGCACTGATGCGCGAAACATGAGCGGTGCCGAGCAGGGTCACCTGGACGTCATCCAGGACGATTTCGCAGCGGGGTTCGAGTGACTCGGTCATGGGATATTGCCATTAGGGAATACGAAGCAAGGGGCGAAATGATACTCCAGTCGGCGAGGGACGCATTCAGCGCGACCGGCGTTGCCGCGAGTGTCCCTGCGCATCGCCTTCAGTCGACGCGATCGGCGGAATGCGGTTCAGGCATTGGGTCGTGCGTTGGGCGCTGTATCCGCCATCTGGATGCCGTATCATCAACGCCACGATCAAGATTGCCGCCCAGCATCGCTTCGATGGGAATTCCGATGTCCAGTCCAACGCATACGTGGTCGATGTGCTCGTTCGGCCTGCTTTACGCGCTCCTCGCGTCGCTCCTGCTCAGTGGTTGCGGTGCCGTGGAAAAGGATAAACGAGCCGTCGGACTGCAGACGGCAACCAACGGTTATCAATCTGCGCTGCGCTGGGGATACTACGAAACCGCCTATGGTTTCGTTCACCCGGATTTGCGCAAAAACAAGCCTCTGCCTCCCCTGTTTAATGGGCTTCGCCTGACCGGCTATGACGTCGTCCAACCACCCACGTTGCAGGATAAGGACAGCGCGACGCAGATCGTCACGATCGAATACCTTTACGAAGACCGGCAAGTCGTCAAGCGACTTTCCGACCGTCAGCTCTGGCGTTGGGACGAGAAGCTCGATTCCTGGTGGCTACAATCGGGCCTGCCCACGTTCGATTAAACCGCGCCCAGGATCGGGAGACGCCATGTCGCGCGCGCTCCAGCGGGAA
Source organism: Thiocystis minor (assembly GCF_016653465.1). Taxonomy (GTDB): domain Bacteria; phylum Pseudomonadota; class Gammaproteobacteria; order Chromatiales; family Chromatiaceae; genus Chromatium; species Chromatium minus. Next base: position 20,686 of record NZ_NHSQ01000150.1, on the reverse strand, counting down.
ACCCCGACGGACTGTTAGACTAGCCGGACTTTCCTCTGTACGACTGCGCCAGTTGCAAGACAGCATGCCCACGCTCGACACCCCATTTGTACTGACCGCCCATCCCGGTGGCGGCACCGCCCGGCTGGCCGAATGGCCCGCCAACGTCTCCAGCACCAGGCAGACCGAACGTGAATTGTCGCGTGGAGAGGAGGGTCAATGAAAGCCCTCTCCGGCCATCCCGCCAACGCACCCAACCCATCGATCGAGCCGGCCGATCTCGCCCAGCACACGCCCGTGATGCAGCACTATCTGCGTCTCAAGGCGGACTACCCCGACCTGCTGCTGTTCTACCGCATGGGGGATTTTTACGAACTCTTTTTCGAAGATGCCGAGCGGGCGGCGCGGCTGCTCGACATCACCCTGACCAAACGCGGCCAGTCCGCCGGCCGGCCGATTCCGATGGCGGGGATACCCCATCACACGCTTGAGGGGTATCTCGCCAAGCTGGTGCGCAAGGGCGTCTCGGCGGCGATCTGCGAGCAGATCGGCGATCCGGCGAAAAGCAAGGGGCCAGTAGAGCGCCGGGTGAACCGGGTGGTGACGCCTGGCACTCTGACCGATGAAGCGCTGTTGGAAGATCGGCGGGAAAATCTTCTGGCTGCCATCGCGGAGGGTAAGAACGGCTGGGGACTGGCGGTACTGGAACTCTCCAGTGGACGCTTTTCGGTGCTGGAGGTCGCGACCCGCGAGGCATTGGCCAGCGAACTGGAGCGACTGAAGCCGGCCGAGATTCTGGTCGCGGAAGACAGCTCGCTCCCAACCGATCTGCGCATCGAACACGGCATCGCCCGCCGCCCGGTCTGGCATCTGGATCCGGACAGCGGCGAGCGGCTGCTCTGCCAGCAGTTCGGCACCCGTGACCTGACCGGCTTCGGCTGCGCCAGTCTGCGGTTGGCGGTCGGGGCGGCTGGCTGTCTGCTCCAGTACGTTTGCGACACCCAGTTCGCCGCCTTGCCCCATCTGCGCGGCCTGATCACCGAGCAGCGTGACGAGGCGCTGATCCTGGACGCCGCAACCCGCCGCAACCTGGAGATCACCGAAAGTCTGAGCGGTCGCGCCGAGCATACGCTGGCTGGGGTGCTGGACCGCACGGCCACCGCCATGGGCAGCCGCCTGCTGCGCCGCTGGCTGCATCGCCCGCTACGCGACCGGATGGCGGTGCGCGAGCGCCATACCGCCATCCGGGCGCTGATCGCCGAGGGCAACTTGTCCGACCTACATTCGACGCTGGCGGGCATCGGCGACCTGGAACGCATCCTCGCGCGCATTGCCCTGGGCACGGCGCGCCCGCGCGATCTCGCCGTGCTGCGCGATTCCCTCGCGGTCTTTCCGGCGTTGCACGACCTGCTGGCCGGCATCGAGGATCCCTTGCTCGCGCGTCTGGATGCCGACATCGGCGAGCATCCCGACACCCACGATCTGCTCACGCGCGCCATCCTCGCCCAACCGCCGATGCTGATCCGCGACGGCGGCGTGATCGCCCCCGGTTTCGACGAGGAACTGGATCAACTGCGCGACCTGTCGAGCAACGCCGATCGCTTTCTGCTGGAGTTGGAGACCCGCGAACGCGAACGCACCGGCATCCCCGGACTCAAGGTCGGCTACAACCGTGTCCATGGCTATTACATCGAAATCCATCGCGCACAGGCCGGGCGGGCGCCGCTGGATTATGTCCGCCGTCAGACCCTGAAGGACGCGGAGCGGTATATCACCCCCGAACTCAAGCGGTTCGAGGACCAGATTTTGAGCAGCCGCGAGCGGTCGCTGGCGCGCGAGAAGGCGCTCTACGAGGAACTGCTGGGCCGGCTGGCGGAGTCGTTACCCCCCTTGCAGACCAGCGCGGCCGGCGTTGCGACACTCGATGTCCTCACGAATCTGGCCGAGCGCGCCGAATCCCTGAATTGGAACTGCCCGCAACTCACCGACACGGCGTCGATCGAAATCGAGGACGGGCGTCATCCGGTGGTCGAGGGAGTCATCGATATTCCCTTTGTCGCCAACGGTCTGCGCATGGACGCCCGCCGGCGGATGCTGGTCATCACCGGCCCCAACATGGGCGGCAAATCCACCTACATGCGCCAGAACGCGCTGATCGTGCTGTTGGCCCATGTCGGAAGCTTCGTGCCGGCGCGCGCCGCGACCATTGGCCCGGTCGACCGGATCTTCTCGCGCATCGGCGCCTCCGACGACCTGGCCGGAGGGCGCTCGACCTTCATGGTGGAGATGGAGGAGACGGCCAATATCCTGAACAACGCCACCGCCCAGAGTCTGGTGCTGATGGACGAGGTCGGGCGCGGCACCAGCACCTTCGACGGACTCTCGCTGGCCTGGTCCTGTGGGGTGGAGCTAGCGACCCGGATCGGCGCCTACAGCCTGTTCGCGACCCATTATTTCGAGCTGACCACGCTGCCGGAGGAATACCCCGGCATCGCCAACGTCCATCTGGACGCGGTCGAGCACGGCACCTCCATCGTCTTCATGCACGCCTTGCGCGATGGACCGGCGAATCAGAGTTATGGTCTGGCGGTCGCGGCGCTCGCCGGCGTGCCCACGTTCGTGATCGGACGTGCGCGGGAGCGGCTGCGCGAACTGGAGGAAGCCGCGCGGCGTCACGCGGAGCGGGAGGCGGTGCAGCTGTCGCTATTCCCGCTGATTCCTGCAGCGGCGCCACCGCCGGAGCATCCGGTCTGCGGCGCCCTGCGTGAATTGGATCCCGATCATCTGACGCCAAAGGACGCCCTGGAGAATCTGTATCGGTTAAAGGAGATGGTGGAAGACCGGATGCAGTCGAGTTAAACCGCGACCGTCCCGACATCTGTCATTGTCCGTGCTCGGGAGACGAGGGCGCATGAAAAAAGTTCCAATTGTCGGTTCGAGGCGCCGGCGATCCACAGCGGTGCGGTTCTACAACGGGCTCGCAACCTGCTCTGCATCCGCCCCCGTTGACTCGGCCGGCAATCTACCAGGCAATCGGCTCGCCATGCCGAAAGAACCCGCCGCTCGGTCCATCGTCCGGAAGGGTCGCGGCCCAAACGATACCCCGTGCGCCATCTTCCACCGTCAGGTCGGCATTGGCTCCCCCCATGTCGGTTCGCACCCAGCCTGGACAGACCGAGTTTACCTTGACGGAGGTACCGTTCAACTCATCGGACAGGATCCGGGTCAGGGCGTTGAGTGCGACCTTGGAGAGACGATAGCCGGGGCAGCAACCGTGCATGTCGGCGAGCTGGCCCATGCCCGACGAGACGTTGACCACCCGGCCGCGCCCCGCCATCAGTGGAATCAATGCCTGGCAGAGCCGCAAGGGCCCCAGGGCATTGGTCTCGATCGACTCCCGTACCCGTGTCGGATCTGCACGGAAGACGCTTGACTCTGGTGTTCCAGGCGACGGATCGCAGAAAATTCCGGCGTTGTTGACCAGGACGTCAAGCCGGCCGATCCCACGCACCGTTTCCGTTAGGGCGCGGACAGACGTTTCGTCGGTGATGTCTAGAGGATGGAAGCCGACCGACAATCCTTGGGTCGCCAGGCGTTCCGCCGCAGCGCGGCCCTCGGGTTCGCGCCGGGCCGTGAGGAAAACCCGATAGCCCAAGGCGGCGAGCTGACGACTGGTCTCCAAACCCAGGCCTCGGTTGGCCCCGGTGACAATGGCGATGGGCTGCTCGGACACGGGAATCTCCGGTGAATGGATTGATCTTGATGGGACACATAGGGCGCGCGATCAGGGGATTCAATCAGCTTAAGGCTTTGACTGTAATCGACTCAGAACCAGAACTCGCGTTAAATAAAAAGAATTGCAAAATCGGTGTTGACCTGAGCGATCGAGAAGACTATTGTGCACTGCAACAATTGCTGCACCGCACAATCATTCTTCTGGAGAGATACCGATGAATACCACCGATACCTTGAACACCGTCAACGAAATGGCTAGCAAGAGCGTCGAGCGTCTGACCAGCCTGGGCGAGCTGAACGTGCGCATCTTCGAGAAGATGGCGGCCCGTCAGATGGACGCGCTGACCCTGTACATGGATCACGCCACCCGAGTCACCAAGCTGGCCACCGAAGCGAAAGGCTACAACGAGTTCTTCCAGGGTCAGGTCGACGCGACCAAGGAACTCAGCGAGCGCGTGATGGCCGAAAGCAAGACCACCATGCAGTTGGTCAGCGAGGCACGCGACGATTATCGCGCCTGGCTCGAAAAGAACACGGCCGAACTGACCGCCGATCTGCGCAAGAACACCGCGACCGCTTAATCGGTTCGCGCATCCCGCGGTCCAGGGATGGACTGCCATTGGCCATGATGCCGGGCATGCCCGGCATCATGGCCAATGGAATTAATGCTTGACCAAAAGTCAGGCCATTGGAATCGCAAACGCCTTATAAACCCTAACGACCAATAAGATTCTGGAGGATAAAGCCATGGCACGCATCGCACTCGTCACCGGTGGTATCGGCGGAATTGGCACCGCCATCTGTACGCGTCTGGCCAAGGACGGTTGCACCGTCGTGGCAAACCACCACCCGTCCGAGGCGGATGCCGCCGAAGCCTGGAAGAAAGAGCGCGCCGCCGAAGGCTTCATGATCGCGACCTTTGCCGCCGACGTCTCCTCGTTCGAGGATAGCGCGCGCATGGTCACCGAAATCACCGAGCAGCACGGCTCGATCGACATTCTGGTCAATTGCGCCGGCATCACCCGCGACAAGACCTTCAAGAAGATGGAAGCTGCCCACTGGAACGCGGTGATCAACGTCAACCTGAACAGCGTCTTCAATGTCACCCGTCCGATCTGGGAAGGCATGCTGGAGCGCGGCTTCGGACGCATCATCAACATTTCGTCCGTCAACGGACAGCGCGGCCAGTTCGGTCAGGCCAACTACTCGGCCGCCAAGGCCGGCATGCACGGTTTCACCATGGCCCTGGCCCAGGAAGGCGCGTCCAAGGGCGTGACCGTCAACACCGTCTCGCCCGGCTATGTCGAGACCGCCATGACCCTGGCGATGGACGAGACCGTGCGCAACAGCATCATCGGCGGTATCCCGATGCGTCGCATGGCACAGCCCGACGAGATCGCCGCTGCCATCGCTTTCCTGGCCAGCGACCAGAGCGCTTATGTGACTGGCGCCAACTTGCCGGTCAATGGCGGCCTGTTCATGCACTAACGGTCAACTGCGGACGAATCAGGCGCCAGCGTTGCGGCAAGTCTGATTTCCAACAGATTTTCACAGAGTCCTCCTCGTCTCTCTCATCATGAGACGTTTTCGGCCCGGCACCCCGCCGGGCTTTTTTTATGCGCGAATAAACGCTGTCACTGACGACGGAGGTTTGTTTTCCGGGGGATTTTATCGCTTCTAGATGACTGTCCGACCGATGGGCGGCAGAAGCTGGCCCAATCTGCCTGAGGAAAAACTCAAGGGGGCGACGAACCGATGCCCGCCGCTAAACCACCCGTGCCTGACGTTTCATTTTATTGACGATGGCATAGACACCGACGTGTCGATTCGGACTCAGATGTTCTTCGAGCCGCAAGCCCTTGAAAAGATCGTCTACGTCGAGCGACTCGATGTCCGCCGGGGTTTTGTTCGAGAACAGCCCTACCAACAGCGCGACCACGCCTTTGATGATGGCGGTGTCGCAGTCGCCGGTGTAGAGAAGATGTCCCGGCTGGTCGGGATCCGGATGCGCGGCGACATGGACCAGACTCATGCACTCCATCACCCGGTTGGCGTCGGTTTTGTGTTCGACGGGCATTCTGGGCAGTCGCTCGCCGAGTTCGACCAGGTATTGATAACGCTGATCCCAGTCGCCCAGTAGCTCGAAGTCATCGATAATTTCGTGAATGTCGTCGTTGCTCATCGCGGGGCTCGCGGGTCGACTGACCATAAAGAATGATATTTTGAAACCGCGTCAGCCCTGATGCGGATCGATTCCGGCCAGGCCGCGCCGAATCGGCGCCATGTCATGCCAGACGCGGTTTAAACGCTGAACGACTCGCCGCACCCGCACTGATCTTTTACTTTGGGATTGCGAAACTCGAAGCCTTCGTTGAGCAGGCTGGATTTCACGAAATCGATTTCCATGCCGTCGATGCGCTCAAGGCTGCCTTCCTCGACCACCACCTTGACGCCATGACTCTCGAACACCCGATCCTGGGGAGCGACGCGATCGGCATAATCGACCTCATAGGCGAAGCCGCTACAGCCGCTCTTTTTCGTGCCAACCCGCAGTCCAACACCATGCCCGCGCTTTGCGAGCATCGTCGCCACATGGCGCGCGGCGGCTTGAGTTAAGGTAACTGCCATGGGAAAAACCTCGTGTACATCGATCGGAATATCGTTAGGATCTTGAAATTGCCCCCGAAGCGGTCGATTTCAATGCCGATGCTCCGCGACGTTCATGCTGGAGGCCGACGCCATGTCCAGGAGTCCGCGCATCAGTGCCGCGCGCTCGCTGGTAGGGATGGTCTCGATCAGCGCCTGTTTGTCCTCCGGACTGAGCGGCAGATGGGCGCACAGCAGATTGGTCAGATCGGCATCGGCCATCTTCTCGATATCGTCCCAGGGCACCTCGACCCCACGCAGTTTGCAATAGGATTTGAGCGAGATGAGAAACCCCTCGCGGTCGGCGATCGTTTCCGGATTGTCATGGCAGTCCGCGGTGAAACGCTCCCAGTCGACGGCCGCGCGCCGATAGCCCCGACGACCCTCGATTTCGCTCTTGATCTGAAACCGGCAGATGCCCGTCAGAACCAGGATGACCCGCCCGTCGGTGGTCTCGCTGTAGGAGGTGATGCGGCCGGCGCAGCCGATGCGATGGAGCGCCGGAACCTCGTCCATCATCGTTTCGCTGGTCGGCTGGATCATGCCTAGAAGATGATCCGACGCCAGAACGTCAAACACGAGATTGAGATAGCGTGGCTCGAAGATATTGAGCGGGAGTTGCACGCCCGGCATCACGACCGCGCCGGCCAACGGAAAGACCGGAAGCTCGGCTGGCAGATCGGAAAATTTGGGAAAGAAAGGACTACGGGTCATCATAGGCTCCATGATTCGAACCCGGCATCCAGGCTCGGGACGATTGGCCGATACGGAATCGCGTCATGAGAACGTCGATCGTTGATGAGGTTTACATGGGGCGCGCACGGCCGTTCCACAGCCATCAATGACGAAATTTCATCGCGGGTTCAGGTCCATCGGGTTTACCGCGATGCCTCTGTATTGCCGTGGGGATGGATCCACCCAAAAACAGCGCCGGCATGCCTGACGCGGTTTCGTACCTAAACAACTAGCTGAAATTCGAGGAACTCCGATGACGACCACAGCAGACTTGATGACCCGCGAGGCGCAATGCAAGAGCGCGGCCGACTTCGCGACTCTGGCGCAAGCGGCCATCGCGGTCGATGCGGACTATGCAAAGACCCTGCTGGAGCGCGCCGAGGCGCAATGTCAGATGCCGGCGGACTATCTCGCCGCAGCCGAGGGTGCCGCTGCCGCTGGCCTGACCGATTATGCCGGGGATCTCTATGAGCAGGCGGAGGATGCCTGCTTCGATGCCCTGGAAAAGGCCGCGCTGGGCGCCAGCCTCGCGCGCACCGGAACGGATCCCGCAAAGGGTCGCGCCTTGATCGAGGAGGCCGCCGGGGAGGCCAAAAAGCTTGGCGAATTTCTGACGCTCTCGGGTTACGCCAAGGAGGCGCTGGGCGACGAGGCGCTGGCCGCGACCCTGCTCGCCAAGGTTGAGGCGCAGGCCAAGACCCTGGCCGATTATCTCGATCTCGCGCGCACGCTGGCCGCCGAAGGCAACGCCGGGGCGGCGCGCGCCTTCTACCGCAAGGCCGAGCGTCATCTGGACGGCATGACCGAGACGGTCGCCTACGCGAAAGGTTACCTTGACACCTTCGGCGACCGGGACGCGGCCCGCAAGGTGCTCGACGACGCCGAGACCGACTGTCAGTTTCCCAAGGATTTCGCGGCCCTGGCCGCCGGCTACAAGGCGCTGTTCGAGGATGGCGACAAGGTCGCGGAGCTGATGGAGCAGGCCGCCGAATTCGCCATGAGCGGCGAGGAACATCTCGATTTGGCCACTGCGTACTGGACCCTGCTGGGCGATCGCGACAAGTCCGTCGCCGCCTATCGCAAGGCGCTGCCCGAGGTCAACGACAAGGGCCAGCTTCTGGAACTGGGAGGATTCATCGCTGCGAAAGTCGGCGATCCGGCGCTGGCCAAGCAGTTCTACGCCAAGGCCGAAGAGCGCATGAGCGCCGCCGCCGAACGGCTCAAGCTGGCCGAGGCGGTGATCGCGGACACCGGCGACAAAGCCTATGCGGCGGAGGTCTATGGCCGCGCGGCGGATGCCTTGACCCAGCCCAACGACCTGTTGTCGGTCGCCGCCGAGGTTGTCGACCGGCTCGGCGAAACGGCCAGGGCGACGGCGATTTATCGCAAGGCGATGGCCGGGATGACCGACCTGGGACAGCATCTGAAATTGCTGGACGCGGTCGCGGCCAAGCTCGGCGATCAGGCATTCGCCCGCGAGATTCTGGTCAAGTCCAGCGAGCTGGCGTCGGGCACCCCGGCCTTGCTGGATCTTGGCAAGCGCACGCTGACCGTGCTGGGCGACCGGGACATGGCCCGCGCATTTTTTGCCAAAGCCGAGGAGCAGGTGACTTCGGTTGGCGAGATGAAGAGTCTCGTCGCGGCCGTCAAGACCGATTTCGCGGAGGACGCGGACTGGCTCGCGGTGGTTGAGGAAAAGCTGGCGAAGCGCGAGGCCAACCAGGCCAAGTATGCCGTGTTCCAGGACGCCGAGAAGGGTGCTAATACCGCGGTCAAGACGCTCAAGCTGATCGACGCCATGATGGCCGAACTCGACGACCGCTTTTATGCTCGGAAGCTGCTGCTGGACGCGCAGAAGAAGCTGGACGAAGAGGGCTGGGACTTCTCCAAGGCGCGCAAACTGGTCGCTAGCGTAAGCCAGCATCTGGGCGATAGCGACTGGGCGATCCGGCTGTTGAAGGACGCCGCCGGTCGGGTTCAGGGCTTCGCCAATGTCATCCAGATCGCCGAGTCCGCCGCCGAACTGCTGCCGGATCGCGATCAGGCCCGCGCACTGGTTCGGGAGCTGCTGGAGGATTGGGAGCGGCAACTGGCCGGCCTGAGCGAGCACTCCGCCTACGATTTCAGCAAGCTCGCCGCGGTCAAGGGGCGCCTGCTGGGTGATCGGGAAGGGGCTTCCGCCGCGCTGGAACAAGCCGCCGAACAGGCCGGCAACCACTTCGCCTTTGCCGAGCTGGCGCGGGTGGCCAGGGATCTGGGTCTGGAGGAGACGAGCAAGGCGTTGTTGGAAAAGGCCGCAGAATGCTGCGGTTCGGCCAGCGAGGCGCGCCAGCTCGCCAATCGGCTGCTAGAGAGCGGCTTCAGTCAGGGACAGGTTCGCGCGCTGTATACGGGCATCAAAGGCAGATTGACCGTTACCGCCGAACAGCTGCACTGGACCGATGGCATCGTCGATCTGTTCGGCGACCGCGCCTGGGCAGGTCGGGAGTTCGAACAACTGGAAGGCGCCACGCAGGGCGCGGAAGCGCGCCGCGTGCAGCGTCGTCGCCAGCAACTTTTAAGCAAAACGCAATGAGTCAACGATGAAACCAATTGCCTCCATCGTTTCCCGTAAGCGCCACTGGATGACCCCTTTACTGATTCTGCTTGCGCTATCGGTCCCGCCAGCGATGGCAACGGATCCGGCAGCTCAGATCAAGGGGATGAGCCAGGCTAGTCTGCTGCTCAAGGAGCAGGGAAGCGATCTGATCGTGCATCAGCCAGACACTCCGCGCGTTCCTGCCTCGACCATGAAACTGCTGACGGCCTTCGCTGCGCTGGAGACTTGGGGGCGCGATTATCGTTTCCAGACCGACGTCCATCAGGATGACGCCAACTGGCTGTGGGTAAAAGGCTATGCCGACCCCTATCTGGTGTCGGAGGAATTGGATCGAATGGTCGCCGCGCTCACGTCCAGAGGGCTGCGCGAGGTCGCGGGCATCGGGCTCGACGACAGCTTCTTCAGCCCGGATGTGGAGATTGCCGGACGATCATCTTCGGATAATCCCTATGACGCACCGGTGACGGCGTTGGCGGCCAACTTCAATACGCTCAATCTGGTCCGCAATGGCGATCAGGTACGCAGCGCCGAAACCCAAACCCCGCTCACCTCCACCGCCCGCCGCTTCGGACTGGCCGGCGGCGCCGGCAAGCAACGGATCAATCTGCGCGAGCGCGAGATCGCGCTGCGCTATTTTGGCGAATTGCTGGCGATCAAGCTGGAAAAGGCGGGGGTGCGAGTCGGAGACCAACAGAAAATCGCACCCATGCCGCGTCACGCCAAGCGGCTCTACCGCCACGCTAACAGCCATTCCCTGGTAGAAATGATCGAATCCATGCTGAAATTCTCGAATAATTTTATTGCCAATGCACTCTTTCTGCGCCTGGCGGATCCGCCGGGAGAAGGATACGTGAGCATGGCCGCCGCTCGGCGCAGCATGACAGATTTCGCGCGCAGTCGTTTCGGTTGGCGCGAGTTCCGGATTGAGGACGGCGCCGGACTCTCTCGCGGTAACCGACTCAGCGCGCGGCAACTCGTCGAGTTACTGGATGCCTTTGCGCCCTACCGCAATCTCCTGTCGGCACAAGAGGGTAACAATAATGTACGCGCAAAAACCGGCACGCTCCGCGGCGTGAGCTGCTACGCTGGATACGTGCAACGCGAAGGAACCTGGGCACCCTTTGCGTTACTCATTAATCAACCGGTGGAATACAATCTCAGACAGCGGGTCGCGAGCAGCCTGGTTCGCTGATCGAGAAGCCTCTTGCCCTCTCGCGCTAACAGGACTGAACTCAGTGCCAGCGTCATCTCTAAGCATCCGTCATTTCCACTGTTCTTCCATCCAGTTAGCGCGATCTGCCGCCCTGGTGCTGGCCACGCTGCTAGCGGCTTGCACCATCCCGCAGTCCGCTGGCACCAATCGGTTGGACGCCTCCGGTTCGGGCGTCTTGCCCTCTCTAAAGGGAGGTATCAACTATCCATCTCTCGCTCCATTGATGCGACAGATCACACCGGCAGTTGTCAACATTTCGGTGAACTCGAGGGCGCCGATGGATGACCATCCTTTTCTGCGGGATCCCGATTTCCGCCGTTTCCTCGATCGTTTCGGTTTAACCGTCCCGGATCTGGATCCGACTCAGCAGCGCCAGAGTGTGGGGTCCGGAGTGATTGTCGATGCCGCGCATGGCTATGTGATGACTAATGACCATCTGCTGAAAGATGCCGCGACCATCATGGTCACGCTGAAGGATCGACGCAGCTTCCGTGCGCAGTTGCTCGGATCCGATACCGCGACCGATGTCGCCATCCTGAAAATCCCTCCGGTGAATGTGACTTCCCTGCCACTCGGTGACTCGGACCGCTTGGAAGTTGGCGACTTCGTGATCGCGGTCGGAAACCCTTTCGGTCTGGGCCAGACGGTCACATCGGGAATCGTCAGTGCGGTCGGGCGTAGCGGGATCGCAGGCAACCAGCTCGGGGAATTGATTCAGACCGACGCATCCATTAACCCTGGCAATTCAGGTGGTCCTCTGATCAATCTGGCCGGGGAGATCATTGGCATCAACACCGCGCTCATTGGTCCAAGCGGCGGCAACGTCGGCATCGGCTTTGCCGTTCCCAGTAACCGGGCACGGACTGCATTGAGTCGGATGATCAAGCGACATTAAATCCAAAGATCAAACCAATTTGCACGCGCCGGCGGGCTATCCTAGAGTGTGACTCACCGGCTTGATCGGTCACGCAACGCATTGGCGGCCGCCTTCTGCGCCAACGCTCAGGCGCGAATTCATGGGCCGACTCCAGATTCTTGACTAGGTGCTTTTTTCATGTCCCACGCTAAACTGGGTGATACCGTCAGGATCCACTACACTGGCACACTTGATGACGGCACGCGCTTTGATTCGACCGTCGGCCACGAACCAATGGAATTTACCCTCGGTGAGGGTGGCGTCATCCCAGGCTTCGAGGCGGCTGTGTTAGGGATGTCGGTTGGCGAGTCCAAAATTGTGAGGATTGCCTCCGATCATGCCTATGGCCCCTATCAGGCCGAAATGACGGAGGAGATTCCCCGCGCCGCGCTTCCAAATGACATCGAACTCCACGAAGGCTTGATTCTAAGCGCGGAAAGTCCCGATGGAGTTCCCATCTCGTTTGTCGTCAAGTCTTTTGACTCGGAACAGGTCATGATCGACGGCAACCATCCATTGGCTGGAAGGGATCTGACCTTCGATTTGGAGTTGCTTGCGATTCGCTAGCTGCCTGTTGTTAAACGGAACCAAAGAGATGCCACTTGGCACTGATCCGATCGAATCCGCGTAGAGGAGCGCTGAGGGGTATTCAGCAGGCATCAGTCTTCAGCGCTAGCCTATTCGCCAGAAGCCAGCATCGAGATGCACTGCCCATGGAAAACGATCAAGATTCGCAACATCAGAATCACCCAAACAAAGACGATATGCCTTTAGAGCAGATCTCCGAGTCCTTGTCGCCCGAATTTGACGAGCCGCCCGGCGAGCGCGTCAGCCAGGCTGTGACAGATGCGGAAAGCGGCAACATTCTGGCCCGCCTGGTGCAACAAGCCGCTCAGATTGACACTCTCTCAGCGAACCTGGAGCAACAAAGAGTCGCGTTCCAGGAGGCCGAGCTTGCACTGGTGACGCGCATTGCGGATGTCGATGATGACCGGCGGCTCACCGCGACCCGACTCCAGAGAAGCTGGCAGAGCTATCGCGATGAAATGGAGGATGGTTTCAAAAGACGCAGTTCGATGCTGGTCGGCATACTTCTGCTCTTCGGGATACTGGTCGCGATTTCTCTGGTCTATTTTTATGTCGCATTCGATCAGACGCGAAAAACAGTGGCCGATGAAGCCGCGGAACTCCGCCATGCGATCAGGCAGCTCCAGAGTCAGATTCCTGATCGTGTCACTCAAAACCAACTGACTCAAGAAAAGCTGTCTCAACTGTCGGTGGCGATGAAATCAATTTCCATGTCACTGGAAAATCTCAATAAGACACCCGCAGTGCCAGTTACCACACATGATAGTGAACCTGTTTCCACCGCATCCAGCCAGACGGTCGCTCAGGCCGAATCAACCGGTGACGTGATGCGCGATGCTCAGCCACGGTTACAGGAAAATCAAGCGGTGGTCGCGATTACGGATTCAGAAGATCCCCTCTCCACCGAATCGCCACCAATGCTGGAACTCCCCACCTTCGACGCCCCGTCGACGACGATGCCGGAGCCAATCTCAGACGAAACAACGCCACCTGAACCCCGCGTGCCTGCAGCCGACAACGGAACCAGCGGCGAGCAGGAAGCATTCGCCGCTCCAGCACGCATCAATATCGACGAAGCTCCCTATACGCTTCAGTTGATTGGCTTTTTTTCGCTCGAAGACCTCAAAAATTATGTGCGACGTTATCCCGCGCTTTCTCCGGTTTACTATCAGGAAGAAACGTATCAGGGGCGGCCTTGGTTTGTCTTGATCCACAGCCTGCATGCAAGCCGCGAGTCGGCGAACTCCGCGATTGCAAAGCTCCCCCCTGAGTTCGCTAAACTGGATCTCTGGGTTCGCAAACTCGACTCTGATTCAACCGTGATCCCATTAAACGCAGCGCCTCATCATTGAGGTACCCTGTCCTCGCACCAGAGCGATGCCGGAAGACATCTGATCTGGGCTCCTTCAACAGCAAAGTCGATCGGCCTCTGCCGTCGACAAGACCTTTGAGCACTCGCTCATTGATTGGGGCATCTATCATTAAGTAGACGCTAACATTTAAAGATCGATTCTTGGAACCAACACGCAGTTTCAGGGGCAACGCTTTACGTATACTGAGAGCGACCAACTCCGGATTCTGACCATCCTGGACAAGTGTTGACATCCTAATCTTACGATTTTTCGGTACTCATCTAGTCTAGCCGCTTAAAACGATGCCTCCAGAAATTTCAAATCATTTTGATCGCGACCTGGATATGATCCTGGATCGAGTCTACCGGGCTAATCTCAACGCTCCAGCCGACATCAATACCAATGCCGTGACGACGCACCAATTACTGCTGCGTCGCGAGCAGGACTCGATGGAACTCAAGCAGGCACTGGCTGAACTGCGCGGCATGCGTGAAAAATCACAATCCATGCTACGGCTGAAGGAAGAAGTGGATTACCTGCAAGATCAGATCGAACAATTAAAAACGTTGGGAGAACAGATCGTCGCCTTAAGAAAGCAACTGACCGAAGGAGGCGCTTAGCGTATCCGTTTGCTGTCCTCTCGCCCTTACATCTTAAAGAAGAGGTAGGGCGGGAGAGCATGAGTTTAGACCTTCCGCGCTTCCATCATGCGCTCGATGATGGGTTGCAGAATCACCTCCATGGCAAAGCCCATTTTGCCGCCCGGTACGACCATGCTATTGCGGCGTGACATGAAAGAATCATGAATCATTGAAAGGAGATAGGGGAAGTCGACTTCCAGCTTTTCCGGATCTCTGAAACGGATGATCACGAAGCTTTCGTCCGGTGTTGGAATATCGCGCGCAATGAAGGGATTGGAGGTATCCACTGTGGGGACGCGCTGAAAGTTGATATCCGTCAGCGAAAACTGTGGCGTGATATGACGAATGTAGTCAGGCATCCGACGCATGATGGTGTCGACAATCGCCTCGGCAGTATAGCCACGCTCCAGGTTGTCGCGCTGGATCTTCTGAATCCATTCCAGGTTCACGATGGGAACCACGCCGACCCCTAGATCCACGTGCTGGGCGACATTGTCCTCTTCGGTCACCACCAGGCCGTGCAGCCCCTCGTAGAACAGCAGGTCGGTATTCGAGGGCAGATCTTCCCAGGGGGTGAACTGGCCGGCGGCAAGCTCGGTTCCCAGGCGGGCGTTGAGCTGCATCGCTTCTTCATCGCTGTGGATGTAGTAACGCTTTTTGCCGGTGCCGCTCTCGCCGTAATCGTGGAAAAGTTCCGCCAGCAGATCGAAACGATTGGCATCGGGTCCAAAATGACTAAGGTTTGTGTGCCTTTCGGCGGCCAGCGCCATTTCCGACTTCATCTCGGCGCGATTAAAGCGGTGGAAGCTATCGCCCTCGATCACGGCAGCGCTGATACCGTCACGATAAAAGATGTGTTCGAACGCGCGCTTGACGGTTGTAGTGCCGGCTCCGGAGGATCCGGTGACGGCGACAATCGGATGTTTCTTGGACATGAGTCTCTCCCCGTTTTCTTCGTTCTCTTCGTTAATCTCCGCACACACGCCTGTCATCCAAGCGCAAGTGCGAAATGATGAACTAATATACCATGGGACAGATAGTCCATCGTGGCGAGGAAGTTGATTTGGCTTGCCGCCAATCCGACTTTTCTCAGTCCTTTTGCGCCGCTGGGCAACCTCTTCGCAAAGTCCGTTCGACATCCAGGTTCAGTCGTCGTACCGTACTCACGAGAGTCAATGTCAGGCGCGTGTCGATCCCCACTCGTCAGGCTTACGCAGACCGGAACGCCGGTCAGTGACATCCGGGATTGAAATGGAGGCGCGTGACGCATGGATGGATTGGGAGAATGGGTTAGTGAGCATCTTGGCGTATCCCCCGAGTTGCAGAGAAACCCGGAGTTTCAGTCGGCAGTGGTGCGGATCACGGTTTGCCTGTTCGGCGCGATCTATATCGGACTCGGAGCCTGGACCGGTTACTATAGAGTCGATATCCCCTATTATCTGACCCTGTCCACACTTTATCTGATCTCGAATATCGGGTTTCTGGTCAGCGTGGCCCGTCGACCAAGCTGGTCAGCCCGTTGTTACCTCGCGCTCTGTCTCGATATCATCGCCGTCAGTCTCGCCATTTTTATCACCCGCGAAGCAATCAGCCCCTTTTACCTGCTCTATATCCTGATTTTCATCTCCGCTGGCACCCGTTTCGGTCAGAGGCATC
This sequence comes from Thiocystis minor, assembly GCF_016653465.1. GTDB lineage: Bacteria > Pseudomonadota > Gammaproteobacteria > Chromatiales > Chromatiaceae > Chromatium > Chromatium minus. The sequence goes on along the minus strand of NZ_NHSQ01000150.1, from coordinate 4,626 downwards.
TGGTCGTCGCGTCGGTAGTGGCGGTGATTGCCTATAATTTTGTCTTGATCGAACTCGACGAATGGCACCGGCATACCTTCGAGGCCGCCTTTTTTCTCATCTTGCTGGTGCTGTTGCCGCTTTATCAGTCTTCTCTGTTACGTCAGGTTCAGCAGGCGCGAGAGGATGCCGTGCGGGCAAATCAGGCCAAGGGGGATTTTCTGGCCTTCATGACCCACGAATTGCGAACACCGCTCACCGGCGTGATCGGCATGGCCGAATTGCTCAAGGACACTCGGCTCGACTTGGAACAACGCGATTATGTTCAAGCCATTGCGAGTTCAGCCAAGGCGCTCAACGCACTCATCGGCGACATTTTGGATTTTTCCAAGATCGATGCCCGCAAGCTGACGCTGGAGTGTATTCCCTTCAACCCGCGCGAGTTAGTGCGCGAGGTCTGCGAGATCCTTGAAGGACTGGCATTGGCAAGCGGCCTTGAACTCATCTGTCAGGTTGACCCCGAGGTACCGAGCCAGGTCAGCGGGGATCAGCTGCGGATTCGCCAGATCCTGTTCAATCTGATGGGCAATGCGATCAAATTTACGGAGCGGGGCCAGGTGTCGGTGCGGATGAGCGTCCGACCGCCAGAAGCGTCGCTCGCGTTCGCGCATTTACAGTTCGAGATCGTGGACACCGGCATTGGGATCCCGAAGGACAAACTCCCCGACTTGTTCGACAGTTTTCGTCAAGCGGACGACTCTACAACCCGCCGCTTTGGTGGCTCCGGTCTGGGCACGACGATCGCGCGCAACCTGACTTTGCTCATGGGTGGGACGATCACGGTCGAGAGCACGGAAGGCCGGGGCAGTTGCTTTCAGGTCAGGCTGCCATTGCTCGGCGACGACTTTGTCTCGTCGGTACTGCCATCGGAGGGAAGGCTGCGCGGCCTGCGCGTAATCGTCGTGGATCCCAATCGGACGCAGCGCGAGCTGATTGGCACGATTCTGGACCGCGAACAGGTCTTCTGTCAGCTCGTGGCGGAGCCTAGCGAGATCAAGGCAATCAGCCCCCGCGAGGGGGCTCGGTCCATGCCTGGAGAAATGGACATGGATCTGGCGGTCATTTCCGATCAGCCCGCTGGATTTGACTTGGAACGCGCGCTGTCCGAAGTCCAGGAGTCTCTCGGAGAGAATCTGCCCTGTCTCTTGCTGACCTACGCCGGGCGTCGGTTGCCTCAAACGTCGCTGGCCATGGCCGGTCTGAATAAACCCTTTTTGGCCGAGGATCTGGTTGGAGCTGTCGAGCGTCTTCTCGGCCGCGCGCCGGAGGGCGTGACTGCTCTCGCGAACGCCCATGAGCAGTCTACCGCGAACTTGCCAACTGGGAGCTTGCGCGTTGCGCGAGCGATTCGAGTCCTGATCGCGGAGGACAATGAAATTGCGGCGAGGGTCATTACCGCCTTTCTGACCAAGATGGGATATACCCATCAGCGCTTTCAAGATGGCGAATCCGCGCTGACGGCAGCGCTGAACGGTAGCTACCAGATCGCCATCGTGGATTTGCATATGCCGAAGCTGGATGGGATTGGCTTTACCCGGCGATATCGGGAACTTGCCGCTGGCCATCCATTGCCGATCGTTGCGTTGACGGCCACTGCGGCGGAGGATGTCAAACGTACCTGCCTCGGCGCTGGAATGGATGGATTCCTGGCCAAGCCAGTCAATCCGGATGAATTACGTCAGACCGTGGAACGGCTGGCGCTCCTACCGCCGCCGGCATCCAGCGCGAGTTCAAGGTGAGCCTGGCAACTTTTTGGCAGCGACCGACTGAGATCGCATGACCTGGATTTTTTTCAGCCTGCGGGAGACCCAGCCGGATTGACCGTGGGCGTCTGACGCGAACGCCGTTTGACCCGCTGATCGATGAGATTCTTGAGCGCGATCAGCAGACCCAACCCAATGAAGGCGCCAGGCGGCAGGATTGCGATCAGCGCACCCTGGAAATCGTCGCCCAGCCGCAACGTTAGCCCCTGGGCGGCCTCGCCAAGCAGCAGATGGATCTGGTCGAAGAGCGTCCCCTGCGCGGCCAGCTCGCGCAGACCGCCGAGGGTCGTCAAGACTAGCGTCGCGCCCAATCCGACGGCGAGGCCGTCGAGCAGGGCGCGGTCCAGCCGGTTTTTCGAAGCGAAGGATTCGGCGCGGCCGATGATGATGCAGTTGACCACAATCAGCGAGATAAACAGCCCAAGCACCAAATACAGCTCGTAAAAAAATGCTTGCATGAGGAGTTCGACGAGGGTCACGAAGGAGGCGATCACTAGCACGAAGACCGGAATCCGTACCTCCGGTCGTACCAGATGGCGGACCAGCGAGACGGTGCCGTTGGAGCAGGTCAGCACGGCGGTGGTGGCGATCCCCATGCCGAGTCCGTTGGTGGCCGAGGTGGTGGTGGCCAGCAGCGGGCAGAGTCCAAGCAGGGCGACCAGCGACTGGTTGTTGTGCCAGAGTCCCTCGCCAAGGATGGCGCTATAACCTTTGTGGTCGGACATCAGGATTCCTCCAGTGGGGGCGGTGTCGGCGCAGTGGCCGCGGCGGGGGCGAAGAGCGCGTCGCCCTGGCGCTCGACATAGAGCAGGGTGTTCTTGACCGCGCCGACGATGGCGCGGGGCGTGATGGTGGCACCGGTGAATTGGTCGAACGCGCCGCCGTCACGCTTGACGGCCCAGCGTTCGCGGGGCGGGTTAGTCAGCGATTTTCCCTTGAAGTCCAGAATCCAGTTCGATTTGGCCTCTTCGATCTTGTCGCCAAGACCGGGTGTCTCATGATGTGAAAGCACGCGCACCCCGCCGAGCGAGCCATCGTGCAACACCGAGACCAGCAGCCGGATCGGGCCGGCATAGCCATCGGGGACCACGGGTTCGAGCACCACCGCAACCGGCACGTCGGCGTTGCGCACTCGATAAACCTGGGTCTTGTCGGCACCCAGAAAATCCTTCGCCTGAACCTCGATGGTGTCGCGCAGCGGATCGTTATCCGATTGCCCCGCCGGCAGGATGGTCGCGAATTTGTGCTCCATGGCCTGGCGCTGGTTGCCGGCGATCCGCGCATCGACCGCCTCATGGGTGACCGACACCAGGGCCACGCCGGTGACGGCGAAGCTGCCGAGCACGAAGCCGGCGAGCAGAATGGGCTGGGTTTTCATCGGCGTTCTCCGCCGTGCCCGAAGACACGGGGTTGCGTGTAGTAATCGATGGTTGGTGCGGCGATGTTCATCAACAGGACCGCGAAGGCCACGGCGTCCGGATAGCCGCCCCAGGTGCGGATGACAAAGAGGAGCGCACCGATACTCGCCCCAAAGATCAATTGACCCTTGCGGGTGGTACAGGCGGTGACCGGGTCAGTGGCGATGAAGAAGGCGCCCAGAATGGCCGCGCCGCTGAAGAGATGGAAGGCCGGAGAGGGATGCGTCCCTGGATCGACGAGCCAGAAGAGTCCGGCGCAGACCGTCAGGGCGAGCAGCATCGACACCGGGATCTGCCAGGTGATGATGCGCCGCCACAGCAGATAGACCCCGCCGAGCAGGAACCAATTAGCGATCCACTCCCAGCCGCGACCGCCAAAATCGCCCCACAGCGGGCTTTGGCGAATCGCGTCGATCGTCATGCCGAGATCGAGTTTGCCGCGCATCTCGTCGAGCGGCGTCGCCGAGGTGATGGCATCCCAGGTCAGTCCGGCCGGCGGGCTGCCGTCCAGGATTAGGCGCAGCGACTCCAGGAACGAAAACGCGTGCTCGGCCAGCATACCGGGCGCGATCCAGGTCGTCATGGCGATCGGATAGGAGATCAACAGGAATACATAAGCCGCCATGGCGGGATTGAAGGGGTTGTAGCCAATCCCGCCGTAGAGCTGCTTGACCAGCACGATCGCGAACAGCATCCCGAGCAGGGTCAGCCACCAGGGCAAGGTGGGCGGCACCGAGATTGCGAACAGCACGGCGGTAACCACTGCGCTGAGATCGCCGATGGTGGACAGGGCAGGACGTCCGCGCGCGGTCATCACCGCCGCTTCGGCGAGGACGGCGAAGGTGACGGCCAGCGCGATGTTGATCGGCAGGCCCCAGCCGAAATACCAGGTCATGGCCAGGATACCCGGCACCAGCGCCAGCATCACGTCCAGCATGACGCGGTCGACCCGGTTGGCGCGGGGGACATGGGGGGAAGAGGCGATGGCGGTTTTCATTTGGCTTTCGGGAAGTGGTCAGTGGTTTTATAACGGGTAAAAATACGTGAAACAACGACAACGAATACCATCGTTGTCGTTGTCGTTGTCGTTGTCGTTGTCGTTGTCGTTGTCGAGGAAACAATGCAATTTAGCCATGAGCAACGCGATCCAAGATTGCCCGGAGGCCCGCAGAGTGCGGCTGAAAACACGCACGCCAAGGCAATGTCGATTCGGATCGTTTCGATGCTGACTAAGCTTGGACAGCAGCACCATGTTCGACCCTTCCACAAGCCTGTCTTGAGCGAAACCGAAGCGTTCGGGACTCACGTTGAGTGGGCATCGAGGGCAACGAGCGGCTTCAGGCAAGCCAGCCAGCGGAACAATCAAACGGCTTTTAGGCCCAAATCCTTGCCCCTTGCCCCTTGCC
>NZ_NHSQ01000149.1 GCF_016653465.1 Thiocystis minor | reverse complement strand
AGCGTCACTTTCGGGGGCAGCATTTCTGGGCACGCGGATATTTTGTGTCGACGGTCGGTCGGGATGAAGCAACGATCCGTGCGTACATTCAGCACCAAGAGCGCGAGGACAAGCGACTCGACCAGCTCAATCTGTGGGACTGATTTGCCGCCTTTAGGCGGCCCAAGAACCGTGGGGCCGCGTTAGCGACCCCTTGCCGCTTTGAGCGGCTCACGAATTCAAAGCCCCCGGCTCTGCCGGGGGATGGTTACTCAGCGTCTCCCTAAGGTTTCAGGAGACCATCCTGACCTCCCGGAGAGCCGCCATGATCGATTTTGAAACAGTCTTCTGTGATGTGGATGATTTCTGCCAGGTGTTTCTGCCGGCTTGGCAACGTCAACTCCTGACCAGCGGCGAGCGGCGCCGGCAGCGCGCCAACCGTTTGACCCTCAGCGAGATCCTGACGATTTTGATCGTCTTCCATCAATCCCAATACCGGAGCTTCAAGGCGTTTTTACCTGTTGTACCTGAGCCCACACGCCCACGCGGAGTTTCCGCACTTGCTCAGTTATACACGATTTGTCTCGCTGATCCCGCGTGCGTTGATGCCGCTCTGTGTGTCTCTCAAGACGCGTCATGGCACGGATACCGGCATCGCCTTCGCCTTCGCCGATTCGACCACTTGGGTCGTTTGTCACAACCGCCGGATCCACAGTCACAAGGTGTTCAAGCAGCTCGCGCGGCGCGGTAAGAATTCCATGGGCTGGTTCTACGGCTTCAAGCTCCACCTCGTCGTCAACGACCGTGGCGAGTGGCTCGCGTTTCGGATCACGCCCGGTCACGTCGATGATCGCCAGCCCGTCCCCGACTTGACCCAGGGCTTGACCGGCAAGCTCATCGCGGATCGGGGCGACATTTCTCAGCGCCTCTTCGACGAACTCTGGGAGCGTGGTCTGCACCTGATCACCAAGATCCGCAAGAACATGAAAAACAAACTTATGCCATTGATGGATAAGCTTTTATTGCGCAAGCGCGCGATCATCGAAAGCATCAACGATCAGCTTAAAAACATCCAGCAGATTGAGCACATGCGCCATCGGAGTGTCATCAACGCCATGGTCAATGTTCTGGCCGCCTTGATCGCTTACACGTACCAGCCCAACAAGCCGTCTCTCAATCTCACCAAAAATCAGCTGATCATATTGAATTCGAAAGATTCTTAAACAGAACTCACGTTGCTTACTAAGGCGTCAACGACGCACGGCCAAGCGTCTCATTGAAGGGCTCCAGGTCGAGGGGTATCAAGGTTCCGATGGCCCGATCCAGCGGTTTGTGAAGCGCTGGAAGGCGCAGCGTTCCAGCCATCCGGCCATCACGCAAGCCTTCGTGCCGTTGGCGTTTCCGCCGGGGGAAACCTGTCAGTTCGACTGGAGCCATGAAGAGGTGGCGTTGGGCGGGGTCGTGCAGACCCTCAAGGCGGCGCACGTCCGACGCACGGACAGCCGGCAGATGTGCGTGGCGGCCGATCCCCGCGAAACCCAGGAAATGGTCTGCGATGCGCCTGTTCGCGCCTTTGCCTGCTTCGGCGGAGCCCTTCTCCGGATGGTCTACGACCATCTGAAGACGCTGGTGGAGACGATCTTTACCGGCAAGGCTCGCCAATGCAACCGCTGTTTCCTGACCCTCGCCAATCACGACCTGTTCGAGCCGGTGGCCTGCACCCCGGAAGCGGGTTGGGCGAAAGGGCAGGTGGAGAATCCGGTCGGCAACGTGCGGGAATGGCGGTTCGCCCCGCGACTCACGTTCCCCGACTTCACGTCGTTAAACGCCTGGTTAGCGACCCGCTGCCAGGAACTGGCCGGGCGTCGACACCCGATCGAGTTGACCCCGAGCATGGCCGACGGCTTTGCCCACGAGCAACCGTGACTGCGGCCCGTCGCGGCGCCGTTCGACGGGGACGTCGAGCAGACCTTGCGGGTCTCCAGCGTCGGCCTGATCCGGGTCGACCGAAACCGCGACCGTGTCCCCACGATCTGGGCGGGCAAGGTGGTGTCGGTACGCCTCACCGCCGCGACCCTGCGGGTGGTGGCGGACGCGCCGATCATCGCCGAGCATGCGCGCCACGTTGGTCGTGACCAGTTGATTGGTCACCCCTGGCACTCTCTGCCGATCCTGGAGCGTCAAGCGGGCGCCTGGCGTCATGGGATCCCTTTTCAGGAGCGGGACTTGCCCGCCGCCATCCGGGTCGTGCGCGATCGCCTGCTGAAGGCGCTCAAGGGGGATCGTGCGTTCGTGGAGCGGTTGCTCCTAGCGCGCGAACTGGGGCGGGAGGTGGCCTGTGAGCTGACCATCGAGACGGGCGTCATCCGTGCCCCAGTCGCGATCAACGCCAGGCGCCGCTTGGCCACGCCCGTGCGGCCCACGTCGCTCGATCACCCACCCACCCCGACGCGACGCCGAGAGCCGCTGGCTGATTGCCGCCGTGACGACCGCCGGCGGGAGGTGCGTCATGGCCATTGATCGTCTGGGCCAACTCCACGCCCTCCCCCTCGATGGCATGGCCGCCGCCTGGAGCAAATGGCAGGCCCAATCCCCGCCACAGCCGACGCTGCCGGAGGTCTGGCTGGATCGGCTCATCGCGGCGGAACGAGCCGACCGCTAGCAGCCTGTCGGACTTGAGCGTTCGGATTGGCTGAAAAAGACCATCAAGAGGCCATTTTCCTCAAAAATAGCCTTTTTTCGGCCAAAAACGCTATTTTCCCGTGAAATTCCCTTACTGCGGGCGCAAAACGGCCATGCGTTTGAAGTTCCACGCCAGGCAGACGAGGGTCCATTCATTGCGCACGTTGTCCAGACCGCGCGTGAGAAACTGGCGAAACCCCATCACGGATTTGATGATGCCGAAGACCGGCTCGACGGTTTGTTTGCGCAAAGCGTAAGTCGCACGGCCCTTAGGGGTCCGGTGCCGATGGACCATGCGCTCAACGGGCGTTGCCTCGGGTGGTGGAGCCGGAGGGTTCTTGAAGCGCTCCGACCAATGGGGATGGTGTTCCTCGCGTTGGATGGCGATCAGCGGTTCGATACTGACGCTTTCGCAGGCCACCACGTTGGCCTCACTGAAGAAGCCGGTGTCGGCCATCAGTTGTTTGGGTGGAGGAAGGTTCTCAGCTTGCGCGGCGAGGCGCTCCAGCAGGGGGGGGATCTGTTGCTTGTCGTTGGTGGCCTGCGTGACCTGCGGAATCATCACCAGCATCGTCTCGGTATCGACCAGCGCTTGGGCGTTATAGCATTGCTCGAAGCCGCCACCGGCGACGGGCATGATGCGGGACTCCTCATCCGTGAGGTTGATCTGGTCGGTGGGGCGCGGACCCGGCGTGGGTGGTTGGGGGGCTTTCCCGCCCGGTTTTCGCCCGTTGGCGGCGACCTTGGCGGCCCGGGCGGCGAGCTTGGCCTCATATTCGGCTTGCTCGCGGGCATCACGCTCAGCGGCGCGGGCTTCGATCTTGACTTTGGCCGCGGCGATGGCCGCCAGGCGGTCCTCGCGGCGCTTGAGTTCTTCCGGCAGATGCATGCCGTCGGGGAGGTTGGCCCCATCGGCGGCCTCGGCCAGGGCCAGCCGTTCCTGAACCTCGGCCTTCAGTTGCGCTTCGAGCGCTTCGGCGTGCCCAAAGGAGAGGGCGCTGTGGCGGCTGGCATTGGCGTGAATTTTGGTCCCGTCCAGGCTCACGGTGCCGAAGCGGCTGAGCTGGTTCTCGCGCGCGACCTGCAGCACCTGGACAATGACCGCTTCGAACTCCTGGGCAAAGCGCTTGCGGAAGGTCGCAAGCGTATCGTGATCGGGATGCGTGTTGGCGGCAATGAAGCGAAAGGCCAGGGAGTCATCGGTCGCGCGCTCGATCTTGCGGCTGGAGAAACAGCCGGTGGCGTAGCCGTCGATCAGCAGCGACAGCAGCAGGGCGGGGTGGTAGGGCAGACTGCCACGCCCAGCGTAGGCGCGTTCGATTTCGCGCAGATCGAGCCCCTCGACGATCTCGACGACATAGCGAGCCAAATGACCGTCGGGCAGCCAATCCTGGACCGAGGGTGGCAGCAGAAAGTCGATATCACGCAAGATCGGACGAAAGTGGCTCATTGGCATCAGGCTCTCAAGTGCGATGCGACTATTCTACCGGCCGCAGTGCCGCTCGGCACTGGGAAAGTCCGACAGGCTGCTAGAGACTCAATATGCGGCATGAATAGAAACGTCTGGATATCATATTAAATGGCTATATAATCCTTACGTCAATATCATGCTCCACGGCATGACGAACTCAATCCAGTCTGAAGGGATTTCGATGAACACCTCAACTGCAACACCCATTGTCGTTGATTTGGACGGAACCCTGACCCCAACGGATACCCTGGTTGAGTCGCTGGTGCGATTGGTCAAGCAATCCCCGCTGAATCTGCCACGTTTGGCGCTGTGGCTCTTTAAAGGTCGCGCAGGTTTCAAGTCCGCTGTCGCGGCGCAGGTTCCCCCACCCCGCATTCTCCCTTACCATGAACCGCTGCTGACCTATCTGCGCGAAGAAAAAGCGAAAGGGCGCAAGATTGTTCTGGCCACCGCCGCTCATCGATCGATTGCCGATGGTGTTGCCACGCATCTGGATCTGTTCGACCAGGTGTTGGCTTCGGATGCCGACCTGAATCTGAAAGGTGCGGCAAAACTGCGCGCAATCCGCGAAACTGTCGGCGAGTCATTCGTTTACGCTGCTGACAGCCCGGCCGATCTCCAGATCTGGCAGGCAGCGACGGCAGCGATTCTGGTCAATGTTGCTCCACGCACGGCGGATCAGGTACGCCGTGCCGTTCCCATCGAACACGAATTTTCACCTGAAACAATCGGGTTGGTCGTCTGGCTACAGGCGTTGCGTGTCCATCAATGGCTGAAAAATCTGCTGCTGTTCGTGCCCTTGTTGACCGCCTTCTCATTCACGGATATCAGTAAACTGACGAGCATGGTTTTGGCCTTCCTGGCCTTCTCCTTTGCCGCCTCCGCCACCTACATGGTCAACGACCTCTGGGATCTGGAGAACGACCGAGCCCACCCTCGCAAGCGGCTTCGCCCTTTCGCCAGCGCCCGGTTACCGATACTGAATGGGCTGGCAGTCGCCGCCGGCGTCTTGCTCCTGGCCTTCGGCCTTGCATTCACGGTTTCCACGGGCTTTTTCCTGATGCTCCTGCTCTATCTGGTGCTGACCACTGCCTATAGTTGGGCGCTAAAGGAGTATGTCCTGATCGACGTGCTGATGCTTTCTCTCCTCTACACCTTGCGCATCCTGGCCGGCTCGGTGGCCGTCGGCATCCCCGCAAGTTCCTGGCTGTTGGCCTTCTCGGTCTTCATGTTCCTGAGCCTGGCCCTGGTGAAGCGGTGCGCCGAACTGGTTTCGCTGGGCGAGATCGGCGCGGCAGCCACCCTTGGACGGGATTACCGGGTGAGCGACTTGGTCGTGTTGTGGCCGTTGGGCGTGGGTGCGGCCCTCTCCGCCGTGGTGGTGTTCGAGCTGTTCATCAGCGCGCCGGAGACCCAGAGCCGCTATGGAACGCCCCAGATGCTTTGGCTGGTGGCGATAGGGTTGATTTACTGGTTGGCGCGCCTGTGGGTGAAAACATCCCGGGGTGAGATGCACGACGATCCGTTAGTGTATGCCATCACGGATCTGGGGAGTCGGATCACCGTCTTCGGCATGATTGCCGTCATGCTGGCGGCGCATTTTCTGACACTTGGGCTATCACTGTGAAAACCCTCCTCATCGCCATCATCAGTATTGCCCTATCGGTCGCTGCCCAGTTCTCCTTGAAGGCAGGAATGTCGGGCGATAGGGTCAGGACTGACCTCGCTCACTTCTATTCCCTCAAGACCCTGTTCAATGTGCTAACGGATCAGTATGTCTTTGGCGGCTTTCTGCTGTATGGGCTGGGAGCGATGGTCTGGCTGGGTGTTCTTGCTAAATGGGAGGTCAGCAAGGCGTATCCCTTGGTCGGGCTAGGGTTTGTCTTCACCGTCGCAATTGGATTTCTGGTGGGCGAGAATGTCACCATTTCTCGCGCGATAGGCGTCGCGCTGATTTGCGCGGGGGTTTTTCTGGTAGGGCGAAGCTGATTGGGAGCGGCGTGTTCCTGGATGTCATATGAGTAAATTCAATAATATTTCCGTGGCGTTATGTGCTTCAGTCCTGTCATTTGTATGTGCGCTATCCCTGTCTGAGTCGCAAATCATGGGGGATGGAAAAGAGTATTTATTATATGCACGCGCGTTTGCCGCGCATCTGTCTCCTGAAATCAAGCAGGAGGATATCCTGCATGTTGCGAGCATGCTCGACAAGTCTGCCCCGAGATTCCGCGAAGAGATGGAGAAGTTTGGAAAAGAGTACGCAATAAATGGTCTTCAATACGGAAAAGGTTTCGTGACGTCGCCGGGCGGCGAATTGTTTAGCTGGCACTTCTGGTTATATCCATTATTTGTCGCGCCATTTTTCGAGGTGACGGATAGACTGGGTCTGCCGCCTGCATATGCATTCACGTTGTGCAATTGGGCATTTGCGCTGGGTGCGCTGACCTATTTATTGTTCCTTTGGAATGCGTCGCCCACACAGAAAATATTGCTTGCCGCCCTGTTTCTTCTGACGGGCACCACATATTATATCTGGTGGTCGCATCCAGAGGTATTTACCGCATCATTGATTTTGTTGGCATTAATGATGACGAGCGATAAAAGATATGGCTTGGCAATGATGTTTGGCGCAATCGCCGCCACACAGAATCCCCCTCTCGTTTTGCTGATTTGCCTTATCGCGGCCATTGCCGCATTCGATATCTCCCAGGAAAATAAGAATTTCATCCTTGGCATAAAACTGTCTTTGATTGGCAGCAAGATTTTTCCTTATCTTCTCGCAAGTCTTGTCATTGCATTCTTGCCAGTCTTTTATTTCCAATATATGTTGGGCGTTGCCAATCCAATTGCCGCTGGTGGTTCGGCGGATTCCGCCCTTATTAGCCTTGGTAGATTAGGGTCTCTATTTTTTGACATCAATATGGGCATGATCGTCGCGGCGCCGGGAATCTTTGCTGGCATCTTAATTGTATTGCTGGCCTCCGCGGTCGATCTAAACGGAAATGGCTGGAGGAGGGTTGTCGGCAGGAATTGGTTTCTTTTTGCCTGCGTAGCGCTGAGTTTGGCGATGGCTCTGCCCGCCCTTGCTACAACGAACTGGAACCACGGGCATTCCGTATTTAGTCGATATGCTTACTGGTTGGCAGTCCCCTTAATCTATGGACTGGTTGTGTCGCTAAACAACATCACGAGCAGGATGCGAGTGTTCACAGTTATCGCCATCATATGCATCCAGCTCGGTGTTGTTACATACTATGGATTATTTGGAAAAAATGGGCGCAGCGATTACTTAAGTTTCAAACCGATTTCCGACTATGTCCTGCTGAACTTTCCTGGACTTTACAATCCAATTCCTGAGATTTTTATTGAGCGATTGAATCGCCAGGAAGGCGTTCCAAATGCGAGCGACGCCAATCAACACATTTTTGCGTATCCCTCCGCGAATCAACCAACAAAATTGCTGCTGACAAAATTTGTAGCCGACTCAGTTGAAAAAGAATGCTCGCCTGCTTCAGTGGTCAGCTCTGAGGGCGAATGGACCTACATGAATCTACAGCCAAACTCTAAATGCAGCTTGGCTATCGCTCATCAGCCCTTTTAAGTTGCCATGTTCAGCCTGAACATGGTCGCGGCGCGGCGGATCGCTGGATTCGGGAACTGGATCTGGAAAAATTTTTTGGGCTTCTGTCAGGCCGTGATGTTTCCTGGGCGGGGCGCTAAACCGCATCGACGACGCCATCGGCCGGTTAGCGCGAATCCGGCTGATCGAGCAAAGGAACGCATCCTGTTTTGGACAAGGTTTTCGCGCGCAAGGATTGAGATTTCCAAGTCTGGGATGGATTACAATTGGCAATCAAACGTCGCGCCAGGCCCGTCAGGGCCTTTTTGCATTGAGCCCGAAGGCTTTTTACAGCGACGCCATACTGCTGAACCACTGAGGCCGATCCATGGATTTATCGAAGGTTTCCCGGGGCGATAACGTCCCCAATATCATTAACGTGATCATCGAGATCCCGTCCCACGCCGAGCCGGTCAAGTACGAAATGGACAAGGAGACCGGCGCCATGTTCGTCGATCGCTTCATGTCCACGGCCATGCACTATCCCTGCAATTATGGCTATGTCCCACACACCCTGTCGTCGGATGGCGACCCGGTGGACGTGATCGTGGTGACGCCCTACCCGCTGATCTCCGGATCCGTCATCAAGTGCCGGCCCATCGGCGTGCTGACGATGACCGACGAGTCCGGCGACGATGCCAAAATCCTCGCGCTGCCGGTCGATAAGCTGTTCAAGGGCTATCGCAACGTCGAGAGCTTCCGCGATATGCCGCCGCATCTGCTGGATCAGATCGCGCACTTTTTCGAGCACTACAAGGATCTTGACGAGGGCAAGTGGGTGCGCGTCGGCGGTTGGGGCGGTCGCGACGAAGCCTGTCAGGAAATCATGGCGAGCGTCGAGATGTTCGAGAATGCTCCGGAAAAGCCGGCCTTCTAATGCCGCTGACCCACTTCACTTCAGCGGGCGAGGCCCACATGGTGGATGTGGGCAACAAGGCCGTGACCCGGCGACGCGCGGTGGCCGAGGGCTGGATCCGCATGGAGGCGGCGACCCTCTCACTGATCGAGTCGGGTCGCCACGCCAAGGGCGATGTGCTGGGAATCGCGCGAATCGCCGGGATCATGGGGGCAAAGCGGACGGCCGATCTGGTGCCGCTGTGTCATCCCTTGAGCCTGACCAGGGCCGAGATCGATCTGGCCATTCTCGCCGAAGACGGCTCGGTCTATTGCCGCGCAACCGTTGAAACCACGGGCCAGACCGGCGTCGAGATGGAGGCGCTCTGCGCCGTCCAGGTCAGTCTGCTGACGATTTACGACATGTGCAAGGCCGTCGATCGCGGGATGACGATCTCGAATGTCCGCCTTCTGGAGAAAGAGGGCGGCGCTTCCGGCCACTGGATCCGCGATCCGAGCCTAACGTGACCTCAAAATGCAGATGAATCCCTTCTATCAGCGCGCCCACTTTCTCACCGCCGCCACGCGGCTCGATCAGACGCCCGCCGATACCGGTCGCGAAGTCGCCTTCGCGGGTCGCTCGAATGCGGGCAAATCGAGTGCCATCAATACGCTCTGCCATCAAAAGAGCTTGGCAAGAACGAGTAAAACCCCTGGTCGCACCCAACAGATCATCTTCTTCGAACTGGATACGGAACGCCGCCTGGTGGATCTGCCAGGCTATGGCTATGCCAAGGTTTCGGAGGCCATCAAGCTGCAATGGCAGAAGCATCTGGCGAATTATCTGGAATATCGCCGTTCGCTGGCCGGGCTCGTGATCGTGATGGATATCCGTCACCCGCTGACGGAGTTCGATCGGCGGATGCTGGACTGGGGCCGGCGGGGCGAGCGGTCGATCCTGCTGCTGCTGACCAAGGCGGATAAACTGAAACGGGGCGCCGCGCAGGCGACCCGGCTCGCGGTGGAGAGCGAGGTCGCGGATGACGATGGCCGGGTTGCGGTGCGGTTGTTTTCGGCGCTGGAACGACAGGGTGTCGAAACGGTGCAGGGGCTGCTGGATCGATGGCTTGAGGTACCCGATCCTCATCTCGTGGGCAGTGCCGTCGACAGCGTGACCGGATCGGACGACTTCCGCTCCTGATTCATGGCCGGATCCGGCTCTTAGACAACTCTCCGCGAATAACCGGTCAACGCTTTCCAATAAAGACCAGAGAGGGAGCGCGAATCAAACCAATGCACGGCAGTTTGGAACGGGGCATCCGCAATGATCGTTGTCGTTGTCGAATAACGACAACGACAACGAAAGCAAGAACGACGACAGAGCGACGGGGTATTCACCCCGTCGCAACGTTTTTTGAACATCGGGAATTCGTCATTCCCGCGAACCTGGTTGAAACGTCCTGACAGGGCGCATGCCCCGTCTGGCTATGTTGTTTTCCAGGAGTTTCCTTAGGATCTATCGATCCTCAGTTGCCAGTCGACCAGGGCGGCGGGCCTTGATCGTAACCCGGAGCGTCCGGGTAGGGCATCATGTGCGGATGCATCATGCCTCGTGGAGCGTTGCGATACGCGCCATCGCCTGGATACCCCCAAGACTCTGGGCCTGGGCCGGCGTCAGGGCAAGGCATGGGACGCGACATCCTTGCCGAGGGGCCTCCGAAGAGTGCCTGGGCCGCTTCACGTTGTTCGTCGGTCATCTGTTCGACGGTCTTGCGGTATTCATCGAAGCGTTTTTCCATCTCCTGCCGGCGCTTTTCGGCTTCCTCCCAGGGTGGCGTCTCGGGCATCTCGACCCCGCGCTCCGCCGCGTCCGCGCGCATCCGCTTCCAGCGTTCCTCGCGCATGGCTTTCCGCTCCTCGGGTGTCATGGCGCGCATCCGCTCTTGCATCCGTGCCTTCATCTCTTCCCGCCACTGGCTCATCGCGGCGTCATCCTCATGCCACATTCCGTGCGGGCTCGCCATCTCGGGCGATTGCGGCATCGCGGGCCGCGTTTCCCAGGGCGGCGTTTCGGGCATCTCCACCCCCATCTCGGCGGCACTCGCGCGTAATTCGGCGTAACGCTTCTTGCGCTCCGCCAGCATTGCCTCACGACGCTCTATGGCTTGGGCGCGAGCGGTCTCCGCCGGCGCCGGCGTGGCATCGGTTTTTTGCGCGCTTGCCGGGTAAGGGGCGGGAGGTGCGGGCTCGGCGGCCTTCGCCGGCGCGGGTTGCGGTTCGGCGGCCGTCGCGTTTGGCGCCAATAACGTTTGGGTCAGCGCCAGAACAAGGGCAGCGGACGAAGCAAGCGGGATCAATGGTTTTGTCACGGTCATGATGACTCCTCGTTTTGATTGATTTTGGTCGCACGCACGTGGATTGAACGGGAAACAGCTCTCTGGAGATACGATCGGATCCTGCCTTTCGCAAGGCTCTATCGCTATAAGATTTAAAATACGATGACTGGGCTAAAATTGCGTTTGGAACGAACCACCTTCAGCCGGCAACTGTTCTCCGCGGGGAAGCAAGCATGCGTATTGGCGATCTGATGAACGAGAGCGGTGTCAAGTTCGGCACCAGCGGCGCCCGCGGGCTGGCCGCGGACATGACCGATTGGGTCTGTTATGCCTATACGGCGGGTTTTCTAGGCTATCTCAAGACGGCCGGAATCCTGGCGGCGGGTCAGGAGGTCGGGATCGCGGGGGATCTGCGTCCCAGTTCCCCACGCATCATGAATGCCTGTGCTGCGGCCGTCATCGATCTCGGCTGTCGTCCGTGCAATTTCGGCCCGATCCCTAGCCCGGCGCTGGTTGCTTATGGCATGGCGCGGGGTATGCCGACCCTCATGGTGACCGGCAGCCATATCCCCGACGATCGCAATGGCATCAAGTTCAATCTGCCGACGGGCGAAATTCTCAAGCGCGACGAGGAAGGCATCAGCCTTCAGGAAGTCCAGCGTCCGGAAGGTCTGTTCGATGCGCTTGGCGGCTTTGCGGTGGGACAGGGCGCGGCTCTGCCGGATCCGGATTCGGCCGCCTACCGTGACTATGTCGACCGTTATTTGGGTTTTTTCCCCGCGAATTGTCTCCAGGGCCTGCGGGTGGGCGTGTATGAGCATTCCAGCGTGGCACGCGAGGCTTACGTTGCCGTGCTCGCGGGTCTGGGCGCGCGAGTCGCCCGGCTGGGACACTCGGAGATCTTCATCCCGGTCGATACGGAGGCGATCCGTCCCGAGGATGTTGTCCTGGCCCGTGACTGGGCCGCGAGCGGTCAGTTCGATGCGCTGGTGTCGGCGGATGGCGACGGCGACCGCCCGCTGATCGGCGACGAGACGGGTGCCTGGCTGCGCGGGGATATCGCTGGCGTGCTCTGCGCTCGCCAACTCGGCGCCCGTGGCGTGGTGACCCCGGTGAGCAGCAACACGGCAGTGGAAAAGTGCGGCTGTTTTGAGTCGGTGAGACGCACCCGGATCGGCTCGCCCTTCGTCATCGAGGGCATGCTGCAGGCGATGGACGAGGGTCTGACGCCTGTGGTCGGCTACGAGGCCAACGGCGGTTTTTTGCTTGGCACGGACCTCGAACGCGATGGCCGCTTACTGGCGGCACTCCCGACCCGTGACGCCGTCATCGTCGCCGTGGCCATCCTGCTGGCCGCGGTCGAACAGGGCAAGCCGCTGTCCGCGCTCGCCCGCGATCTGCCGGGCCGCTTCACCCACAGCGACCGTCTCAAGGACTTCCCGACCGAGATCGCCCGGGCCGGCATCGCGGCGCTGTCCAGCGGCGATGTCCAGCGGGATAAAGCGGCCATCGAGGCGATGTTTGGCGCACCGTTCGGCGCGATCGCCGACCTGGAGATGACGGACGGCCTGCGGATGACGTTTGTCAGCGGCGAGATCGCGCATCTGCGCCCATCGGGCAATGCGCCCGAACTGCGCGCCTATACCGAGGCCGACAGCCCGGAGCGGGCGGCGGAGATGAATCGGATCTACATGGAGATTCTGGCCGGGTGGAGGGGTTGAGTGGTTGCGGCCGGCAGGATGCCGGCGCTCCTAGTCCTCGTTCGTTTCTAACGGGTCAATTTAACTCGGGGTCAATCCCTAACACTCTCAACCTTTCGGCCAATCGGTCTGCCCGCAGCCGTTCCTGATTGGCACGTTCCCGCTCCTGGTCGGCACGCGCCTGTTCCTGGTCGATCACTTCGGGCAGCGTGGGAATCGGCGCGCCGCTTTCGTCGAAGAAGCGCAGAAGACCCATTGCGATGCCGTCGCGTCCATGACGATCCGAGTCGTTTCGATTAGCCGGGCCAGGCGCGTTTTAGCCCCTTTTGCGCCCAGCCACTCTTAGCCGCAGCGCATTCAGGCGAATAAACCCGGTTGCGTCCTTCTGATCGTAAGCCCCCGCGTCCTCCTCGAAGGTCGCGATGGAGGCATCGAACAGACTGTCGGTCTCGGACTTGCGCCCGACCACCATCACGTTGCCCTTGTAGAGCTTCAATCGCACCACGCCGTTGACGACCGACTGGGTCTGATCGATGGCGGCCTGGAGCATCCGGCGCTCCGGCGCGAACCAGTAGCCGTTGTAGACCAGACTCGCATAGCGCGGCATCAGTTCGTCCTTCAGATGCGCGGCCTCGCGGTCGAGGGTCAGCGACTCGATGGCGCGATGGGCCTTGAGCATGATGGTGCCGCCGGGCGTCTCGTAGCAGCCGCGCGATTTCATGCCGACATAGCGGTTCTCGACGATGTCGGCGCGGCCGATGCCATGCGCGCCGCCGATGCGGTTGAGTTCGGCCAGCACCTCGGCGGGGCTCAGCGTCTTGCCGTCGATGGCCGTGATATCGCCCCGCTCGAAGGTCAGCTCGATGATGGCGGGCCGGTCGGGCGCCTGTTCCGGCGCGACCGTCCAGCGCCACATCGCCGCGCCCGGCTCGACCCAGGGATCTTCCAGATCATAGCCTTCATAGGAAATATGCAGCAGGTTGGCGTCCATCGAATAGGGCGACTTGGCGCCGTCGCGCTTCATCTCGACGGGGATACCGCGGCTGGCGGCATAGTCCATCAGCTTTTCGCGCGAGAGCAGATCCCATTCGCGCCAGGGGGCGATGATGCGGATGTCGGGATTTAGCGCGTAGGATGTCAGCTCGAAGCGAACTTGATCGTTGCCCTTACCGGTCGCGCCGTGAGAGATGGCATCGGCGCCGGTCTCGGCGGCGATTTCGATCAGACGCTTGGCGATCAGCGGACGGGCGATCGAGGTGCCGAGCAGATACTCGCCCTCATAGATGGCGTTGGCGCGGAACATGGGATAGACGAAATCGCGCACGAACTCCTCGCGCAGATCGTCGATATAGATCTCCTTGACGCCCGCCGCCGTTGCCTTGGCGCGCGCCGGCTCCAGTTCCTCGCCCTGACCGATATCGGCGGTGAAGGTCACCACCTCGCAACCATATTCCTCTTGCAGCCACTTCAGGATAACCGAGGTATCCAGTCCGCCGGAATAGGCCAGGACGACTTTCTTGATTGCGCTCTGCGCCATCGATTTCACTCCAGATCACGAAAAAAAGCCCCTGCGGGCAAACGCGAAGTATAGGTTTGTCGGGCGACAGCGACCAGCGTGCGCTGACGTTGAGTCAGGCGACAATCCCCGCCAACCGCCAACCGCCAACCGCCAACCGCCAACCGCCAACCGTCCGCGATCTTCATCGCATCTTCACCAAGTCTCCATCGTGCGGCAACAAACTTCGGACAACATGGCACGAATTTTTTGGCAGAGGAAGCGAATGCGATGTCCGATATCAAACGCATGAACCCCCTGAAATACCGCAGCATCTTCATTTCCGATGTGCATCTGGGGTTTCGGGGCTGTCAGGCCCGGTTCGTCCTGGATTTTCTGCAAGCGACCCAGTGTCGGCAGCTCTATCTGGTCGGCGATATTGTCGATATCTGGGCGATGAAAAACGGCCTCTACTGGCCCGATTCGCACAACCAGGTCGTTCGGGAAATCCTGGACAAGGCCCGTCAGGGGACCGAGGTCATCTATCTCCCCGGCAACCATGACGATCTGTTCCGCAATCATTTGGGTGCCCGCGTTGGCGAGGTGACGGTGCGCGACGAGGTCGTCCACACGACCGCCGATGGCCGGCGTTTTCTGGTGCTGCATGGCGACAAATTCGACGGCGTGGTCCAGCACAGTCTCTGGCTCGCCAAGCTCGGCTCGCGCGCCTACGACAATCTGCTGGCGCTGAATGGCTTGCTCAGCCGCGTCCGTTCACTGTTCGGGCTGAAATACTGGTCGCTGGCCGGTTATCTCAAACACAAGATCAAGAACGCCGTGAGCTATATCGGCAACTTCGAGCAGGCCCTCGCCCGGGAAGCCGAGCGGCGCGAACTCGACGGCATGATCTGCGGCCATATCCACCACGCCGAGATGCGCGACATCGCTAGCGTGTCCTACTGCAACTGCGGCGATTGGGTCGAAAGCTGCACGGCGTTGGTCGAACATCACGACGGGCGTCTGGAACTGCTGCGCTGGACCGATGCCTACCCCGAATCGCTGGTCGCGCCAGCGCTCCCACCCGCTCCCGCCATCGCGCTGGCCCAGGCAAGTTAGGCGATTTCCGGGGAGGATTGTACCGATTCCCCATTCGTCTTCGACAAACTCAGGACGAACGGGAAATCCTCCGCGCGGTGGGCCGCCCAACCGTTCCTCTGCCTGAAACCGTTCGTGGCGAATCCCGAGCGGAGCCGAAGGGTCGAACCACGAACGGCTTCACGCGCGGCGGACATGATTCGTCTGAGTTTTCGCCCCCTCAAGTCAGACTGAGAATTGCTGGTAACGTCGGCAACGGCTCGGTCCGGCGCACTCCCTGGCTGTTCGATAATCGGCGGCCAGCGTGGCGCCAGGTCGCGTGTCCTGAAGATCCCCGCGCCAAAGGCGGCTGGACGTGATTTGCGCGCGTTGCCCCTTGGCCCTAATCTTGTCCCGTTCAGCGATTCTCAATCCTGTCGAACCGGAGCGTTTCTCCATGACGAAACAGACCCATTCCCTTCCAACCCACCTTGGCGTCTTGCTGGCCTTGGCGATCGCGGCGCCTGGCGCCGTCTTCGCCTATGACAATAAGGACGCGATTCGCGACTGCGAGAGTCGCCTCGGCCGCGACTACGGACTTACCGACCTGCGCGGCGCTCGGGCGGTCCAATTGCCTGGCGAGAAGAACTACAAGGTTGAGGGCCAAGCCAAGGTCGACGGCAATAAATACCCCTGGACCTGCGAAATCGCGAACCGGCGCGTGGTCGACGTGGAGTATCGCGGACGCCGACCCTCCCATGCCTCCGGCGGCCGGCCCGAGATCATGCTCCGTCGCGCCGGCGAGATCGAGGTTCGGATGCCGAGCGGCTGCACTGCGCGATATGATCGCGACGGCGAGTTGATCACCCGTAGCAGCGGTTGCAGCCAGAACGACCGTCGCCGCGCCGACGATGCCGCCAACGCCTACTTCCGCGAACAGGGGCACCACGGCGGCTGGCATGACGATGGCGACAGGCCGCCACGGATCATCGCCGGCAAGAATGGCGAAAGCGAGGCCGTGTTCAGGAACGATTGTGTCGTCTACTACGATCGGCGTGGCCGGCGGACGGAAGCCTTGCCGAAATGCAATAGCAGCCAGTTAATGATGGCGGATCAGGCCATGCGGGCCTACCGTCGCGAACAGGGACGGTAGGGGCGAATTCATTCGCGCCTACCGTCCCTGTTGGCTCCTAGAAATCGGGACGATTGATGCCGCCTTCTCATCCGAGGAGCGCGTTCTGCAGCGATCGCTCAAGACGGGTTCAGATCACGAACAGGTCCATGAACTGGTTGATGGGGGTGGCCATCAGCCGCTGTTCATCCTGGCACAGGTCATAAATCCGCTGGGCCTGCCCCTTGGGGAAGCGGGTCTTGAGCGCGTTCAGGAACTTGGCCTCCAGCACCGGAATCCCCTCGGCGCGGCGGCGGCGGTGACCGATCGGGTATTCCACTTCCACCTTGTCGGTGCTGGTGCCGTCGGTAAAGAAAACCTGCACGGCATTGGCGATCGAACGCTTGTCCGGATCCAGATACTCGGCGGTGTAGCGCGGATCCTCGCGCACGGTCATCTTCGCGCGCAGTGCGTCGATACGCGGATCGAAGGCGACCGCGTCCTCGTAATCGTCTGCGGTCAGGCGCCCGTGGATGAGCGGCACGGCGACCATGTATTGCAGACAGTGATCGCGGTCGGCGGGGTTGTGGAGCGGACCGTCCTTGCTGATGATGCGAACGGCGGATTCCTGGGTGATCAGCTCGATACGCGCGATCTCGTCGAGGCGATTGCGCACCCGCGGGTAGAGGCTCATGGCGCACTCGACGGCGGTCTGGGCGTGGAACTCGGCCGGGAAGCTGAGCTTGAACAGGATGTTCTCCATCACATAACTGCCGTAGTCGCGTTGGAACGCGAAACGGTTGCCCTTGAAGAGCACGTCATAGAACCCCCAGCGGGACGCGGTCAGGACCGAAGGCAGGCCCATTTCGCCCTTCTGCACCATCATCGCCAGACGCACGGCGCGCGAGCTGGCATCGCCGGCGGCCCAGGATTTGCGCGAACCGGTGTTGGGCGCATGGCGATAGGTGCGCAGTGCCTGGCCGTCGACCCAGGCTTGCGAGAGCGTGTCGATGACCTGATCGCGGTCGGCGCCCAGCATCGATGCCGCGACGCCGGCAGAGGCGACCTTGACCAGCAGGACATGATCGAGTCCGACCCGGTTGAAGCTGTTTTCCAGCGCCAGCACGCCCTGAATCTCGTGGGCCTTGACCATGTCATGCAGTACGTCGGCCACGGTCAGCGGCGCGGCGCCATCGGCGATCGCGCAGCGCGAGAGATAATCGCCCAGCCCGAGGATCGCGCCCAGGTTGTCGGAGGGATGACCCCACTCGGCGGCGAGCCAGGTGTCGTTGAAGTCCAGCCAGCGCACCAGCGCGCCGATGTCCCAGGCGGCCTTCACTGGATCGAGCTGGAACTGCGTGCCGGGCACGCGCGCGCCGTGCGGCACGACCGTGCCCGGAACGATGGGGCCAAGGTGCTTGGTGCACTCGGGGTATTGCAGAGCCAGCAGCGCGCAGCCCAGCGAGTCCATCAGACAGTGACGGGCGGTGGTGATAGCCTCTTGCGAGTCGATTTTGTAGTTGCAGACATAGTCTGCGATAGCGACCAATTCCTGGTCCGGGTCTGGACGCAGGTTGGCGTCGGCGATGTGTGAGGTCATGGGGATAGAGTTCTCAGTTGTCAGTTGTCAGTTGTCAGTTATCAGGTGTCAGATATTTTTTTCATCAGGGAAGAAATTCGGGAACTTTTCAAGTTTGAGCATCCAACAACTGCCAACTGCCAACTGCCAACTGCCAACTGCCAACTGCCAACTGCCAACTGCCAACTGCCAACTGCCAACTGCCAACTCCAGGAGCAAAGCCATG
>NZ_NHSQ01000148.1:3459-4768 GCF_016653465.1 Thiocystis minor | reverse complement strand
ACTAGCCGGGCGCATCGCCGCGAATCCGCAACAACACCGCATACAGCAGCGGCACGACGATCAGCGTCAAGAGGGTCGCAAAGGCCAGGCCGAACATGATGGTCACGGCCATGCTCTTGAAGAAGGGATCCGCCAGCAGCGGCGCGACGCCAAGAATGGTGGTCAGCGCGCCGAGAAAGACCGGGCGGGCGCGACCGACGCTGGCATCGAGTACCGCGGCAAGCCCCGGCTTGCCCTCCCGACGCTCGGCATCGGCCTGATCGACCAGCACGATGGAATTCTTCACCAGCATGCCGATCAGGCTCAGGAAGCCGAGGATCGCCATGAATTCGAACGGCGCCTGGAACAGCAGCAGCCCGACGGTCACGCCGACGATGGCCAGCGGCGCGGTGAGCCAGATCACCAGGGGCTGGCGAACGGCGTTGAACATGACCACCACCGCGAGGATCATGGCCGCGAAGCCATAGGGTGCCGACTGGGCGAGTCCCGCGTTCGCCTCGCGGGAGGCCTTGTACTCGCCCTCCCACTCAAGCGCATAGCCAGGCGGGCGCTCGATGGCCTCGACCTGTGGCCGCAGGCGCTCGAACAGCGGGCCGGCCAGCGCGCCGGGCGGCGGATCGCACTGGGCCTTGAGCGTCGGGAAGCGGTCGACCCGGCTGATCATGGCGTCCACCCACTCCACCTCCACCCCGGTCACGAGCTGGCCGACTGGCAGATAGCGCCCGGCGGTGGGGCTGTAGACCTGGACGCTCTCCAACTGCGCGGCCGTGAGCCGCTCCGACGCTGGGGCACGGGCGACGATGGGGATCAGCCGATCGCCTTCGCGGTAGATCCCGACCTGACTGCCGCTGAAGGCGCGGTTCAGTGCCGCGCTGATCTCGCTGACACCGACCCCGGCGCGCTCGGCGGCCACCCGATCGACGGCGGGACGCAGCACCGGCACCTTCTGCCGCCAGTCGTCCTGGATCGCCACGGCCTGCGGATCGTTCGCCATGATGGCCTTGGCCTCGTCCGCCAACCGGCGCAGGACCACGGGGTCCGATCCGCGAAAGGCGGCCTCGATCTTCTTGCCGCCGCCGCGCCCGAGCATGAACTTCCAAACCTTGATGTCGGCGTCCGGATGCCGCGGCTCCAGCTCCTGTTGCAGCGCCGAGACCAGCGAAGCGATCTGGCCCGCGTCCTCGACGTCGACCAGCAGTTGACCATAAGCGCTGTTGGGGTCTTCCGGGCTGTAGGTCAGCATGAAGCGCAGCCCGCCCTGGCCGATGAAGCTGCTGACATGGGTCACGCCCGGCTTGGTACGGACATA
>NZ_NHSQ01000148.1:0-3154 GCF_016653465.1 Thiocystis minor | reverse complement strand
GCCAGCTCAGCAGCATCGCGTAGAGGATCACCCAGAACAGCGACCCGGCGTACTCGCCCATGTCCGTCGGCGAGAGGCCGATGGCGCTGAAGGCCAGGATGCCGACGGCGGTGCCGCCGAACAGCGGCCACTGGGTCGCCTGAACCACGGCGACGGCGGCGCGGGTGCGCTCCTCGCCGCGCCGCAGGCGCACCAGGATGCCGTCGGTGACGACGATGGCGTTGTCCACCAGCATGCCCAGCGCAATGATGAGCGCGCCGAGCGAGATGCGCTGCATCGCGATGCCGTCGAGCCACATCGCGATCAGCGTCCCGGCGACGGTGAGCAGCAGCACGGCACCGACGATGAGGCCGCTGCGCAGGCCCATGAAGAGCACCAGCACCAGCACCACGATCACGACCGCCGCGACCAGATTGGCGACGAAGCCGTCCACCGCCGCGCGCACCGCGTCGGACTGGTAGGAGACGACGTTCAGCTCCATGCCCACCGGGCGCTGGGCCTCCAGCTCGGCCAGTCGGGCGCGCACGGCGTCGCCCATGGCCACGACATTGCCGCCAGCCATGTTGGAAACCCCGAGACCGATGGCCGGCTGGCCGTCGAAGCGCATCAGGGCTTGCGGCGGCTCCACGAGCCCTCGCCCAATGCGGGCGACGTCCTTCAGAAAGATCACCTGCTCGCCGCCGGGGGAGGCGAGGACGAGGTTGCCGATCGCCTCGACGGAGTCGACCGCGCCGGTGGGGCTGATCTGGAGTCTCTGTTCGCCGGCGCGTAGATCGCCCGCCGGGGTAATCAGGTTCTGCCGACGCAACTGCTCGCCGATTTCGTCGACCGAGAGCCCGAGCTGCGCCGCCTTGGCCGCCGAGATCTCGACGAAGATGGCCTCCTGCGGTGCGCCCAGGACCGCCACACGGGCCACGCCAGGCACCAGCGCGAGCTCGCGCCGGAGCTTGTCGACAGAGTCCTCGATCTGCTCCAGCGCGTAGCCGTCGCCGGTGACCGCTAAAAACAAGGCGTAGACGTCGCCGAAATCGTCGTTGACCACGGACGGACCGGCCCCCGGCGGCAGCTGCCGCTGCGCGTCGGCGACCTTGCGGCGCAGCTTGTCCCAGACCTGCTCCAGATCGTCCCTGGTCTTGGCGAAGCGCATGTCGATCTCGACCTTGACCAGCGAGCGGCCCATGCTGGAGACGGAGCTGACCTCCTTGAGTTCCTGCAACTGCTGGACGGCGCCCTCGATGACGTCGGTGACCTCCTCGGCGACCTCAATCGGCAGCGCGCCTGGGTAGGGCGTGACGACGACCGCCTGGCGGATCACGAACTCGGGGTCCTCGAAGCGGCCGAGCTGCTGATAGCCGATCCATCCGCCGACGAGCACGACCAGGGCGGCGAGCCAGGCGATGGTGCGCTTGTGCAGACTGTAGGCAGCAAGATTCATGGTTGGGGGGCTTGGGATCCCGATCTCAGAGCGGATGGACGCGCATGCCGTCGCGCAGGTGGTGCACGCCAGCCGTGACGATCCGCTCGCCGGGCGTGAGCCCCTCGCGCACCAGGACGTCCGCGCCGCTGACCGGGCCGATGGCGATCGGCCGCCGCGCGACCCGAGCGCTGTCGGGGTCGACCACCCAGACGCTCGGCGCGCCGTCAGGTCCGGCCACGACGGCCTTCAGCGGAATGCGCACGGCCGTCTCACCCTCGGCGACTTCCGTGCTGTCGGGAAAGACATCGACCGACATCCCGGGCAGCACCTGCAGGTCCGCCGGGCTGGCCAATTCGAGCACGACCTCGTAGGTCTGGGTCTGCGGGTCCGCCTCGGTCGAAAAGGACTTGAGCGTCACCGGGAACCGCCGCTCGGGCCGCTCCGCGAACAGCGCATAGCCCGCCACTCGGCGCGGCTCGGCGCGCACGACCCGCTCCGGCACATGGATGACGATCTCCAGCGCGCTGACATCCTGCAGGCTGACCACCGGCTCCTTGGCCTGAACGGTCTGGAAATTCTCGAGGTAGCGACGGGCAACAACGCCGGCGAAAGGCGCGGTCAGACGGGTGTCTTCCAGGTCCTTGCGGGCGGCGGCAAAGCCTGAGCGGGCCACTTCCATGGCCGTGCGCTTCAGATCCAGCTCGGCGCGCGCAACGGCTTTGCTCTTCTCCCAGAGATGGCGCACCCGTTCGTAGTCCGCCGTGGCCTGGTCGAACTCGACCTTCGCCGCCCCAAGCCGCGTGTCGAACGCGGCGGGGTCCAGACGCGCGATCAGGTCACCGGCGCCCACCCGATCACCCTCCGCAACCGCAAGCGCGATGATCCGACCGGGTACGTCGAACGCGAGCGCGGCCCGCTGCGCGGCTCTGACGCGTCCCGGAAAGCGCAGACCGGAGCCGAGATCGGTGGCGGCGATCTCCATGATCTCGGCCGGCCGCGAGGGCGGATCGATGGGCTGAGTCGGCGGCCTCTGGTCTTGACAGCCGCAGAGCGCCGCGACCGCGATCAGCACGACGGCGAACCGACTCCCCCGAGCAAGGCGGTGACCCTGCTGACCCTGGCATGGAGGCTTATGAATCTCTGTCGACACGATGAGGAACCTGGGGCGAGATCTCGCCGGCCATTGCGGACCGGCAGCGGTCCGATAAGCTACGGGTTCCAGGCCCTTGTCCGCAATGCGCCGACCGCCCAAAATGGGCGATCACCTAATCGCCCCGATCGGCTAACCACCCAGTGCGCCGATCCGCGGCCTTCGCCACCGTGAGCCGATTCAGTCATGACGTTCGACCACGAAGACCTTGCCCGCCACTTCGGCCGCATCTGGCCGGTGCATGTCGAGGCGTTCAGCGCACTCCTGATCACGCTGCGAAGGCAGTTCGGGGGGGACTTAGATCGCATGCTAGTGCTAGCCATCATTGGTTCGCGGACCCTGCCGCATCGCCACATCGATGGGCTTTCCTACGATGCGCTCATGGTCTTGGCGAGGAACGAGCGCGCGCCCGACCCCGACCCCATTAACCTTCAGTCCATCGCCGACTGCAGTGGCATCGCGCGCGAGACCGTGCGTCGCAAGGTGCGCGACCTCGAAGCCGCGGGGTGGATCGTCAAGCGGGAGAACGGCTATCTGCTCGCCTCGACGCAGGCCGCCAGGGATCTTGCCCCGATGACCGAGGCGAC
>NZ_NHSQ01000147.1 GCF_016653465.1 Thiocystis minor | reverse complement strand
CCCGAATTATTCATAAAAATGGGCGACACTCGTTTAACCAATTGATAAAATTGGTGTTCTGCAAAGAACGCTTCGGAGAAGCCAAACGAGGTCGCCCATGTCCCAGTTTACCCAAGAGCCGCTGCGCTTTCCTCCCGTCGATGGCCTGACCGTGCGCGCCGACTTCGACGGCGGGGCGATGTCTTCTGACTTTGGCCCCTTGATACTGCGTGGTGTCGATCTGCAGATCGGCCTGACAGAGCGCCTCGCCCAAGCCATCGGTGACCAGCGCCATCCGGCCTACATCACCCACCCCCTGCGTGACCTGATCACCCAGCGGATCTTTCAAATCGGTTGCGGGTATGAAGATGGCAACGACGCCAATGCATTGCGCACAGATCCGCTGTTCAAGCTCGGCGTGGCGCGCCGTCCCGTGGATCAGGCGACAGACTTGGCCAGTGGGCCGACGTTCTCGCGCCTGGAGAATACCGTCTCGACCAAGGACATCTATCGAATGGCGCAAGCCTTCATCGATCAGTTCATCGCCACCTATCCCGAGGCGCCGGCGGTGATCGTGCTCGACATGGACCATTCCGAAGATCCGACCCACGGCCAGCAGGAATTCAGCTTCTACAACCAGTATTATCAGAGCCACTGCTACCTGCCGCTGTTTCTCTTCGAGGGACTCTCGGGGAAATTCATCACCGCTGCCTTGCGTCCTGGCAAGCGCCCGACCGGCGCCGAAAACGCCATGATCCTCAAGCGGGTGTTGCAGCGGCTGCGCGCGGCCTGGCCCGACACCCACTTTATCCTGCGTGGGGATAGCCATTTCGCCAACCCGGAGCTGATGGCGCTTGCGCTGGCCGATGGACACACCGATTTTATCTTTGGACTGGCCGGCAATCGGGTGCTCTCGCCGCTGGCCACACCCTTTTTGGACACCAACCGTCAACGTCAGGCGGTGCGCTGTGAAAATGCCCGTCGTCTCGACCAACCCCTGCCAACCAGTACCCGCTCCTATCATGAGCTGGAGTACGCCGCCGGGACTTGGCCCCAGGCGTTTCGCGTCATCCTCAAAGCCGAAGTGATGGACTTCGACGACAACCCCCGCTTTGTGGTGACCTCGCTGGATCAGCCCTCGCCCGAGGGGCTCTATCGCGACCTCTACAGTGCCCGCGGTCAGGACGAAAACTTCATCAAGATGCTCAAGAACGATCTGGCCAGCGATCGCACCTCCGACCATCGTTTCCTCGCCAACCACCTGCGTCTGTTCTTCGCCTGCGGGGCCTACGTTCTGCACCACGCGCTGCGGACCAATCTCTTGGTCCACACCGAACTGGCCCAGGCGCAACCGGCCACGGTGATGTTGAAATTGTTCAAGATCGCCGTGCGCGTCTTGCAGTACAAGGATCGCGTCAAGCTGCAACTGCCGTCGAACTGCCCGGCAAAGGCGCTTCTGCACCGTGTCACCGAGATGCTGTTCCTGACCCGTCCGCCGCCAGCGCTGCTCACGATCTGACCCCTTCGCTTACCCCCCCCCGGCCTTGACCATCCCGCCCGTTCGGGCAGGAGCGCTCGTGTCTGTCTGACGGCAACGACACCCATCCAGGGCGCCCAGGCCGCCCTGTTCCGACCGTCAAGGGTTCAATCCGCCCGCTTCGCCCGCGTCGGCCCCCCTCCTGGCGACTGAATCGCCTTTGAACCCCACCAAGATCGTCGGTTTCTGGACCTGCCCACAGGTCTATGAAATATCCGGGTTAGGATCATCCACAGCGAAGCGGCCGTGGCAGCGCCCGCGAAGACGGCGCCCCAGGCCACGGCGCTGAGATCGGATTGGTCCTGATCCGCGCGCACATTGGCGATGAGCGGGGCGTCTAGGATTTCGTGAGCGGGAATCGGTTGTACATAAGACATGCTGTGATACCGGTGAGTGGTGGAAGGTGCACTATGCGTCGATGGCGTTGATTGTTCTGTACGCCAACTAACACAGGCACAGATGAAATTCGGTCTTTATCCAGTAAGGCGGACCCTTGGCGCGCATCCTCTTCGAGGAGTGGCGTCAGGCACGTCTGTCGATGCACGACTGGAGGCGAGGCGTCGAGACGCGGCCGACTCGGTCGATAGTTGGTTGGCGCCGTCCTCCGAGAGCAGGATGGCCACGGCGTCGAATATCACCGCGGGCGTACCCGCGAGCTGACCGTCGGCCGCCAGCCGTTTGCCCCGGTGCCGCGCGCATGCACGACGCGCTCGGGAATGCGCTCATGATCGAAGTGGGTGATCTTCTCGCGCAGGATGAAGTCTTCCAGCAACGTTGGGCCAAGCGGATTGGCCCGGAGTGAATTCTGGTTGTCTGAAACGGGCAGACCCTGGTTGGTCGTTAGTGGCGGGTGGCCGCCCTGCGCCGGCTGATGCAGCTCACCGCCAGCGCCCACCGGGTGCGCGCCCTGCTCCGCTGGCTCCGCCGAATCGCTCGTTGACATTGGCTTGCTCATGTTCGGACTCCTTGGAGGTCTCGAAGGGGTGGTCGAATGGCGCCGTCAGCGACGCGGCGCGGCGCATGCCGTGAATGGCACACGGCCTCATCCAAGCCGAGACAGCGCCTGGATGAGGCCGTGGCAAACCCGCGTTAGTGAAGCGGTGCGTCTGTAGTGGCTTCTGTCCCGTAATAGGCATGGATGTTCTTTGCCCACTCCGGGTCGGCCATGTCGGGCCACTGGTCCTTGTCAAATCCCGGGGCGTTTTCCAGGCGTTCCTTGTCCACATTCAGCACGAAGCACTTGTTCTCGGTATCGAGTGTCAAGGCGCTCCAGGGCACCGCGAAGAGTTTCTCTCCCATCCCGAGAAAACCACCGAAGGACAGGACCGCATAGGCGACCTTGCCGCTGCGCATGTCCAACATGATCTCTTTGACATCTCCGAGCTTTTCGTCGCTTTGGTTATGGACGTCATTGCCCACGAGGGTATCGGCCCCCATCAACTCGGGGCCAGGTCCGGCACCGGCTTCTGCATGGGATTCGCTCTTGTACATGCCATAGGTATCGCGTTCTGTGTAGTTCATCATTATCTCCAGAAAAAACATCATTGAATGAGCAACAGGCACATCGTTGAATTCATCAACATCGGCTGGCAACCGCCAGGAGATGTGCCTCTTTAGTCGCCGGAGCGCGACGTTGATCATGACCTTTTACGCTCGGCGCGACCGTTCCGCGATAAGCTCCTGTTTACGCGACGCGATTTGGGCGCCAAGCTCCAGCATGTCCAGCTTCGACTCTTTCGCCCTGGGAAACATCTGGCTCTGCTCTTCCTTGACATGATGTTTCACACACTCGGACAGCACCTTGATCTTCGCGTCGAAGTCCTCGCCGTCCGGCTCCATACCCTCCACTTGCGCGATCAATCCTTTGACCGTCGCGTGCTCGACGGTCGCCTCCGGCACCAACTCCTTATCCTTGAGGGCCGCCTTCACGGCTGGGTAGAAGATTTCCTCTTCGAGCTGCGCATGAATCGTGAGATCGGCGCAGATCTGGGCCACGAGGCTCTTTTTTTTGGCCCTGACGTTGGTTTTCTCGTACTCGTCAAACAGATCACTGACGACCTTGTGGTCATGACGCAAGAGGGTCGTTGCATCCTGAGCTTTGGGCGTACTCGGCGACTTCGCAGATTTCTTCTCATCGCCAGCAGCTGCCTGCTTTTTGCCCGCGTTCTTCTGGGCAGATCCTTCTTGCTCCATTGCCTTGTTGCCGACGACCTTGCCGGCCACCTCTTTTACCTTGCCTTTGACCTCTTCGAAGCGGCCTTCGACTTGTTCTTTCGGCATGAGTGCCTCCAGTGATGGTGGTGTGTCGTTACTTGAACACGGAACGATTAATTCCATGTCTTCGTCGTCACCCTACAACCAATAACCTACGCGTTCGGTGCGGTACCACGCATAGGCTCTACTTATTTTTGAAGCTGAATCATCTCAACGTGACGGCGATCGCCGCCGCAATCGGCCTGATTGTTAGCGCTGGCACCATCGCGCAGACGATGTCGAAAGCGGCTTACAAGGCCGCCGAAAGCCGCATCGGGGATGAGTGCAGAGAGGATGAGTACAGAGGATAAGCGGAGCGTGCCGAGGCTACTTCCGCCGCCTGCCCAACCACCGCTCGACCTTGGGCGCCAGCGAGAGAATCAGCAAGGCGAGCAGGGTGCAGAGGATGGCCGATGACTCGCGTCCCAGTCCGGCGGCGAGACCGATGGCGGCGGTCAGCCAGATGCCGGCGGCCGTGGTCAAACCACGCACATGCTCGTCATCGCCGCCCTTGATGATCGTTCCCGCCCCCAGAAAGCCGACCCCGGCGATCACACCTTGGATCACGCGGCTCATCTCCACCTCCGAGACCCCGGCCTGTTGCGGAATGAGCACGAATAAGGCCGCGCCGATGGCGACCAGCATGTGCGTGCGCACCCCCGCCGACTTGCCCTGCTGCTCCCGCTCGTAGCCAAGCAGCCCCCCGAGCAGCGCCGCGATCAGGAGACGCACGGTGATCCGGGTCGCCTCGGCGGCGTTCGGAAGATCGGAGAAATCGGCCACCAGGGTGTCGATCACCGCCTGCCACCAGTCGCCCATGAGCCCTCCTCATTCGCTGCGTAAGGGTGTGACTCAACTCTGCCGGTTGTCACGCATCTGCCAGATTAACGGTGACCTGCGGAACGTTCTGTACGGTATCGCACAGAGAAAAAAGAGTCGGCTTATGTGCGATGCCGCACCGAGCGCGCTCGATCGCGAAGCGTAATGTATGCCTTGAGCGATGGGAAACAGCGTTCCACGCTCAGGTCATTTTCAATTCACTGATCAGGAGAGTTTCAATGAACAAAGATCAAGTCAAAGGCCGCTACGAAGAAGCAAAAGGCAAGGTAAAGGAAGTCGCCGGCAAGGCGGTCGGCAATGAATCGCTGGAGATCAAAGGCAAGGTCCAAAAGAACGCCGGCAAGGTTCAGGCGGAGATTGGCGATATTGCAGAAGATCTCAAGGACGCAGGCTGATCCATCGATTCGCGGATCCGCGCTGAGGAGTCTTGGGCAGGCTGGCTCGCCGCATGGCGGTCCCTTGTTCCAAGACCGCCGATGGAGAACGCCTGAGTCATCTTGATGCGTTGAAGCAATGCACCATTGCCTCGGGCGTGGGTTGGCGATTCCAAGCGTTCCGACCATGTCCTCTTGGAATAGCCCTCGATCAAACGTTTTAATGACTTCAACGGGAGTGCCGTCATGACCATTTCACTGGGCACTGTTTTGCTGGTCGTTCTCATCCTGCTGCTATTGGGTGCAATTCCTACCTGGCCACATAGTCGGGGCTGGGGCTATGCGCCGAGCGGCGTGATCGGGACGATCCTAATCATCGTGTTAGTCCTTTTCTTACTTGGCCGATTGTAAGCGCGATGACGCATTTGGCGGTCACTCGCCAACTCTGTTCACGATTCAACACGAGGTTCACCCATGACAATGAATACAGATCGTCTGCCATTGAGTGCGTCGAAGAGTCTGTTCCTGATCGCCTTCCTGTCGGCCACGCTCGGGGTCGTCGGCTGTCAGCAAGAAGGGGCGGCTGAAGAAGCCGGGAAAAAGCTGGATCAAGCGGCTGAAAAAGCTGGCGACAAGATGGGCGAGGCGAAGGCGTCGCTGAGCGAGAGCGCCGCCAAAACCGGGAATTATATGGACGACGCGGGGATCACGGCCAAGATCAAGGCGGAAATCCTGCGCGACCCGGCGCTGAAAGTCTTTCAGATTCATGTCGCCACCACGAAGGGTGTCGTGACGCTGAGCGGCACCCTGGATTCTCAGCTGACGATCGATCGCGCGGTGGACTTGGCCCGCGGCACCCAGAATGTGACCTCGGTCGAAAATAACCTGGTTCTCAAATAAGCGGGTTAGACCGCCAGGCGGTCTATCAACAATCTCCGCAGGAACGCGGAGAGCGTCTCAACCGGGCAGGGATGCCATCGGCTCAGAGATCAACTGAACCACCATTCAAGACACCATCAAGGAAGTTGCATCATGCATCACGACCGCATTCTGACCGGACTCACGGGCATCGTTGCCTCGGCCGGCCTGCTCCTCGGCGCATCGCTCATTGGAACCGACACGGCCTATGCTCGATCCGACGAAGGCTGGCGTCCGGATCCCACTCAGCGCGTCGAGACATACGTCGGGCGGATGGCCAGGGATCTCGATCTGACCGAGGCACAGCAAACGGAGATTCACACGATCATGGCGGCCGAACAAGTCCAGCGCGATCTGCAACGTGTCGAGACTCGCAAACAGATCAGTGCCGTGCTGACTGACATCCAGCGGGCCAAACGCGAGGATATGATGCAGACGCGCATGGAACGCGATCTGGACCGGATGACCGACCGACTCGATCTCACTAACGACCAGGTCACCCAGATCAAGGCCCTGTTCGACGCCCAGCAGGCGGATCCAGAAATGACCCGGACCCAACTGCGCGAGAGCATCGCGGCGGTCCTGACCGATGAGCAGCGCGCGAACATCCAGGACCGGAAGCATTCTGGCGGCGACCGCTAACCGTTGCGGCCGACGCGGTTTCGTCGCTTTCCGGGCGCTCCCGTGTTGGCCACGGTTTTGATTCATCAGGATCCAGGTAGAGGTGGCGATGACATAAAGGTGAAAATCGATGAGGTCGGCGGTCAACATCGGCTCACGGCCGTTTCCAAAGGTCCGTTTTTTTACGCCCGTCTCCCGCCCGGTCGTTACAATCTGACTCTCGACCGCGCCGGTCAGGTGCAGACCCGTCGCGTGACCCTTTCGGTACGCGGGGCAGTGAACCAATCCCTTATTGGACGCGTTAGGACACCATATGATCATCCAGTCTCGCACCAAAGTCGTTCCGCGCCTCGCCATGCCACGGACAAGCATGCGCTTGGACAGGGACTGGTCGAAGCAACTGTTGATCCTGCTGGGCGTGTGCGAAGAATATCAGAGCAGCACGGTCGGCATGACTCATCTGCGCGCGGCGATCCGCCGTGAGCCGCGTCTGGAGACCGTCCTGCAATCGCCATTGACCGAGATGCGGCTGGCCAATCGATCGCTCCGGCAAGAGGTTCTCGGCTTGCTGGATGATTTTGCCGGACTCATCGGTGGGGACAGCGCGTCTGACATCGAGGGTGCCGGATAAAGGCAGCAACGATTATCCATGAGCAAAAAATGGAGTCTGACGCTCACAATCTTGGTGCTGATGTCCCTCGGCGGCTGGTTCTGGTGGCGCGAGGCGCCGGTCGCCGTCACCGTTGTCGCGCCGACGCGCGGCCCCGCCGTCGAGGCGATCTACGCCACCGGCACCGTGGAGCCCACGGTCATGCTGCCGATCGCCTCGCGGGCGGCGGGCAACCTGATCGAGCGGTTGGTCGACGAGGGCGACCAGGTCAGCAAGGGACAGACGCTGGCCCGGCTCGATGATGCCGACTTAGCCAATACCGTGCAGGAGTTTGACGCGCGAGCGCGCCTGGCACGTCTGAATCTCCAGCGCATGCAGGAACTGGCGCAACGCAAGGTGGTGGCCACCGTCGATCTCGACCAGGCGCGCGCCGAACTGGAGGCGGCCGAGGCGGTGCTGAGACGCGCCCAGGCGCAACGCGGCTTCCTGACGCTCAGTGCGCCCGCCGATGGCCTCATCCTCCGGCGCGATGGCGAGGTCGGTCAGTTCATCCCGGCCGGGCAGGCGGTGTTTTATCTTTCCTGCTGCGCGCCGCTGCGAGTCACCGCCGACGTTGACGAGGAGGACATCCCTCGGGTGCGAGTCGGGCAGACGGTGGTCCTGCATGCGGACGCCCTGCCGGACCAGGTGTTTGAAGGCGAGGTCAGCCAGATCACCCCCAAAGGCGATCCGGTCGCACGCACCTTCCGGGTGCGCATCCGGCTCCCCGACCCGGATGGCTTGCAGATCGGCATGACGGTCGACGCCAACCTGATCGTGACCGAGCGGCAAGACGCTCTGCTGGTGCCATCGACGGCACTCCAGAAAGGCGCGCTCTGGCTGGTCGCTGACGGCAAGCTGCGCCGCCAGCCGGTACGCACCGGCGTGGCCGGCGCGCTACGCACCGAGATCCTCGACGGGTTGCCGATGGACGCGCAGATCGTCGCGATGCCCTCCGAAGACTTGCGCGACGGCGCTACCGTTCGCATTCGTCCACCCGACACTGCATCACAACCCTGATGCGCATCCAGCTCCAGGTCGCGCTTACCCATCTCACCGGACGGCGGCGCCAGACGCTGGTCTCGCTCACCGGCGTGGTGCTCGGGGTCGCCTTCTTCCTGGCGGTCTCGTCCCTGATGCGCGGCTCCGAGCAGGATTTCATCAAGCGTCTGGTCGACAACAGTCCGCACATCACCGTCTCGGACGAGGTGCGCCGGCCCCGCACCCAGCCAGCCGAGCGGCGCTGGGCGGACGGGGCGGTCAAGATCCGCAACCTCAAACCGCAGACTGAGACGCGCGGCATCCGCGGCTACCGCGAGAAGCTCGCGCTGATCGAGGCGATTCCGGGGCTGCGGGTCGCGCCAGTGCTGGTCGGCTCGGCGGTGCTCACCTTCGCCGGACGCGAGGAGGGCGTCACGCTCTCGGGCATCGTGCCGGAGACCATGAAGACCGTCTCCACCATCCAGGACAAGATGATCGAAGGCTCGCTCGACGCGCTCGACGTCAACCCCAACGGGATCGTGATCGGCACCGGATTGGCCGAGAAATTCAACCTCGGGCTCGGCCGCAACCTGACCGTGGTCGCGGCGAGCGGCGCCAGCCGCGCCATGAAGGTGGTCGGCCTCTTTCGCACCGGCAATGCCGCAGTCGACGAGACCCAGACCTTCACCCTGCTCAAGCGCGCGCAGGTGCTGTTCGAGCGGCCCAACCGGGTCAATCGGTTCCTGATCCAGCTCGATGACGCCTATGCCGCGCGCACAGTCGCCCAGCGCATCGAGGACGCCATCGGCGACAAATCGGTCTCCTGGGTGGAAGCCTCGGAGGATATTCTCAGCGTGCTGGTGGTGCGCAACATCATCATGTACAGCGTGGTGTCGGCGATTCTGCTCGTGGCCTCCTTCGGCATCTACAACACCCTCTCGACCATCGTGCTGGAGAAGACCCGCGATATCGCCATCCTCAAATCCATGGGCTTTCACGCCCGCGACGTGCGGCTCATCTTTCTGTTCGAGGGGGTCATCATCGGCATCATCGGCAGCCTCTTCGGCCTGGCCATGGGGGCCGGACTCATGCAGGCCCTGTCGCAGGTCCAGATCAAGCCGCCGGGCGTCTCCGAGCAGGTCTTTCTGCCGATCTGGTGGGGCGCGCAGCAGTTCGCGCTGGCGACGGCCTTCGCCATGACCTCCTGCATCCTCGCCGCCTGGCTCCCGGCGCGCCGCGCCGGGCGGGTGCATCCGGTGGAGATCCTGCGGGGCGCGGCGTGAGCGCGGTCCTGCGCGCGGAGAATCTGGTCCGCATCCTGCCCGGTGAGGTGCCGGTAACGCTGGTGAAGGATGTCAGTCTCGCCATCGAGCGCGGCGAGTTCATCTGCATCATGGGACCGTCCGGGTCCGGCAAGTCCTCGCTGCTCTATCTGCTCGGCCTGCTCGATGTCCCGACCTCGGGACAAGTATGGCTCGACGGCGAGGAGACCTCGGTCTATGGCGAGGACGATCTGGCGAACCGCCGCCTGGAGAAGCTCGGGTTCGTCTTCCAGTTCCATTTCCTGCTCGCCGAGTTTTCGGTAATCGACAACGTCACCCTGCCGATGCGCCGACTCGGCCGGCTCGATGAGTCCGCCGCCCGCGCGCGCGGTCTGGAGCTATTGGACCGGCTGGGCGTGGTCGAGCAGAGCGCCAAGCATCCGCACCAGCTCTCCGGCGGCCAGCGTCAGCGGGTGTCCATCGCCCGTGCCCTGGCCAATGATCCGCTGATCCTCCTCGCCGACGAACCGACCGGCAATCTGGATTCGGTCGCGGGCGCCACGGTGCGCCAGATTCTCAAGGATCTGGCGCATGACATGGGCAAGACGGTGGTGGCGGTGACCCACGACGCCGCCTTCGCCGCCGCCGCGGATCGGCGCATTGGGATCGTCGATGGCAAGATCGACGCCGACTGGCGGGCGGCATAATTTGGTATAATCAGTTGTCAGTTGTCAGTAAGCAACTGTTTTCAAAGGCATCGTAGTCACTCGAAAACTGAAGATTCAAGGCATTTCAGTATTTGACGGATCCCGTCAGGCTGGACGGTTGGAACTCCACAGCAGCGCCACTTCCAATCACGACAACAGGTCTATGCAGTCGATGGCCAACGAGATCGATGATCGAAACGACGACGATCCAGTGCCGCCGGCGGCCGATTTACGTCGGCAGGCCGAGAGGCGGCTCGCGACCCAGACGTCTTCTCCGGCCGAGGCGGCGTTCACGACCGAGACGACCGAACGGTTGGTCCACGAGCTGCGCGTGCACCAGATCGAACTGGAGCTGCAGAACGATGAACTGCGTCACACCCAGGAGGCGCTGGAGTCTTCGCGATCGCGCTATTTCGACCTCTACGATCTGGCCCCAATCGGCTATCTGACCCTAAACGAGGCGGGCCTGATCGAGGAGGGCAACCTCGCCGCGGCGAGACTCCTGGACACCCCGCGCGACGCACTGATCGACCAATCCCTGACCCGCTTCATTCTCCCCGAGGATCAGGACATCTATTACCACTGCCGCCGCCAGCTCCGTTCCGCGGGCGAGCAGCAGTCCTGCGAACTGCGCCTGCGGCGCGCCGACGCGCCGCCAATCTGGGTCCGGCTCGAGACCAGTCTCGCACCCGAGGCGGTGAGCGACCAGCCGCCCTGCCGGGTCATCCTGATCGACATCGATGCCCGCAAACACAGCGAGCAGGCGTTGATCGAGAGCCAGGCGCGGCTGCGTCTGGTGGCGGACATCGGCGATTTGACCTTCTGGGAATGGGATGTGCGCACGAACCAGGTGTTTTTCCCGCCCGAATGGTGGCGGCAGACCGGCTATACCCTGGGCGAATTGCCGTTGCAACTCCGGGATTGGGCCGCCTTGCTGCACCCGGAGGATCGGGCGCGGATCCTCGTCCACCTCGCCCGCTTCGTGGAGGCGTCGGCGCAAGGCAGCGAGATTCAATATCGACTGCGGTGCAAGGACGGGGCGCATCGCTGGTTCATGGCCCGCCTGGCGGCGATCCTGGACGCCCAGGGCCGGCTGGCGCGGGTGCTGCTGGTGCACCAGGATGTCACTCACCACAAGGCCGCCGAGGACCAGGCGGTCCATCTGGCCCAGCACGATTCCCTGACCGGCCTGCCCAGCCGGGCCTTGCTCGATCAACTGGCCAATCACATGCTGGCGAACACCCGCCGGCCGGGCGGTCAGTTGGCGGTGCTGTTTTTCGACCTGGACCGCTTCAAGGCGGTTAACGATACCTATGGCCATCCGGTGGGTGACCGGCTGTTGCAAGCGGTTGCGCGCCGGCTGCGCGAGACCTTTCGCGCGGAGGATCTGGTCGCCCGGCTCGGCGGCGACGAGTTCATCGTCGTCCTGGCGAACGTCGGGGATGGCGCCGACGTGGCGCGCGCGGCGCGCAACGCCATCGCCGCGCTGACGCCCGCCTACCAGATCGATGGACTGGAATTGCACTGTCTCGCCAGCATCGGCATCAGCATGTACCCACAGGACGGCCAGACCATCGAAGTCCTGATCCAGCGCGCGGATGCCGCCCTCTATCAAGCCAAGCAGATCAGCCCCGGCAGCTATCAGTTCGTGACCGCGGCGCTCAATCAACAGGCACGGACCACCGCGACGCTGGAGCACCGCCTGCGCGAGGGGTTGACGCGGGCGGCATTTCAACTCGCCTACCAACCGATCCTGGACACCCACGGCGGCGGCGTCACCGGGGTCGAAGCGCTGCTGCGCTGGCCGCAGGTCGATGGGAGCGAGGTCGCGCCCCTGACGCTCCTGGCGGTCGCCGAATCCAGCGGACTCATCCATCAGCTTGGCCAGTGGGTCTTCGAGGAGGTGTGTCGTCAACAGCTGGCCTGGCGGCAGGATGGGCTGCCCCCGATCGCCATGGCCGTCAACGTCTCGGCCCGGCAGTTTCACCACCAGGGGTTCCTGCGGCAACTGACCGCCGCCGCCCAGGCGAGCGAC
Source organism: Thiocystis minor (assembly GCF_016653465.1). GTDB lineage: Bacteria > Pseudomonadota > Gammaproteobacteria > Chromatiales > Chromatiaceae > Chromatium > Chromatium minus. Next base: position 55,853 of record NZ_NHSQ01000147.1, on the reverse strand, counting down.
GTCGACCCCGCCGTCGTGTCGCTGGAACTGAGTGAGGTCACCCTGATGCAGGATCTGCCGGCCTCACGGCGGATGCTGGAGGCGCTGCAACAGCTCGGGGTCCGGGTGGCGTTGGACGACTTCGGTCTGAGCTACTCCAGCCTCGACGCCTTGGATTCACTCCCGTTGGATCGGCTGGCGATCAACCGGGCGTTGGTGCAGCGCCTGGGGGTCAAGCCGGCGATGCCCGCCATGGTGGACGCCATTATTGGTCTCGGCCGCGCCTTGCAGCTCGAGATCGGCGCGGTCGGCGTCGAGACCGCGGCGAACCTGGCGTTCCTGCGCGAGCACGGTTGCGATCAGGTGCAAGGCTTCTACCTGGGCGTCCCGATGGCGGGCGAGCGGTTCGCCGACTGGTACCGCCAGCAGGCGGGCGGCGTTCACTGAGGCGGCGAGATCCGCTCCTCTTTCTTTTGTCCTGTCGCTATGTGTGCCATCGAACAGAGCTTGCGCCCGATCGCGCTTACTCTCTTCCATGCCATTCGGACACAGGCGATCGTGTCCAATTCGGCAAACCGGGACGACCGCCGCGGCAATCAAGCCGCCGTTGCTATCAACCCATCAGTTCAAAACGACCGACAGGAAATCCACATGTTCAATCCGCGCAACACGATGAAAAACGTTCTCCTCATGGCCGCCGCGACCGTCTCGTTGGCGTCAATCGCCGGCCAAGCGCTGGCCGCCACGGCGGAAGAGCTGAATCGAGACGCCGCCCAAGCGTTACAGCTCTTGTATCAAACCAATCCCGCCGCCGCCACGATCGGCAAGACCGCCCGGGCGACCCTGGTGTTCCCGAGTATCGTCAAAGCCGGGTTGGGACTCGGTGGCAGTTATGGCGAAGGCGTGCTGATGAAGGGCGAGCAGGTTGCCGGCTACTACAATTCGGTGTCCGCGTCCTGGGGCTGGCAGGCTGGCGTTCAGTCCTACAGCTATGTCGTGTTTCTGATGAACGACAACGCCCTGAGCTATTTGGACAAATCGGAAGGTTGGGAAATCGGTGTCGGGCCGACCGTGGTGGTCCTGGATGAAGGGGCGGCCAAGAATCTGTCCTCGACGACCTTAAAGGACGATGCCTACGCCTTCATTTTCGATCAGCAGGGTCTCATGGCTAGCCTGAGCATCGAAGGGACGAAAATCACCCCCATCCAACGTTGATCGGACGTCGCGCGACGACGATGACGTTAAACCGCGTCCCGCGCGAGAAGTGATCTGGTCTTTTGTGCATCAGCACCGCCATGGTCCGCGCACTCATTGAGCAGCGAGACGATGGCGGTGAGCGGAAAATACACATGATCCAGGATGCGGTCCGATTCGGAGAGCACCTCGCCCAGCGGCATCTCGACTGGCTCCAGTTGCGGTCGCCAGCGTTGCCACTCGGCCTCGGGCAGCGCGGCGAGCAGATGGTTTTTCTTGGGGTCGAGGGCAATGGACATCAGCGCGCTCCGTGGAGAGGGAATCCCTGCGGGTGATCCGTCCGTCGAGATCGATTTGACGAGAGAGCGTCGAGGCTACTCCGTCTGTCGGCAAACGCACGCACCGACGACGCAGCCGGTTTTCCACGCAGGGTTCGACCGCGCCCGATCAGGCTAAGTTTCAGGCATCACACCCATTTCCAATCCCGAATCTCCGGCAGATCCTCGCCATGTTCGGCGATGTAGTGCCGGTGCTCGATCAGCTTGTCGCGAATCGCCAGCTTGGCGTAGGCGGCCCTGGGGCCAAGTCGCGGCACCCGATCAATGACGTCGGCGACCAGGTCGAAGCGATCCAGATCGTTCTTGACCACCGTATCGAAGGGCGTCGAGGTGGTGCCCTCTTCCTTATAGCCGCGCACATGCAGGTTGCGGTGGTTGGCGCGGCGATAGGTGAGCCGGTGAATCAGCCAGGGATAGCCGTGATAGGCGAAGATGATCGGCTTGTCGGTGGTGAAGAGCAGGTCGAACTCCCGGTCGCTCAGTCCGTGCGGGTGCTCGCTGGGCGGCTGGAGCTTCATCAGATCGACCACGTTGATCACCCGGATCTTCAGGTCGGGAACATGGGTGCGCAGCAGGGCGACGGCGGCCAGGGTTTCGAGCGTCGGCACGTCGCCGGCACAGGCCATGACGACCTCCGGCTCGCCGTCCTGGTCGTTGCTGGCCCAGGGCCAGATGCCGATGCCGGCGGTGCAGTGCTTGATGGCGGCATCCATGTCGAGCCATTGAGGCGAGGACTGCTTCCCGGCGACGATGACATTGACGTAGTTGCGGCTGCGCAGACAGTGATCGGTCACCGAAAGCAGGGTGTTGGCATCCGGCGGCAGATAGACCCGGATGACCGCCGCCTTCTTGTTGATGACATGGTCGATGAAGCCGGGATCCTGATGGCTGAAACCGTTGTGATCCTGACGCCAGACATGGGAGGAGAGCAGATAGTTGAGCGAGGCGATGGGCCGCCGCCAGGGGATGTCGTTGCACACCTTGAGCCACTTGGCGTGCTGGTTGAACATGGAGTCGATGATGTGGATGAAGGCTTCGTAACAGGAGAAGAAGCCGTGGCGGCCGGTGAGCAGATAGCCTTCGAGCCAGCCCTCGCACTGATGCTCGCTCAACATCTCCATCACCCGGCCATCCGGTCCGACATGCTCGTCGCCGGGGAGGATCTCCGCGACCGAGCAGCGATCCGTGACCTCGAACACCGCGTCCCAGCGGTTCGAGGCCGTTTCGTCCGGGCTGAAGACCCGAAAAGTCTGGGGATTGAGCCGCACGACATCGCGGATGAAGCGGCCCTGGACGCGGGTCGCCTCGGCGTCCACGCCACCCGGTTGGGGCACCGCCACCGCCTGGTCGCGAAAATCCGGCATCCGCAGATCGCGCAGCAGCAGCCCGCCATTGGCGTGCGGATTGGCGCTCATGCGCCGCTCGCCCTGCGGGGCCAGGGTCGCGATGTCGGCGTTGAGTCGACCGCTGGCGTCGAACAACGCCTCCGGGCGATAACTCTTCAGCCAGTCTTCCAGGATCTCCAGATGCCCCGGATGGCGCATGTCGGCCATCGGCACCTGATGGGAGCGAAAAGTCCCCTCGGCGGCCTTGCCGTCTACGCTCTTCGGACCGGTCCAGCCCTTGGGCGAGCGCAGGACGATCATGGGCCAGCGCGGACGCGTCTCGAAGCCGAAGGCGCGGGCGTCGTTTTGGATACGCTGGATCTCGGCGACCACGGTGTCGAGCGTGGCGGCCATGAGCTGGTGCATCGTCATGGGATCGTCGCCCTCGACGAAATAGGGCGCGTAGCCATAGCCGTGGAACAGCGCTTCCAGCTCGTCGCGCGGGATGCGCGCGAGCACCGTGGGACCGGCGATCTTGTAGCCGTTGAGGTGCAGGATCGGCAGCACCGCGCCGTCGTGGATCGGATTGAGGAACTTGTTCGAGTGCCAGCTCGTGGCCAGTGGGCCGGTCTCCGCCTCGCCATCGCCGACCACGCAGGCGACGATCAGGTCGGGATTGTCGAAGGCCGCGCCGAAGGCATGCGAGAGCGCATAGCCCAGCTCGCCGCCCTCGTTGATCGACCCCGGCGTCTCCGGCGCGACATGACTGGGGATGCCGCCGGGAAAGGAGAACTGCTTGAACAGCCGCCGCATCCCCTCCTCGTCCTGGGAAATGTTCGGATAGACCTCGCTGTAAGTCCCTTCCAGATAGGCGTTCGCCACCATCGCGGGTCCGCCGTGACCCGGCCCGGCGACATAGATGAGGCTCAGATCGTTGTCCTTGATGACACGGTTGAGATGCGCGTAGATGAAGCTCAATCCCGGCGTTGTGCCCCAGTGGCCGAGCAGGCGCGGCTTGATGTGCGCAAGCGAAAGCGGTTCTTTCAGCAGCGGATTGTCGTAGAGATAGATCTGTCCGACCGAGAGATAGTTCGCCGCGCGCCACCAGGCGTCGAGTTTGCGGAGCTGTTCGGGATCGAGGGTTTGGGTCGCCGTGGTCATGTTCGGATTCCTGAAGGGACGGTGCCTGGGAGATGCCGCCTGGCCATGAAGCGGCCCATCGAGGCGGTGGCGAACGGATGCCGGACATCGCATGTCCGGGAACCGCGAGCAGACACCCTTTCCGCCCGCCGGTCTGTGCGTTAGAGAACATAGAGCTGCGGAAGCGTTAAGGCGCAGGCAAGTTTTGGGTCATACTTAGGCGCAAGTCGGTGTGCGACGCTGATAACCTTGGCACCATCACCGATGGCAACAAATCTCTCAATCGTTCACCTCCCCGCGATCCGTTTCGCGAGGCTCGTGTCTGATCACACCCATTTCCTCACGTCAGGAGAAAACGATGAACACGCTCAAGACATCCGCCTTCGGCCTCGCGCTTGCTGGATGGTTGCTTGGTAGCGGACTGTGCGCCGCCGATTCCGGTATCCCCAATCTGGTCGGAACCTGGGCGGTTGAAGCGGAAGGCGGTGTCCTCGCCAGGGGGCCGGACATCCGGGAGAACACCCATCACCGTGGCGAGTTCAGTACGCTTAAAGCAGAAGCCGTGGTCAACAAGCAGCAAGGTCGCGTGCTGCACGGCGTCTTCACCTCCCCGCGAGGGAGCGAAAAGTTTATCGCCGTCATCGGCCTGGATAACAAGACGGTGGCGTTTGCCGATGAGGACGGCCTCCTGGATGGCGAAATCGTCAACGATGACCGGCTGAATGTGATTTATCGGCATGTCACCGCGACCGATACGGTCGTCGGGGTTGGAGCCTGGATCAGGAAAAAATAGACCGTCAACTGATCACCATGAGGAATATGACATGATCAACAAGGTGTTGCGGAGATCCGCATTGATCGCGTTGCTCGGTGCATCCTGTGCAATGTCGCAGATTCCTCCCGCGTCCGCCTGTAGCCGCGCGGTTTACTTCGGCCAGGCGGGCCAGACCGTCACCGGCAGGAGCATGGACTGGCTTGAGGATATGCAGACGAACCTCTGGATCTTCCCGCGCGGGATGACCCGCGATGGCGGGATGGGCGACCAGGGTTTCAGATGGACCAGCCAGTACGGCAGCGTGATCGCTTCAGTCTACGAAGCGGGCACGGCCGACGGCATGAATGAGCAGGGGCTCGTGGCTAACCTGCTGTTCCTGGTCGAGAGTGAATATCCCAGCGACCCGGGCGACACGCGCCCGCAGATCTCCATCGCCGCGTGGACGCAGTACGTCCTCGACAACTTCGCCACCGTCGAGGAGGCCGTCGCCGGGATGCGCCAGGAGGCTTTCCGACCCGTCGTCGTCGTAGCGCCCAACGGCGTCGAGGGCAGGATTCACCTGTCCATTTCCGACGCCTCGGGCGATTCGGCCATTTTCGAGTACATCGGCGGCAAACTCGTCATCCATCACGGTCGCCAGTACCAGGTGATGACCAACTCGCCCACCTACGACCACCAACTCGCCCTGAACGCCTACTGGCAGCAGATCGGCGGCACCGTCATGCTGCCGGGCACCAATCGCGCCGCCGACCGCTTCGCCCGCGCCAGCTTCTACATCAATGCCACCCAACAATCCGCCGACCCGCGCGAGGCGGTCGCCGCGGTCTTCAGCGTGATGCGGAACGTCAGCGTTCCCCGCGGGATCAGCACGGCGGGCCAACCCAACCTCTCGTCCACCATCTGGCGCACGGTCGCGGACCAGAAGAACAAGGTGTATTTTTTCGAGGACACCTTGAGCCCCAGTCTGGTCTGGGTCCGGCTCGACCAGATCGACTTCAAGGCCGGCTCGGGCGTTCGCAAGCTCGCCCTCCATGACAATCCCGGCCTCGGTGGAGACCAGACGGCTCACTTTAAGAAGGCCGAGGCATTCCAGTTTCTGGCGCCGCATTGAGCCCGCGCAGTCGGCGGCTAAAGAGCTGAGTTCAACTCGGCGATCCCAGGAAAAGCCGACGTGCTGACCTGGTTCAAGGCTCAGGGAGATCGATACCAGACGCGCATCAATGAGGCGCTGCGCGAGTACATCGAACACCATGGTTGATCGCCTCATCAGGAAGCGGAACAAGGGAAAACGCAATGAGCATGAACGAGGCGGAGACCCGCTACCATCTGATCGACCCCCTGCTGCGCGCCAAAGGCTATGTCAGCCGCGCGCAAATCACGCTTGAAACCATTCTGACGCCTGCCCCCGTCGAACCCACCGGGGCCAAGGGCCGCCGTAGCAAGGGGCCGGGGCGCACCGACTACCTGCTCTGTATCCAAATCCGCGTGATGCCCAAGCCGCTGCCCATCGCCGTGCTGGAGGCCAAGCGAGAAAGCGAAGACCCGCTCGCGGGCATGCAGCAGGCCAAGGGATATGCCGATTGCGAGCGTTTCGACGTGAAATACGTCTTCGCCACCAATGGTCATCGCTATGGGGAATTCGATTGCGTGACCAGCCTGCAAGGCGGGCCGTTTCCGTTTTCCGATTTTCCGCCGCATGCCATGCTTTCGGCACGCTACGCCAAAGACTCGGGCATCGATCTCACTCAGCCGGAGGCCGCCATCCTGTTTCAGGCCGACAGCCCGGCCTGGGCGCTCAGTCGCTACTATCAGGACGCCGCCATTCGCGCGGCGTTTGAAAAAATCATCCTCTGCCATCTGCGCAACGAACCCGCCCGCGTCCTACTGGCGCTCGCCACCGGTGCGGGTAAAACCATCATCGCCACCAATCTGCTGTGGCGCATGAGCCAGGCGGGTCGACTACCCAAACCCGCGCTGTTTCTCTGTGACCGCGACGAGTTGCGCGAACAGGCGTACACCAAGCTCAAGGCCGCCTTCGGCGACAACGCCCGCCTCGTTAGAACCGAACGCGGCGACAATGCCGCGCGGAATGCCCGGATCCACATTGCCACCTATCAAACGCTCGGGCTGGATGACGACGACGGTTTTGCCAGCTTCCTGTCCGAACATTACGGCGAAAACGCCTTCAGCGTCATCATCATCGACGAATGCCATCGCTCCGCCTGGGGGCGCTGGTCAGAGGTGCTCAGGCGCAACCCCGACGCCATTCACATTGGCCTCACCGCCACCCCGCGCCAACTGCACGAGGCCAAAAACGCCCCCGCCGAAGACCGCGAAATCACCGCCAACAACCGCCAATACTTCGGCGAACCGGTCTACGAATACAGCCTGATCCAGGCGCAGGAAGACGGCTATCTGGCCGCCTGCGAAATCGTCAAACGCAAGGCCAGCATCGACAGCGCCACCTTCACCAGGGCCGAGATCCTCAAGGCCGGCGTGCGCGACATCAAAACCGGCAAACCGCTGACCGAAACCGACCTGACCAAGGCCGAATACACCGGCAAGGACTTCGACGACGAGTTATTCATCGAACTGCGCACCCCCAGGATGTGTGAAGACCTGTTCCAGTTGTTGTGCCAGAACGGCGGGCCGGAACAGAAGGTCATCATCTTCTGCACCCGCGAGATCCACGCCGACCGCGTTGCCCAGCACCTGAACAACCTCTACACCCGCTGGTGCAACGAACAGGGCCACACGCCGAAGGACCACTACGCCTTCAAATGCATGGGCGGACCGAACAAGGGCGCGGACCTGATCGAGCCGATGCGCGGCTCTGGCGAGCGCGCCTTCATCGCCTGCACGGTGGACCTGCTGGAAGCCGGCGTCGACATCGAGCGCCTGAACGCCGTGGTGTTCTTCCGCTACCTGCAATCGCCCATCAAGTTCTACCAGATGGTCGGGCGCGGCACGCGCATCCATGAGGAGACGCAGAAATACAAGTTCTGGCTCTATGACTACACCGATGTCACCAGTCTGTTCGGCACCGACCTGATCACCCGGCCGCCGCGCCCCGGCGGGAGCGGCAAGGGCGGTGGAGACGATGGCGGCAACGGCGGCGGTGAGGTCGGCGGAGACGGCCCGGCGGTGGGCGAGATGCGTGGACCCTATGTCTCGGTTTCGGGCGACGGACGCTTCATTCTCGGCCTGCGCGACGGAAGAGATGCGCGCATTCCGGTGGACAAATACCGCCGTGAAGTGATTCAGCGCGTGCTGTCCGAGGCCCACAACCTCGATGACTTCCGCGCCCTCTGGATCGAAACGCAAAAGCGCCGCCAACTCATCGACCACCTGTTGGGCGACAATTTCAGCCCGGAAGCGATCCGCGAAATCGACCGGATGAGCGACTTCGACCTCTACGACTTTTTCGGCCACCACGGCTACCACGCCCGCGCCTTGAAGCGCCCCGAACGCGGCGCGATCTTCATCGACCACAACCAGAGCTGGTTCAGCGGCATGGACGACAAGGCCGCCATCGTGCTGAAAGGGCTCGGCCATCAGTTCGCCCAGGGCGGCACCGATGCGCTGGAAACCCCGGCGTTGTGGGAGGTGCCCGAGATCCGGCAGGCGGGCGGGCTGGACGCCTTGCGGGGGTTGGGTGCGCCGGCGCGGGTGATGCACGAGGCTAAGGGGAGGTTGTTTGGGGTATGAGCGATCAATTGACGCTGAACGATGTGCTGCTCGACATTCAAGCCGGCAAGAGCTTCCAGACCGCTGAAGTGCTTGCGCGCTCGGATGAACTCGGTGTGCTGAAAGTCAGCGCGGTTACATGGTCGAACTTCCAACCTGACGAAGCCAAGGCGCTGAATAGTGAGTACATGCCAGACGCGAGTCACCGCGTCCGGAAAGGCGATTTGCTGATATCCAGGGCAAACACCAAAGAATTCGTCGGGGCAGTAGTACTGGTTAACCGCGACTACCCATTTCGCTTGCTTTCAGACAAGACGCTGCGCCTTGTCATAGATGAGGAACGCGCATGCAAGGAGTACCTTCTGTTCGCCTTGCGTGCCCCGAAAGCTCGCAGACACATCGAGCATTACGCGACCGGAACCAGTGACTCCATGCGAAACATTGCGCAGGGAGTCATCACGTCAGTGCCGATCGACTTGCCGTCCATACACGATCAGCGCCGCATTGCCACCCGTCTGAAAACCCAACTAACCGAAGTGGAAACAGCCCGGCAGGCGGCGCGGGTGCAGTTACAGGAAACCACCAGGCTGGCGGATGCCATCATTTTCGACAGCATCAAGCATTCGCTGTCAAGTCTCCAGACACTTGGAGACGTGTTAGAGGAAGTCAAAAAAGGGATCGGTTCAGACTGGGCCAGCTACCCAGTGCTGGGCGCAACGCGCGGCGGTCTGGCTCCCGCCAAGGAGCCACCCGGCAAACAAGCACCGAAGTACAAGCCAGCATTTCCAGGCACGGTGTTTTACAACCCGATGCGTATTTTGATCGGCTCAATCGCCTTCGTGGACGAAGATGACATCCCAGGCATCACCAGCCCCGATTACGTCGCGCTTCAAGGTAAGGAAGGCATCGTAGATTCGCGCTGGTTTTACCACTGGCTGCGCTCGCCACTGGGTGAACGCTGCATTCTTTCTCTTGCTCGTGGCGCAGTGCGTGAACGGATGTTGTTCAATCGTCTTGCGGAGGGCGAGATAAAGCTGCCAAATTTTGCCGATCAAGCAAGAGCCTCTGCGGCATTAAAAGAATTACGGCCATTACGCAACGCGATTGAACAAAAACTCAGCGAGATTGATTTGCTCCCGCGAAAAATCCTCGCCCACGCTTTCGATGCCTGCGCATGACCGAAAGCCGTTATAGCGCCCATGGCATCGAAGCGGAATTCGAGCCTGGATCGCGAAAGCGGGTGCTGCGCAATCGGCTCGGCATCGTCCGTGTGCGCGAGATGCAACAGGTGGAATCCGAGGCGCTGATCGCGGTGCAGAAGTGGGCCGTAAGTTATTTCGGGCCATCCCATCGCTTCACATCCGCTGATATCCGCGAACTGCATGGGCGCTGGCTCGGTGGTATCTATCTATGGGCCGGTCAGTATCGACAGGTGAATGTCAGCAAGGGCGGTTTCGTGTTTGCGGCGGCTGCGCAGGTGCCACGCTTGATGCAGGTGTTGGAAGCCGAGGAGCTGACAGCCTATACGCCATGCCGAGGAGTGGACGACGCACGGCTGATCGCGGCTCTGGCGCGTATCCATGCTGAATTGGTATTGATTCACCCCTTTCGCGAAGGCAATGGACGCTGTGCGCGGTTGCTGGCTTGGCTGATGGCGCTGCAAGCTGGGTTGCCGCCATTGGACTTTTCCGTCTGGTCAGGACGTGGCCGACAAACGTATTTCGCCGCGATCCAGACCGCGATCGAGCGAGACTACGCGCCGTTGGAACGCTGTTTCAGCCGGGTGATTGTGCGGACTTTGCGCGTTTACGGGAGGGGCGCTTGACGGTTTCTGCTTCCATTTCCCTGAAAGGTTTGAAAATACCTTCGATGGCGGACGAACTCGCCGCACTCAGGCGCATGGCGGCTTCGCGCCGCTTTGGATCGCGCAACCACATATTGCATTCCAACAACGAATCTTTCATCACCCCTCCGTTTGCCAAAGCCCAAATGTAGTGTTACTGAGAAATCAAACGATGACAACCGCAACTCACCCCACTCGACACGCCCGCATCAGCAGCCGGCGAACGCGCAAGTCTGCATCCATCCGCCGCTGACTCGATGCCTGTATTGATGCAATATGTCATCATTATCGACGCCAACATCAGGAGCTTTGCCATGCGTACCACCGTCACAATCGATGACACCTTGTATCAACAGGCGCTCGAACTTGCCGACCCCGACATGGACAAGGCCGAGCTGTTCCGCGAGGCCATCCGGACCTTCATCCGCGTACAAGCCGGGCAACGGCTGGCCGCGCTGGGTGGCACGATGCCCGAGATGCCCGAGGTTCCGCGCCGCCGCGACATGCCGGAAACCGCATGATCGCCGCCGTCGCCGTGCTGGTTGATACCAGCGTTTGGATCGATCATTTCCGTCACGGCAACGCCCAACTGACGCGCCTGCTGGCGCAGGACGCCGTCTTGACGCATCCCTTTGTGCGACTGGAACTGGCCTGCGGCACCCCGCCTGCCCCACGCGAGCGCACGTTAGCCGATCTGGCGCGCTTGCGCTCGGCGCGGCAGGCCAACACCGCAGAATTGCTGGCCTTTATCGAGCGCGAAGCACTCTACGGCCAAGGTTGCGGAATGGTCGACATCGCCTTGTTGGCGGCCACGCAGCTCACGCCCGGCGCACGCTTGTGGACGCTGGACAAGCGCTTGGCCGCACTGACCGCGCGCCTGGACGTCGCCTGGGCGACGACAAACCCGTCGATGCAGGATTGATCCTGCCATGCCACGCAACACGATCAAGTCGCCCAAAACCATCGCCTCGACCCAATCCCTCTCGGCCTTCGTCAAAAGCATCTGCGATGTGATGCGCCGCTCCAACTGCGCCAGCGCCTTGCAGTATGTGCCGGAGCTGACCTGGATTCTGTTTCTGCGCATTCTCGACGCCCAGGAAGTCAGGGCGCGGGAAAGGGCCGAAGCCGTGGGCGCGAATTTCTCGCCCGCGCTGCGCAGCTCTTACCGCTGGCAGGACTGGGCGGCCCCCTATTCCGACAAGCCCGAGCACCCGCAAACACCCGAGGGCAAGCCTTGCGGCTGGAAGCGTCAGGAACTGTTTGCGGCGGGCGACGGCAAGCTGTTCGAGTTCATCAACCAGGAACTGCTGCCGCATCTGCACAGCCTGGACATCGACACCCTCACCGGTCTGCCCAACCCGGCGGCCAGCCGCAAGCAGCGCATCATGGGCCGCACCATGACGGCGGTGGACAAGGTGCGCGTCGATAGCGAGGCCAATCTGCGCGACATCCTGGACAAGGTGCATCAGATCCACATCGACCATGTGGACGACCGGCATTTCTTCACCCTGTCGCAGGTCTATGAAGACCTGCTGTTGAAGATGGGCGAGAAGAACTCCGATGGCGGCCAGTTCTTCACCCCGCGCGAGGTGATCCGCGCCATGGTGCACACGGTTAATCCGCAACTGGGACAGACGGTGTATGACCCCTGCTGCGGCACCGGCGGTTTTCTGGCGATTGCCTATGAGCACATCGCCCGCCAGTTGGGGCCAAGCGCGACCAGCACCGACATCGACACCCTCAAGCACGACACCTTTTTCGGACGCGAAAAGGAGAACCTGGTGTTCCCGATCGCGCTGGCCAATCTGGTGCTGCACGGCATCGACCAGCCCAATCTCTGGCATGGCAACGCGCTGACCCGCCGCGCCACCTATGCGGCACTGTTCGACCAGGCGCCCAAGACCTTCGACGTGATCCTCACCAACCCGCCCTTCGGCGGCAAGGAAGGCCGTGACGCGCAGAAAAACTTCGCCTATGAAACCAGCGCCACCCAGGTGCTGTTCGTGCAGGACATCCTGAGCGAGCTGGCGCCCGAGGGCACCTGCGCCATCGTGCTGGACGAGGGCTTGCTGTTCCGCACCAACGAGAGCGCCTTTGTCGAGACCAAGCGCAAGCTGGTGGACGAGTGCGATCTGTGGGCCATCCTCAGCCTGCCCGGCGGCGTGTTCTCCACGGCGGGCGCGGGCGTGAAAACCAATCTGCTGTTCTTCACCAAGGGCCGGAAGACCGGGAAAATCTGGTACTACGACCTGTCTTCCGTGAAAGTCGGCAAGAAAACCCCGCTGACGCTGGCGCACTTTGGTTTTGACGCGGACGGCGCGGTGCTGGCCGACGCGCACTTGCCCGCCATCCTCACCGCCGACTGGCAGGCCGACGAGGCCAACGCGGGCAAGCCTTTTCCCAGCTATGCCCGTCTGCTGCAAGCGCGCGGCAAGCCCGAGGGCGACAGCCGCTACTCCTGGACGGTGGATTTCGCCGCCCGCCGCGCCAAGGCCCGCGCCGAGATGCAGCCCCGGCTCGATGAGGCCGCACAGATCAAAGCCGCCGTGGTGGATTTGAAGGAGCAGCTCAAGCGTCTGAAGAAAGACAAGGCCAGCGATGCCGATCTGTCGGCGCTGACGACGCGGATTCTGGAACAGGACAAAGCCGTCCGCGAGTTGGAAACCACGGCGGCCGACATCGATGCCGCCGTGTTCGATCTGAAGGCCGTCAACCCAACGGCTGTGGTGGAGACGGATACCCGCGCCCCGCAACAGATCATCGGCCATATCGAGGCGCAGGGACGCATCGTCTCCGAGGCATTGGCCAGGCTCGCCGCGCTGCTGGCGGCGGGCGATTGACGTCAGGCCCTGATTCCCTCCGACATGCCGCAGCCCGCGAAGGCGGTGAGATAGACGTAGCAGGTCCGCGCATCCTCGGCCAGATCGCGGAAACTCAAGCGGCGACCGGGCCAGGGCGTGAAATCCGGTTCGTTCGGGCCGGGTGTCAGGTCGCGCACCGCCATGCCCCAGTCCAGGAAGACGCGCCGTCGCGCCGGACCCTCCATGACGATGCGCACGTCGCGGTGACGCGGGTCGGTCATGACCTTGTCCATCAGGGCGGACACGACCTCCCGCTGGCCTTCGAGCATCTGCATGAAAAGGCCATCCTGATAGAGCAGGCAGCCAGTCAGGCCAGTCGAGCGATTATAGGAATTGGATTGTTGCCGCAGGGCGTCGAACGTCGCCCCGGTCATCGGCGGCGTCGCCTGGCTGACATAGATCAGAAAATAGAGTGGCGCCGCCGCGTCCGGCGCGCCGCCCTGACGCTCGCGCTCCAGGGTGTCGATGAACGCCGGCTCCCCGAGCGGACGGTGAAAATAATAGCCTTGGGCAAACTCGCAGCCATAGGCACGGAGTTCGCGCCGCTGGGCGTCGGTCTCGACCCCTTCCGCGACCAGCTTTAGCCCGAGGGCGCGACCGAGCCCGATCACGGCGCGGATGACCGCGCGGTTCTCCGGACGCTTGTCGAGGCCATCGACGAAGGCCCGATCGATCTTCAGGACCGAGACCGGCAGGCGCGTCAATTGCGCCAGCGAGGAATAGCCGGTGCCGAAATCGTCCACCGCCACCCGCAAACCGATTTCGGTTAAGCGGCGCAGGATCCGCAGATTCAGCTCGACATCCGCCATCAGCGCGGTCTCGGTGATTTCCAGCAGCAGGCGCGCCGGGTCCGCCCCCGTCTCGCGCAGGATGGCGGCAAACTCCTCGACCAGCGAGTCCTTGCCCAACTGTCGCGGCGAGACATTCACCGACACATAGGGCGCCTCGCTGCCCCAGCGTCGCCGCCAATCCGCCTCGGCCAGACACGCCTGACGGAAGACCCAGGCGCCGATGGGCACGATGGCGCCGGTCATCTCGGCAATCGGAATGAAGACCGCGGGCGATATCTCGCCTTCGGGCGGGTGCCAGCGCAGCAGCAGTTCCGCGCCGACGATGCGACCGCTCTCGGCGACGACGATGGGCTGAAAACGGGTCGACAGCTCGTTGCGCTCGATCGCGGTGCGCAGACCATTGACGATGGCGAGCCGCCGCTGGTCCTGGTCGTGCTGACCGGGACTGAAAAACTCCCAGCCGTCGCCGCCCTCGTCCTTCACCGACGACATCACCGTCTCGGCATGGCTCAATAGCTCGTCGGCGGAATGGGAATTGCCGTGACCGACGGCGAGCCCGATGCTGGCCGTCACGAGCAGTCGCCGCCCGTCGCACTCGAATGGCTGACGCAGCGCCTCGTTGAGCCGATCGGCCAGGGCGGACAGCGTGGCCGGTTGTTCGATCTGCTCGCAAAGGATGAGGAACTCGTCTCTGGCGAGATGCGCCACGGTGTCCCCCGGCCGGATCTGTTCGGTCAGCCGTTCGGCGACGGTCTTGAGCAGACGGTCACCAGTGCTTTGATCCTGACTGTCGTGCATCCGATTGAAGCCGTCGAGATCGACGAATAGCACCACCAGGCTCAAGCCATTGCGCCGCGAACGCTGCAAGGCGTTGGCGAGCCGATCGCGGATCAGCGCCCGACCGGGCAGCCCGGTGAGCGGTTCGCGGTTGGTCCGTTGCGTCGGTTTCGCTTCGGTGTTCATAGGGATCGCATCAGTCATGGTTGCGTGTCACGAAGTGGACTCAGGCCATCGCGCTAATGGTCCGGCGAAAGCGCGTGAGCGCGATGGCGAAAAACACCGCGCCGATCACGGCGAGCGCAAGGAACGGCGGCCAGACCACCGCAATACCCGCGCCACGATACAGGATTGCCTGGGCGGCCGTGACGAAGTGCGTGGTGGGCGCGGCCAGCATCACGTCCTGTACCAGTGCCGGCATGCTCTCGCGCGGGGTGGAGTTGCCCGAGAGCAGTTGCAGCGGCAGCAGGATGAGCACCGCGAGCATTCCGAACTGCGGCATCGAGCGCGCCAGCGTGGCCATGAAGATGCCGAGCGAGGTGGTGGCGAAGAGATGCAGCGCGGCGGCGACCAGGAAGAGCGCCAGCGAGCCTTCGATCGGGATGCGCAGCACACCCTGCACGACGAACACCAGCGCCACGCCGGCGGCCAGCAGCACCACCAGCCCCATCGACCAGACCTTGGCCAGCATGATCTCGGCGGGCGTGACCGGCATCGCCAGCAGGTGCTCGATGGTGCCGTGCTCGCGCTCGCGGATCAGCGCCGCCCCGGTCAGGATAATCGACAGCATCGTGACGTTGTTGATGATCTCCATCAGGGCGCCGAACCAGGACTGCTCCAGGTTGGGATTGAAACGGGTGCGCAGGGCCAGTTCCACCGGCAAGGGGGCGCTGCCGCGGTAGCCCTGCATGAACGCCGTGACCTCGCCCAGCACCATCTGCTGGACAAAGCTGCTGCCGGTGAACGCCTGGCTCATGCGCGTGGCGTCGACATTGAGCTGGATGGCGGGCGAGCGTCCGGCCAGCACGTCGCGCTGGAAGTCCGGCGGGATGTCCAGCACGAAGGTATAGGTCCCGGCATCCAGGCCGGCATCGATCGACGAGAGGGCGATCATCGCCGGCGGATCGAAGCGCGGCGGATAGAAGGCGGCGGCGATGCGCGCCGACAGCGGCGAGGCGTCCTCGTCGACGATGGCGATCGGCGCCTTGTGCAGGGTCTCCGGCATCGCCGTGGCCGCCACATAGATGGACACGGTGAAAGTGTAGGCGATGAGGACGAGCATCATGGGATCGCGCGCCAGGCTCCAAAGCTCCTTGATGCCCAGGCGGTAGATGTTGGCGAGATGCGCCATCTTCAGCGCTCCTGCTTCTTCAACAGCAGGATCGACAGGGTCAGGATCACCGGCACCGCCAGCGCGAGCGACCAGAAGGAGGCTTCGAGGCTGGCGAAGCCCAGCGCCTTGTTGAAGACGCCACGGGTGATGGTCAGAAAGTGCGCGGCTGGATAGACCTGGCCGATGAGATACCCCACGCCTTCGAGCGAGGACACCGGGTTGAGCATGCCAGCGAACTGAACGGCCGGGATGATGGTGCCGATGATGGTCACGAACATGGCCGCGATCTGGCTGCGCGTGAAGGTCGAGGCGAAGAGCCCGAAACCGGTCGAGAAGGTGACGAAGAGCAGCGCCCCCGTCGTCAGCGCCAGCAGGCTGCCCTTCACCTGCACCCCGAAGACGGTGACCGCCAGCAGCGTCAGCAGGGCGAAGTTGAGCATCGCCAGCAGGATGTAGGGGAGCTGTTTGCCGAGCAGGAATTCGCTGCGGGTGACCGGGGTTACATAGAGATTGATGATGGAGCCCAGCTCCTTCTCGCGCACCACCGCGAGCGCGGTCAGCATCGCCGGGATCATCAGCAGCAGCATGGGGATGACCGCCGGCACCATCGCCGGCAGGCTGCGCACGTCCGGGTTGTAGCGAAAGCGGGTCGCGATGGTGGCGGGTCCGGTCGCGGCGTCCTGGCCGAGCTGGTGTTTCGCCTGCTCCAGCAGCCAGCCCTGGTGCATCCCCTGCACATAGCCGCGCACCGTCTCGGCGCGCACTGGCATGGCACCGTCTACCCAGGCGCCGATCTGGACGCTGTGACCGCGCGCGATGTCACGCGCGAAGCCGTGCGGGATCTCGATGGCCAGCGCGAGCTGGCCGGCGCGCATGCGCCGGTCGAGATCGCGGTCGTCCTGGATCGGCGGGCGCTCGACGAAGTAGCGCGAGCCGGACAGGTTCAGCGCGTAATTCTGGCTCAAGCCGGTCTGGTCGCGATCGAGCACGGCATAGCTCAGATCCTCCACGTCCAGGCTGATGCCATAGCCGAAGACGAACATCAGCAGCGCCGTTCCGAGCAGCGCCATGGTGGCGCGCATCGGGTCGCGTCGCAGCTCCAGTGTCTCGCGCAGGCCGTAGCTCCAGGCGCGGCCCAGGCTGAAGGGAAGGCGGTGGGCGCGCGGCGCGGTCGCTGCAACCGATGGGGCCGCTGTCGCCGGTGCGGCCGAGGTCTCGCCCCGCGCGCCGGCGTCCTCCAGATAGCCGATGAAGGCCGCCTCCAGCGTCGCCGCGCCGCGTTGACGCACCAGCTCGGCCGGGGCATCGGTGACCAGCACGCGCCCGGCATGCATCAGCGAGATGCGGTCGCAGCGCCCGGCCTCGTTCATGAAATGGGTGGAGATGAAGATGGTGACCCGGTCGTTGCGCGCCAGGTCGATCATCAGTTGCCAGAGGCTGTCGCGCGCGATGGGGTCCACGCCCGAGGTGGGCTCGTCCAGGATCAGCAGCTCGGGTCGATGCACCATGGCCACGGCCAGCGAGAGACGCTGGCGGATACCCAGCGGCAGCGTGCCGGGCATGGCGTCGACCGCCTCGGCCAGACCGAAGCGCTGGACCATCTCTTCCACCCGCGTCGGGATGTCGGTCTCCGGCACCTGGAACAGGCGCGCGTGCAGCACCAGGTTCTGGCGCACCGACAGCTCCGAGTAGAGCGAGAACGCCTGCGACATATAGCCCACGCGCCGGCGCGTGGCGATGTCCTTGGGATCGACCGCCTGCCCAAACAGCGCCGCACGGCCCGCGCTGGCCGGCAGCAGTCCGGTCAGCATCTTCATGGTGGTGGACTTGCCGCAGCCGTTGGAGCCGATGAAGCCGAAGATCTCGCCGCGACGGATGGAGAGATTCACATGATCGACGGCGACGAAATCGCCGAAACGCATGGTGAGGTCTTCCGCCTCGATGGCGATCTCGGCATCGACTCCGGCGGCGAGCGGCGGGATGGTCACCGCCCGATGACCGCGCCGACGGTCCTCCGGCAGCAGGGCGATGAAGGCCGCGTCCAGCGACGCGCTGCCGGTGCGCTCCAGCAGCTCGGCCGGTGTGCCGGTGGCCAGGACACGGCCGGCGTCCATGGCCACCAGCCAGTCGAAGCCCTGGGCCTCGTCCATGTAGGCGGTGGCGACGATCACGCTCATGCCGGTTTGCTCGGCCCTTATCCCTCTGATCAAGTCCCAGAACTGCGAGCGGGCGAGCGGATCGACGCCGGTGGTCGGCTCGTCCAGGATCAAGAGGTCCGGGTCGTGGATCAGGGCGCAGCAGAGCCCGAGCTTCTGTTTCATGCCGCCGGAGAGCTTGCCGGCCGGACGCGACAGGAAGGACGTCAGGCCGGTGCTCGCGGTCAGCGCATCGATGCGGCGGCGGCGCTCGGCGGCCGGGTGGCCGAATAGCCGGCCGAAGAACTGGAGGTTCTCCTCAATCGACAGGGTCGGATAGAGGTTCTTGCCCAGGCCCTGGGGCATGTAGGAGATGCGGGGGCAGACGCGCCCGCGATGGCGGGCGCCGGCCATGTCTCCGCCCAAGGCTCGTACCTGGCCCTCTTGAATGACGCGGGCGCCGGACAGCAGCGCCAGCAGGCTGGATTTACCCACGCCGTCCGGGCCGAGCAGTCCGACCATGCGCCCGGCCGGGAGGTCGAGGGTGATGGCGTCCAGCGCCACCACCTTGCCGTAGCGCAGACTCACGTCGGTCAGGCTGGCTACCGGCGCCGGCGCGTCCCGCTCCGGCGGATCGACGGCGGTCAATCCGGCACCTTCAGCACCAGCTCAGCCGGCCAGATAGCCTGTTCGTCGAGCTTGAGCCAGGCCATGCCGGGCAGTCCGGTCTTGACCAGTTTACGGTGTTGTTGCAACAGCGCCGGATCGATCCGCGCCTTGACGCGAAACATCAGCTTCTGGCGCTCGCTGGCGGTCTCCACCGTCTTGGGCGTGAACTGCGCGGTGCTGGCGACATAGGACACCCGCGCCGGAATCACATATTGCGGCGCGGCATCGAGCACGAGACGCACGTCGCTGCCCAGCGCCACCCGCCCGGCCGCCCGCTCGGGCAGGAAGAAGGTCATATAGACATCGCTCAGATCGACCAGGTTGAGCACCTTGCCACCGGCGCCCAGCACCTCGCCGGGCTGGGCGATGCGGTATTGCACCCGCCCGGCGCGCGGGGACTTGAGCAGGCTGTCCTCGATGTCGGCCTCGACGCGGGCGACCGTTGCCTCGCTCGCCTCCACGCCGGAGTTGGCGCCGACGACCCCGGCGCGCGCGGCCGTGATCGCCGCCTGACTCGCGGTCACCTGGGCCTCGGCTCCGGCCAGCGTCGCCTCCGCGCCATGCACGCGGGCGCGGTCGTCGTCGAGGATCTGACGGGTGGTCATGCCCTTCTCGGACAGGGTCTCGGAGCGCGCGTAACGCCGCTGGGCCGCGTCCAGCTCGCTCTCGCGCTGACCCACCAGGGCCTGCGCGGCGGCGGTGTCGCTCTGGCGCACCGCGACCTGGGCCTTGGCGCTGGCGACGGCGGTGACGGCCTGGCGGGACTTGGCCAGCGCCTCGTCGCGCTGCGCGTCCAGGACGTCGACCTGCATCCGCGCCAGCGGCTGACCGGCCTCAACGAAATCGCCCTCGCTGACCAGGATCTCCCGCACCCGACCGGCGAGCTTGGTGGCGACGTCGACCTCGGTGGCCTCGATGCGGCCGTTGCCGCTGACGAAGCCGGCACCCGGACCCGAGGGTTGCAGGGCGGTCCAGGCCAGGACCGCGAGGGTGGCGATGGCGATCAGGATGACTGCCGCAACCGCCTTCTTCTTAAGTGCTGGGGTCACGGTTTCAGGTCTTCCGTTGGGCGACAGAGCGCTGGATGGCTGGGATATCGATGTTGTGGCTGGCAAGTTTGCGATCGATGTTATCCAGATGGCCGCGGTCGAGGCCGCTCTGACTGCGCTGGTATACCAAGGCGAGTCTGCGGCGTTCGCGGATCAACTCCTTGACCTGTAAGAAAGGGTGTTCAACCGACTCCCCCAGCGGGCGACTGGGTGGGAGAGATCCTGCTCGATTGCTTGAACGGCTGGTTAACCGAGTCATCGCCATACACCTCTGCCTGCTCGTTGGTTCGCTGGTTCCCGCACTCTGTTCGAGCACTCGGACACGGCGCAATTCGAACCAGGTTAAACGCAATGTCAGGCCGACGTCTGTTCGCTAGCGCACGAAGCGAGATAGCGGCCCCCGCGCGCCACAGCGTGCGAGGCTTCTCGGATGCGCGATTAAGGTGTCCTTAAGTTCGCTAGCGCACTGAAGCGCGTCGCCCTGACGGCGTAGATTCACTCATCCCAGGTGCATTCGCAGATGCCGCGCGACCCCAGCCAGCGGTGCCGGCAAACCAGAATCCAGTCGATCGGGAGCCCATGCACGCTGGACGAACCGACCGCAAGGCAAACGCCAACAAACGGCCCATAGAAGAGGTATTGATGATGAATAAGCTCCTGACACTGACACTGCTGATTGCGATCAGCGGATTGTTCGGCTGCAACACCATGGAGGGCGCCGGCAAGGATATCCAGAGCGGCGGTGATGCCTTGAGCGATTCGGCGAGAGACGTCAAGAAGGATATGTGAAGCGGCGAGAAGCGCATGCGCACCGCTAGCAACACCAGGAAGCCGGCCATGACAGCCATGGTCGGCTTCCTGCTCGCCGGAGGATCGACCGACACCGCGGCAGCGGCTGGTCGGGGCGCCAGGGATGGTTCGTGCGTCT
Source organism: Thiocystis minor (assembly GCF_016653465.1). Lineage (GTDB taxonomy): Bacteria > Pseudomonadota > Gammaproteobacteria > Chromatiales > Chromatiaceae > Chromatium > Chromatium minus. Next base: position 35,029 of record NZ_NHSQ01000147.1, on the reverse strand, counting down.
CTCGCCGCGATGGAGGCGGGGTTTGATGCCGCCTGACTCGTTCGATGCCCTGTTCGCCGAGCTGGCCGGATGGCCCTGGATCCGGGGCGCGGACGCCGTGGGGTTCGCGCTGCTGATCGGCTATCAGCTCTCCATGAGTTGGCTCGCGCGCCGTCACCCCGAGCGCACCCACCAGGGCCGCTCCAACCGGCTGCGCCGGGCCTGGATCGAGGCTGTGCGCGCCGGCGGCAAGGACAATCTGGCGATCCAAACCCTGCGCAACTGGGTGATGTCCGCCACCACGTTTGCCTCGACCTGCATGCTGATCAGCCTGGGCATCATGGGCGTGACCTTCGGCGGGATCGATCTAGCCGATCTGTCGCAGGCGCTGAGCGCGGCACCGAGCGGACCGGATCTCGTGCGCGTCAAGCTGCTGCTGCTCGCCGCCCTCTTCTTCGCCGGCTTCATGTCCTTCCTGTTGGCGCTGCGGTACTACAACCAGGGCAGTTTCGTCATCAATCTGCCGGACGGCTTCTTCAACGGTCCAGCGATCGACCCCATCGCCGAGATCCTCGATCGCGCCGGTCGCCACTACAACCAGGGCACCCGGGTCTTCATCCTGGCCGTGCCCTTCGTGCTCTGGCTGATTGGTCCGGACTGGCTCCTGGGCGGCGCCCTGGCCGCCGTCCTTTTGCTCTACCGCTTCGATGTTCACGACGACCGCGCGCTGGCGCCCGCAACGGCGGTTCCCAGCGGGCTCGCTGTCGGCGCGCCACATGCGCTGCCGGCCGAGGAGGTTCTGAAGGCGCTGCAAAGCCGTCCCGAGGGTCTCTCCGCCGCCGAGGCGACCAAACGCCTCGCACTCGTCGGCCCCAATCGGCTGCCCAGCCCGGCGCGGGCCGGTCCGATCAGACGCTTCCTCAGGCATTTCCACGACAGCCTCATCTACATCCTGCTCGCCGGCGCGGTCGCGACGGCGCTGATGGGCCACTGGGTCGATACCTGGGTGATTCTGGAGGTGACGGTCATCAATGCCGTCATCGGCTTCATCCAGGAGGGCAAGGCCGAGCAGGCGCTGGCGGGCATCCGCAAGATGCTCGCGCCGAGCGCCCAGTGCCGGCGCGATGGCCAATGGGGGCTGATCGACTCGGCCGATCTGGTGCCGGGCGACCTAGTGCGACTGCGCGCCGGCGACCGCGTGCCCGCCGATCTGCGGCTCTGCGAATCGGCCAGTCTGCGCATCGACGAGTCCGCGCTGACCGGGGAGTCGGTACTCGCCGACAAGGGGACCGAGCCGGTGGACCAGACGGCCGGGATCGGCGACCGGCGGGGGATGGCCTACTCGGGCACCCTGGTCGCGGGCGGCGCCGGGCTGGGGGTCGTCACGGGCACCGGGCCGACCACGGAGATTGGGCGCATCGGCCGCCTGATCGCGGAGGTGGAGACGCTGGCCACCCCGCTAACCCGGCAGATGGCCGCCTTCGGTCGGGTGCTCTCCTTCGTGATCCTCGTCATGGCGGCGGGGATGTTCCTGATCGGTTGGTGGCTGCACGACTTCCCACTGGGCGAGCTGGTCATGGCCGCCATCGGTTTTGCTGTCGCCGCGATCCCGGAAGGTCTGCCAGCGGTCCTGACCATCACCTTGGCGCTGGGCGTGCAGCGGATGGCGCGACGCAATGCCATCACCCGCCGGCTCCCGGCGGTGGAGACCCTGGGCTCGGTCACCGTGATTTGCACCGACAAGACCGGCACCCTTACCCGCAACGAGATGACCGCGCGGCATCTGGTCACCCGCGTCGCTCACTACGAAGCGACGGGGATCGGCTATGCCCCGGACGGCGAGATTCGCTTCAATAAGCACCCCGTTGCGCTCGCGCAAACCCCGGACCTCCAGGCCCTGGTCGAGGTCATGGCCCGCTGCAACGATGCCCACATCGCCGAGGAAGACGGCCACTGGACGGTGATCGGGGAGCCGACCGAGGGCGCGCTGCGTACCCTCGCGCACAAGGCCGGTTTCGCGTCGGGCGACTCCCAGCGCCTGGCGGTCATCCCCTTCGATTCGACCCGCAAGCTCATGGCGACGCTCGACCAGAGGCCGGAGCCAGCGCCAGGACCGGCGCTGCGGATGCTGGTCAAGGGCGCGCCCGGTCCAGTGCTGCGGCTCTGCGCCGAACAGCGGGGCGTCGACGGCGGCCGCGAGCCGCTGGAGTTGGCGTTCTGGGAGGACCAGATCGCCTCACTCAGCGCTGAGGGGCTGCGCGTGCTCGCCGCCGCCGTGGGTGCCGCCGCGGACGACAAGAGCGACCTCACGCCCGCCGATCTCGATGGCGGGCTGCTGTTCCTGGGGCTGGTCGGCATCCTCGACCCGCCGCGCCCGGAGGCGGTCGCCGCGATCGCCGCCTTCCGACAGGCCGGCATCCGGGTCAAGATGATTACCGGCGATCATCCCGGCACCGCGATCGCCATCGCGCGGGAGATGGGCATTGGCAACGGTCACCGCGCCGTCACCGGGGCCGAGCTGGAGGCCGCCGACGAGGCGGCGTTGCGCCGGATCGTCCAGGATCATGACGTCTTCGCCCGCACCAGCCCGGAGCACAAGCTGCGTCTGGTGCAGGCACTCCAGGCCAATGGCGAGGTGGTGGCCATGACCGGCGACGGGGTCAACGACGCCCCCGCGCTCAAGCGCGCCGATGTCGGCGTGTCCATGGGCATCAAGGGGACAGAAGCGACCAAGGAGGCGGCCGCCATCGTGCTGGCCGACGACAACTTCGCCTCGATCGAGCAGGCGGTGGAGCAGGGCCGCACCATCTACGACAACCTGCGCAAATCCATCCTCTTCCTGCTGCCAACCAATGGCGCCCAGGCGCTGGTCATCCTGGTCGCGGTGCTGTTCGGCTTCGCGCTGCCGCTCTCGCCGGTGCAGATCCTCTGGGTCAATCTGGTGGTCGCCGTGACCCTCTCGCTCGCGCTCGCCTTCGAGCCCGCCGAGCCGGGGCTGATGCAGCGCCCGCCGCGCCGACCCGATGCGCCCATCCTCGGCGGTTGGTTGCTATGGCGCATGGTCCTGGTCTCGCTGCTGATCGGCGCGGCCACCATCGCTGTCTTCCTTTTCGAGCAGGGCCAGGGCTATCCCATCGCTTCGGCGCAAACCATGGCCGTCAACACCCTGGTGCTCGGGCAGGTCTTCTTTCTCTTCAACTGCCGCTCGCTCTACGAAACGAGCTTGAGGCCGCGTCTGTGGCTGACCAACCCGGCGGTCTGGATCGCGGTCGGCGTGCTCGCCCTGTTGCAAGCCCTGTTCGTCTATGCGCCCTTCATGAACGCCTGGTTCCACACCGCTCCGCTGGCCGCCCGCGATTGGCTGCTGCCGGTCGGGCTCGGCGCGGGGATCTTCCTGCTGGTCGAGATCGAGAAGGCGATCGGCTGGTGGTTTGCGCGCCGTTCGGGGCGTCCCGCGCACGTCATCGCCCCTGACCCGAACAGGAGAAGGGACAACGCGGAGCCTGTCTAAATCCACTTTTCTCAGGACTTCCCGTCCGCCCCGAGGCGGACGGAAGGACCGGAATCGCGGCTCGATCCCAACCGATCCCGCCACGGACCGATCCGGCACGGAGGCCACCATCCATCGTCAACCATTGGAGCATTCGTGATGAATTTCGATTACACCAAACCCAACGTCGGCAACACCGATCGTCTGATTCGCGCCATCGTCGGCGTCCTTCTGATCCTCGCCATCTTTCGCGGTAGCTGGATTGGTGGACTCCTCGGCACGGTGCTGCTCGTCACCGCTTATTTCCGCTTCTGCCCGGTCTACACCTTCTTCGATTTCAGCTCCAACAAGGACGTGACGCCCGTGAGCAAATAGGCCAGGAGGCCGCCTACCGAGCGGGCCGCCAGGCCCGGCGGTGGGCTTCGTTGTGCCTCTGACGCTGTGCAAATTCGGGCGCATTGACATCGGTGCTCCGCCGTTGGCTCTCGTGCAACCCGATCAGACGTCCCACATCACGTTTTCGTGCTGCGCGGCAGCGGCCGTGAGCAGCTCGATCAGGGGCAATGCCCGATGGGCAAGGCTGACGTGCTCGCCTTCCTCTCCGTCACTCACTGAGTTGTTGGCTGGATCCAGAGGCGCGTCCGGTTGCGCCTGGACGGCCGCCTTCAGATGCGCCAGTGCGGCCGGCACATCGTCGGCCATCAGGGCGCCGGGCACGCGTCCGCTCTGCCCCATCAGCTTGAGCAAGGCGATGGCGACATCCCCGAACATGGTGATGCTGGCGTAGGCTTTGGTTTCGAACGTGATCAACATGGTTTCCTCACTCCTGTCTTGATGATTGATTTAACGTAAAAAAGCCGTCAGCCGTCAGCGACCAGCTTCCAGCCGTTGTTGTGCCAAGGTTTTCGCTGATCGAAGCCGTCTCCCGTTAGGTGAGTCCCCGCACGCGAGGCGCGATGGCCAAGTGTCTGATTCAAACAAGCTGGCCGCTGAAGGCTGGAAGCTGACAGCTCTTTTTTAACACCGTTTTGCTGTTCGCCGCGATCCGGCGAGTGCCTCGAAGCCGGCGATGACATCGAACAGCTCCGCGTCGATGGCGCTTTGGCGCAGTTGGTGGAAGGTTCCGTTCAGCGTTTCCAGCAACTCTTCGATGTTCTTGTCGGCGCGCTGCATCGCGGCGAGACGGCTGGCGTTCTCGCTGGCCAGGGATTCGGCACAGGCCCGAAAGAGCGAGACGAACAGATGCTCGCGGATGAGTGCCCGCAGGGTTCCGTTAGCGGCTCCGGTGTCGCCCCCGATGATCTCGGGCAGGTTGTTCGTCGGCCAGGGGGCTTCGGCCAGCGAGCGCCGCCAGGGCGCGTCCAACGGCAGCAGTCGCTGCGCGACGGGCGCATAGACCGCCGCCGGGTCGGGTCTGTTGTAGACAAGATACAGGCTGGGTAGCGCGCGGCGAAACCCATCGTCCGTCTCGATCGCCGTCAGAATCTCTCCAATCAGCGGGGTAATGCCCGCGGCCGAACTCGGCACCTTGAAGCGGCCGACCACTGGCAGCCCCGCGTCCGCCAAACGCGCCTGTACCCGCTCGCCGACCGCCCACACCTGCGCCCGTCTCCCGGGTCGATCCCACGGCGGATCGGTCAGCCCTTCCAGCGTCTTCACCGCCTGCTCGGCCACCAGATCATTGAACTGGCCCACCAGTCCCTGATCGGAGCCAAACACAACCGCGCCAATGTCGCCCGTCGCGGCGCCTTTGGCATCGCCAGCCACGACCTCCGCGTGGCCGATGCCCCGGAAGCAGACGCTCAAGCCCAGCTCCACGGTGCGCGCGTAGTCGCCCAAGGCAAGCACCGATTGCTCGTACTGAACGATGCTCGACGCGGCCAGCGATTTCATGGTGCGGACCACGGCCTGGAGGTCGCCGGCGCTCCCGATTTTGTGGCGCAGGCTGGCGGCGGTGTCGCTCATGGCGCGTCCGGCGGTGTCGCCTCCTCTGGGAGTGGTTCGGCCTGGTGATGGCGCTGATCGCGCAACCGACCGAGAATGCTCTCGACTGCGCCGGTCAACTTCTCCGCGGCACCCTTGACGGCCTGGTCCATGGTCGCCGCCTGATGCGTGATGGCGATCGGCTGGCGACCTTCCAGACGGGCTTCCATCATGCAACGCTGGTCGTGCTGCCCGCGCTTGTCGCCGTTCTCATCGCTGAGGTGGACCTCCACACGCGTGATGCGATCGCTGACATGACTCAGCGCCTGTTCCACGACGCCACTGGCCCAAGTGGCCAGGCGCTCGTGCCCTTCGGTATGACGATCGGTATTGACTTGGATCTGCATGCTGTTCTCCTCATCCTGACTCAGTGTTGGTTGCTCCGGACGATTCGCACTAACCTCCCGGTTTGGGCTCGGACTCCGGCTGTGGCTGGAATCCGGCCAGCGCCGCGCGCCCGATCTCGACGATGGTTCGACGATCCGCGTCGCTCAAGGCATCGGCGTTGACCAACCGATCAACGATCTCCTCCTGAATCTGTGTCGCCGCTTCCTGCACCGCCCGTTCGGCCTCGGGCATCCGCGCCAGCGCCACCGCGTCGAAGAGTCCGGCGGTCAGGGCCAGCAGGATGGCGATCTGCGCGGGCATCGACACCGGGGCGAATTCCGGCTGCTTGAGACAGGCGCGGATGCGTCGCCCATGCGCGATGCGGCTCCGGGTGTCTTCATCGACGCGGGCACCGAAGCGGGCGAAGGTCTCCAGTTCCTCGAATTGCGCATAGGCCAGCTTCAGATCGCCCGCGACCGCACGGTAGGCCGCCCGCTGTGCCTTGCCACCGACGCGCGAGACGGATTGGCCGACATCGACTGCGGGCAGCACGCCCAATTCGAACAGCGACGGCGAGAGATAGATCTGTCCGTCGGTGATGGAGATGAGATTGGTCGGAATGTAGGCGGAGAGGTTCTGCGCCTCGGTCTCGATGATGGGCAGCGCGGTGAGCGAGCCCCCGCCGAGTCCCTCGCGCAGGTGCGTGGCGCGCTCCAGCAGGCGCGAGTGGATGTAGAAGATATCGCCCGGAAAAGCCTCGCGACCGGGCGGGCGGCGCAGCAGCAGCGACAGCTCGCGATAGGCGCGGGCATGGTGGGTGAGGTCGTCATAGACGATCAGCACGTCGCGGCCCTGCTCCATGAAGTGCTCGGCGATGCTGGTCGCGGCATAGGGGGCGATGTAGGTGAGCCCCGGCGCGTCGTTGCCCTCGGTCACGACCACCAGGGTGTAGTCCAGCGCGCCCTGTTCCCGGAAGGTCGCCAGCGTCTTGGCGATGGCCGAGGCCCGCTGGCCGATGGCGCAATAGACGCACAGCACATCCTGACCCCGCTGGTTGAGGATGGTGTCGATCGCGATGGCGGTCTTGCCGGTCTGACGGTCGCCGAGGATCAGCTCGCGCTGGCCGCGTCCGATGGGGATGAGGGCGTCGATGACCTTGAGCCCGGTCTGCAGCGGTACGGTGACCGGCGCGCGGTCCATGATGGGCGCGGCGGGACGCTCGATCGGCAGGCGCGCGCTGGTGGACAGCGGCCCCAAGCCATCGAGCGGGCGGCCGAGCGGGTCGATGACACGTCCCAGCAGGCCATCGCCGACCGCCACGTCCATGACTCGACCGGTGCGCTCGACCGCGTCGCCGGCGTGCAGTTGCCAGTAGTCCCCGAGCAGCACGACGCCGATCTCGTCCGGGTCCAGGTTGAAGGCGATGCCGAAGACCTCGCCGGGAAACGCCAGTAGTTCCTCGAAGCCGACACTGGGTAGACCGGAAACCTTGGCGATGCCGGTGGAGACGCTGGCGATGGTGCCGATCTCGTAAGGCGTGATCTCAGGGACAAAGGTGTCTCTTGCCTGGCTGATGGCGGCAAAGGTCTGGTCGAAGATGGCTTGGAGGGTTTGTGGCATGGGTTAGGGCTCTTGGGACTTCAGAGACTTCAAGGACTACAAAGACTTCAAGGACAGCAAAGAAAAGACTTCAAAGACTCCAGTGACTGCAAGGACCGCTGGGCTTGACGGTCTTTGTTGTCCTTGAAGTCTTTGTCGTCTTTAAAAAGTTTTAAGGACTGCAACAACAACCGAGCCAATCGGTCCCTGTTGTCCTTGGAGTCTTTGTCGTCCTTAAAGTCCTTGAAGTCCTCAACACTCACCGCCCCCTCCCGCGCTGCCGGTCACGCGCATCAAGCCGCGCCCTGGTCATGCGCTCACGCAGCCCGCCTTGTTCAAGAAACGCCTTCTCCAGCGCCTGAATCTGCCGACTCAAGAGCACGCTCGTCACCCGAATCAACCCGATGATGACGTTGGCGCAAATGGCCGGGTCGGGATGCTCGACGCCCTTGCGAAAGGTTTCATAAGTCGCGTTGGGAATACGGTTCAGCTCGCGCAGCCGAAGGGCGTAGGCGTGATCCTTGGGCCACTCCGCGATCCCGCGCACGCGCAGGAAGTCGCGGTAGTCGGCCAGCAGCTCCTCCAGGCTGGCTCGGGCGACATTGGTCAGCTTGATCTCCATTTCCTTCGAGGTACCGGAGGCCATGCTGCCCTCGATGATGTTCTGTTTGCCGGACCGGGCGGCTTGCACCATCTGGTCATAGGTGCGGTCGCGTTTTTCGACGAATCGTTGACAGAAATGGATTGTGGCGTCGTAGACGATTTCGGCTTTTTGATAGGAGAGCAGGTTTTTGTAGCCGCCGTGGGTGGGGATGAAGCCGGTGGGCATGGGGTGCTCCTTGGTTGAAGGACTTCAGGGACTTCAAAGACTTCAAAGAGAAGACTTCAAGGACATCAAGGACTGCAACGACAACTGAATCAACCAGTCCTTGAAGTCCCTGGAGTCTTTGTTGTCCTTAAAGTCTTTGTTGTCCTTAAAAGTCTTTGTAGTCCATGGAGTCCTTGAAGTCATTCACTCTTTGCAACCCCACTCTGCCCATTCAGCAACTCCCCAACCCCCTGCTCCAGCGACCTCAGATAATCCGCAATGCTCCAGCCGATCCGTTGTCCATGCACCGTCAACTCGATCCCGCCAACCAAATCCGGCCCGGCGTCGAACTGGACCGGAACCTCGGTTGCAAAATCGCTGTTGAGCGCCGCCTGGATCATCGCGCGCTGCACCGCGTGCAGCTCAAAGGCACTGCGCACCCGCACCGGCTCGGTTGCCGCCTTCAGCGCCTCGGCAAACACGGCATGCGCCTCGCCCTCCATCGCCCTCAGGCGCTCGATGAAGACCTCAACCAGACGCTCGTCCAGACTGACCCCGGCAAGATCCGTCAGGGTCTTGCGCGCGATCGCGAAGACCTCCCGCCGAGTCCGTTTCGATAGCGCCTGATTGAGCTGATCGGCCTCCTGTCGCAAGGCGTCCTGCCGCTTGGCGCGCAGTGCATCGGCGGCTTGCCGGGCCTCGTCGAGCAGCCGCTGGCGCTCGGCCTTCGCTGCATCCGTCGCCTCGGCCAGGAGCGCCGCACGCTGTCGGTCGAATTCTTCGTTCTTCTGCTGAAAGGTCTCGCGCTCCTGCCGGGCCTCGGCGCGTTTGGCGTCGGCATCCGCCAGCTCCGCGCTGATCCGCTGCTCGCGCGCGTCGATGGCGTCGAGGATCGGGCGATAGAGAAAGCGCTTCAGCAACCACACCAGAACCAGAAAGTTGATCGCCTGCGCGCCGACGGTGAACCAGTCGATGAGCATGACCTACTTCCCGGCGACCTGGGCGATGGCGAGGTTCCAGAAGGGGTTGGCGAAGATGAGGATCATCGAAACCACGAAGCAGTAGATGGCCGTGGACTCGATCATCGCCAGACCGACGAACAGGGTGCGGGTGATGGTGGCCGAGGCGTCGGGCTGCTGCGCCAGTGCGGTCAGCGCGGTCGCCACCGCGCGGCCTTCCGCGAGCGCCGGTCCCATGGTGCCGAAGCCCGTGGTGAGGCCGGCGATGACGATCGATGCCACCGCGATCAGGGTCAAGCTATCCATGGTGTGTTCTCCGCTGAGTCTGTGGGTGTCTCATGGCTTGGCCACCGGCTTGGGCTTGCGTGTGCGCGTGGCGGCCGCGATATACACAGCGGCCAGGATGCTGAAGATGTACGCCTGCACCATCCCGGTGAGCAGGCCGAGCGCTGTCATGAGGATCGGAAAGAGGAAGGGCGTGATAGTGAGCAGGATGGCGATGATCATCGCCCCGCTCATCATGTTGCCGAACAGCCGCACCGCCAGGGCCAGGGTGCGTGAGACCTCGCTGATGAGGTTGAACGGCAGCATCATGACGGTCGGCTCCATGTAGGACTTGAGATAGCCACCCAGCCCCTGGTCCGCGATGCCGAACAGCGGCACGGCTACCAGCACGCACAGCGCGAGTGCGGTGGTGGTCGAGAGCGAGCCGGTCGGCGGCTCGTAGCCGGGGATGACGGTGGCCAGGGTGGCCGCGGCGACGAACAGGAAGAGGGTGCCGAGAAAGCCGAGATAGGTGCGCGCCTCATGCAGGCCGACCTCCCGGATCTGTTGCTCGATGCCGGTGACGAGGATCTCCAGCAGGTTCTGCCAGCGCGAACGGCTGAGATCCCGAGACAGCCGGTGCGTGACCAGGATCGAGCCGACCACCAGCACCAGCATCAGCGCCCAGGTGAAGACGATGGTGGCGTTGAGCTTGAGAAACCCGTACTGCCAAAAGATGATCTCATCGGGCGTCAGACGCATGCCGGGCCTCCTTTGCAACGCCTTGATGTCCAGCGGCTGGGCCAGTCAGTCGCAGGACGAAAAACCGCGCGCCGATCACGCCGACGAGCCCAGCCAGCAGGCGCTCCCATTGGCCGTCGGAGACCAGGTACAGGCCGACCAGCACCAGACTCATCCGCGTTAGCAGGCTGCCCAGCAGCCACAGCGCCGGGCGCGGTGACTCAAGGCTCTTGCGCAGCGTCCACCAGAGTCCGCCGAAGAAGACCGCCCCGAGCGCCAGGCCCACGACCCCGGCCAGCACCAGGTTCAGCGTGTCAGTCATCGCGATCCTCCTGTTCTTCGCGCATCGCCCGTTCTTCCTTGGCGACCCAGCGCCAGGCATTGAAGCAGCCGAGCGTGAGCCCGCCGACCAGTAGCGCCAGCGTCCAGGAATGGGTGCCGGGATGCCGTGCGTCGAGCCAGAGCCCCAGCCCCGCGCCGAGCAGGGTCGGCACCACCACCGACCAGCCGATCAGCCCCATCATGCCGAGGCCGAACCAGACCCCCGGCGTGGGGTCGCGCCGGGCCTTGAGCTTGCGCGCGGCCTTGTTGCCGACCTGTCCGGCGAGGGTCGGAGCCGTGCCCGCCGTCTTTCTTTCTGGAGACTCAGTCATGTTGCAGACTCACGAAACGGTGCAGAAATCCGGATTCCAGTTTCGCCATCACCGAGCGCATTTCCTGCTCGCGTTCGTCCAGGATCAGAAACTCCCGCTCCACCGTCGCGCGCAACTGGCCGAGGTCGCTGCCGCGGATCGCCCGGCGCACCGACACCAGCACCTCAGGCCCGGTCTTGACCAGCACCCCGGCATCCACGGCCAGGTAGACCTCGCCCTCGGCGGCGGTTTCGTAGATCAGAATCCCCGGCGCAAGCGCCGCGACACCATCCAATCGACGTGGCAGCAGCCCAAAGGCGCCATCCGGCGTCTCCGCGACGATGCGCGTCACCCCGGTGACCTCCACAAAAACCCGAAAAGGCAACAAAACCTTTAATTTCATACTGTCTTCTCCTCGTCCTTGCTGTCCTTGTGGTCCTTGTCGTCCTTGTCCTTGCAGTCCTTATAGTCCTTCGCCTTAACCTTAACCTCATCCACCCCCCCAATCATATAAAGCGCCCCCTCGGGCACATCCCTAAACTCATCCCCCAAAATGCGCTCGCAGCCATCCAGCGCCTCAGCTAGGCTCACCAGCTTGCCAGTCAGCCCAGTAAAGCGTTCCGTCGTAAAAAAAGGCTGAGTCAAAAACCGCTCCAGCCGCCGCGCACGCGCCACCAGATTGCGATCCTCTGGCGACAGTTGCTCCAGACCGAGCATGGCGATGATGTCCTTCAGTTCCGCGTATTGGGCAAGGGTGCGCCGGATCTCCTGCGCCAAAGCGTAATGCCGCTCGCCGACGATCCCCGGCGTCGCCATCCGGGAACTCGATTGCAGCGGATCGATGGCCGGATACAGCCCTTCGCCCGCCCGCTTGCGCGAGAGCACGATGGACGCGGAGAGATGGGAGAAGGTATGCACCGCCGCCGGATCGGTGAAATCGTCCGCCGGCACATAGACCGCCTGGATCGACGTGATGGCGCCGGCATCGGTGTTGGCGATGCGCTCCTCCAGCCCCGACAGCTCCGTCCCCATGGTCGGCTGATAGCCCAGACGCGAGGGCATCTGACCCATGAGCCCGGAGACCTCCATGCCGGCCTGGATGAAGCGGAAGATATTGTCGATCAGCAGCAGCACATCGCGCTGCTCGTCGTCGCGAAAATACTCGGCCATCGTCAGCGCCGCGTGGCCGACCCGAAAGCGGCTGCCCGGTGGCTCGTTCATCTGGCCGAAGACCATCACCATGTTCGGCAGGACGCCGGCGTCCTTCATCTCGCGATAGAGTTCCTCGCCTTCGCGACAGCGCTCGCCGATGCCGCAGAAGAGGCTGACCCCGGCGTGGTGGCCGATCATGTTGTGGATCATCTCGGTGAGCAGCACGGTCTTGCCCACACCCGCCCCGCCGAACAGGCCCGCCTTGCCGCCGCGCTCCAGCGGCACCAGCACATCGATGACCTTGATCCCGGTCTCGAAGATCTCGGATTGGGTGGAACGCCGCGCCAGCGGCGGCGGGGCGCGATGCACCGAGCGCCATTCGATCTCGGTGGGTGCCGGCTGGCGGTCGATGGCGTTGCCGAAGACGTCGAACATGCGCCCGAGAACGCCCTTGCCCACCGGCGCCATCAGCGGCCCGCCGCTGTCCTCGACCGACATGCCGCGCGCGAGTCCTTGTGTGGGTGTCAGGGCGATCCCGCGCACCTGCCGGGCATCCAACTGCGCCAGCACTTCGATCAGGATCTCGCCTTCCGCCCCGGCGCGCAGCAGCCGATGGATCGACGGCAGATGCGTCTCGAAGCGCAGATCCACGACGCTGCCGCGCACCGCGACGACCCGGCCGTCATTGGCTGAAGGGGTTTCCTGGCGGCTCATCTGTCAACGTCCAACTGAACCAATGCGATAGGCTTCTTATAGGTGCGCTGGCAACGGCCGTCTGTACGCTGCCGCACATAAGCGTCCTGGCGGCAACCGATGGATCAATCGCTGCGCGCAACAGGCGGATTCGCGAGCGCCTCGCGGCATTGGTCACCGGTCCGGATTCACGCATGAGCGGGCATGTCCCGAGCGACCAGATTCCACAACGCGATCACCGGTACGTCCGGGTGGTGGGAGTCGAAGGCGAACAGGCTGAGCGATGCCGTGCCGAGTGTGAAATGCCGCGCTTCGGTCACCGCCAGCCCGATCCAGCGCGCGGCCAGGACGCCGCCGAATTGACCGTGCGAAAAGAGCGCGATCGTTCCGGTCAGGGCGCACACACGGGCGAGAAGCCGATCGGCGCGGTCAGAAACCTGTGCGGGCATTTCCCCTTGGGGGCAGCCGTCCCGATAGACATCCCAATCCGGACGGCTGCTCCGGATATCGACTGAGCGCTGGCCTTCGTAATCGCCATCGTCCCATTCGGCCAGGTCGGGCGCGATTTCCGGGGTGAGATCCAGACCGGCCAACTCGCAGGTTTGCCGCGCGCGCTTGAGCGGACTGGTCAGCACATGGGCAAATGGGATCTCCCGCAGGTACCGGCCCAGTTCGCGCGCCTCGTCCTCGCCATGCTGGGTCAACGGAAGATCCGCGCGGCCGGTGTGTTGGCCGGACAGCGACCACTCGGTTTCGCCGTGACGAACGAGATACAGGCGCAGGCTGTTGGATGCGTTGGCTGTCATGCGCCTGTGACTTCCAGTGCGGCACGGTATTCGCCGCGACGCGCGGCCAAGTTGCATCTGGCGCGTTGCAGCAGGGCTTGTTGTGCGGCTTTCGCGTTGGCGTCCTGGCCCGCCCAGGTTTCCATGGCCGGTTGCTGAAGGGCGCGGTCATGCGGGGATGCTCCAGGTCCAGTCGCGAATCTCCGGCATGTCCTGTCCGTGTTTGTCGATGTACTGCCTGTGTTCGATCAGCTTGTCCTTGAGCTGTTGCTTCAGGTAGATACCCTTGTCGCCGGTCCGAGGCAGCCGGTCGATGGCGTCCATCACCAGGTGGAAACGGTCCAGATCGTTCAGCACCGTCATGTCGAAGGGAGTGGTGATGGTGCCTTCCTCTTTGTAGCCGCGAACATGGAAGTCGCCGTCCCAACCCAGCGGCGAAGCGGCCTCGACCGAGACGCGGGCCGTCACGGCTTCGGGCAGCACCTGCTCGCGATAGGCATCGTCCTGGCGCTCGAACAGATCCCACGAGGGCATGCTGACCACGCGCGCCTGGATGCCCTCGGACGTCAACTCCTCGTAGGCGGCGATGCACAAGGCCACTTCGCTGCCGCTGGCCAGCAGCAGCACCTCGGGCCGCCCGTCGGCGGCATCGGCCAGCACATAGTCGCCGCTTTCACGCCGCACAGATGCAGCAGCCCATACAGCAGCGCCGAGGCGTGGCCGACCGACAGCACGAAGCGGTCGCGGTCGGGCCAGGCGGCATCTTCGGGGTCAAAGCGCAGGAAGCGCTGCCAAAGGCAGTAGGCGGTGGGCGCCGCACCCATTGGCGTCCCGGGGTGCCCGGAGTTGGCCCGCTGCACCTGGTCGATGGCCAGCGTGCGCAGGGTGTTGATGCACAGCCGATCGAGGCTGGCCGCGCTCATGTCCGCGGCGCCGGTAACGCGCGCTTCTCGCGGATGCGCGTGAGCAGCGCATGCCAGGAGGTGGCGAAGGCATCGACCCCTTCGCGCTGTAGTTGAGCGGCGAGCGCGTCGTCGTCGATACCTTCGCGTCGGAAGTCCGCGATCACGGCTTCGGCGTCACCGCCGTCGGCCGGCAACGCCCGTTCGACCTGGCCGTGATCGGCAAAGGCCAGCAGTGTCTTCTCGGGCAAGGTGTTGATGGTTCCGGGCGCTGCCAGCGCCTGGACGTACAGGGTGTCCGGCGCTGCGAGGTCCTTGGTGCCGGTGCTGGCCCACAGCAGGCGCTGCGGGCGCGCGCCGGCGGCGGCGAGTCGCTGCCAGCGTGCCGAGGCCAAGAGTTCGGCGTGCGCCTTGAAGGTGCGCATGGCGATGGCGATGCCCAACCGATTGTGGAAAGGTGGCGCGACGTCCTGCTTCACGGCGACGTCCCAGCGGCTGACGAAGAGCGACAACACCGACGCCACGTCAGGATCGAGCCCGGTCGCCAGCCGGCGCTCGATGCCACGAAGGTAAGCCTCGGCGGCGGCCAGCACCTGCTCGCGCGAGAACAGCAGTGTGACGTTGACCGGCACGCCCTCGAAGATGGCTTCCTCGATGGCCGCGATGCCCTCGGCCGTGCCGGGGATCTTGATGAACAGGTTGGGCTTGTCGGCCTTCGTATGCAGCCGGTTCGCGTCCCGGATGGTGTGAGCCGCGTCGTGGGCCAGGAGCGGCGAGACTTCGAGCGACACCCAGCCGTCCAGACCGTCGCTGGCGTCGAAGGCAGGTCGGAACAGATCGGCCGCTTGCGTCAGGTCTTCGAGGGCGAGTGCGAAAAACAGATCCTCATCCGACAGCCCCCTGTCGGCGAGCACGCGGATGCTGTCGTCGTAGCTGTCGCCCGCGCCGATCGCATGCTCGAAGATGGTCGGGTTCGAGGTCAGGCCGGTCACCGACAACTCGCCGATGTAACGCGCCAGGGTGCCGCTGCGCAGCAGGCTGCGCGTGATGTTGTCCAGCCAGAGGCTCTGGCCGAGCTGATGGAGTGCCTGTGTAGGGTTCATGTTTGCAGTCCTGGGCTCAGGCAGAGTTGGGGTTGCGCCAACGGCAGTCGGCGGGGACAGTTGGGCCATTGGGCTAGAGGGGGCTCGCTGGTGGCTTGGCGTCAGATCACGCGGTCGTCGGGCGCCGAGCCGGTCTGCCAGTGCGGGGGTCGCCCGTCGTGCGCGTGCGGATCCGCTTCTCATTGCCGATCCAGTTCCGCCGACGGATCGTAGGACGGCGCAGCCTGTCTCTCCGCGCGGCTCAGATCGGCCGAGACGCTTCGATCCGGCCAGTGCACGCCCGCAATCCACGGCGGGGCGACCAACACCTGATGACCGACACACCAGTTGCTCGTATTGACGACGAGGTAGCGCACGGCCAAGGTCTCTTCGTCGACCAGGCGCAGGCTGACGAAGAAGACCGCGATCTTGCGACGAGACCGCGATGGGCTGAATGGGTATCCTGGTGGCTCATGCGCTGGACTGGTCCGGCCGCCAACGCTCGCGCCTCAAGCGGCACCTGCGGTTATCTGGTCCGATTGAAACCGGGATCCTGACCATAGCCCGGACCCTGATCGGATCCTGGGCCGTAGCCCCCCCTCATGCCGGGATCCATACCGTAGCCTTGACCAGGGCCAGGGCCGTAACCACGCATCATGCCGGGACCACCCATCCCATAGCCCGGACCCTGACCGGATCCATGACCGTCACCATGCATCATGCCTGGATCCATGCCGTAGCCCGGACCCTGACCGGATCCAGGGCCGTAACCATGCATCATGCCGGGACCCATCCCATAGCCCGGACCCTGACTGGGTCCAGGACCTGGTCCGTATCCGGGGCCGCTCATCGCGCCGGGATTCATGCCGTCGCCCGGACCATAGGCGCCTTGTGGCGGTTGGGCAAACACGCTGACGGTCAAGACCGAACCGGCGAGAAAGAGGGCAGCAGTCGACGTGGTGCGAAGGCTCATGCGTTTCATGGTCAAACTCCAGTCAGGATTGGTAGGATGTTTGTCTGCGCAAGAGGCCAAACGCTCATCTGTCAGCGTCCCAATGAACCAATGCGAGAGGCTTCTTTTAGGCGCACTGGCGATGGCTGTCGGTACGCTGCCGCACATAAGCGTCCTGGCGGAAGCCGATGGATCAATCGCAGCGCACAAAGAACGGATTCGCGAGGGCCTCGCGACATTGGTCCCCGGTCTTGATGCGCGCGTCAGCGCCCATCACCTTGGCCGACTTGCCCGCCGCCATTTCGGCGAGTTGATGCGCCAGACCACAGGCCTGCGATGTCGCGCAGCGATTATCCGCACCGCAGACCCCTTTGATCAGATCGTCACACGCCGATGACACGCGCGGTGATTCCTCCTCGGATGAAGGCACCCAGGTCTCCAGCATCCCCGTGGTGGGCACCGCGGTTCCATCACGGACAATCACCACCGAGCCGTCCTCAAGCTGGTGCACGCCATCCCACAAGGGCACAACCCTGTTGCCGTCTCGATGCCAGGCCCGATGGGTGCTCGCATCCACCTCGACCCGCGAACCATCCGGCAGGGTTCCCTGCCAGTCAGCGGCCATGACCGGGGCCAGGGACAGCCAACTCAGCAATACCCAGCAGAACCGCAAGTGCGCGGAGAGTTTTCCGCAATCGATGGGTTTCACAACGACATCCCCTCATGCATCCAGTGGACGTTCCAACACGACCCGAAAGGCCTCCGCGCTTCGACTCAGGAAGGCCAGGGCCGAGCCCCAGAGATAGAGCCGGAAGCGCCGATAGAGCGTCTCGCCCCAACGGGCGATGATGTCCTCCCGGGCGGCCTCCAGGTTTTCGGCCCAGGCCCGACAGGTGAACAGGATCTTCACCGCCGGCTCGGCGTCGCCGCAGCGATCGGTGCGGCCGCCCCAGAGGCGAATTTCCAACGGGATCTTGACCCGGTCGCCGAAGACCCGCTGCTGAATCAGATGAGAAAGTCGGTCAGGGGCCGAAGCCCCGAAAACGGTTGCGCATTGGCTCATCGAGGGTGTCTCCGCAGGACGGTTTCCGAACCCGTCTGACCGACTCGCGGACAGGCGCTCCGCCCGGTCTCAGCCGCCAAGTGAGCGTCATTGAACCAAGCTTCACCGAGAGCATGGCCAAAGTGTCCGGGGCCGTCTGTTCGCTAGCGCACACAAAAAATGCTCCGTCCATGTGTGTTGCCGAACAAACCGCCATCAATCGTGCGCGTATTTCGTCCCCCAGCGATGGAACCCACATTCAGCGTTTACGGGTGATGGCTCAATTCATCGATCAGTCATCCGTTGGCGTATGCCGCCGTGATCGTCAGCGAAGATACGCCTTCGTGACGTATTGCAGCACCATGCGCTGGGTATTGAAAAACGAACCGTTGAGTGCGATCGCGTGACGCATGACGTCAATAAACCGCTCCTGGTCGCTGTAGAACAGCGGGACGATCACCCGCTCCAATTTGTCGTAGAGCGCCGCCGCATCGTGGGGTGATTGATCCTCGCCCATGTTGGCGGGACTCGTTAAGTCGCCGATCGCCCAACCGGTTACGCCTTCGATGCAGCCTTCGAGCCACCAACCGTCGAGAATGCTGAGGCTGGGCACGCCGTTGAGCGCGGCCTTCATGCCGCTGGTGCCGGAGGCCTCCAGCGGCGGCTCCGGGGTATTGAGCCAGACATCCACGCCGGCCGTCATCAACTGCGCCAGCGGCCAATCGTAATTGGGCAGGTAGGCAATCTTGACCTGCAACTTGAGTGCATCGCGCGCCTGAAAGATACGCTGAATGAGTTCCTTGCCTTCCTGGTCTTGCGGATGGGCCTTGCCGGCATAGATGATCTGGAAGCGACCGACGTCGGCGGAAATCCGTTTCAACCGCTCCAGGTCAAGGAAAATCAGATCGCCGCGCTTGTAGGTCGCGTCGCGGCGCGCGAATCCGATCGTCAGGTCGCGCGCATCCATGCCCACATTCGTGACACGGTTGACGTGATCCAAGAGCTGACGCTTGGCCTGGTCGTGCGCCCGCCAAACCTCATGTGGCGGAATGCCCAACGCATAGCGCAGGGTGAAATTTTCCTCGCGCCAACCGGGGATGTGCTGATCGAACAGCGCCTGGAACGCCGGGCTGGTCCAGGTCACGGCATGCACGCCGTTGGTGATGGCGTCGATGCGGTACTGGGCAAACATCTGGCGCAACACTTCGGCGTGTTTCTTGGCGACACCGTTCACGTAGTAACTCAGGTTAAGCGCCAGATAGGTCATGTTGAGATAGTCGTCCCAGAGCAACACGTCCTTCATCGCCGCCGTCTCCTCGCGGCCGAGCACCTGATTGATGAGTTCGGTGGGGAACCGATCGTGACCGGCGGGGACCGGGGTGTGCGTGGTAAACACGCAATGCCGGCGGACCTCTTCGATGTCCTCGTGCGTGAAGCTCGTGCGACCGGCGCGTTTGGCGTGTTCGTCGAGCAGCGCGATGGGGAGCAGACTGGCGTGTCCTTCGTTCATGTGGAAGCGCTGGAGACCGTCGTGGCCGAGTGCGCGGAGCATCGTCACCCCGCCCATGCCGAGCACGACCTCCTGACAGAGCCGATAGTGCGGATCGCCACCGTAGAGCCAGTGCGTCAGCGTGCGATCCCATTCGCCGTTGTCGGGGAGATCGGTGTCGAGCAGATAGACCGGCACCACCGCGCCGGTGCAGCCGCGGACATCGTAACGCCAGGCGCGCAGGGCTACCGTCCGGCCCTCGATCGTGACGGCGGTGCGCTGCGGCAGCGCCTGCACGAAATCCTCCACGATCCATTCGACGGCATTTTCCGTCTGCCAGCCACTGGCGTCGATCGTCTGATAAAAATAGCCTTTGCGGTGCAGCAGCGTGACCGCCACCATCGGCAGCTCGCGATCGGCGGCGGCACGGATCATGTCGCCCGCCAGAATGCCCAACCCGCCGCTGTAAGTCGGCATCGCCGGATGCAGGGCAATCTCCATCGAGAAATAGGCGATCCGTGCATCGTTCGCAACGCCGTCCGGATGGATGCTGCTTCCGAGATTGAGTGCCGGTGTCATGCTCATTGCGTGTTGCTCTCTTGTCGCTTTGGGATGACGAACGCAAGTTTCTGCCGGCAATGATCGCGCCCAACGGACTTGGATCAGTCCCTAGATCGTCATCGAGAAGCGCGGAGTCAAGGTTCGACTCACGTCGTCCCGAGCGGCTGGAGTGCCGTGTTTTAATGATGGCTTTCCAAGCGCGATCAGACACTCCGTAAGAATACCTAATTCACCTGGACACACCGGCACCAGGACATCAAGTGTGCTCTGGCTGCGGTGCGGAACACGACCGCGACCTCAACGCGGCGCGCAACCTTCTCAATGCCGGCTTGGGGCGACACGCGCCAGTCGATGGACTCTCCGGCTGTTTAGGCAGGAAGACGCATGAACACCTCAACCCGATGTTCGCGGCGGTCGTCCACCAGCGGAATCCTCGGCGCGTCCTGCGCGACACCGTCTAGGGTGATCCGCGTCCCGCCCTCGCCATCGACGCCTTGCGTCACGACGATCCGGTAAATCGTCTCCCGATAACGGTAGCGCAGCTTGAACCCCTCCCAATCGGCGGGGAGACAGGGTGCGACATGCAGGGTGTCGACCTCCAGCCGCAGCCCCAGCAGGGATTCCAGGATCAGCCGATACATCCAGCTCGCCGAGCCGGTGTACCAGCTCCAGCCGCCGCGCCCGACATGCGGCGCGACGCCATAGACATCGGCCGCGATGACATAGGGTTCGACCTTGTAGGTCGCGATGTCCGCAGGCGAGCGACCATGGTTGATCGGGTTGATCATGGCGAAGAGTTCCCAGGCGCGCGCCGCATCGCCCTGGCGCGCGAAGGCCATCGTCGCCCAGATGGCCGCATGGGTGTATTGCCCGCCGTTCTCCCGCACGCCGGGCACGTAGCCCTTGATATAGCCCGGATTCAAATCGGAGGTGTCGAAAGGCGGATCCAGCAGTTGAATCAATCCGGCATCCCGACGCACCAGCCGCGCCTCCAGCGCCGCCATGCCCAGGCGGGCGCGCGCCGGATCGCCGGCCCCGGAGAGCACCGACCAGCTTTGCGCGATGGAATCGATCTGGCACTCGACCTGACTCGCCGAGCCCAGCGGGGTGCCGTCATCGAAGTAGGCGCGCCGATACCAGCCGCCATCCCAACCGTGGGCCTCGATATTCTGGCGGACCTGTGACGCCTCCTGCTGGCAGCGCTCGACGAAAGGCAGGTCGCCCTGTAAGCGCGCGACCTCGCTGAACTGCGTCAGGACGTCATAGAGGAACCAGCCCAGCCAGACGCTCTCGCCCCGGCCCTGGATCCCGACCAGGTTCATGCCGTCGTTCCAGTCGCCGGAGCCCATCAGCGGCAGGCCATGCTCGCCGAAGCGCAGACCGTGCAGGATGGCGCGCACGCAATGCTGGTAGAGACTCGCCGATTCGTCGGACTGACCGGGCAGGTCGTAATAGGAGTCGTCCTCCCCGCTGACCAAGCGGCCTTCCAGAAAACGGGCCGTCTCCTCCAGCACGCTGATATCGCCGGTGGCGAGGACATAGCGACAGGTCGCCAGCGGCAGCCAGAGATAATCGTCGGAACAGTGCGTCCTGACCCCCCGACCCGTGGGCGGATGCCACCAGTGCTGCACATCGCCTTCGCGGAACTGACGTCCCGCGCACAGCAGCAGATGCTCGCGCAGCAATCCGGGCTCGGCATGGATGAGCGCCATGGCGTCCTGCAACTGGTCGCGGAAGCCGAAAGCGCCGCCCGACTGGTAGTACCCGCTGCGCGCCCACAGCCGACAGGCCAGGGTCTGATAGAGCAGCCAGCCGTTGGCGAGGACATTGAGCGCGGCGTCCGGGGTGTCCACTTGAACGGCGCCCAGGGTGCGTGTCCAATGCTGGCGCACCGCCTCCAGCACGGTCCGCGCGGCGGATGCCCCGCGACCGCGATGCACCAGTGAGCTGGCATCGTCCGCGCCGCGCCGCCCGACCACGCCCAGTCGGAAGACGATCTCCTGCGTCTGCCCCGGCGCCAGCTCGAAACTCGTCTGGAGCGCGGCACAGGCATCCAGCGCGGCGCCAACCTTGCCGGATAGGCGCATCCGTCCCAGCGCGGCCGGCTGGCCAAGCGTTCCGTTGCGACCGATGAATTCAGTGCGGTCGCCGCTGACGGTCCGGTCCGGATCGTCCACGTCGAAGAAGGCGAGGCGGTCGGCAAACTCGGTGTTGTAGGGATTGCGCGCGAAGATCGCGCCGCTGGTCGGATCGATCTCGGTGATGACGTGCAGGGCCGACTTGGGCCGCAAATCGCCGAGCACCCACTCGACATAGCCGGTCGCGGACAGCCGGCGCGGCTGATTCGAGCGGTTGGTCAGCGTCAGCACCGAGAACTTGATGGGCGCGTCGAGGGCCACATAGACACACAATGCGGACTGGATGCCATCCTCGGTATGCTCGAAGACGCTGTAGCCGAAGCCGTGGCGGCTGACATACGTTGCGGGGCCGCCGGCGGGCAGCGGCGTCGGCGACCAGATGTGGCCGCTGTCCTCGTCGCGCAGATAGAAGGCTTCGCCGCTGGCATCGCTCACCGGGTCGTTATGCCAAGGCGTGAGTCGGAACTCGTGGGCGTTCTCGCTCCAGGTGTAGGCCATGCCGCTCGCCGAGATGACCGTCCCGAAGTGCGGATTGGCCAGAACATTCACCCAGGGCGCGGGCGTTGTCTGGCCGGGCGCGGTGGTGATGACGTACTCGCGACCATCGGGGCTGAAGCCGCCCAGTCCATTGTCGAAGCGGCGCGGCGCGGGGCCATCCGGCTCCGCCTCGCCGGCCACTGGGGGCGCGATGCTCCGACTCCATTCGGCAAAGCGGCTGCGGGTCGGACGCAGGCGTGGCACCCGCTTTTCCAGCGGACCGCGTCGCTTGAGTTGCTCGACCAGCGTGCCCCGCGTATCGCTGAGGATGACCCGTGCGACCGTCTGGAACAGGATACGGTCCTCGTTTGAAATCTGATCGGCGGGTCGGATGAAGATGCCGCCGGGCCGGTCGATCACATGCGCCTCGGCGCCTGCCGCGATCAGCCCCAGGATCTGGTCGTGGAGGAGTTGCCGATACCCGGCGCGATCCTCGTTCCAGATCACCAAGTCCACGGTCAGTCCCTTCAGGCGCCAATAGGTATGGGCCTGGACCAGTTGATGGACTAGCTCGATGTTCGCCGGGTCGCCGATCTGCACCAGCACCAGCGGTACGTCGCCCGAGACCGCGTGGCTCCAGAGTCCGGATTGCCCGCGCCGATTCTGACTGAGAATGCTCGGCTCGGCGCGCAGCGAGGCGTTGGCATAGAGGATCGAGCTGGCCAGACGCCCGTAGAGTTGCACATCGGACTGGCTGGCATTGATCTGGCGCAGCACCACCTGACTGTGAGTCCAGGCCAGATCGAAGACGCGATCGGCGAGGCGCTGATCCTGGTATTTCTCGACCAGACCTACGGCGATCTCGCGGCTGTCGCCGATGCCCGTGACCCGATCGATGGTGGCGAATTGATCGGGATCGAGGGTGATCGTATAGCGGATGGCAACGATCGGATCCAACACCGAACCCGCGCTGCCCGAGAGCGCCCCGTCCATTGCCTGGGGGTTGGCGACGGTGCGGTCGCGCCCGATGAAGCGCATCCGATCCGTTTCATAGGCAGGCGCGCCGCACTCGGCCCCGCGCACCACCATCAGATGAAACAGCCAGGGCGAGGACTCGTCGCGCGAGCGCGGGCGGCGGGTGCAGAGGATCGCCGGCTGCGGGTCGAGGAGTTCGGTCTGCAC
Organism: Thiocystis minor; assembly: GCF_016653465.1. Taxonomy (GTDB): domain Bacteria; phylum Pseudomonadota; class Gammaproteobacteria; order Chromatiales; family Chromatiaceae; genus Chromatium; species Chromatium minus. The sequence continues at coordinate 11,792 of NZ_NHSQ01000147.1, read as the reverse complement.
GAAGAGGTTGCTGAAGGCCGGATGCAGCGCATCCGCGGCGGGCGGGGCGAGCACCACCTCGGCGTAACTGGTGATCTCGATGACCCGGCGGGTCCGGGAGCGGTTGGTGAGACGCACCCGGCGCAGTTCGATGTCGTCTTCCGGCGAGACCGCGATCTCGGTATAGGACTCGATCCCTTGGTCGCGGCGGCGGAACTCGGCACGCCCCTCCGAGAAGATCGCCTCGTAGCTGTCCGGCTGCTTGAGCGTCGGCTGATAGGCGGTCGACCAGAACTCGCCGCTCGCCGGATCGCGCAGATAACAGAAGCTACCCCAGGGATCGCAGGTGGTGTCCTCGCGCCAGCGCGTGACGGCGAGATCCTTCCAGCGACTGGAGCCGCCGCCGGCGTTGGTGACCATCACATGGTAGCGACCATTCGACAGCAGTTTCACTTCCGGGATGGCAGTGTGAGGGCTGGTGAAGACGCGAATCTGCGACTCCTGATCACTGTCCGTCGTGCGGATGTCGGTCGGCTCGCCGGTGGCGTGCGCATAGAACGATGGGGTCTTGGGGATGCGCTCCTGGAGCAGCAGGGCGGTGGCCTGGAACAGTGGGGCCGACAAAAAGCGCCGCTGCATCGGACGGTCCAGCAACAGATAGGCCAGCGACAGGAAACTCATGCCCTGATGATGGGCCATGAAGGAGCGCACCACGGCGCTCGACTGCCCGCGCGGCAGGCGCGACGGCGTGTAGTCGATGGCCTCGTAGAAGCCGTAGCGACCTTCGAAGCCGCTGGCGGCGAGGCGCTGGAGATTCTGGCACGCCGCCTCGGGCGCCACCATCAGGGCGAGCGCGGAGGCATAGGGCGCGATGACCAGATCCTCGGCCAGCCAGCGCTTAAGTCCCAGACCGGGCACGCCGAAGGCGCGGTACTGGTAATTGAGCTGAACGTCGACCGTGTGGTAGCCGGACTCGGACACGCCCCAGGGGACGCCACGCTGCTTGCCATACTGGATCTGCCGGGCGACCGCCGTGCGATAGGTCTGATCGAGCAGGGTGTGGTCGTCGGTCGGCATCACCAGCAACGGCATCAGGTACTCGAACATGGAGCCGCTCCAGGACAGGAGCGTCGGCTCGCCGGCGGCGACCGTCAGCAGGCGTCCCAGGGCGAACCAGCTTTCCTGCGGCAGTTGACCCTGCGCGATCGCCACGAAACTGCCCAGACGGGCCTCGGAGGCCAGCAGATCGTAGTAGCTCGCATCCTGGCGGTGATCGGTGACGTTGTAGCCGATGGCCAGCAGATGACGCGACTCGTCGTACAGGAAGTCGTAGTCCATCCGGGCCAGTTCGCCGGCCTGCAGGGCCAGGTATTCGAGCACGGCGATCCGCTCGCGGGCGCGCTGGCTGGCCTCCCGGATCCTGTTGTCCTTGCCGTCCTTGCCGTCCTTGCTGTCTTTGTTGTCTTCCAACGCCAGCTCAACCCGCGCCAACTCCCGCAGCGTGGGAACCCTGTCAAACGGATTCTGAGCCGGGTTCGCGAGCCAGGGCGCCAGAAACCGCAGATCATCCAGGAGGGCACGGCATTGTTGGGCCAGCGACAAGGCCCAGGTGTTCGCGGCACCCTCGCGGTGCCCGGTCAGATCCAGCGCCGCCGCCTCGGCCGCCGTCGCCAGCGACTCAAGACAGCCGCAGGCCGCCGCGAGTCCGGTTGGGCGCGACTGGACGACCGCCGTCAGCGTCTGCTGGAATGGCGCGAGCACGGACGGCAGCACGCGCTTCCGAAGCGGCGCGAGCCCATCCAGCAGAATCCCGAAACTGTCCTCGATCCCCTCCAGCCAGCGCGGGTTGAGGATCGGCGCGTCGATCAGCGCCAGCAGACCCGGCTGCAGGGTCAGCAGATGACCCGCGAGATTGCCGCTGTCCACCGAGGAGATGTAGAGCGGGGCCAGTGGCTTGAGTGTCTGGGTGTCGTACCAGTTGAAGAAATGGCCGCGATAGCGCTCCAGGCTGGCCATCGTCTCCAGCGCGCCGGCGGTGCGCGCGAGCAGCCCGCCGGTCGTCAAATAGCCGAAGTCATGGGCGGCCAGATTGGCGAGCAGCGACAGCCCCAGGTTGGTCGGCGAGGTGCGATGCGCGACCACGGCGACCGGATGCTCCTGATAATTATCCGGCGGCAGCCAATGGTCTTCGGGGCCGACGAACTGCTCGAAGAAGGCCCAGGTCTTGCGGGACATGGCGCGCAGAAAGCGGAACTGCTCGGCCGTCAGACGAGCCTCGCGGCGCGTTAGCGGGCGGCTCATCCACCAGGCGAGGCTGGGCGCGGCCAGCCAGAGCAGGAGGATCGGCCCCGCCACGAGGAGCACGGCCGGTTCGCTCAGGGCTAGAACCAACGCCGTGAACAGGGCCAGCGCGGGGGCGATCCACATCGTCCGATGGAAGACGCCGAGACTCCGGTCCGAGCGGTCCAGATCGCCCGACGAGGTCCATTCGAGCAGGCGTCGATGGCTGACCCACGTCCGCCAGAGGGTGCGGGCCATGGCGTCCAGGCTGAAGAATCCCTCATAGGGCAGACAGACGATCGTGAACATTGCCTGTTCCAGTTGCCGGACCGCCGCGCGGAGCGCCGCAGTGAGGTGATGACGCCAGCGCACATCGCCCGGCTTTTGCAGGACGCTCAGGAGCGCGGTCAGCAGCGACGGAATCAGCGAAATTCCGAGCACCGCCAGGGTCCAGAGCCCCGGCGACTCCGTGACCATCCAGCCCAGCACGAACAGCAGCGTCAGGGACGCCGGCACCAGACTGCGTCGCAGGTTATCGGCCAGCTTCCAGCGCGACAGCGCCGACAGCGGATTCTTGCGCCGCTGTCCATCGAAACCGGGGACACGCGGCAGCAGCCAGCCGGCAATCTGCCAGTCGCCGCGAATCCAGCGGTAGCGCCGACTCACGTCCGCGCTATAGCAGGCGGGATAGTCCTCGTACAACTGCACGTCGCTCAACAGCCCGGAGCGCGCATGGCAGCCTTCCAGCAGATCGTGGCTGAGGATGCGGTTCTCGGGAAAACGCCCGGCGAGCGCCTGCTCGAAGGCATCGACCTCGTAGATCCCCTTGCCGATGAAGGAACCTTCCTGAAACCAATCCTGGTAGACATCGGAGACGGCGTGGGTATAGGGGTCGATGCCGGCATCGTTCCCATGCAGCCGTGCGTAACGCGAGCGGTTCGCGCCGGGCAGGCTCACGGCCACGCGCGGCTGGAGGATGCCGTAGCCCGCGGTGACGAGCTGCCGGTGCGCCTCGTAGGAGGCCCGATTGAGCGGGTGCGCCAGGGCGCCGACCAGTTCGCGGGCGGCATCGCGCGGGAGTTGGGTATCCGTATCCAGGGTGATGACGTAGCGCACGCCGAGCAGGATGTCCGTCGCGCCGACGACAAGCGCGAAACGATCCCCGGCGTTGCCGCGCAGCAGGGCATTCAGATCCGCCAGCTTGCCGCGCTTGCGCTCGTATCCCATCCAGATCCGCTCCTGCGGGTTCCAGCGGCGCGGGCGGTGGAACAGGAAGAATGTGTGGCCGTCGGCGCGCGGATAGCGTTCATTCAGCGCCGCGATCCCTTGCGCGGCCAGCGCGACCAGGGCAGCGTCTTCCGGCAGGGTTTCCGACGGTGCATCGCGAAAGTCGGTCAAGAGGCCAAAGTGCAGGCGGTCGTCGCGATTGGCCAGGAAGCGGACCTCCAGCGCCTCGACCAGCGATTCGATGCCCTCGGCGCTGGTGAGCATGGTCGGCGTCACCACCAGGGTGCGTGACGCGGTCGGAATGCCGGCGGAAAAATCCAGGCGCGGCAGTGGTTCGGGGGTCGCCAGCAGGGTCGCCAGCCAGTTCACCAGCGCCAGCGCGAGTTGACTGGTGCCCAGGATGGCGGGCAGCCCCAGGAGCAGGAGCAGCCAATCCGACACGCCCTCGGACGGCGCCTGCGCCAACAGCCCCCCGGTGAAGAGCGCCGTCAAGAGGATGATTGCGCCGAGATACAGGACGAAGGGGATCCGGCGGCCCCGTCGTTGCAGTGATGCCACGAAACGCAAACTCGCTCGCGCCCGATGTTCGAGCTGGGACAATCCCCGGTCGATCAGGTAATAGCCCACATGCGCCGTGCGCGCGTCGTCGCCGGGCGCGGCCGCCTGCGCGCACTCCCGCGCCAGTTCGATCGCGTGGCGCGCCACCTCGGCTTCGGACAGCCGGCTGTTTTTCGCGACCTTCTCCACGACGTGCCGGTAGCGATCGCGGGTGGCGAACGCCATCCGTCCATACACGCCGCCCGGATCCTCGTTCAGGATCCGCTCGACCAGACTCATGGTCTCGACAAACGTGCGCCAGTCCATCGCGCCGAGAAAGCGGAGACTGCCGATGCTGTTGCCGATGGAGACCTGGTCGGCGGCCTGCTGCTGGTTTTCCAACTGCACCAACTGCTCGATCGTCAGACCCGACTCGGCGAGCTGCTGCTCGATCCAGGTCAGCGGCAGGGCCAGCGCGGAACTCTGGCCTTGCAGCCGGCGCGCCAGCTCCGCCACGAAGGCGCTCGATAGGGGTGGGTTCGAGCGCGCCATGTCGGCGATCACCAGAATCAGATTCTTCGGATCGCTTTCGGCCATCGCGGTCAGTTGGTCGGCCCAGCCGTCGGCCAGATTCTGGTCGGTGCGGCTCACCGCGATACGGGCCGCGACCCGGCGCAGATTCTCGATCAGCGTCAGCCGCAGCATGATGGGGATGGCCCACAACTCGCCCAGCTTGAGTGTGCTGAGGGTCTGGTAAGCGGCGACGAACCGGCTGAGATTCTCCGGATCCACCCGGCCATCGCCGTGCGCGATCATCTCCAGCGCCAGGTCATAGACCCGTGGCAGGCCGGTCGATGGCCCCCGGCTCAGACGCGGCAATTGCCGGCTGTAGCCCTTGGGGAGATGGCGCTTGGCGGTGCGGATCTGTTCTTCGATCAGATAGAAGTTGTCGAGCAGCCATTCGCCGGCTGGGGCGATCCGGCGATTCTCGGTGACGGCGGCCATGAGCAGGCGGCAGACGCCGATCAGAAGGGTTTCATTCTCTTTGAGTCGCGCCAGCAGGCGGTCCGGCGGATGTCCGGGCGTCAGGGCGTGCGCGTCGGCGAGCCGCTTGCCGTGCTCCTCCATCTGCACCGCGCTGAAGAGTTCCGAACGCAGCGGCGGCTCGTCGCCGACTGCCACGTCGATCAAACCGTTGCCCGGAAGCTGTCTCCTGAACTGGAGCAGGGTGTCGCGAATCGCCAAATGACTCTCCTTCAAATTTCCCAATCGCTGACGGCGAGACGCCGCCCTCTCCGGCCCCCCCCTGTCCGGAGATCATCCGCGGAAGACGGCGGTCCTCCCGTGACTGAGGTGACTGATGCCGCCTGTCATCGATTGGCGCGAATGGTGATTGAATGCGCGTCAATCGATGGGCTGAAGGATTACTTGAAATGCGACTTGAACGTCTCGAAAGAATCCTTGAATGCCTCCCAAACACGGTCGGATTCCATTTTGAACTGCTCCCAGTTGTTTTCAGCGGCGGCCTGAATCTCTTCCAGCTTTTTCTCGCCTTCCTCGCGTTTGGTGCGGAGCGCGACGAGTTGTTCCTCATATTTCACCTTGGCATCTTCCTTGATTTCATGCCCTCGCTCCTGGAGTTTATCGATTTCCGTACTCCATTCGTCAAGCTGCACCTTGATTTGCGCGACATATTCGTCTTTTGTCAACATGGGATATGACTCCTATTTTGGATCGTTTACCCGGCGGATTGCCGGAATTCAACTGCCTACCCATCGCGGGGCCGGGAATTCATCTCGAATCACCCTGCCCGAGGCCGTCACCAGGCGATGGGGCCAAAGAAACCGAAAGCGCTGAGTACAAAGAGAATCGCGATCACGACCACGATCGCATTCACGACTTTCTTGACGGTAGCGTTCATCGGAATATACACATTGACCGCCCAGAGAATGGCGCCAAAGGCGACCAGGTTGATCACTAATTGAATATAGGCCATGGCGTTGATCCTTTCAGATGAGGTTAGGGACAGACTACAACGCGCCCTGACAAGCGTCTGTACGCTAGCGCACAGAGACGTCGGGAAGACGCCGCTGTCACCGACGTCTTGTCAGCGCGCCGAAATAGGACGCACGTCGAACGCGGATGCTTCTGCTGGAAGCACGTTCGCTGCGTTTATTTCTTCCAGTAGAAATCGAAGCGCGCCTGGCTAGAGCCATCGAGGTGGACGGTTTTTCGCTGGGTTTCATCCTGGCCGCGTCGACCGGTCGGGGTGACTTCGATGCTGTAGTCGCCTGGCGGGAGTTGGGCGTAGAACCAGGGGCCTTTCGACTCGGCGGTCAAGACCGGAGCATCCTGGGTGTCCAGAATGTTCACGCGGACCGCCGAGAGATACTCGCCGCTGCCTTGCGTCGCGAAGAGCAGATGCAGGTTGAACTGGCTGGAGAGTGCATTGAGTTCGTTTCGTTCACTTTCGCCGATCCCACCCGAAACATAGCGAATGCCGCCAGCGCTTTGAATGGTCGATGAATGTCCCATCGTGGATCCGTCGTGGCCAACGTGGCCAGTGGCGGAATCCGCGGATGAAGCCGGCGATGAAGCGCTGGTGTCGGCGGGACGAATGCCATACGTCGTTTGGGCGTCAGCCACCTGCAAGGTGCCAGCGCTCCGCTTCGTCACCTGAACTTGTTCGGTTCGCTGAGCACTGGCTGACGACCACGCTCCAGTGCCCAGGATCAACGCCATGGCGATGAAGCCCACTCTCTGCCGATTGATCATTTCGAGGTCTCTTTAGGATTGATTAAGATGGATGAATGAGGTGATGCACAGATGAAGCCCGCAATGAAATGCACGACTTCAGCCCTTCTGCAACAGACTACGAAGATCCGTGATCGCGGCATTGACGCGCGAGACATAGGAGGCCATGACCAGCGAGTGATTGGCCATCGGCCCAAATCCGGTGCCATTGAGGATCATCGGACTCCAGATAATGTTCTGGGTATTGTGCAATTCGCGGACGATCTGCTTCAGCGACACCAAGGCATTCTTATCCTTGAGCACCGGCTCGAAGTCGATTTCGATCGCCTCCAGGGTATGCAGCAGCGCCCAGGTATAGCCGCGTGTCTCGAAAAAGATATCGTCGATGTCGAACCAAGGGGTCTTGGTCTGCGCTTGGGCAGGGACCGGGGTCGACTGACGGGCGTTGGGATCGCCGGCCAAGGCCGTATCGAGATGAACCTGGCCGACCGCGTAGGACAGGCGCTGCGCCAGACTTCCCAATCGCTTTTCGGTCATTTCGAGATACACGGTCAAGTTATCGGCGCGCGCGAAAAACTGGCCGTCACGTTCATTCTCATCGGAGAGCCGGCGTAAATACCCATAGAGTCCTTCTGTGCCTTTCCGATACTCCGACTCGGTGGAGGGCAGGATCCAGGAATTCGATTGGTAATTGAACTGGGGTTGCGCAATGCCCAGATCCTTATCCTCGACCGACTGGGACTGGGAGCGGCTGAAATCGTTCCGCAGCGCAAGCACCAGATCGCGCAGCTCGGTCAAGGCACCGAATTCCCAATTCGGGAGGTTGTCCAGATAGAGACCTGGCGGGCTGATATCGTTGGTCAGATAGCCGCCGGGTTTATCGAGCAAGGTTTCTGCAATCCGGATGGCGGTGGTCGTCGTGGCGGTACCCGGAACCACTTTGCTTGCATCGTCATTCACCAACGACAAGGCATTCGCGCGCACGTCGAAGGTGTCGGGTGATTGCGACCAGATCAACCCCAGAATGACGACGACGACCAGATAGGTCATCAGAAACAGACCCATGGTCCACCACAGCCCCTTCTCTTTCCAGGTCCGAGGGTTATAGTAGCTGGCGACTTGGCTGACCTTCCTGGTCAGAACCGGTTTTTTTGGCGATGAGAGATCGTTCATTGCATGCTCCAGCTCCCTCCGCGAGGAGGGAGTCGATTAGGGTGACCCGGGATCACCAGCGATGTGGAAACTAGCGGGGCTTGGACACCATGAGCAGAACCGCGCCGGCCACGATCGCCGCGATACCGGCCCATTGCGGGATGTTGACGGTCTCCCGCTCCTGAACCGTGACGGCGAGCGGGCCGATCCTGGCCTCCTGCGTCTCTTTGGTAAAACTGAAACTGCCATACGCCAGCCCCAAACCGCCGGCAACGATGAGCGCAATGGCGGCGATGTTGATCGCTTTCATGTTCTCTGCTCCCGCAGTGGTTCTACTGATTCGTTCATCGATTACCCGATACGCATCCCCGAGATGGGTCCCAACAGCCCGAAGGCGGTCAACAGCCAAAGGATGACGACGAGGATCACGACCACATTCAAGATTTTCTTGATGTTGCCGTCCATCGGGATGTAGTTATTGATCAGCCACAGGATCACGCCCACGACAACCAATGTAACGACCAATGAAATCAATGTCATAAAGTATCTCCGCTATGTTTTCAGATGTTTGATGTCAGCTTGACAATAGCCTTTACCCCAGCGGCTGTCTGTTCGCTAGCGTACAAACGATAGCGATTTCAGGTAGAACCGCGTCCAGAGCAAACACTCAATGTCGTCGCTTTCTCCAGCCTCGCGGCGATCCCGAGGGGGAGCGAGACATGCCTGATAAAGATGATGGATAGAACCGGGACGTGTCCGTACGGTAGCGCACATAAAACGCTTCGGTCTTGGCCAGGCGTCATGACGGGGATTGATTGGGCGATGTCATGCTGGATCGCAAACCTTCAGAGCTAAAACGCTAAAACGGGCTTGGCCTTATGTTTGCCACCGCACCGACTGTTGAATGCGCTTGTCGATAAGCTGCTCCCAGACCTCGATCACGGCGTGAATGGTTATTCGTGACAAGCCCCGATACTCCAGCGTCGAAGTCAACTTGGACTGCGCTTGACGCAATCTCCAAAGACAGGAAAGACCGATTCATCAGCGAGAGCGATTGCAGTGAAAACACATCAGAACTATCTGGGCGGTTTAGTGACTTTGGCCGTATTGATTGGCTTGGGCGGTTGCACCGGAATGTCGCGGCAAGAACAAAACACCCTGGCTGGCGCGGGGCTTGGTGGCGTTGCGGGTTCCTTACTGACCGATGGCAGCGCGATTGGAACAATCGGCGGGGCTGCGGTCGGTGGCCTCATCGGCCATGAAGTCGGCAACGACCGGGACGATGACCGCTACCGAAATGACGGCAGAGACTATCGGGACAACCGGTACAACCGGTACAACCGGTACAACCGGTACAGCCGGGACAACCGGGACAACCGGGACAACCGGTACAACAGTGGCCGTCGTCATGACGCCAGTGATCGCAGGTACAGAAGCAATCAAAGCGTCGGATATGGAGACGGGGACTGGTTCGGACACTGACGCGGGGCCGAACATCCTCTTCATCGAACCGGCTCGGGTCGAGCCTTGTGACGACAAATGGGCGTCAATCGCGCACTATGTTTGCTAGCGTACGGATCGAACGGGTTTTTCGGCGTATTTTCAACATCCTTCCCTGTGCCGTTCCGTTCAGGGTTCGCCTTGATCCACAAAGAGAACGCGATTGCTGCCCGTGAAACCCCCCGTCCTTTTGGTCAATCGTCTCCTGGCGACGCTACCCGGCAAGGATCGTCAGCAGATCCTGGCGCACTGCGAGTCCGTCGAGCTTCACCTGGCCGAGGTGATCAGCGAGCCTGGCGATCGGATTCTCCATGTGTATTTCCCAACCGACAGCTTCGTGTCCATGCTGACCCCTGCCGACGATCACGCCGGTCTGGAGGTGCGGCTGGTCGGTCACGAAGGGATGATCGGAACCCCGCTCATCCTGGGGGTTGAGGTAACGCTGCTGCGCACCTTGGTCCAGGGCGCGGGTTTCGCCTGGCGCATGACCCCCGAGCATTTTGCCGCCGCACTCAGACAGAGCAGCGCGCTTCAGGCGGTGCTCAACCGCTATCTGTTCGTGTTGACGAACGAGGTCGAGCGGATGGTCGCCTGCACCCGCTTTCATGTCCTGGAGGCGCGTCTTGCCCGCTGGCTCTTGATGACCCAGGATCGCGCGCATTCGGATCGCTTTCATATCACCCATGAATTCCTGGCCTCGATCCTCGGGGTGCGCCGCGTTGGCGTGACCAAGGCGGCGAGTGCGCTGCAACAGCGCCAGCTCATCCGCTATCGTCGCGGGGATATCCAGATTCTTGACCGTGCCCGGCTAATCGACGCCGCCTGCGGTTGTTACGGGGCGGCGGAAGCCATGTATGACCGGATGCTGGGCTGACGCGAGGGGGGCGTCAGCGGGCGAACGGTCTTGTCAGACCTGGCCTTTCCCAAGCCGTTGAACCTGTCATCCTAAAAAGCGCAGTTAAACCGCCAAGAACACAAAGAACGCGAAGGATTTCAATGTCTTGCCTCGATGGGTGCATTCACCTAAGGGGTGACTGTCATGCGCATTGCAAGCCCTTGTTTTTCTTTGTGTCCTTTGCGCCTTTGCGGTTCAAAACGCCGGATATAGGTTCATCCCGCGTCTAGCGGGAGGCTGTGACCAGCGGTCGCAGCGCTTCCTCGCCCACTTCGTCGGTCCACACGGTGAATCGCTCCAGCCGGCTCGGGCCGAACGCGGTCAGCAGAGCGACATCCGCGGCATCGCGACCATACGCCATCAGAACCCGTCCAATCCGTGGTCTGTGATTGCGCGGATCGAAGGCATGCCAGCGTCCGCCCAGGTACGCCTCGAACCAGGCGCTGAAATCCATCGGACCTGGCATTGGCGGGATCCCGATATCGCCGAGATACCCGGTACAGTAACGGGCGGGGATATTCAGACAGCGGCAAAAGGCGATTGCCAGGTGGGTAAAGTCGCGGCAGACACCGACCTGCTCCTGGTAAGCCTCATAAGCGGTGCGCGTCTTGCGGGCCTGTAAATAATCGAACCTGAGATGGCCGTGCACGAAATCGCAGATGGCCTGGACACGCGCCCAGCCCGTTGGGACGGTACTGAACAACTGCCAGGCGAGATCCACCATGCGATCCACTTCGCAATAACGGCTCGGCATCAAATAGGTGAGCGTCGTATCCGGTAAATCATAAATCTCATGCTGTTCGGCGCCAGGAGACTGGCGATCCGGCAGACCATCATCCTCGACCACCGCATCGTTCCAGAACCGCACCTGGCCGGCCGGCGCGAGCAGACGCCCGCAGCGATTGCCAAAAACATCGGTGTATTCGCTGACCTGCACCGAGGGTTCGACGAGCAGATATTCACCTCGACGGATCGTTTGATGGCGTGAGGGATGCAAATAAAGCATGGCGATGATCGGCATTGGCGCCGGATGCTCGAAGATGATGTCGTACCCAACGCGGATCAGCATTCGCATAATCTCCTATTGCTGTGGGAAGACGTTGGAGCAGAGCCAAACGTCTCTTGTTGAAATGGGTGAAGTTCTTACGCTCTAAGGCATCGCGAGCATGAGTCAGAATCCATAAAAAAGCCCTCGCAACTGCGAGGGCAAAATCCACGTCAGGAGGCTAACGTGGTTTCGAGGACACAGCGGATTAAAGCGCGTCCAGCATGGCATGTATCGTGTGTGAATCGACTCTGAGTTGCCTGAACAACAAGTTTCGGAACTGACGTGGTTTAAGCCATCCCATTACACACAACTTTCCGTGTCCGGCATCTCCCTGGCCTATTTGATCCCGGCGGCGAAGTCCATGATGCGCTGCATGCCCAGCCAGATCGTCTTCAAACCGGGCTCGCCATCGCCCTTGCG
>NZ_NHSQ01000146.1 GCF_016653465.1 Thiocystis minor | reverse complement strand
TGTCCGCCGTCCTGCATGAAATGCACCTTGCGCGAGACCAGCGCCACGGGACGCGGCTCCGGTGCGGACGACTGACCGCACACCGGACAGGCGGGATCGACCAGCAAACGATGGGTGCGCATCGCCAGGCTGTAGGCGTCGAGACTGACCACCGCGCCCGCGACCGTCACCGGGGCGCCGGCCAGACACTTGGCGATCTCGATGGCTGCCAGCTCGGCCATGAGCTGTTGGGTCGCCGGCAGCGCCGCGCGCGCCGTCAGCAGCGGTTCCGTCAGCGCCAGCGCCCGCGCGGCAAAGCCTTCGGTCGCGCAATGCCGCGCTAGGCGCTTGACCAGACAGGCGTGACAGCCGGGTTCGTCCGCTCGATACAGCGGCCCGAGCCAGGGTTCGTGACCGACCGGTTTCACCGGCAGCCAGGGTTGTCGGGCAGCGTGAAAGGTCGCGTTCAGCTCCGTCAGCGCCGGGCGTTGGTAATCATCGGTCAAGACCAGGTCCAGCGTCGCCTCGCGCTCCACCCGGCGGATGCCCAGCCGGTCGAGCGCCACATGAAGGGGCGCGGCATCGACCTCGCCAACCTCGTGAAGCTGTACGGTTTGCTCCGCCAGCGCGGCGAGCGCCGCCGTCGCCGACAGGCCCAGGCCCGACCAGAACGCGGCGATGCCGGCGGGAATCGCGGGCGCCGCCTCTTGGAGGTGACCGTTTTTCTCCAGCAGCATCAGCGCATAATAGACATGGGCGGCATCGAACTCGGCGGCCAGCGCGCCGACCAGATCATCGGGATTGCATGTGCCATCGAGCAGTGGCGCCAGCCGCTCATAGACTCTGCCATGCAGGGCGCGGGCACCGTCCTCGGAGAGCAGCAGCACGCCCTCGCCGGGGATGACCGCCGGGGTCAGATGGGGTTTGAAGATGGGATGCTGGATCACAGTCTGAGGCTCTTGATGCTTGGGAAAGGTGGATCGGCAAGACCGCCAAGGGGTTTCGCTCGCTCCCACGCTCCAGCGTGGGAGTGTCGTCGGGCCGCTCCAGCGGCCCGTCTCAACCCATCGCACCGCGCCAACTGGCAGACGCGACGCTGGAGCGTGGGAGCCAGAAAACGTTGGTATCGATGGCTGCACGGCGGGCTGCGCGGCCGGGTCACGACCAAGGGGCGATTCACCCGCCTCTGGATTCACGTCCTCCAGCATCTCCACAACGACGGCGCTTCACCAAGCCCTGACTGAACGGCCACCGGCTGGTCGGGCGCTTGGGATTCGCCCATGACGGCGGTACCTTGCGGTTCGCCTTACCCCAGCTTGCCCGTCAGACACCAACCTAAGCGAAACTATCAGAATTAGCGCACCAATCCCGAAGCCCACCGCCCCCAACACCGGCCAGCGCCTCATCCATCAGCTCCGTGGGCCGGGCCGGAATCACGAGCGTCACCGCCTGGGCGGTATTCTCCATCACCCGCAGCGTCACCCCCTCGGGCAGCGCCATCCCCTCCGCCGCCAGCGTCCCGGCCGGATCGGCCAGCAGCCGCTGCTTGAAGGTGTCATCCGCCCAGCACTTGGCGATGAGTTGTTGATACTGTTTCGCTTGGTCGTTCATGGCGTGATCCTGTGGTGAAAGGCGCCTCGTGAGGTCACGCGGCGGCGGGTGAGGAGCCGAACCCGCGCGGCGGTCCGCGCCGAGAGTTTACGCCAATGGGGATGGTTGCAACGATTCATCCATCGACCGACTCATCACCCGTGCGCGCCGGCGGTCACGAACCGGGAGCCGACTGCCAGCGGCTCCGGCGGTCTGTGCGACCTTGGTCTGGATGGCGGCACGGCGAACGACGCGGGCAGATCAGCACCTCAGAAGAGATCAAGGAGGGCGCTTCACCCGCCTCTGGATCACGGCCCTCAAGCGACTTCACCTCACCGGTCCTTCGCTTCGCCCCGACGAAACGGCCTCCGGCCACTTGGGTGCGACAGGGGTGGCGACTTGACGCGAGCCCAACGGGCTCGCGTATCCTCTAGTGACACAAAGCTGCGCGAATTCCTAACCCAAATACGGATACGCGTCACCGAAACACTCACGAGCATCGGAGCCTCCATCCGCGCCCCGTAATTCATCGTCGGACAACTCGGATGGTCGGGCGGGGATGACCAGATGAAACACCTGCTCGGTATTTTCCACGACCATGACGCTGACTCCGGCGGGAACGTCAATCCCCTCCGCCGCCAGCGTCCCGGCCGGATCGGCCAGCAGCCGCTGCTTGAAGGTGTCATCCGCCCAGCACTTGGCGATGAGTTGCTGATACGGTTTCGCTTGGTCGTTCATGACGTGCTCCTGTGGTTACAGGCTCCTCGTGAGGGCATGCCGTGGCGGGTGAGGAACCGAACCTGCCACGGCAGATCGCGGCAGGAGTTTACGCGAATGGGCGCGGGACGGTTGCAACGATCCATCCATCCTCGACCGACGCCTCGCCCGTGTCCGCCAGCTTCATGAGCAAGGCGCCGATCACCACCGGCTCCGGCAATACGTACGACGTTGGTATGAATGGCTGCACGGCGGACGACGCGGTCGGGTTAGTGCCAAAGGACGCTTTACCCGCTTCTAGATCACCGTTCTCAAGCGACTCCACCGCGACGGCCACTCAACGCCCCTGGCTGAACGTCCCTCGGCCGGTCGGATCCGCACGGGTGGCCGCTTGGTGCGATGTCTAGTCCGAATCGCGACATTTCCGGCTTGCTCCTATTTATTCAACCAGTACCTACTGGCAATAATCACAATGTGAACTCGCTTCGGATAACCCACCACCAAGCCCCTCCAACGCCTCATCGGCAAGATCCGTCGGGCGGGGAGGAATCACCAGCGTCACTGCCTGGGCGGTATTCTCCACCACCCGCACCGTCACCCCCTCGGGCACCGCCATCCCCTCCGCCGCCAGCGTCCCGGCCGGATCGGCCAGCAGCCGCTGCTTGAAATCCTCATCCGCCCAGCACTTGGCGATGAGTTGCTGATACGGTTTCGCTTGGTCGTTCATGGCGTGATCCTGTGGTGAAAGGCGCCTCGTGAGGTCACGCGGCGGCGGGTGAGGAGCCGAACCCGCGCCGCGGTCCGCGCCGGGAGTTTACGCCAATGGGAGCGGGATGGTTGCAACGATCCATCCATCGACCGACGCATCGCCCGTGCGCGCCGGCTTCTTTGAGGCAACCGGGGTCGGTCTGCAAAGGCTCCAGCACCGATGCCATCGTCCGCTTCCGAGTTGTCGAACTGATGGCGGAGACCTAAACGGAGTCCACCGACTCAACCAACGCCGAGCGATCACGATGACTCTGACTTGACACGCGCTGAGGGGCTGGATGCAATAACTGTTATTAACCTATCAGGAAGAACAGCGATGCCCACCAGTGTTGCTCTCAGCCCTCATTTTGAAAGCTTCATCCGGCAACAGGTCGATTCTGGTCGCTTTAACAACGCGAGCGAGGTCGTCCGCGCGGGATTGCGTCTGCTTGAGGAACGCGAGGCGACACAGACCGCCAAGCTCCAGGCGTTGCGCGAGGCCATTGCGGTCGGGCTTGCCAGTGGGCCTGTTCTCTCGGAAGAAGACGTCTTTGACGAGTTGGAAGCCAAGCTTCAGACCATGGCCGAACGAGCCAAATGACGCGACCGGTTTATACGGCACAGCCCAAGCGCGATTTGAACGCGATCGGTCTTTACATTGTCCAGGACAACCCGCACCACGCCGTCAGTTTCATCCGGGAACTGCGTGCGCAGTGCCGCAAGATCGCACAGGCGCCCCAGGCCTACCGACAACGACCTGAACTCGGCGTGGGCATTCGCGCCTGTGCCCATGGCAATTACGTGATCTTCTTCATGGAGGATGGCCGAGTCGTCCGGATCATCCGGGTTCTTCATGGCGCGCTGGACATCGATGCCCACTTCGGGAACAAAAAAATTCCTGACCTCGACGACGAAACCTAGTTTCGCTCGCTCCCACGCTCCAGCGTCACTGCCATTAAGTTAAGGATTTTCCGTTCGCCCTGAGCTTGTCGAAGGGCGGACGGAAAATCCTAAGCCTCTGAGCATTAAGCCGTTCATGGTTCGACAAGCTCACCACGAACGGCTTAACTTAATGGCAATGACGCTGGAGCGTGGGAGCCAGAAAGATCAAGTGGGGCGCTTCACCCGCCTCTGGATCACGGCCCTCAAGCGACTTCACCTCACCGGTCCTTCGCTTCGCCCCGACGAAACGGCCTCCGGCCACTTGGGTGCAACAGCGGTGGCGACTTGACGCGAGCCCAGCGGGCTCGCGTATCCTCTATTGATACCTTGTGATCAAAGATCACCCACACTTCTCCGTGCCAAACTGACCGCACCGCCCACCGTACACAATACCAACAGCATCGTCAGACAGATCAGTGGGACGGGCGGGTATCACCAGATGAAACACCTGCTCGGTGTTTTCCGCAACCTTGACGCTGACGCCGGCGGGAACCTCGATCCCCTCCGCCGTCAGCGTTCCAGCCGGATCGTCCAGCAGCCGCTGCTTGAAGGCGTCATCCGCCCAGCACTTGGCGATGAGTTGTTGATACTGTTTCGCTTGGTCGTTCATGGCGTGATCCTGTGGTTAAAAGCGCCTCGTGAGGTCACGCGGCGGCGGGTGAGGAGCCGAACCCGCGCGGCAGTTCGCCCCGGGATCATACGCCCATGGGATGTGCAATTGATCTATCGCCATCCAACGGAGAATCCATACATGCCCTTTTGATTAGTCTGCGGAACACAAGAGCTGCATCAAGGGTTTAGCACAGCGATCAGATCAGACGGCTATCTTTCCTCGCAGATCGCGTAAACTGCGCCCCGCGCAACCCGGTCGAGCACCCCGACACCCAGGAACTCCTTGGCGATGTCGCGCATCTCCAGCAGCAGGCTCCTCCTGTCGATTCATCATTCAGGCGGGTCTTGGCGAAATCCTGTTGCTGTTTTTGCTCCTGAAAGCCCACGTTCAGGGCAAGGGCGGTGAATGGGCCGACAGAAATGCCAGGTAAAGATCCGCCGTCAACTCGGGCTGTTCCAGATGCGGCAGATGTCCGACCTTCGCCGGGGTGTGCAACTCGGCGTGGGGATAAAACTGGCGCAGCCGCCGGACGCCGTTTTCGGCCGGGAAGATCCGGTCCGACTGGCCCCAGAAGATCCAGGTCGGCCAGCGACCGCCCAGATTCCGGGCCAAGATTCGGTCATCCAGATTGACGATATTCCACACCTGCTGATAGTGCCTGTTGTTGGCGACATACTCGGCCACCTGCGCCCGCTTGTCCTCCTCGGGGAGATCCGGAGGCATCACGAACAGCAGGCTCAGTTCCAGATCGAGTTCGGCCAACGTGATGGGGATGAAGGGATTGACGCCCGCCTCGATGGCGGCCTCGACCTCCTGCCCCCAGGACAGCAGTCCGAAAGGACCGCCGATGAAGGCCAAGGTGCGCACCTGTCGGGGATAGCTCCTGGCATAGACAGCCACCAGGGCGCCGCCGAGAGAATTTCCGGCCAGATCGAAGCGGGTCAGGCCGAGCCTTGCAATGAACTGGTGCAACCGTTTGGCCTGCGTCCGCAGCCGGTAATCGGCCAGCGGAAAACCGCTGCTCTGGCCATAGCCGGGGAGGTCGGGAGCGATGGCGGTGCGCCCGTCGGCCGCCAGTTGGCATTGGAACCTTTGCCATTGTTCCTTACTGGCGAACAAGCCATGAAGCAGCAACACCGGCGGCCCCTGTCCCGCTTGGCTATACTCTAGGGCAATGCCGTCATCCAGCGTCAGGCGCGCGGTCTGAATCTGGCAGTCGGCGGTTCGGGCAAGCGCCGGTGCCAGGGTCAGCCAGCCGAGCAGGCACAGTAACAGTGGGCGGATCGGATTCAGTCGCATCGGCCAGGCACCATTCCAAGGCAAGAAAACAGCGCTGTGATAATCATCGGCGCCGCAGATTTCCCTATGTTAGTCCAGTTTCACTCCCATCGCTTCACGCAGGCAGCCCGCGCATCGAGAAAGAAGACTGCCTGCTCCCGGATCCCGATGCCTCAGTACCAGGCTGCGCACCAAGGGCACCCAGGAACTGAACATCCAGCAGTTGCTGGCCGGTTCCAAGCACTGGGAGCGGTTCGTGGGCGGTACGGCGCTCTCCT
>NZ_NHSQ01000145.1 GCF_016653465.1 Thiocystis minor | reverse complement strand
ACGAGGTGATGCGCCTCATCGCCCGTCTCGGCGGGTTTCTCGGGCGCAAGGGCGATGGCGAGCCCGGTTTGAAGACGATCTGGCTGGGCATGCAGCGCATCATGGACTTCGCCGCCGGGATCAAATATGCCAGGGAGATGCCGGACACGTAAAGTTGTGTGTAATGGGATGGGTTTATACAGGTAGGAAAGTTGTTTGATTGTAAAAATCCCTTTCCCCCTGTATCGCTTGATTAGCTTTTCTGTAGCATGACTTAGCAGGCTAAGATTATCTTCTTTTTCAGCCTCTGTTCGACAGAAGTACTGGAATTGGCAGTAGGGGCAATTTTTGTTTAATATTGTCAGTGGTGATTCAGATGGCTTTTTCTGAATTAGATCATGCAAATCGTTGATTATTGTTTTTAATTTTTTATATTCATTTTCAAGATTAACTTCATGGAATTTTAAATCTGCCACAATAATTTTTCCATTTGCTGGTAATTTATCTTGAATTTGCCCTAAAATATATCCAGCAAAGATTAATTCTAGTTTCTGAAAGTTATTAATGTGGCTCGTTCCAATAAAAATTATTGGCTCATAACTGTGCTCGCCTAACAATGAAGGTAATAATTTTTTTTCCAGAATAGCACAGGGTGCTTCATGTTCTTTGCTATGAAGCATTACGTTGATTAGTAAATCGTTCCCGTTTATTAAATTCATGCTGTTGCAAGAGCTTAATTCGGGGCGTTCATGATTTAAATTTTCTAAATACGTAGTTTGGTTGATAGATTTTTTACGTTCAATAATAGTGGTGTATTCATTGGCTTTCCCTGTTTCATCGGTATGCAGCAGTAGATAAGCCTTGCGCTGACATTGAGCATAGGCAACCAAGATGTCAGAGGTGATTTTGTTCGTCATTACCTAAAGATAGATCAATATGCCGAGGATTTTTACTTTTTGGCTATTTTTGGATGGAATCGAAACTACCGACCGAGTGATCAGCAGTTCGATGGGAAACCGGGCAGAGCATGCTCAACGCGGTTGAGCGCAACCGTGGAGATTGAAGGTCTCCGGTACCGGAAATGCACCAGAGCCAGTGACCTTGAGGCATAAAAAATCCCCGTGTCTCAGAGAAACACGAGGATTTTTAAGGTCTTGTTGGTGCCCAGGGGCGGAATCGAACCACCGACACGAGGATTTTCAGCCCTCGATTCTTTTGAGGGGCATCAATGTGTGAGTCTCACCCAGCTAAGGCTCAGTTCCCCGCGTCGAAGCGCTCCTAGACTCCGGTGCACGCAGATGAGAGCGAACCTGGCTGACGATTCAACACGACACATATCGTTATAAACGCGGTTTAACGAGATTTAAACCGAACTAATCTGGGAACTCCGTCTCATAACGTCGCGATACCGACTTCGTAGACCTCTTCAATCACGACATATAGCCATCCAATGTGATATCCATACATGCCCCTTCGATAGAGCCCCAAAAATACAGCGCTAATCGAAGGGGTTGGTCTGAGTATCAGGTAAGACGGCTATAATAGCCCATTGTAAGACTTTATTGGTCTGAGAAAGCTTTGGTAGGCTTCGCTGTCGAAAATTAAGGCTTCGGCGTTGTCGATGGCATCGGAAGCCGTGCCAAGTTGCTCCCCTACAGTTCCCGCGCTTGAGGTTAACTGAACACTGCTTAGCGTGAATGCCTGCTTCGCTTCATCCCAAGTCAGGACAGCGCTATCTCCAGAATTAGGAAAATCGGTAACAGTCACTGATTTCTGATGACCACTGAGGAAAGCTTCACCGTACGTTGTCACTAGAAACTCGCGATAGCCAAAAAGCACTCCATCTGCATAGACGTGGATATGGTGCCATCCATCGCCCAATCCGCTGAAGTTCAGTTGAGCGACGAAGCCATTATTCCAGTCGCCACAGATGCTCTCGGTATCTGCTCTTTCGCCGCCATAAGCGACGGGTATCAGTCGACCGTCGTCGATCTGCGTCTCGATGATATTAGCGTCGCAATGCCATCCGCTTAGAACGCTGACTCCGCTCTGGAATGATCCGTGTTGGGGATTGTCGACATAGCTCTGGCTATAAGCCGGCATGCTGAAGGATGCAGCAAGAACGAGGGCGGCTGAGGCATGGAAAAAATTCATGGGGCACTCCATTTGCTTTTTGTTCGGGTTTACGCTGTCACGCATGTCCTTCGAGTGAGATAGGCAGTTTTGCAGGTGGCAGTTCCTCCTTTGCTCAGAGATAGCTAGTCAATGTAGACAAAGGTGTAATGCTAGCATATCGTGTACATGTCTTGGGAATGTTAGGACAAGCGACATAACCCCGTCAAGATTAAGGTAACTGATCTGGGAACTCCGTCTCATAACGTCGCGATGCTAACCTCGTAGACCCCGCCAATCACCACATACTCGTCCTCGCCCTTGAGCATCCCCGGTAGCAGGCGGTTATAGAAGAATACCTTGGCGAGCGGAACGTCGGTCTCCAGGATGTAATCGCCGAATTCGTCCGCCCGTTCGCGTTGGCTGGTGAAGCTGTTGAGATTATTCAACAGCACGCGATGGAACCCGCCGCTGCAGGTCTCCTGGATTTCGTGCTCGTCCATGCGGTTGATGCCGCGATAGAGCCGGAGGTGGGCGCGGTCCGGGAATTCGCGCGCCAGTTCGTACTGACAGTAGGTATAGAGCAGGTCGAGTTGCGACTCCAGTGCGTTGGTCGCATAGAGACCGCGGGTGCCTTCGGTTAGATAACGCTGATAGGCCTCGCCGTCGCGATCGAGCAGCGAGCCCGCGTGATGGCGGGCGAGCAGGCCGAAACGGCTTTCGACCCAGCGTTTCAGTACCGCGCCCTCGCGTCCGTCCGAATCGAACGACCAGCCGCGCACCAGGCGCGGATAGTTGGCGTTCGCCCGCGCTTTGCGACCCCGTCCCCCCGGTGTCAGACCGGCCTCGTCCAGCTCGTCGAGCAGGAAATTCACCGTCATGTAGTCCTGAAAACGCTGGGCACGTTCCGGATGGCTCGGGAAACCGGCCAGGGTGCGAAAGAGGTCGGCGTGGAAATCCCGAATGCTGTCGATCTCCAGCGGCACCGGATGCTTCTGGTAGGTCAGGCTGCCAAGGATCACAGCAGGCAGGTTGCAGCGATTGAAGGGCAGCCGGGCACTGGCCGGAAGCGTTGGCGGCTTGCGAATGTCGTTTGGTCGATTCAACGATTGTCCGGTTTGTCTGTTGCGATCCATACAGCGCGTGCGGCTTTGTCGGGGATGCCACCATCTCGAATTCCTCTCGGAATTCGAGATTATTTTTATTAAATCAGAGATTTATGTCTTATCCCGTGATTTGGCACCGAGTTTGCTTAGTAGCTGTCGAGCATCACATTCGTTCAACGCTTGCGACAGCAGGCTCACAGGAGATCCAACCCATGGCAATGCGTCAGTGCGCCATCTACGGCAAAGGCGGTATCGGTAAGTCCACCACCACCCAGAACCTCGTGGCCGGTCTGGCCGAGCTGGGCAAGAAGGTCATGATCGTCGGTTGCGATCCCAAGGCCGACTCCACCCGTCTGATCCTGCACGCCAAGGCACAGAATACCATCATGGAGATGGCCGCCGAAGCGGGTTCGGTCGAAGACCTCGAACTCGAAGACGTGCTCAAGGTCGGCTATCGCGACATCAAGTGCGTCGAGTCCGGCGGTCCCGAGCCGGGTGTGGGCTGCGCGGGTCGCGGCGTTATCACCGCCATCAACTTCCTCGAAGAGGAAGGCGCCTATGAGGACGACCTGGACTTCGTGTTCTATGACGTGCTCGGCGACGTGGTGTGCGGCGGGTTCGCCATGCCGATCCGCGAGAACAAGGCGCAGGAAATCTACATCGTCTGCTCCGGCGAGATGATGGCCATGTACGCCGCCAACAACATCTCCAAGGGCATCGTGAAGTACGCCAGCTCCGGCAGCGTGCGTCTCGCCGGCCTGATCTGCAACAGCCGCAATACCGCCCGCGAGGACGAGCTGATCATGGAGCTGGCCCGTCAGTTGGGCACCCAGATGATCCATTTCGTGCCGCGCGATAATGTGGTGCAGCGCGCCGAGATTCGTCGCATGACGGTCATCGAGTACGACCCCAAGGCTAAGCAGGCTCAGGAGTATCGCGACCTGGCCACCAAGATCATCAACAACAAGAACTTCGTGATCCCGACCCCGATCACCATGGAAGCGCTCGAAGACCTGCTGATGGATTTCGGCCTCATGGACGGCGAGGACGAAAGCATCATCGGCAAGACGGCGGCGGAAGAAGTCGCGGCCTGAGAAGGTTTCAGTTGTCAGGTGTCAGTTGTCGGAAGACGGCTGCGAATCGAACTGACAACTGACAACTGACAACCGAGAACTGAATTTCATGCCGGGAGTCCGCGAATTGGCGGCACGGCGGGAGAACCGAGAATGACAGCAATGACCCGCGAAGAGACCCAGGCACTCATCCAGGAGGTGCTTGAGGCGTATCCGGACAAGGCAAAGAAAGATCGCGCCAAGCATCTGGCCGTCAACGATCAATCGGTCGAGCAGTCCAAGAAGTGCATCACCTCCAACCGCAAATCGCTGCCCGGCGTCATGACCGTGCGCGGTTGCGCCTACGCCGGTTCCAAGGGCGTGGTCTGGGGGCCGATCAAGGACATGATCCATATCTCCCACGGTCCGGTCGGTTGCGGTCAGTATTCGCGCGCCGGTCGTCGTAACTATTACATCGGTCATACCGGCGTGAACACCTTCGGCACCATGAACTTCACCTCGGATTTCCAGGAGAAGGACATCGTGTTCGGCGGCGATAAGAAGCTCGCCAAGCTGATCGACGAGATCGAGGGGCTGTTCCCGCTCTCCAAGGGCATCACGGTCCAGTCCGAGTGTCCGATCGGTCTGATCGGCGACGACATCGAGGCGGTGTCCAAGAAGAAGGGCAAGGAACTTGAAAAGCCGATCGTCCCGGTGCGCTGCGAGGGCTTCCGCGGCGTGTCTCAATCGTTGGGTCACCACATCGCCAACGACGCCATCCGCGACTGGGTCATCGGCAACCGCGATGGCGATGAGTCCTTTCCGACCACGCCCTATGACGTGGCCGTCATCGGCGACTACAACATCGGCGGCGACGCCTGGGCCTCGCGTATCCTGCTCGAAGAAATGGGTCTGCGCGTGGTGGCTCAGTGGTCCGGCGACGGCACCCTGGCCGAGATGGAGCTGACCCCCAAGGTCAAGCTGAACCTCATCCACTGCTACCGCTCGATGAACTACATCAGCCGGCACATGGAAGAGAAGTACGGGATTCCGTGGATGGAGTACAATTTCTTCGGCCCGACCAAGATCGCCGAGTCGTTGCGCAAGATCGCCGCCTTCTTCGACGAGACCATCCAGGTCAATGCCGAGAAGGTCATCGCCAAATACGAGGCCGAGTATCAGGCGATCATCGCCAAGTACCGTCCGCGTCTGGAAGGCAAGCGGGTCATGTTGTACGTCGGCGGTCTGCGTCCGCGTCACGTCATCGGCGCCTACGAAGATCTTGGCATGGAAGTGGTGGGCACCGGCTACGAGTTCGCCCACAACGACGATTATGACCGCACCATCAAGGACATGGGCAATGCGACCCTGCTCTATGACGATGTCACCGGCTATGAGTTCGAGGAATTCGTCAAGAAGATCAAACCCGATCTGATCGGTTCCGGCATCAAAGAAAAGTACATCTTCCAGAAGATGGGCGTTCCCTTCCGTCAGATGCATTCCTGGGATTATTCCGGTCCTTATCACGGCTATGACGGCTTCGCCATCTTCGCCCGCGATATGGACATGACCATCAACAATCCCTGCTGGAAGAGCATGCAGGCGCCCTGGCTCAAGTCCGCCGAGGGCGAGGTCGAGAAATTGGCCGCCAGCGCCTGATTTGTCAGCCGCCAGCTTCCAGCGGCCAGCATCCAGCACCTCTTGCTGGTCGCTGGTGGCTGGAGCCGGGCGGCTGAAAGCCCCGACGACCCCTTTTTCATGTCTGCGTCCGCCGATTAGCGGCGCGGCAGGAGCACACTCATGAGCCAGATTGCCGACAAGATCAAACCCTGTTACCCGCTGTTCGGCGATGCCGACTATGTCGAAAACCTCGGCAACAAGCGCAAGACCGTCGAGGAAGCCCATTCGATCGACAAGATCGAAGAGGTCTTCAAGTGGACCACCACCCAGGAATATCAGGAGCTGAACTTCAAGCGCGAAGCCCTGACCATCAACCCGGCCAAGGCCTGTCAGCCGCTCGGCGCCGTTCTGTGCGCGCTCGGTTTCGAGAAGACCCTGCCCTACGTGCATGGCTCGCAGGGCTGCGTTGCCTACTTCCGCTCCTACTTCAACCGTCACTTCAAGGAGCCGATCGCCTGCGTGTCCGACTCCATGACGGAGGACGCGGCGGTGTTCGGCGGCCAGAAGAACATGTTCGACGGTCTGGAGAACGCCAAGGCGCTCTACAAGCCCGACATGATCGCGGTCTCCACGACCTGCATGGCCGAGGTCATCGGCGACGACCTCAACGCCTTCATCGGCAACTCGCGCAAGGAAGGCCATATCCCCGCGGACTTCCCGGTTCCCTTCGCCCATACCCCGAGCTTCGTCGGCAGCCACACCACCGGCTGGGACAACATGTTCGAGGGCATTCAGCGTCACCTCACGCTGAACTACATGGATGACAAGGTCGTCGGCAAGAACGGCAAGATCAACCTGGTGCCCGGCTTCGAGACCTATCTCGGCAACTACCGCGTCATGCACCGCATGATGAAAGAGATGGGCGTCGAGTATAGCCTGCTGTGCGACCCGACCGAGGTACTGGATACCCCAGCCGACGGCGAGTTCCGCATGTACGCGGGCGGCACCACGCTCGACGAGATGCGCGACGCGCCGAACGCCATCGATACCCTCTTGTTGCAGCCCTGGCAGTTGCCGAAGGCCAAAAAATTCGCCCAGATCACCTGGAAGCACGAGGCCAGTCACATCGAGATCCCGATGGGTCTGGAGTGGACCGACGAATTTCTGATGAAGGTCTCCGCGCTGAGCGGCAAGCCGATCCCGGAATCGCTGGCCAAGGAGCGCGGCCGTCTGGTCGACATGATGACTGACAGCCACACCTGGCTGCACGGCAAGAAGTTCGCGCTCTATGGCGATGCCGACTATGTGTTGGGCATGGTCAAGTTCCTGCTGGAACTGGGCGCCGAGCCGACGCATATCCTCTGCAACCAGGCCAACAAGCGCTGGAAGAAAGAAGTCGAAAAGGTGTTGGCCTCGTCGCCCTATGGCGCGAACGGCACGGTCTATATCGGCTACGATCTGTGGCACCTGCGCTCGCTGTGCTTCACCGACAAACCGGATTTCCTGATCGGCAACAGCTACGGCAAGTTCATCCAGCGCGACACCCTGCACAAGGGCAAGGAATTCGAGGTGCCGGTGATCCGCATCGGCTTCCCGATCTTCGATCGTCATCATCTGCACCGGATGACGACTCTGGGTTACGAGGGCGCCATGTACATCCTCACCACCCTGGTCAATGCCGTGCTGGAACGTCTCGACGAAGAGACCCGCGAGATGGGCGTGACCGACTATAACTACGACTTGGTAAGGTAATTTCCGTAGGGTACGCATCGCGTACCTTTCCCGGAACAGCCTCGCTGAAAAACGAACGACCGGGAAGGTACGCGATGCGTACCCTACCGATCTAGGAGTTTTCGGGAGAGTCAAAAGGTATCTCGGATGCGCCGCGCGAATCCGAGCGACGAGGCAAGTGCAATGCCCAATGTGATGATTCGCAAGAACGACGCGGGAGACCTGCTCTTCTACGTCGCGAAGAAAGATATGGAAGAAACCATCGCCTCGGTGGAGCTGGATACCGCCGAGACCTGGGGTGGTGGCGTGGAATTGACCGATGGATCGCGTTGGTATATCGATCCCATCAGCCCGCCGCCCGTGTTTCCGACCACCCTGCGCTTCAAGCGCGGTGACGAATGACCTCTGGAGAATCGCTATGTCGATGAAAATCGTCCGTGAAATCTGTACCGCCTGTGGCGACTGCGAGCCGGTCTGCCCGACCCAGTCCATCACGCCCTGGAAAGGCGTCTTCAAGATCGACGCCAACACCTGCAGCGAATGCGAGGGCGATGGCGAGCCCGGCACGCCGCAATGTCTCGAAGTCTGCATGGAAGACGACTGCATCATCCCGGTCTGACCGCCCCCGGGAGCGCCGGCTTGTAGCCGGCCCTGGGGTCGCCGGTGATACGCTCGCTCAACGACGAACCGTCCAACCCAAAGTCGACCACCCCTAAGAACCGGCTACAAGCCGGCGATCCCAGGGCGCTCCCAAGGCCGACCAAGCAACCGCCATCGAGGAACCTCGCCATGTCCAACGGCCCACTCTCCGACGACATCGCACTGCGGATCGCGCTGGCCGCCCGCACCCTGCCAGACACCGATCCGGCGCGCTTGATCCGGGTGCTCAAGGACGCCGTCGGTCTGCCGCCGACCGCCGAGAGCCTGGCCGGACTCAAGGTCAAAGATCTGAAGCAGGCCGCCGACGGCGAGTTCGCCGCCCTCGATCCATCCGTCCTCAAAGCCGCCCTCGCCATCCTCAAGGGCGAAAGCGGGATCGATCTGGCCCCGCCCCCGGCGACCGAATTCTATACCGAGGGCGAGATGCCCGACTCCATCCGGGTCGCCTGCGCCTCGGATACCGGCGAGGAACTCGACGGACATTTCGGCTCCGCCCGACGTTTCCTCGTCTATCAGGTCTCGGCCGCCGAGCATCGTCTGATCGACGTTCGCACCGTCGACGAGACCCACCCCAGCGACGATAAAAACGCCGACCGCGCCGCCCTGATCGCCGACTGTCAGGTGCTCTATGTCGCCTCCATCGGTGGACCGGCGGCGGCCAAGGTCATCAAGAAAGACATCCATCCGATCAAGGACGACAAGGGCGGCAGCGCCCGCGACCGCATGCTCGCCCTGCAGACCATCCTGGCCGACAAGGCGCCGCCTTGGTTGGCCAAGGCAATGGGACACGCGCCGGAGGATCGGGTCCGCTTTGACCGCGACGAGGTCGACGCCTGATGGAACCAAACCGTCTCCAGCAGATTGCCGCGGTCGTCCGGCAAGCCGGTCTCAACGAGCAGACCCTCGCCGTCCTGCGCGAAACCTTCGGCGACATGCATTTCACCAGTTGCCTGGACGATGACGTGGGCAACATCGAGCCCGCGCATCGGGACGCTGGATTCAATGTCTATCTGGTGGACGGGCGCGAACACTGCCTGAAACTCACCACCGACCTTCAGTCCGCGACCGGTCTCCTGCTCGCCCAGGTCGATGACGCGGACTGATCCCGCCCGGATGCGCGCGACCATGGACGCGCCAGCGGACGACGGCCCGCGAACCCCGGTGAGTCAGTGCCGCGGCTGTCCGCATCGCCGCGATCTGCTGACCGAGGGCCGCTGTGTCCCCGGCGATGTCTGCGTGCGCGCCATGAGCGGGCGGCAGATCGAGCGCTTCTTTCGCGTCAACCCCGCGCTCGCCGACGATTACGCGGGCGACAGTTTCTGGGAGCGCCGCGCGATCGCCGCGCGTTATCTCTCGCAGAAAAAGCTCCTGCCCTTGATTCATGACCCGGACGAAGTGGTGCGCCGGGTGCTCGCCTATCGCCTGCCGATCGAGGCACTCGACGCCCTGATCGACGATCCGGATCGCGAGGTGCGTGTGACGGTCGCCGATCGCCTGCCGCCGGATCGGATCGAGCGCCTCGCCGCCGACCCGGACTATCTGGTCCGCCAATACGTCGCCCGACGTCTCGCCCCAGGGCGTCTGTTCCGCCTGATTCGCGACCCCGACCGTCAGGTGCGGGTGACGGTCGCCGAGCGGCTGCCGCTCGAAAGTCTGGGACTGATGCGCGACGATCCCGAGCCGGAAGTCCGGCTCAAGGTCGCCGAACGGATCGGCTTCGCGGAGGCCGAGCGTATGCGAACCGATCCCGATTGGCGGGTACGGGCGCGGCTCGCCGAACGTCTGCCGCCGGCGCGGCTTGGCCCGCTGCTCGACGACACCGATCCCGACGTGCGCGCGATCGCGCGCGACCGGGTCGATCGGGATGAATGTGATCCAGAACCATCGCCACGAACAGAACCAACGGAACGATAGCGTGAATACAGCGAGCGACCTGAATTCCGGATTGACAACCGATCTCCAGTTGCGAATCGCGGAGGTCTGCCAAGCGGTCGACGTGTCCGACGGCATCGGACCCTTGGTCGACGCCGTCCAGGCACTGTTGCCCGACCTGTCCGTGAGCCATGCGATGACGCGCGGCGGCTGGCATCGGCTGGGCGGCGTGGTGGATCTGGACGGCCATCGGATCGCCCACAACATCACCGACTGGGCGGAGGCCGAATCCGGCGGCGATATCGACGAGCTGATGTTCAAGCTCTCGGATCTGCGTTACTTCGCCACCCGGCTCAACGGCCAGACCCACTATCTGGTCGCCCAGACCGGCCCACTGGCCAGCGATTTCATCCAGATCGAGATCGAACAGCTTCAGGAAGTCCTCGACCGCTGCATCGCGGATCCGGACTGGTTCCCCGACAGCATCGCCGACTTCGTCGATCCGATCGATTTTCCGCGCCTGGAGCCCGAACCGGTCGGCGCGCCGCGCCTGGCGTTCCGGCGTCTGGTCAAGGTCGCCGATCTGATCGCCTCCAGGGACACCGGCCCGCGGCTGCGCCGCTTTCTCGACGACTGGGATCGCAGTTCGGCGGTCGAGTCGGAGGGCTTTTGCCATCACTGGGTGCTCGCGATGCGCGAATATCAGGATCGCGATGGCGACGGCCATCTGAGCGCCAAACCGGTGCCCGTGCTGGCCTCCCGGATCCCCGCGCTGCCCGATGCCGAGGTGGCGCGGGGCGCGGGCCTGGCGAACCAGATCCACGGCTTCGACCGCGAACTCGGCTACCCCTTCGCCTGGTATTTTCACATGCTGACCAACCGCAAGGTCTCGCACAAACTGGCCGAGGCCGTTCACGCGGATCTGATGGGCGCCTATGCCTACCTGCCGGCCCGCGATCTGCGGGTGTTGCGCGACTGGTATCAGGATCCCTATGGGATTTGATCGCGTCCGGATTCGCCGATCGTTTCGACTCAACTGCGTACCAGACGTTCCAGCAACAGCGCGCTGAGATCCCGCCGTCCATCGAGCACGGCGAAAACCAGCACTCGCTCTGGCTCGATACGGTAAAGGATGCGCCAGGGACGCTCAATGATTTCGCGATAGTGATGTACGTCGATCACCCGGAGTTCCGGTACAAGACGACCGCGCTCGGCGGAAGTGACGAGGGACTGCGCACGCTCCTGCAATCGATCAAGGACCGACAACGCATTCTCGACGCTGTCCGTGGCAATGTAGTCGACGATGGAATCCAGATCGCCCTGCGCGGTCTTGGTCCACACAACCTGCCGTTCAATCATTCTGCGGCGCGTCCGCGGCCAGCCGTTGCCGCAAGTCAGCAAACACCCGATCCTGCGGGACAAGTTGTCCAGCCTCGACATCCCGCTCGCTCTGCACCATTAACTTGAGCATCAGCAAGGCTCGCTGCTGCGCGCGATGCTGTTCGTAGTCTTCGACCACGGCACGCGCGCGTCCGTTTTGCGTGAGCACCAGCGTCGTGGGTGCGTCGTGAATGTTATCCAGCAAACGGCTGGCGTCGGCTTTGAACTCGCTGATGCTGAGGATCGATTCGATCATCACGAAAACCATATTCGGACTAAATAGCAATGATGACGAGACTGCGCGCGATCTTTCAGCCTGTCAATCGGTCGCGGCATGCGCCGCCAATCCACCGATTTATCCCCGCGCCAAAGGTTCTAGGAGTGCGAACGAACCTGACCCTTTACGCACTGCAAGCGGATCGAATGCGGTAACATTCGGCGACTTCAAGCAGTCCCAGAGCCCCTCGCATGCCCGATTCCTATGTCGAGCGGATCCTCAAGGCGCGCGTCTACGATGTCGCCCTGGAGACTCCGCTGACCCGCGCACCCCAACTCTCCAGCCGGCTCGGTAACGAGGTCTTCCTCAAACGCGAGGATCTCCAGCCCGTGTTCTCCTTCAAGCTGCGCGGGGCCTACAACAAGCTGGTGAATCTGGACGCCGAGTCGCGGGCAAAAGGCGTGATTGCCGCCAGCGCCGGCAACCACGCCCAAGGGGTTGCCCTAGGCGCCAAACGGCTCGGGATCGCCGCACTCATCGTCATGCCGCGCACC
Organism: Thiocystis minor; assembly: GCF_016653465.1. Taxonomy (GTDB): domain Bacteria; phylum Pseudomonadota; class Gammaproteobacteria; order Chromatiales; family Chromatiaceae; genus Chromatium; species Chromatium minus. Next base: position 8,678 of record NZ_NHSQ01000145.1, on the reverse strand, counting down.
ACGCCGGCGATCAAGGTCCGCGCCGTGCGCGCGCACGGCGGCAAGGTGGTGCTTCACGGCGATTCCTATGACGACGCCTATGCCCATGCAATGGAACTGGTCGCGGAGAAGGGGCTCACCTTCATTCACCCCTTCGACGACCCGGACGTGATTGCCGGCCAGGGCACCATCGGCCTGGAGATTCTGCGCCAGCATCCCGAGCCGCCCCACGCTATCTTCGTTCCCGTCGGCGGCGGCGGTCTGATTGCCGGCATCGCGGCCTATGTCAAATGGCTGTACCCGGAGATCAGGATCATCGGCGTCGAGCCCGAAGAGGCCCCGACCCTGCATGCCGCGCTCGCTGCCGGCCGACGCGTCACGCTGCCGCGGGTGGGTCTGTTCGCCGATGGCGTCGCGGTGCGGCTGATCGGCGCGGAGACCTTTCGGGTCGCGCGCGAACGGGTCGACGAGGTCGTGCTGGTCGGCACCGACGAGATCTGCGCCGCCATCAAGGACATCTTCGACGACACCCGTGGCATCGCCGAGCCCGCTGGGGCGCTGGCCGTCGCGGGGCTGAAACGCTGGGTGGAAACCACCGGCATCCGCGACGCGCATCTGATCGCGATCGAGAGCGGCGCCAACATCAACTTCGACCGTCTGCGCCATGTCGCCGAGCGCGCCGAGCTGGGCGAGCACCGTGAAGCGCTGCTGGCGGTCGAGATTCCCGAGCGCCCCGGCAGCTTCCTGGCCTTCTGCCGAACGGTCGGCAAGCGCCAGATCACCGAGTTCAACTATCGCTACGCCGACACCCGCCGCGCGCAGGTGTTCGTGGGTGTCGAACTGAGCCGCGGCGACGAAGAGCGCGCCGAACTGATCGCCCGGCTCGCCGAGAAGGATTTCAAGGTACTCGACATGACCGACAACGAGACGGCCAAGCAGCACATCCGCTTCATGGTCGGCGGCCACGCCCCCGGCATTGCGCACGAGACCCTGGTTCGCTTCGAGTTTCCGGAGCGTCCCGGTGCATTGCTCGATTTCCTGAGCGCGCTCGGCAAACGCTGGAACATCAGCCTCTTCCATTATCGCAATCACGGTGCCGCCTATGGGCGCGTACTCATGGGCGCCCAGATCCCGCCTGCCGACCGGGACGACTTCCGCCAATCGCTCGACGTGCTGGGTTACAGTTATTGGGACGAGAGCGACAACCCGGCCTATCGGATTTTTGCCGGCGGCAGCTCGCCGAACTCGTTGGATTCGCTCGCCAGCGCGCCGCTCGCTCGGGACGCGGTTTAATGTTGGCAGCGCGGGCAGAAAAAACTTGATCGCTGTCCGATCCGTTTGAGTCGCAAGGGCTCGCCGCAGATCCCGCACGGCTCGCCCGCGCGCCCGTAAACCCGTAGCGATTGGGCGAAATAGCCGGGTTGGCCATCCTCGTTGACGAAGTCCCGCAGCGTGGTGCCGCCCTGTTCGATGGACGCCCGCAGGACCGCGCGGATCGTCGCGGCCAGGCGCCGGTAGCGTTCCAGGCCGACGCGGTGACAGTGGCGCGCGGGGTGGATGCCGGCCAGAAAAAGCGATTCGTTGGCGTAGATGTTGCCGACCCCGACTACCACCGCCGCATCCATGATGAAGCTCTTGATCGCGACCCGCCGCGTTCGGCTCAAGGCATGGAGATAGTCGCCGTCGAACGCGTCGCCCAGCGGCTCCGGTCCCAGATCGCGCAACAGCGAATGCTGGATCTGCGCAATCTCCGGCGACTCGGGCGTCCAGAGAAAGAGACCGAAGCGGCGCGGGTCATGAAAGCGCAGACAATGCCCGTCGTCGAGCGCCAGATCCACATGATCGTGCCGTTTCGGAGGACTGCCGGACGCGACGATCCGCAGGCTGCCGGACATGCCGAGATGGACGATCAGCGCACCGCGCTCCAGCCCGATCAGCAGATATTTGCTTCGTCTTGCGAGCGCGCCGATGGTCTGTCCGGCGACCAGTTCCGAAGTCTCGGGCGGAATTGGTAGGCGCAGACGCGGCTCGCGCACCAGCAGGCGCTCGATCCGGCGGCCCTCCAGGTACGGACGGATGCCGCGCAGCGTGGTTTCGACTTCGGGAAGCTCGGGCATGGATATTCGATTGTGTCTGGCATGATTCTCGTGTTTCGCGGCTCAAGCTCCGAAACCGATGCATCCTCGTTGTCGTTGTCGTTGTCGCGGTCTCGACATGGCGCATATTCGATTACGACAACGACAACGACAACGATCTGAGACGATCTCGGAACTTTCGCACGGTTGCATTAGAAACAACAGTGCTCACGACAAGGCAACAAGCTCACCGCATCCTTAGGCGATTTCCGGGAAAGTTTATACCCATGCCAAAGGCTTCAAAATGGACAGGATTAACAGGATTTTTCAAGATTGACAGGATTGATAAATAATGACTTATATGCTGTTAATCCTGCGAAATCCTGTTAATCCTGTCCATTAATCGCCGCTCTCTGGGTAGAGTGTTTTCAGGAAATCACCTTACTCGGGATCGGGCGCGAAAGGATCCTCTCCGAAACCGATGGGCGCGGCCTTGTCCGGTTCGCCACGAAGTTTGCTTCTCCGCCGAACGTCGACCGGCGGCGCCTGACCGTCGGGAGTCAGACGGACCTCCGGGGGCCGGCCCAGTTCGACATCGCCGGGCAGGATGGCATCCGGATCCGGTTCGTCGAAACTCGACTCCTCCGGATCCGACGGCGGCGCGAACGGATCGTCGCGCTCGCCCTGCATCTGCTCGGAGAAGGGATCCGACTCCAGAACCCGATCCGGCGGCGCAACCTCAGGCGCGGGCGGCGCGGGATCGATGGCGCTGGGATCTTCGTTCAGCACGGGCGCCGTTGTCAGCACATAGAGCAGCGAGTACGGCGCCGCGACGCTGGCTTTCGGCCCCTGTTGCAGCGCGCTGACCGGCAGGCTCCGACTCCAGCGCCGACGATCCTCGGAAACCAGAAAACGCAACGTGGTCCCATCCTCGGCCTTGAGTTCGACCGGCGAACCGGACGGCTCGCCAGTCAGCGGCTCGATCCGCTCCGCGACCAGTTCCTCCAGTCCGTCCAGCGCATCGGCTGCCAGCGGCACCCCGGCGAGCCGCCCAAAAACCGGCACGAAGCCGCGCGGCAGCAGGCGGCGCGAGACATAGTCGAGCGGCGGCGCAATCAGCAGAGGATAAAAGCGGTCGTCGATCAAATGAATCAGACCCTCGCTCGCCACATAGCGGTACTGACCCACCGGGTCGATGCCGCCGAAGGCCAGTTCGAGGGTGTTGAGCCGCAGCCGGATGCGGGGCGACGCCAGATCGAGCTGGTCGAGCGCCGCCGCGGCTTGCGGGATGCTGCGATGTACCTGGGTATCCAGAATCGCAAGCAGTTTGTCGATTCGTTCCGGATCCGCGTCCACCGCCAGGGGCGCTTCCAGGCGCCAACCCTGAAGCGACTGGCCAAGCTGGATGGTCAGCTCGCCTTCGCGGGCGATCTCGATCAGCAGCAGATCGGACGCAACCAGATCCGAGAGTGTCGGCGGCGTGCGCGCACTGTCCAGATCGCGCTGGATCAGCGCGGCCAGCACCAGCACCAGCGCCAGCAGCACGGCATTGATCAGCCAGCGCCCTTTCATCGCCCCCTCCAACGCTGCCAGCGCACCGCCAGTCCGATGCTCAGAAAGAGTCCCGGTAACAGGAACAAGGCCCCGAGACCCAGCAGCATCCGCCGGGTGTCGTCCAGGATCAGGGGCGTGGCGGCAGTCGGGGGCGGGGGCAGTTCCAGCAGCGCCTCGCCGCGATTCAGCCAGCGCAGCATCCGGATCCCGAGCGCCCGGTTGCCATGGCTGCCGAGTTGGGCATTGCTGATGAAGTCGCCATCGCCGACCACCAGCACCCGCTGCTCGCGATCGGCGCCCGCCTCCGTCTCGGGGAGCGTCCGTGTCAGGGCCAGCACCAAGGGCAAGGGTCCGGGCTGTTCGCCGACCACCTCGTCACGGTCGATCTTGCCCTCGACCCGGCCGGTTTCGTTCCAGCTTTGGGCGCCGGTCGCGAGGTAGGATGCCAAGGTCCAGCCCGGCGCGACCTGGGTCTCGAAGGCGAGACTTCCCGGCAGCAGCGCCGGGTCGCTGAGTTCGCCCGCCAGTTCGTCGTCCGGGTAGTCGGCGATCACGGCGACGGTCGGCGTATCCACGCCCAGACCGGCCGCGGCGGCATCCACGACGACGCCCGGCAGGATGGCCAGACCCAGTTGCTCCGCCAAGGGCTCCAGCCCGTTGAGCGGCCCCGGATCCAGCAACCAGAGCAGGTTTCCGCCACGATCCAGATAGCGGTTCAAACCCTCGGCCTCGCCCGGAAAGAGCGGAATGGTTGGCGTCGAGAGCACCACCAGACGGGTGTTGTCCGGCACGTCCTTGAGGAGCGCCAGATCCAGGGGACGCGCCAGATAGCCCTGTTCCCTGAGTTCCTGCCCGAAGCGGCCCAGGTCCGCGCCGGTCTCGCCAAGGATGGAGCGTTCGCCATGGCCTTCGATGACCGCCACCCAGGGCGCGCGGGTCTCGGAGAGACGGGTAATGGCGGCGGAGATGGCGCGCTCGCTCAGTTCGTTCAGAGTTTCGCGCCGGCCGCGGTATTCCAGCAGGATCTGACCGACCAGCGACACGTCCGCGTCGCGCGCCTGCTCGGGAAAGCGTTGCGGATCCAGATACTCGATCCGCAGGTCGGGCAGAGCTTGCGAATAGGGCGTCAGGAGCCTGTCAATCGCCTTGCCGAGCGGCGTGTCCGCATCGGCAAAGACCGTGGCGCGCAGCGGAGCCTCCAAGCGGTCGAGGATCGCCTGGCTCTCGCGGGTCAGGGTGTTGCCGGCGGTGGCGGTCCAGTCCCAGTAACGATCGTGCCGTGCCGTCAGCCAGCCGGCGGTAATCGCCAGGGCCAGAAGCAGCACGACAAACGCACCATCGGCCAACTGGCGTTCCAGACGGCGCAAGCGACTCCGGATCGTGTCGCGCAGCCGTTTCATTGCAGACGCCGATTGGCGAGCCGGCGATGGGTCAAGACCAGAAAGACGCCGGTAAAAAAGATGAAATAGGCTAGATCGCTCAAGCGCACGGCCCCCAGCAAAAACCAGAACAGATGCTCGTTCCAGGACAGCCAGCCGAACAGCGAGAGTGTCCGGTCCGTGAGCGATTCGGCGCGTCCGACGATGGAGAACAACAGCAGGATCCCGAACGCGACGAAGACCGACGCCCCCGGCTGGTCGGTCAGACTGGAGGCATAGAGTCCGATGGCGCAGAACAGCAGGGTCGCGAGCCAGAGTCCAAGCGTCGCCGCGGCCACCTGTCCGACATCCAGCTCGGCCGCGCCGGCCAGCATCAGCAGATTGACGGCCGGCAGCAGACAGAACGGGGTCATCAGCAGCGCCAGACCCAGAAACTTGCCGATGGCGACCTCCGCGAGACGCACCGGCGCCGCCTCGATCAGCTGATAACTGCCCTCGCGAAACTCGCCGCTCAACATCCGCATTGCCATCAGCGGCGCGGCGAGCATGGCGATGACGGCGGCAAAGCCGAACAGATTCAGCGCCAGTTCCTGGGTCAGGCTTGCCACCCGTTCGTCCGCGCCCAGACCGCTGAAGTCCTCGATCACTCGCAGGAAGATCCAGGCGAGCACCACCTGCCCCGCCCCCAGCAGGATCCAGGGCAAGGGCGTCACCAGCCCGCCACGCAACTCCCGCCCGACAATGGCGCCGATCATGTCACCCCCTCCACCCCGATCAGGTCGAAGAAGGCCCGCTCCAGGTCGGTGTGTTCCGGCACCAGCTCACGCAGATCGAGACCCGCCTGGAGAATCTGGCGCGACAATTCGGCCGAATCCGCGTTATCCATCAGAATCACCCGATACCGATCCTCGCCAATGCCCACGGCACCTTCGAGACAGGGCAAGTCAGTGAGCTGAACGAGCCTGGAGCCAGACCCAAGACGCACGCGCCAGCCGAAGATCGGCTTGTCGTTCGCCAGATAATCGTTGAAGCGGATCCGACCCTGGTCCAGGATCACCGCCCGGTCGCAGACGGCCTGGACCTCGGGCAGCAGATGGCTGGACAGGATCACGCCGCAGTCGCGCGCCAGTTCGCGGATTAGGGCACGGAGTTCGCGCATCTGAAAGGGATCGAGTCCCTCGGTGGGTTCGTCGAGGATCAGCAGTCGGGGTTGGTGCAGAATGGCCTGCGCGATCCCGAGCCGCTGCCGATAGCCCTTCGAGAGCTTGGCGATCAGCCGCCGTCCGCTGTCATCCAGACCGCAGCGGTGCTTGACCTCGTCGATGGACTCGGCGATGCGCCGGCGCGGAATGCGATGCAGCCGGGCGCAGAAGGTCAGATATTCGTCGACCCGCAGTTCCGGATAGAGCGGCGGGCGTTCGGGTAGATAGCCCAGGTGGCGCTTGGCCTCCAGCGGACGGCGTGCCAGGTCGATGCCCTGGATCTCGATCCGCCCGCTCGTGGGCGCGAGCATCCCGCCGAGCAGACGCAGACAGGTGGTTTTGCCCGCCCCGTTGGGACCGAGCAGGCCGAGCACCTCGCCGCGCTCCAGGCACAGATTGACCTCGGACAGGGCCGGATGGCCGCCGAAGGATCGACTGAGATCGGTGACGCGAAGAAGTGTCTCCATAGGGTAAAGAAGATAACCCGTCGGAGCCGAGTTGCCAAACGCGGGGGAAGATTGTTCGGTGGAGTCTTGTGATTCGGTTTACGCCTTTTGTGGCGCGGAGTGCCGGAGAGGCCGTGACACCGCGGAGCGGTGTCACGAGATCCTGACGTGCGGAACATCAATCGAAGGTGGCTGTGAAGCCCACATGGGCCTCGGTCAAGAAAGCTGACTCTGACCTTCGTTTAAGCGCCAGCCATCGACCGCTGACGACGACGCCGACCGGCCCAGCCGACCAGGGACAAACCGCCCAGGAACAGAGGCGCAGCGGCAGGAATCGGGACCGTTGTCGGTTGGCACTCGATGGACAGTTTCGCGGAGGTGAGATTAAAGCTATCGCCGAGATTAGTGTTTTCGGTAAACCAATAGCTTAATTTGTTTGAACTCGCTAATTGGGCGAATAAAGCATCGCCAGAGGTCCATGTGAAGCTGGTTGTCAGTGTTTTATTATGGTCGTCTGTTGTTTTTAGGATCTTACTCTCATCGTTAAGAGTACCGTCGACAAAAACACTCCATGATTCATCATTAGTTAATACCTCTTTCCATTTGTTTTTGATCAATTTCCGTTCCCATACACCACCAGTTAATTCGTAAGTCAGATTGAGAGTAATCTTTTTCTCGGTTTTAGTCGGTTGAATTACTCCTGACCAGTCAAAGCCGTACACGTTATTGCTGGTGTCGCTAATTGTTGCCGGGGTAAAATCAGCGCTATCAGATACACAGATATCCGGCTTATCACCACCACCACATGTAAAAGATCCGGCCTGTGCGGCACCAAAGGAACCGAGCAAAAGAGCCATGACACCCATCGTGCCAAGAAATTGTTGGTTCATCGAACTACTCCTTAACGCATTGTTGAAAAATCAAACCAATTTTGACGTAAGCAATGAATCCTAATCAGGGCCTTCTCGCTCAACCGGCCTTGAAACCGTTCCAAGCCCTGAAGCTCATCGCCACCCATGCACGCATGTCGGAAATGAAACGTGAAATCCTCGCGAGGGAAACGATCATTAATTAATGTGCGAATGACGCCGTAAAATCGATGTCGCCGGGTTCTAGCGAAGCCTCGTTCAAACCTTCTTGTAGTACCAAGCAGATTTCAGACCAATAAAAAATTTACGAGCAAAATCAATTTTCTTGACGGCACAACAGTCGGCAAAAAGCCATCCGAAGTGTTTCGTTTCAGAACATACTGTAACGCCTATGAGACAACCCTGAATTTAATCAGTCTCTATAATATTGCGTAAACAACTGATTAAAAATAAGTTTTTTATCGTGAGAGAGCTTTGATGCAGTCTGCCTGAGTTCGATCACGAGCGCCAAGACTGTCACGCGGACGATACAATCCTGAGGGCTGACACAGGAAAGCCCCGCGTGAGAACGAGGATGACCGTTTTTCAGGATTGCATAAAAAAACTGATAAAAAATGAGTTTTTATCTTGACGGAAACCTGGATCCGTGAACTAAATGACGGCTCAGAATAGGAAAACATATACAGAACAAGGGGATGGAATTAAAACAGCCGAGTTTCCGGTATCACCTACTGGGTGAAGACGAAAATTGGCCTTTCCTATTCGTATGCGCTTGTTCTGTAGGCGTTATTCTTATTCAAAACATTTATTCCGTTCACGGACTCAGGGGAAAGTTTTGAGGTGAGCGGCCTGAATTCGGCAACGCGCGCGGAGGCTGTCACAACAACGAGACAGTCGTCAGGATCGACACAGGAGATGCATGGCGGCAACCGACCAACTTTGGAATTGCCGCCATGCGGGTGGAGAGCAGACTATTTCTCCAACGCGCTTGCTGGAGTCTTAAGGGTCGGTGCCTGCGCCACGATTGGCGCATACGCATAAGGCTGATTCACTGCCCAGTAGGGATATCCCCAACCATCGTAACGGTTTCAGGCGTAGGGATGATGCCCAAGATAGCCTGGACCGCCCCAATAGCTTGGCCCGCCCCAATATCCTGGACCCCACCACCCAAGGC
>NZ_NHSQ01000144.1 GCF_016653465.1 Thiocystis minor | reverse complement strand
CGCAAGGGCGATGGCGAGCCCGGTTTGAAGACGATCTGGCTGGGCATGCAGCGCATCATGGACTTCGCCGCCGGGATCAAATAGGCCAGGGAGATGCCGGACACGGAAAGTTGTGTGTAATGGGATGCACTGAAAGGCGTCTATGACATGAGCGAGTTTGACGCCCAGCGCGCACAAGAGATCAAGGATCGGCGCGAGATCCAGCGCATCAAGAACAGGGTGCAAGATTTCTGCGTGACGAATTGGCCGGAGTATTTCGGCGAGGTGGCAGCATGAGCACCGCCATCAAAATGACCCCGACGAATGCCGCGTCCTTCGAGTTTAATCGGCCACCGACGGCTGTTGCTGCTGAGCCACAAGCGGCGCCCGATGCCCGCGCGATGATGACCGCCCTCACAGATCGGCGCGCCGAACAGCGGATGACACAAACCGCGCTCGCCGAGGCGATTGTCTATGACGTGGGCAACCTGAACCGCGTCCTGAAGGGCAGGCAGGAGATGAAGGATCAGGCCGCGCTGGCTCGCCTTGTGGCGCTGTATGAAGGCCGCGCCAAGGTGGACCTGGAGCCGTCCGGCGAATCAATCGAGTCGGCACCGACCGAAACCGCGGCGCAAGCCGACAGCCACGCAGAGGCGGCTGTCGATCCAATCGAGTCCGTCACTACCGGCGAGATTGAAGAGGGCGCAGAGGCTGCTATGGATGCGTCGATCTCTTCCGAAAATAACACCCAACCCACCCATAACACCCACCCTGGGCAAATCGTGGTGACGGAAATCCGCTCGGAGATCCCCACGCGACTGAATAAAACCTTCCTGTGGAAAGATGGCAAGGTCGCGAAGTCGTCGAGCGCGCAGATGACCAAGGGCACCTGCCAGCGCGTGACCGTGGCGAATTTGGCGGAGTTCGCGGTGTTGCTGGACCGGCAACCCGCCAATGCGGCGCTGACCTATGGCGTGCCCGAGGCGGAACAGTCGCGCATCGTAGCGAAGAAGGCGTTGACCGATGAGGAAGGCATCATCACCCGGTCGCGGCAGTTCTTCAGCTTCCGGCGCGCGCCCGGTATCTGGATGCTGGACCACGACGCGAGCGGCGAGCGGCGCCTGTCTCCCGAGGATCTATTGACGGGCATCCAGACTGCCGCGCCGATGCTGGACGCCGCGCCGATGCTGTGGCGCGCGTCCTCCTCGTCGAACATCGTGGACCCCAGCGGGCACGACAGCGGATTGAAGGGCCAACGGCTGTATCTTCCAGTGTCTGACGCCGCGCTGATCCCCGAGGCAGGCAAGGCGTTGGTCGCGTTGCTGTGGGCATCCGGCGCGGGTTGGATCGAGATTGGCAAAGCCGGCCAAGCGTTGCAGCGAACCATCGTGGATGCAAACGTCTGGCAACCGGAGCGGCTAGATTTTGTCGCGGTGCCGTCGCTCGGACCCGAGTTGACGCGCGCGACGCCCCCCGCCCGACTGATCGGCGATCCGTCCGGGCTGTTCGACCTGCGGGCGCTGATCCTGGCTGCGGACGGCACCGTTCGCGCACAAGCCGATGCCGCCATCAAGGCCGCAAAGAGCGGCGCCAGTGACGCCTTGTTCGAGGCGCGCGAGCAATGGATCGAGGAAACCGCGCCGAGCCTCGCCGAGCGTGCGTCCATCCCCGTGGAAACGGCCAAGGCGACCTTACGCAAGGCCGCGACCAAGCACACCCTGACCGGCGACTTTCGTTTGACGTGCAGCGACGGCACCGAGGTCAGTGTCGGTCAGATGCTCGATAACCCGGCGAAGTGGCACGGCAAACATTTTGCCGATCCGCTGGAACCGGACTACTGCAACGATCAGCGCATCGCATGGGTAAACTTGCGCAGCGGTGGACGCCCCTACCTCTACAGCCATGCTCACGGCGGGCAACGCTTCTATCTCAGTCGTCCGAGCAAACGGATTCGGCTGTTACGCGGCGACCGCGCGCGCGTAGTGGATAACTGCCTGGATCTGATCCGCGAACGCGGCGAGCTGTTCGACTTCGGAGACGGCGCGGCGCTGGTCCGCATCACCGAGGACGCCCGCGCCTTGCCCGTCAATCGCGACTGGCTGAACGATCACTTCGACCGTGTGACCGAGTTCTATGTGGAGGTGGAGCGCAAGAAAGAAGGCTTGCCCGTCATCGAGGAAGACCCCGCCGACGCCCCGCAATGGACGGCCACCCGTGTCATGGCGAAAGACGGCGAGCGAGGATTGCAACGCCTGGATGCCGTCATCACGGCGCCCACGCTGCGGCGCGATGGTTCAATCCTCGCCTCACCAGGATACGACGCGCCGAGTCGCCTGCTGTTGGTGTCGAGTTCGGCGGAACTGCCGCATGTCCCCTTGTCGCCCTCGCTGGACGATGCCAAGCGCGCGCTGGAACGGCTGTGGGCACCCGTGGCGCAGTTCCCGCTGGTCGATAACGTGGATCGTGGCGTAACGCTGGCGGGCATGTTCACCGCTTGCATCCGTGCCAGTCTGACCACGGCGCCCGGTTTCGCGTGGGATGCTCCCACGGCGGGTACGGGTAAAACGCTGCTGGCGCAGACCATCGGCGCCTTCTTCACCGGCGACATTCCGCCTGCTCTCCCGCCCGCGTCGGCGCAAGACGAGGAAGCCCGCAAGCGACTGTTCGCGGCGCTCCGCGACAATCACAAGACGATCCTCTGGGACAACATCCGCGAACCGTTCGGGAATGCGGCGTTGGATGCCTTCCTGACGGCGCCGACCTTCACCGACCGCATTCTCGGGAAGTCCGAGACCGCGACCCTGCCCAATCGTGCGCTGTTCCTGGCGACCGGAAACAACCTGCGACTCGTCGGAGATACCTGCCGTCGCATCCTCATTGCCCGGTTGGATGCCCGGATCGAAAAGCCCTACGCCCGTGAATTCGACTTCGACCCGGCGCAGATGACCATCGCGCGCCGGGATGAACTGGTGGTCGCGGCGCTCACGATTATCCGAGCTTGGATCACGGCGGGCAGGCCGCGACTCGGGAAAGGTCGGAGCGCGTCGTTTGAGGGCTGGGACGATCTGGTTCGACAACCCGTCTGTTGGGTCGCGAGTTGGAGTCAGTCCGTCACCTTCGCCGACCCACTCATTGCCACCGAACGCGCCTTCAGTGTGGACCCGGAAACCGCCAAGTTGGGCGCGTTGCTGGAAGCCGTGCAAACGATGTACGAGCACGACACCCGATCCAGTCATACCGTCGCGCAGATGTCCGCCTGGGCGAACGGCGATACCCAGATGGACAGCGACGCGCGACAGGAAGCCCGGCAAGCCTTGCGGGATGCGCTGGTCGAGATCGCGGGCGACCGGGCGAACGTCATCAATCCCCGGATTCTGGGTCGCTGGATCGAGCGACAGGCCGAGCGGCGCGTGGGCGGATTGCGGCTGGTGAAGGACGGGGTGTTGCACAAACAAAACCGCTGGATCGTCGCGGCGGATCAATCGCAACGAGCCGGAAATAACACCCAACATCCCCATAACACCCACCCAGACGAAAAAAACCACGCAAAGAACGGCGCGGGCTGGGAGGGCGAAGTGGGTGTTATGGGGGAGATGGGTGTTTATTCCGGGCAGGTTGAAACGCTCGCCGCAGAAGTCGAGGGCGAACTATGAACGCCGCCGCCCTCCTGACCGAAGCCACCCAAGCAGGCGTCAGCCTCGCCGCCACGGAGCGCGGGACGCTGAAATACTCTGGCGATCCATCGGCGCTGGAGCGGTTGTTACCGGAAATCCGCCAGCACAAGGCCGAGATTCTGGCGTTGCTCCGAGACCAGGACGCTCCGCTCCTGCTTTCCGCCGAGACCCAAGCCGACATCCAAGAAGCCATTGATGAACGTGCGGCAATCCAGGAGTTCGACGGCGGTCTACTCCGGCAAGACGCCGAGACCCAGGCGGCGAGCGCGATGCGCGTCTACCGCTATCGCGTCATCGAGAAACCGAACGTCTGGCTGGTGATGATTGCGCCGGGCTGCGACTTGGAGGAGGCACGGCAAACGCTGATCGGGCAGTTCGGCGCGCATCGGCTGCTTGAGATCAAGTCATGATCTACGACAATCCGCAAATGACGGTCGGAGACTGGCGACGTGATTCCGAAGTGTGATCGTCGCCTCATCCACCACGCGACAAACAAGGCCATGACAGCGCCGGCAGAATCCAAGACAGAGATCCCCCGGCACGAATATAGTGCCACTTGGAAATCCGAGCGAACCTGAATGATACCCGAATGAATCTCGACCAACTCCTTGAGCAGCTCAAATCACCCATCCTGGTGCGCCCCACGCGGCGCATGACCCAAGGCGAGCTGGAAAGCTATCTCGACAAGGCCGCCGACATCCTGCGCGGCAACGCCGATCACTCCGAGTTTCGCGGCTATGTCTTCGCGCTGCTGTTCTACAAGCGCATCAACGACTGTTTCGAGGAGGAGGTTCGCACCCAGGCGGACACGCTGATCAAGGCGGGCATCCCCCAGGACCAGGCGCTGACGCTGGCGCGCGACCCCACGAACCACCATTTCATCGTCCCCGAGGCGGCGCACTGGAATCAGGTCGCGCGCACGGCGAAGGGTCAGCTCGGCCAGGCGCTCAACGACGCCATGCTCGCCATCGAGCGCGCCAATAGCCATCGCCAGAACAATTTCGACGGCATCCTCACCGGCAAGATCGATTTCAACCGGCAGGACGAGCTGCCGCGCGACAAGCTGGTCAACCTCATCAACCAGATCGGCAGCCAGACCTTCGACCGCGCCCATGTCTCCGATGACCTGTTCGGCAACGCCTACGAGTATCTGATCCGCAATTTCGCCAGCCGGGCGGGCAAGTCGAGCGGTGAGTTCTACACCCCCGCCGAGGTGGGCTTTCTCATGTCCGAGATGCTGGAGCCAAAACCCGGCATGAGCATCTGCGACTGGTCCAGCGGCTCGGGGGGTCTGCTGCTCCAGTGCATCCGCTACGTTAAAAAGCATGGCGGCGACGTGCGCCAGCTCTTCCTGCATGGGCAGGAATCCAACCTCGTCACCTACAACATCTCGCGCATCAACATGATCCTGCACGGCGTGCCGATGTGGGAACACAAACAGGGTGACAGCCTGCGCGACCCGCGCCATCTGACCGCGACGAATCGTCTCAAGACCTTCGATCGCGTCATCATGAATCCGCCCTTTTCGCTGGAGGACTGGGGGCATGATACGGTGGCTTCCGGCGACAAATTCGGGCGCCTGAGTTTCGGCATGCCGCCCGTTTCCAATGGCGACTGGGCCTGGCTGCAACAGATCGCCAAATCGCTCAAGGACCAGGATCCGGCAACCAACGAGGCCGGCCGGGGCATGGTGGTCATGTCCCAGGGCGTGCTGTTTCGCGGTCAGCCCGAGCAGACCGAGGAAGAAGACGGCCAGAACCAGAAGGCCGATGCCGAATACCTGATCCGGCGCGGCTTCGTCGAGTCGGACCTGATCGAGTGCATCGTGGTGCTGCCGTCCAAGCTCTTCTATGGCAACGGCGTCCCCGCCTGTCTGCTGCTGCTCAACAGGCACAAGCCCGCCGAGCGCCAGGGCAAGACCCTGATGATCTGGAACTCGCGCCACTTCCAGAAGGCCAACCCGCAGAACCTGCTGCGCCCCTCCGACCTGATGCGCATCCTGGTCCCCTGGCGCGCCTTCGGCGATCTGGACGCGGCGAAGCAGCTTCTCGACAGCCACGCGGCACAACTGACGCGCGAGGTCGAGTCACACCGTGACCAGCGTCTGGCCGACATCGAGGACGCCTACGGCCCGGTGCTCGCCCCGTTGGCCGCGCTGGCGGACGAGCAGACCCGGCTCGACGCTCTGGACATCAAGGTCAAGGCGGTCAACGACGCCATCGCCCCTGCGCATCCCTGGTTCCACCCGCTCGCGCCACTCAAGGCCGAGGTCGACCGGATTCAGGCCCGGATCGACGCCGCCGGGCGCGGCGAGAAGGCCGCCATGAAGGCCCGACTCGTCCAGCCGAAGCAGGCGCTCGACGAGGCCCGCAAGCAACTGGTCGCCGCCATCCGGGAGCGCGGCAAGCAGGTCACGCGGGCGGTGAAGGAGCTGAAGAAACTCCAGGAAGAGCGAGACACCCGCGAGCAGGAGATCCGACTCGCCGCCGAGCGCGAGATCGCCCACCTGGCCGAGGCCAAGGCCGATCTGCGCCGAATCCTGAACGATCCGGACGAGGCGCGGCGCTACTTCGCCGTGGTGGATCGGGCCGAGATCGAAGAGAACGAATTCAATCTCAATTTGCCGAGGTATGTGGATACGTTTGAGCCGGAGAAGGTGGTGGCGTTGGAGGAGGCAGTTCGGAATCTCAAAGACGCAGAATCCCTAGCGACTGCGGCCAGAGCTGAACTTAAACGGATACTTGCCCATGTGGGAGTTGCGCAAGGATGAAGCTGCTATACGACAACCCATTGCCACCTGGCTGGAATGAAAAGCCGCTGACCCAAGCTATACAGCTTCGGCGCGGCTATACCTGGACCAAAGAAAACGAAATCGAACGACCCGAAAATGGTGCCGTTCCGGTTATTCGCATTCCGAATGTGCAAGATCGGCTTGATCTAACCGATTTGCTTTATCTGCGAGATGTTTCGCCGGAGGCGCTGGAAAAGGCTGCCGTCTCGAAAGGCTGGATTCTATTCGTCGGCTCAAATGGATCGCAAGACCGCATTGGCGATTCGGTTTTGCTGGAAAAAGATCAGGCCATGGTGTTCGCTTCATTCCTGATGGGCATGACATCGAAAGACCATAATGAATTACTCCCTGAATTTTTAGCAAGCTGGATGCGGATTCACCTCGTTCATGAGTGGTTCAGCAAGACTTCGCAGCAAACAACCGGCCTTGCCAATTACAGTTGGGGAGCGGTTAAAAAATTACCGCTGCGTTTTCCATCAGACATCAACGAACAACGCCGCATTGCCGCGACGCTGAAGCTGGCCGACGACGCTATTGCCAAAGCCAGGGCCGAGCTGGAGGCGGCGCGGGAGTTGAAGCGATCGCTGACCTCGGAATTGCTCCACCCCCCCAAGGCTGAACACTGGCAACAGACGACATTTGCCTCGCTCGTCAGTGAGAAGATACGCAATGGTTACTCGCCTACATGCCCGCAAGACCCAACCGGCGCATGGGTTCTATCCTTGGATGCATTGAATGACGATGGATTTAACCCTGAAGGTATTAAGCCCGCTCCGATTGAAGATGAAGGCTTGTTGCCGTTCAGGTTGATAGCGGATGACATTTTAGTAAGCCGTTCCAATACGCCGGAGCTTGTCGGCAGGTCTGGCCGCTATGCCGGTCGCCCTGATATTGCTTATTATCCAGATCTAATGATGCGGGTTCGGGTCGATCGTGCGCTTATCTCCCCTGCCTTCGCCGAAATGCTTTTGCAAAGTACAAATGCGAGGCGCTGGCTTAAGTCCCGTGCAAGCGGAACAAGTGGCAGCATGGTCAAAATCAAACGCAGAGATATCATGTCTCTGCCTATCTTGCTTCCTTTGCCAGACCAACAGAATGAAATAGTTGGTGCCGTTGCTGCTGCAAAAGAGGCGGTAACCGCTTCCGAAATGAGAGCATCAGCCCTCCAGCAGATCAAAAAATCCCTCCTGCAAAACCTCCTCACCGGCAAGATCCGCCTTCCGCCCTCTCCCGTTTCTTGATTGGAGACCCTCATGCACGCCATCGAGATCGAAACCGAGATCGACCACAATCGCGAGATCCATCTCAAACTGCCCGCCGTGATCAGGGTCGACGAGATCGTGATTCCCTGCTGGGAAGAACGCAATGCCCGGCGCTGAGTTCGTCGATACCAAAACCACCGCAATCCAGAACAGCGAACCCGGAAAATGACGATGCAGCCCATCCGCCAGATTCTCGAAGACGCGCCCGCCGCGATTCCCGTTCCCGTCGAGCTTCGCCATCGCCGAATCGAATATATCCTATGGCCGCTCGATGAGCCTGAAGAGCCAACCCGAGAGCGCCCGAAGTTCAATATCGCGGATGTTGATGCAATCGAAATTCCGACACGGGAAGCGCGCAATGCACGGCGGTAGCTTCGTCGATACCAATATCTGGGTCTATGCCCATCTGCGCGCGCCCAATGAGCCGCGCCATGCGCGTGCGCTGGCATTGGTCGAGGCACTCACCGACGGAGTGATCAGCGCCCAGGTTGCGTCCGAGTATTACAGTGTCATGTTGCGAGCCAAGCAAAGCGATGACTGGATACAGGAGAATCTCGGCTTCATCCTGGGCTACGTCCGACTGCAACCGCTCAACGAAAGGGTGCTGCGTCAGGCTTGGCGGATTCGCCATCGTTACGGATTCTCGATCTGGGACAGCCAGATTCTTGCCGCCGCGCTGGAAGCCGGCTGCCGCACCCTCTATACAGAGGACTTGCAGCACGGCCAGGTCATCGAAAATCTGAAGATCATCGACCCCTTCCAAGGATGAGCCGGCCATGACCGAAACGGTATTCACCGCGCCCCATCGCATCGAAAAGCCCACGACGCCCTATGATGTCGTGCGCCTCTTCAACGAAGAGACCACCGTCGAGCGCGAGATCATCGCGCATCTGCAAACCCCGGCGCTTGGCTGGACCTATCGTTCCCGTGAGCAGCTTGCCGAACTGCGCCCGGACGCGCGCGAGGTGCTCTTGCTGCCCGTGCTGCGGGAGAAACTGAAACAGCTCAACCCGACCATCCTGACCGACGAGGCGCGGGTGGAGGCCATCATCACCCGGCTGCGCGCCTGCCGTGATAACGCCCAGTGGCTCGCCTGGCTGAAGAACGGCGTCAACTATCAATTCGACCCGTCCGAAAAGGCCCAGGACGTGCGGCTGATCGACTTCGACGATCTGGACGCGAACGACTGGTGGGTGACCAACCAATTTCCGGTCGAGGGCAACTCACCCCGCCGGCCGGATCTGGTGCTCTTCATCAACGGCATCCCCATCATCGTGATCGAGGCCAAGACCGCCAGCCGTCACCAGCCGGATTGGCGCGAGGGGGCCAAACAGCTCGGCATGTATGCCGAAGAGATCGACCAACTCTTCTACACCAACGCCTATGGTGTCGGCGTGAACGAGACCCGCATGATGTACGGCATACCGGGCCGACGCTTGCAGTTCTGGCTGCAATGGCGCGATCCCTGGCCGCACGCGATCGACGAATTCGACGAGATGAAGGTCTCGCTCTACGGTTTGTTCGACCGCAACAACCTGCTCGACTTCATCCGTCATTTCATCATCTTCGTGACCAAGGACGGCAAAACCGAGAAGGTCGTGGCGCGCTATCAGCAGTATCTAGCAGTGAGGGACATCCTCGGCCGCGCCATCGACTTGAGTCTAACGCCGGAGCAACGGCGCGGCCTGGTCTGGCACACCCAAGGGTCCGGCAAGACCCTGACCATGATCTTCGCCGCCCGCTGCCTGTGGGAAGACAAGACGCTCGGCCAGCCGACCGTGATCCTGCTGGTGGACCGCGAGCAGCTCGGCAGCCAGATGGACCGTGAGCTGATGGCCACCGGCACCGAGAATGTGCATGTCGCCGCCAGCAAGAAGGATCTGGAGGCGAAGCTGGCGGGCGACTATCGCGGGGTGATCCTGACCACCGTGCATCTGTTCGAGGGCATGCCCAAGCGGATTACCAAGGCGCGCAAGAACGTCATCGTCATGGCCGACGAGGCGCACCGGACTCAGGAGCGCGAGCTGGGCACCTACATGCGCGCGGCGGTCGAAGGGGCGTCGCTGTTCGGTTTTACCGGCACCCCGATCGAGAAGGACGACCACAATACCCCGCTGGCCTGGGGCCGGATCAAGGACGACGGCGCCATCGAGCGTTACATGGGCCGTCCCTACACAGTGACCAACGCCCTGCGCGACGGTGTGGTCAAGCCGATCCACTGGCAGCCGCGCAAGACCGACTGGCAGCTCTACGGGGCCAGGCTGGATGCCGCCTTCAAGCGCGAATTCGGCCATCTGGACGAGGCCGAGCAGAACAAACTGGTCAGCGGCTCCTCGACCCTGGACGTGCTGCTGAAACTGCCCAAACGCATCGCACAGATCGCCGACGATGCGGTGGAGCACTTCAACGCGCATGTCCGGCCCAACGGCTTCAAGGCGATGCTGGCCTGCAAGGACAAGGAAACCGTCAGGCTCTATACCGAGGCCCTGCGGGCGCGACTGGGAGACGAGGCGGTCATGGCCGTCATCTCCGAGCAACCTGAGAAGGATCCGGACGCGATCAAGGCGCTCTATCTGGGCGAGGCGAAGCGTAAGCGACTGCTGAACGAATTCCTGATCCCGGCCCAATCCGAGCGGCCGGAGCATCAGGACAAAGCCGATCGCCAGGTGGAACTGCTGGTGGTGTGCGACATGCTGCTGACCGGCTTCGACGCGCCGATTCTTCAGGCCCTGTATCTCGACAAGAACCTGCGCGACCACGGTCTGCTGCAAACCATCGCTCGGGTGAATCGACCCTACAACGAGCTGAAGGGGCACGGCCTGGTCATCGACTACTACGGCATCTTCGATCACTTGAACGAGGCGCTGAATTACCGCCCCGAGGAACTGGGCGACATCGCCTTTCCCTTCGAGCGCATCCGCGAGCACTTCCGCCATGCGTTCGATGCCTTGTGGGCGATCTTCCCCGAGGCAACGGTGCCGCGCGACGGCTCCCATGGGGCCTTTATCGCCGCCATGAAGATCCTGCGCGACGAGGAAGGGGCGGAAAAGCAATTCGACACCGGTTATCGCAACCTGCGCGTGCTCTATGAGGCGCTGCAACCGGACGAGCAGTTACGAGACTACGTGCGCCCCTACGCCTGGTTGACCAAGCTCTATCTGCTCTACCGCAAGAAGTTCTATCCCGACGCAGCCCTGGAAGCAACGGAAGAGGATGCCGCCCGTACCCGCGAACTGATTCGCCAGCATATCGACGTCGAGGAACTGGAAAAGGAATTCCCCACCTATGTGCTGGACGAGCATTTCCTGACCAAGCTGAAGGATCAGAAACCGGACGCCAAGGCGCTGGAGATCGAGGCCATTCTGAGCGCGGAGTTGCGCATCCGGATGGATCAGGACGAACAGTTCCGGCCGCTGTCGGAGGCATTGCAACGCCTGATCGACCAGAAACGCGCGGGTACCCTGGCCGGGATCGCCCTGATCGAGGAACTGGAGAGACTCACCGAGGCGGTGCGGGCTGCGGTGGACGAGGCCAATCGACCGATCGCCCAACAGTTAGCGCTCAAGATCAAGACCCGCAATGCAGCACTCACCGACACCCAGGCCGCCGAGGTGGCCGCCGCCGTGCTTGGTGTGGCGGACCAGCATTGTTTCGCTGGCTGGTGGAACACCAGCGCGGTGGATCCGGAACTGTCCAAGGCGTTGCTGCTCTTGATCGCGCAACGCTTTTCCACGCTGGGGCTATTGGCGGGTGATGCGATGGGATTCATCGGGACACTGGTGCAATTGCTCAAGCGCAAGCACTACAAACCGGGCCGTCAGAGCACCGAATGAGCCAAACCGCTTCTATCGACCTGCCCGATGGTCGGCGGCTCGATTACGAGATCCGCCCCTCGGCCAGGGCCAAGAATCTGCGTCTGAAGATCAGTGCCCGCGATGGGCTGGTGGTCATTGCGCCCAAGGGGGCGGAGACCGGGCGTGTGATGGAACTGGTGAAGAGCCGGGCGGACTGGATCGGCGAGCGATTGAGCCAATTCGACACTGTGCGTCATCTCATCCAGGAGGCCCCACCGGTTCGTCCCCAGGCGTTCGACCTGCCGGCCCTCGCCGAGACCTGGCGAGTCGAGTATCGGAAGACCCGCGCGCGCACCGTCGGGGCGCGGACTGACCAATCAGGGCGAATCCTGGTCATGGGCGGGATCGAAGATCCGGAGGCATGCCAGGCGGCACTGCGCCGCTGGTTGGCGCGGCACGCTCGGGAAGCGTTCGAGCCGTGGATCGCCAACATCGCGCAACAGACAGGACTGCGCTACACCGATTTGTCGGTCAAGAACCAGCGCACCCGTTGGGGAAGCTGCACCCGACAGGGCCGGGTGAGCCTGAATTGCAAGCTGCTGTTTCTGCCACGGGAACAGGTTCGATATGTCATCATCCATGAGCTTTGCCATACTCTGGAGCATAATCACTCCCAGCGATTCTGGGCCTATCTGCGCCAATTCGAGCCGAGTACTGACGCACTGCATGGGCAGATGCGGGATGCGTGGAAGTTGATTCCGGTATGGGTGCAGCGAAAGGTAATGCTGGAAATTTGAGGTTATCGTCTCGATCACAAAAGATCAGCCATGAATACTTTATCACTTGTTTTAGCGTTACTTCAGGAGGCCCGTAGCCAAAGCGTCGCGCCGATGCTGAAAACGACGCTTGTCAAGTTTCTTTACCTGTTGGATGTCTATACAGCGGAAGAAAACGCGGGGTGTCGCATATCAGGCGTCGCATGGAAGTTTCTTCATTTTGGTCCTTTTTCGATTGAAGTCGCGCAAGCGATCGATGAACTAGCCAGCCTCAGAAAGATCGTTGTGGATGTCCGTGAAACTCAGGCTGGAGACAAGGAGTTTGCGCTAATCGATTTAGGTGAGTATCAAAGGGTTGATGATTTGACAGGGCTTGGAGTATCAGGAGTAGTGCAACGGCGGATGCATGCCGATATGCGGCGTTATGGAAAAGACCTTTCCGCTTTGCTTGATCATGTCTATTTTCGGACAGCACCCATGCTTGAAGCACGGCCTGGTGATTCGCTTGATTTCTCGGATTGCATAAAAGTATCGATTCAAGATCTCAAGACAATTGAGATGAAAAAATTACGAACAAAGGCCATAAAACAAACGCGCACTAAACTGTGCGAAATGATTAAAGCAAGAAAAGTTCAAAACAGCGTTGTTCAAGGCGAGTTTGATGAAGTGTATTTTTCGGGGCTCAGCCTGCTGGAGGGCGAGCCGCTAGAGATTGGGCTAACGGGCCACGCGAAATTGAAGGTGTAACGCTGGGAGTCGCGTATAAATGGGAATCTTGCAGGTATTCGAAAGCTTCTATGAAAATGTTGCGCAAAGTGAGAAACCCGCTCCCGGTCACCTATATTGGGTTCCGACGCCCGAAGTAAACGAAGTTCCCCGTATTCTTGATGTTGCGCGAGCATCACCTTCGGAACATGAGGTTTCCAGTTTTACAATTTGCGATATTGCCAAGACTCACTTTAAAAAACGAGATCGCTTACCAATAAAGAGCCTTTCCCTAGGCGAAACTGAAGAGCTGATTATCGCCAAAGCCAAGAGACGTCCTGCTGTTATTATTTCCGTAATGGCATCTGAGAATATTCAAGGACTGCCAGAAGGACACCAGCAGCGAATGGCCAAACATCTGGAGAAACCCTGCTATCTGGTTGCACCGTTGTATAGTACAGCGACAGCTATGAAGCCAGGAACCTTTGGCCCGGTACTTGTCGCTAGGATTCGAGCTTTACAATACTTACATTTCTTCTGTTTACCTGATCGCAATTCACCCGACAAGCCGTCGTCTATCATTCGCTTGGATCGTGTTTTCCCGACCTATCTTGGCAGGGGATCAGAGTCGATGGAATATAAAATGCACGAAGAGCCTTTTGAGATTCTGCTTTCGCAGTTTTCGATACTGTCTGGAGCGGTTTATCGCGAGCCTTACGATCTTGCTAGGGGATTGGTGCAAGACGCTTTACCTGCTGCGTTGGACGCCTAATAGCTGCTTCACCGCACGACTGCAATCATTATATTGTTGATTTTATTAGAATTACAGGTCGCGCATAAACACCTATTTGCGCGAGGCTAGCGATACATCAATTTCGCCAGTCTTTAACGCCTCTCGCCCCCCAACCGTCACTCGTTCGTCACGGTCAAAGGCTTCATACAATTCGTCATAGAATTCAGATGGAAATCGGCATAAGTGATCTTTGCCATCATCTGTTTCCCGAAGCGTAAAAGAAAAATTATCCTTGTCGAATTCGCGCACTAAGCCGCTGACGGTTGTGATCGTCTCTTGCGACGCGCGTACCTCGCGCAAGGCTTGACGCACCCTGGTCGAGGCGTCCCGCGTCAGACGATAAGGCACACCGGCATTGGGAAACATCCGGCCGCGTACCTCAATGCACTTCACCAGGCCGGATTTGGGTGGCACGAGCTTTTCCAAGGCTTCGAGTAACTCGATTGGCAGCGCGTCTACCATTTCATCGGGGCTGATCTCAATGGCCCAATTCAGCGCCTGTTCCAACTTCTGCGCGATTTCGCCCAAGGCTGTGGCGGTCTCATCCACCATGCCCGTTAAGGGTGCCTGCTGTCCCTCTGGTAAGCGGAAAGCCGCTTCAAAGCTGTTGTAGGCGAAACCCAGGGTGGGGAGGTCGTAGAACTGGCGAATCGTCTTGGCTTTACGGCCAGATAGCTTGGCATCGTCGAAGACGGCATTCGCGACCTTCTTCAATGCTGTGGTGGCGCCTTCGATCACTTGGCGGACGACGCTCATCGGAACCTGGCCTTCGCTCAGGCCGTCGCCGATCGCGCGCAAGGCAAAAAAGGGCTCCAGGTGCGGCCAAAGCATGACACCCTTCTCCGGTAGCGCGTCCGCTGGTACGTCACTCAGCGTGCCCCGCCATGCCGCCCGTGGTTGGCCATCGTAGCCAAGATCGACGAACCAGACCCAGGGTTGATCGATTGCATCGCGCACGGAGCGGATGCCGTCCTTGAGTTTGGCGAGGATGTCAGGATTCGTGGGCGCGGCGATGAAGCGCAGCACTGCGCCGTCGTCGTCCGCCAAGAAGCAAAGGAGGTCGCCGAGGGGGGATTGTGCGGAAAAGATGCGGGGACCATCGAATTCATAGAGCACTTCCGATGGGACCAGGTTGCCAACGTCGACCACATCGACGGGGTTCGTGTTGAGTTCCCAATCCACGGCGTTAAACCTCTACCACCGAGAAGGGCGCCACCCGGTCGACATCGGAGTAAGCCCACCAGGTTGTATGGGAGGGTGACGTGTGGCTGCTAGTCAGCTTTGACTGACCAAGAGAGTCATCAAGTTCGCCCCTGTAAACGATCGATCCAAGGCGAGGAAACAGCCGAGTCAGATGCTTTGCGTCTGATAGGTCGCGGAGCATGGATAGGCCCACTCGCAAACAGGCTCCGCTGTTGGTGCCCGTTTCAGTTCGGCTTGCGATTTAAAGTCATCGGCCGTCGGGGGATGATGGCGACCCACCCGGAAATACACGCCATTGGCGGGTTCCGCGTCATCGGGTGGGCAGTTCTGCCAGTCCTCTGGGAATTTCATCTTGTTGTTTTCGTTATAAGTCCATTTCAAAGTTGTAGAATCATAGCGAGTATTGTGGAGGCCGAAAAACATAATTTTTCCAAATGATTTAGGCAAAACCAGCGAGATGCGCAGCATGGGCGGACTGGGTTCAGGGGAGTATCAGATCCGGCGCAAGGGCACGACCACACGTCTGCGGCAACTCGACATTCGCCAGTTTGCGCGACAGGGTTTGCTGAACCCAGGGGCGTTCACGACGTGGTCATGGAACTTGGACGGCAAGCCTTATGGATCGGTCAGACTACGCACCACTGAAACAACTCTGGTGCTGGATTACAACCGACAGGTTGACGGTGGTGAGTGGCAAGCGCGGCGAGAAACCCTCGACATCGAGCAGACCGCCTGCAATCTCGGCGGCTACCGGCCCTGGTTCCATTGCCCGTTCTGCTGGGGACGGTGCGCCATCCTCTACCTGACCGGGCACGGTTTTCTGTGTCGGACCTGCGGTGAACTGAATTACCCCAGCACCCGGCAAAACGCGGCAGATCGGGCTATGTCGCGGATGCATGTCATCCGCCGGCGGCTCGGATGGTCTGTCAACGCCCTGGACAAGGACGGCGGCAAACCGGAGGGAATGCGCTGGCGTGAATATTACCGGCTGGTCTGGAAGCATGACGCGGAATTGGTGAAGGCGACGACTGGGATAGTGGCCTGGCTGGACAAACGGCATCAGCAGTTAGAAAAGGCGGTTGGGAGAAAGTCGACGTGACAGAAGCCCCCAGCAATTCACGACCCAGCCGAAAGCGCAAATTCACGCCGGTCTGCGGCGCCAAGACCCGGCGCGGCACGCCCTGTCAGTGCAAACCGCTCAAGAAGGGCGGACGGTGCAAATTCCACGGCGGCGCGAGCACCGGACCCACGACAACCGAGGGCAAGGAGACTGCGCGGGCGAATCTTCAGAAGGCCAGTGCGGTTATCAACTCGTCTCTACATGCCGAGACCCGGCGCGCGCGATCACTGAAGGGCTGGGAGACTCGGCGAAAGAAGGCCCAGCGGCGCCGACTGATCGAAATCGGGCGGATGTATGGAATCCCGACGCACTGGCTTTGAGGGGGTTTATGCGCGTTATATGCGCGGGCGCGTGATGGACTCGGCGACGATTACCCAAGGATCGCCTAAGGATCGGCGACACTTTGGGCGGCGTCGATGAATAGCAGCATGTAGGAGTTTTCGAAAATGGCGACAGCAGCACAAATGCAGGCTTACCGGGCGGCAGACACCAAGGTCAACGTCCACAGTAATTCTCATTTTGGCATTTTCAGCCGGTTTTAGGCTTCGGGGTTGGCGGCTCGAAGCTGGCGAGCATGAACGTTATCAAGTCACCCCAGGTCTCGAAGCAGAGATAGCTGGTGAGGGTTCGGATATCGCTGAACAGACGTTGTCGGGACGGCAGCTTCTGGCGCAGGAGCTGATACTGGTCGTCCATGTACTCCAGGATCGTGTGGACCAGGAAGGCCAGGATGATGAGGCTGGCCAACACCGAGGAGAGATGCTGCTGGCCATGCCCATAGTTGTGCTCGAAGTGATAGCCCTTGGTCTTCAGCACGTTGTTGTTTTCGTTTTCGATCTTCCAGCGGCTACGCCCAGCCGCGACGATCGGCGCCACCGACTGATCGGTCAGCTCCAGGGAGGTGGCGAAACTGTTGCGATAGAGGATCTTGCCCTGCGCATCGGAGGTGGTGAGCTCGCACCAGTTCACCAGGAGCGCGTCCTGGCCATCGCGCAGGGGAATGTCGCAGGCGTAGCGATAGGTGTCGGTCTCGCGGTGTCGTCCGTTCCAGCGCGAGCGCACCAGGGTGCGCATCCCGCCGTCGCGCTGGAGGAAAGCGAGCCAGTCCTCGACAGTGGCATGGGAGCTGGGTTTGCAGACCAGGATGAAATTCAGGTCCCGACCCAACAGGTCGCGACAAAACGGCTCATGGCAGAAGAGGTCGTCGCCTAGCACGGTGACGTTCAGCGGGCTCAACCGGGCGGCGTTCGCCGCCAGCCAGCGTTTGGCGGCGTTGAGCTCACAGTCCTGCTTGTGCGAACCATCCTGCGGACGGATGAATTCCGGGGCGAGCGCGATCACCTTGTCCAATCCGGGCTTCACCAGCACCGGGGTCAGCGCGCCATGAACATAGCGCACTTCGCCATTGGCGTGCTCACGGGTCGAACAGTGCGGGCAATGGATCGCCTTGGAGGAAAAATACTCGGTGCCGTCCAAGGCCACCAGCAACGACTGATTCACCGAGCAGCGATAGGTGTCCAGGACACCCGCTTGGTTCAGCGCCTCGAACAGCCAGGTAAACAACGGCTGCAACTGGGCCGGCTCGGTGGCATCCAGGAGGGTGCGGATGTGATTGTCCGAGGGGATGGCGTGGACCCCGAAGAGGGTCTGAGCGTTGTTGCGCCCATGCGCTTGCTCAAGGCTGCGCTGATACTCCAAAAACGACGGGCTCTGCATGAAGAAGACCGAGAAGGCACTCAGTCCAGCATCCACCAGGGTGTAGCGCGTATTGTTGCCCCGACGCGCATCGGTGAACAGCTCAAAGGTACGGCGGATTTCCCGCGTGATGTCAGCCAAACTCAGAACATTGGGGCCAAAGTGGATGCTCAAGACAAGGATTCCCATCAGGGGTAGCCGGGGACTCTAGCGCGCCTGGGCCAAAATGAGAATTGCTGCAACGTCCAGGTCCGACTTGACCCGGCGACCGTTGAGCGGCTGGATCGGATGGTGGCGCGACGTGGTGCCAGCGGCCGAGCGGCCGTCATCGAGTCACTGCTGACGGGCAAGCCTATCGATGGCGAAGATCCGATTCATCTGGCGGCCGATGGCCTGCGGCTGGTGCGCGGATACTTCGAGATCACCGGCGAGACCGTTGTTCATGCGGGCGCCGTCACGGCGGCGATGAAGTGACGCATTTCGACGCATCGCGCGCGCGAAGCGGAAAGACATTGGTAAAGACAATGATTTATCGCGAATCGATAGCTTATTTCAATGGATGACCCGGATGCCGTTCGTCGGCGCCGACTGGTGGCCTTCAATCGGTCGCGGGATCGGCAGTGGGCACGCCTCAAGGCGGCGGGCGTCGATGAAGGACAGATCACCCGGTATCTGCCCGTTTGGCCGCGTGACCTGCTGAACCTGGCGTGTGGTGCCCAGACTCGCAAAGGCACGTCCTGCAAGCAGACGGCGATTTACTCGAACGGCCGATGCAAATATCACGGCGGGTTGAGTACCGGACCCGTGACGCCCGAGGGCCGGGAGCAGTCACGCATCAATGGCAGGAAGGGAGGACGACCAAAGCAGAACCCGAATTCATGCGATGCTGGAAAACCTTAGGACTGTGGCGGCAGGCCGACATTCTGCTCCCGGTAGAACCCGAGTCCATGCGACGATAGAAAAAGGTACAGTCTGCCGCTCGACCGACACACCCGCCGCCCTGGCGGGTTTTTTGTGGGTCTGGATCGCAAATCTTGCGGCTGATTGAACCCTAAAAGAACCCGACAAAAAAAGCCGGTTTGTCTTGCGACGTAACCGGCTATTTTAATTGGTGCCCAGGGGCGGAATCGAACCACCGACACGAGGATTTTCAGCCCAGCGAACAGCTTGGAAAATCTTTAAAAAATAATATTTTTCAGTGAGTTGGACTGATATTTAGGGCGCTGGTCAGGCGTCCTCGGACCGGGGAAATTGGTGTGTAAGTACCTGTTTTGAAAGGTTTCTACTCAACGTGCCACGGTTGCACTCGGTTCCGTCACCGGTCTCAATCGACCGGAGCGCGACCGGAAACGCTGGACCGGAGCGATGGACCGGAGTCGGTAAAACAACGGGTTACAGCGTATTCAGACCGGAGTCATGCGTGAGTGCAGACGGTGTTCTCAATGCGTGTTGGACCGGATGCGGACCGGAGCCAATGCGGTCGCTCTCAACATACCCCGGTGCCGGTCCGATGGCAGACCTCCCAGTTTGACCGCCCACGGGTGAGGGTGACACCTTGCGCCCTGAAAGATGGCCAATCTTGGCCTCTCCTGCACGTTTTTTTGGGGGTGGTTCGTTCTCTCTAGCCGTTGGGAAGGGGTGCACAACAGTGCGCTGTTTTAGGTGCGCTACCCAGGTTGGAGGAACCCTGAACACCCTGACAACCCTGAAGACCCTGGTCATGAAGGGACAAGCGCAACTGTGACCATGCATGACCAACTGCCACGTCATGAAGCCGTCAGCGAATCACTGTCATTCAATGAAAAATCAATAAATATTTTAATTTATATTGAAATTTAGTTTCACGACTGCAAATTCAATGAATTAAAAAATAAGATACAAGACATTCCGATTCAAAATTGAAATTGCGTTAATGATCTGAATAAAAATAGAGTGAATTTTACTTCGATTTGAATTTCAATTTTTCAATGAATCGATCACGCCCACCAACTGGCTTTTTCTCTGCCAGCATTCCATCCGACACGCCAACGTTGAAAACGTCCAGCGTTGCTGCTCTTCCTAATTAATTTGCCGTTTTCAACGCTCACGGTCACACTCACGCGTTGCGCGATGGTTTCCTGACGGATTGAACTAGAGCCATTCTGAATGGATCGTCAAAATGATACCTTCCGTGGCATGTACGGCCTGACGCTTCAATGAATCGCTTCCATTCGTTTGCCTGAGCATCAAATAAAAAAATAAATCAAATAAAAAATCAATTTTAATTCAATAAATTTTTGAATGTGGTGATGACGCAAGCGGTTAACCTCCATCACCGGTCAACGAGGGGTCTCGCTCCAGGTCAAGGGAATGACGGTTCACGCTGTCCAATCGCGCTTCCAGTCGGCCCTTGGGCAGGGTACGCCCCCTGACGTTCAGCCGCTCCTCCGATGTTGAAAACGTCCAATCTTGTGGCTCTTCCTAATCACGTTGCCGTTTTCAACACCCCCGTGGAATCAACGGTGCCGTTTCCCCAAGCTTTCCTTGCCGTTCCCCATCGCTCCCCGTGGGAACCAAGCTGGCCTGCCAGGTTTGGCCTTCCTCAACGGCCAAGGGGCTGAACGCCTCCACGGGTGTTCTCACGATGACCACGCCATGTTCAATCCCCTGTGATGGGACGGCCCGGCGTGGCGTTGGACGTGACCACTCGATGGGGCGCCACCGCGACCGGTCTCCTTTCCTCCGTCACGTCCACCGCCACGGCGGCCCGCCCCCCTCCATGCACCCCGTGGTACCCCGGTTTCGCGCCCAGACGCCCGGTTTTCGGCCCTTCGCGCGCCGCCCTTGGGTTTGGGTCAGACGCGACGCCCCACCGGCGAAAAACCCGCGTCTGGCCCGCTATCGGGGCCTTTTTTCGGACGCTCTCGCCCCGACCCCGTC
>NZ_NHSQ01000143.1 GCF_016653465.1 Thiocystis minor | reverse complement strand
AGCATGAACCTGTTCGAACAGGAGGGGTCGGCGATCAGCTTGGCCAAGAAGCGCCGCAAGGCCGCGTGGAACGATGACTATCGCGCCAAGGTGGTGTTCGGCTGAGGATTTAAGCGCGCTCGCCCTGCGTGACGACCGCTTCGGCGCGCCGCTGGGAGAGGGTCCGGTTATAATCGAAGCTGCCAGCCATGTCCGTATGCCCGACTACCAGGAGCTTGAGGTCCGGGTTGGATTGCAGCAGCGCGGCAATTTCCGTCAGGGCCGGCGCCGACGCCGCTTTCACCGTGGCTTGGTCGAAATCGAACAGGATGCCGTAGAGGGCAATGCGCCCGGTGGTGGCGATGGCGCGCGCCATCTCTGCCGCGTCCACCTCGACCATTTTCTGCTCGCGACCCTGGGACTCGACGATATCCACCACGGCGACGGTGCGCCCGTCCAGCGCTTCGCAAGAGGAACCCGCCTTCAGGGTGTAGGCGAGCACCGAGACGTGGGCCTGTTGCGCCGGCAGTTCGACCGCCAGGTAGCGCTGGTCCTTGATCCGCTCCGTCAGCGCGCAATGTCCATTGGAAAAGGCGGGGTCGTTGATCCGTTCCTCGGGGTACAACACCATGGCGAGGCTCATCTCGCCGCCACCCCCGCTGCTCGAACGCCCCGAGTCTCCTCCGCACGCCTCACCCTTGCAGGTGAACAGTATTTTGCCCCCGAGCGCCTCTACCTCGTCCTGGTAATTGCGCACGACCTCCAGGGACGAGCGCCCCGCCGGGACGACATAGACCAGACGGGTGGTTCGTCCTTCCAGCTCCAGACGCTGCTCCGGTGCAAACCAATGGTTGTTATGCTGATCGCGCCGTTCTTTGTCCGCGTCTTCCTTGAGCGGTCCTGTTGGCAAGGCGAATTCATCGAAGGCTTGACCATCATGGGCGACGATGAACGACCCCTCGTAGCGCTTCAGTAGCGGGTGGTCCTGGGTACCGTCCAGATCCTGGGTGGGCAGGGTAGCGTCGGACCAGACGCCAGCGGCGAACAGGGAGAGGCTTAACGTGATTAGGATCGTGCGAAGCATGGTCACAACTCCTCGGACAGATAGTGGGTTGAGACGGCCCTTGCGGATGCTGAATCGTCACGGGAGCACCAAAGGGCGCAGGTCTTTGACCAGCAAAAAGAGATGGAGCGAGTCCGTCGGTGATGGCACAAATCCGAAGTGCTCATAGAAGCGCTGTGCGGTGTCGTCCTTGGCATGCACGGCAAAGGCGCGGAGACCACCGATGTCAGCGGCTTGGAGGGTTCGGCGCATGGCGTCCTTGAGTAGACCTGCCCCGATCCCCCGGCCCTGCCAGGCCATGCTCACGGCCAAGCGTGCCAGCAGCATGATGGGCACGGGATGACGTGCCAGTCCCTTGATGAGTCGTTCCGGCGCCTCGGCATAGGCCACCTCGCCCACGACCAGGCTGTAGAAACCGATCACCGCCTCATCGTGGAGGCCGACATAGGTCTGCGAGGCATCGGCTTGTTGGTTCGTGAGGGCATAGCGAATCAGGAAGCGATCCAGTTCCTCCCGCCCGCAGGTGAAGCCATCGATCGGGTGATCCCGTCGCAGCTTCTCAATGCGAAATCCCTGGGTCATTCCGGTGCGGGTGGATCGAAGGGTGTTGGTTCGCGGAAGAGACGTTCAAGACGCGGCAACGGGCGCGGTGGCGCGTCCAGGGCGGCCATGAAGGCGGTCCAATGTTCCGCGTCGAGGGAAAACCGTTGCCGTTCGGCCAAGGTTTCATCGGCTTGAACCAGGGCGCTGGTCAGCACAAATTGACTCACCGATTGGTGTCGCTCCTGGGCGGCGGCACTGAGTCGCGCTTTCGCTTCGGGCGATAACCGGAGATCCAGTTTTGTCGTGCGGTTCTGACGGATGGACATCGACGCCTCCTTTCAACTGAGGGACAGTATAGCGCATGACATTGTCATGACACGCACCTCGTCTGGTTCAGGATTCGCCAGGACGGAAGTTGCTGTACTGAGTGGTGGTATCAGGTGCAGCGCCTGAAAGTACACTCTACCCCAAAGACAAAAGGCCGGGCGAGTGCCCGGCCTTCTTCACTTCAACATGAGAATGCGGTGTGTCCTTACGCCGCTTTCGCTCGCTCCGTTTCAACCGCCCCGTGCTCCATTGCGCGGCCCGCATGTGTGGCATCGAATCTCGATACGATGTGGTGTCATCGCCTCGGGGAACGTGGCGACGTGCGGTCCTTTCCGTCAGACCGACGCTCAGAGATCATTGACCCAGGAAAACCGGAAGATTTCGAGCAGCATGCCCGCAAGACCGCCCCCGATCAATCCGCCCAGAATGGTCTGTGGCATGGCGTGATACATCGCCACGCTGGCGGCTTGCCACAATGGATCCCCCAGGGTCAGCAGGGGGCCATTGATCATCCAGACGCTGCCGGCAGCCACCGCCGCGAGGAGCGCCATGATCGCGGTCGCCAGCCACGCGCGGGCGGGAGATGCCTGGCGTCTCCGGCAGATCCCGTCCACCCATCCCCGTACCGTCGCCACATAGAGCACCCCACTGACGCTCACCAGGAACGCGAGCGCCGCCACCCGTAACAGGGGTGTTGCCAGCAGCAGCTCGGTACTGATCAGTCCCACTCCGCCCGCCGCACCGGCCATTAGGCCGGCCACGGCCTTGCCCGGAACCTGACAGGAATCGCGTTCCGGGAATGGAACGGTTAGCCCAAGTTTAACGCCTCAGATTATTTCTCTTTTAAGATCATCCGCTTACAGCGGAAAAAATCGCTCAGTGGCACTACATTCGTGAAATTTTGTGAAACCGGACGATTCAGACAATCATTTTCTGTATCCCTCCCGGGCTGGGATCGCTGCCCAGCGCCTGGATGATCGCCAGCTGCGCCGGCTCGGCGCGGGTCGCCTT